>NZ_RAQK01000001.1:0-646788 GCF_003610455.1 Sulfitobacter guttiformis | reverse complement strand
TCTGTGCCCATTAGATTACCCAGTACAGCCGTACGGGTGGGCAAACCGCCCGTATAAGTGCCATAAGCGGGCAGTATAACGCGATCCCTGTCAATGAGGAATGCGGCGCGCGTAATCGTCCTTCCTCGCAGGGACAGCGATGCCTTGGGGTGATAATGGCCAGAAACCTCGCCCGCGGCACCCGACTGTGCGATGTGGCGGAAGGTCACCGGCGCAAGTGTTAATTCAGCCAGATGCGCACCGCCAAATTCAACCGGACCAGGGTCATGGTTGCCCTCAATCCAGATCCACTGGCGACCGGCCTGCAGTTGGAAAATCCAACGGCGCTCGGCTTCGGGCAGCGCCTGCGAGGCGGCAAGATCATCAAAGCTGTCGCCGAGACATATGACCGTGCGAGCGTCATACAAGGCGAGATCGGCGGCAAGGCGGGTGAGAGTATCGCGTGTTTCATAAGGGGGCAGACTTGTGCCACCGCGCCGCGCGATACGCTCCGATTTACCGAAGTGCAGGTCAGAGACCACCAGCAGTTCTTGCGCGGGCCACCAGAGCGCCCCAGAACCAAGTGCAGTCAGATCCGCGCCCGAGAAATTGAAATTATATCCGGTCATGCGCGCAAACTGTAAGATTATAGGGTGCGCTGCAAGGGGGCCTAATAGCCCACACGCCACCGCGGCTTGTTCGAGGGGGCTGGTGTGATTTGGGCCAGACCGGAGCTTTCCATGAGCCGCTTCGCCTCTTCGGCCAACAGGCGCTCCTCAGCGTCGCCCTTTACTGGCACGCGCCCCATTTCCATGAACATCGGCGCAGAAAGGGGCGTAACGCGCGGCAGTGTCAGATGATCAATACGCCCACGGGTACGCGCCAGCATTTCTTCGATCCGGCCAAAGTCCACCAGTCCACGCATTGCTTCTTCGCGGGTGATTTCGAGCATCAGATGGTCGGGATCATATTTCGTGAGCGTGTCGTAAAGGATATCCGAGCTGAACGTCGCCTGCCGCCCTGATTTGCGCGATTGCGGCGAATTGCGCTCTATCAGGCCTGCGATTGTGGCCGAGGCGCGAAATGTCCGCTTCATGACCGCATTTCCCTCCAGCCACGTCTCCATCCCGTTATGCAAGGCGTGGGCATCAAGCAGGGTGTCAGCCTGGGTGACAGGGTCAATGCTCCAGATCAGGGTCGCGTAATCGTTGGCCACAAATCCAAGAGGGCCGAGGCCCAACTCCTCCATCCGGTTGGTGAGCAAAAGACCCAGTGTTTGCTGGGCGTTGCGACCTGCAAAGCCATAAATCACCGTTTGGGCACGGCCATCATGTGGGAAGGATTCGATCAGCAGGCGGCCCGGTTGCGGCAACTGGCTGCGCGTGCGCTGAAGATCGAGCCATTGAGCGGTATGATCGGGCAGTTCAGGCCAGCTGTCTTGGGTGAACATGCGCTGCACGCGTGCAGAGAGCTGGGTAGAGGTCGCGAATTTTGTCCCCATGAAGGTGGCTACTTTCGGCTTTTTGGAACTGTCGCGTGAGACTTCGACGACCAATTCGCGCAGGCCCTCGTATTTTACGATCTGCCCGCCGATCAGAAATGTATCGCCGGGGGTCAGGGTCGCGGCAAAGCCTTCTTCGATCTCGCCTAACGGTTTGCCACCGCGATTACGCCGCATTCTGACTTTGAGAGTGTCAGTGTCCTGAATGGTGCCGATATTCATGCGGATTGCGCGCGTGGCGCGCGGGTCACGCAATTGCCATAGACCGTCGGGACGCCGGACCAGTCTTTGCCAACGATCATAGGCCCGCAGTGCATAGCCGCCGGTGGCGCAGAAATCGAGACAGGCATCAAACCCAGCACGCGTAAGAGTGGTATAGGCCCCGGCCGACTTTACCTCGGCGAAGAGGTCATTCTCGTTGAACGGACCAGCGCAGGCGGTAATCAGGATATGTTGGCACAGCACATCGCGAGGGCCAGCACCGCGCGGATCACCGTCCAGTTCACCTTCCAATACGGCCTCAAGGGCAGCAACGCACTCGACAACTTCAAAGCGGTTGGCAGGGACGAGCAACGCCTTTGATGGTGCGTTATAGCGGTGGTTGGCGCGGCCGATGCGCTGGACCAGACGTTTGACACCCTTGGGCGCGCCAATCTGGATAACCAGATCCACATCGCCCCAGTCGATACCCAGATCAAGGCTTCCGGTGCATACAATCGCTCGCAGATCGCCCCTAACCATTGCTGCCTCGACCCTCTGCCGCTGCTCGCGGTCAAGAGAGCCATGGTGGATACCGATGGGTAAACTTTCGTCGTTGGCAAGCCATAGCTTGTGAAAGAAGATCTCTGCCTGTGCCCGTGTGTTGTGGAAAATGAGCGTGGTGTTGTGGGCTTTTACCTGCTCAAGCACTGCCGGAATAGCATAGGCCGCACCGCCGCCCGACCAAGGGGGGGCTTCTTGTGTGAGCAGCATTTTGATGTCCGGCGAAGGGCCGGGATCAGCATTGAGTATTTCGCAAGGGTCGGGGTGACGCGCCATGAGATGCGCGATGGCGCCGGGATCCTCGACCGTGGCTGAAAGGCCTACACGTTTGAGATCGGGGCAGATGGTCTGTAGACGGGCAAGCGCCAGCATCATCTGGTCGCCTCGCTTGCTTTCGGCCAGCGCGTGGATTTCGTCAATCACCACCCGCTTGAGACCGGCAAACATGCGTGGCGCATCCTCATAGCTTACCAACAGGGCAAGGCTTTCGGGTGTGGTAAGAAAGATGTGGGGCGGATCAGCGCGCTGGCGTTTGCGCAGGGTCGCTGTGGTGTCGCCCGTGCGCTCCTCGATGCGGATATCAAGGTTCATTTCCTGCACAGGAGTGGTCAGGTTACGTTTTATATCTGCCGCAAGCGCCTTGAGCGGGGAGATATAGAGCGTGTGCATACCTTTGTGTGGGGTTTGCGCGAGATCAATGAGCGTGGGCAGAAAGCCCGACAGTGTTTTGCCGCCCCCTGTCGGGGCAATAAGCAAAAGGGCGGGCGCATCTGCACGGTCCAGCATCGCCTGCTGGTGCGGGTGAATGGACCAGCCTTTGGTTTTGAACCAGTCTTTAAAAGTTTTGGGCAACGTGTTCATCGCTTTAAGATAGCGCTTTGAAACGGGTGTGCCATGAGGAACGTGCGGACCTTGCGGAATCTACTGTCCGGATTATGACTGTTGGCAAAATCTAGGCTGTGAACTTGAGCCTAGGTTTTCGGTGTGCGGGGTTTAAGGGCCAGGATCTGGCGCTGGATCAGTTCTGGAAGTACTGTATCTGCGCCCTCTGGGGATGCATCCAGCGCGCTTTCGATATCTTTGACCAGTATGGCGATGGTATTCCCTTCCGCATAACCATCGCGGGAAAATTCGATGCTGTTAAAGCAGGAAGCGAACCAGTTTTGGCCCGATGACGTATGAATGAGGTCCAGAAGTGCGCTGATGTCGAGGCCGGCATTATCGGCCCAGTCGAGCACGAGGCGCGTCATAGCGGTGTTGGATGCAGCCAGCAGGTTGTTCAGGACTTTTGCTTGCATGCCGGAGCCGAAATCACCCATCCGGTGAAAGTGTTTACCCATCGCATGAAAAAGCGGCATGGCTGTGTCGATATCAGACTGCTCGCCGCCAAGCATAAAGCTCAGCCGTGCCTCCTGTGCCGCGATTTGGGCACCGGACATGGGGGCATCAATGAGAGCGATGTAGGAGGGGATGCGATCGCGCAAGCCGATCACGTATTTCGGTGACAGGGTAGAGCAGATTATGATGCGGATGAGGCTGGGAATAGCCGCAAAATTTTGTTCTCCAAAGAGCACCGCCTCGGTTTGCTCGATGTCGCGCACGACAATCACAAGGGTGTCGAGCTCTTCGGAGAAGACCGCAATGTCATCGGTGATGTGCGGGCTGTCCATCGGCACCACGTCATAGCCGCGTGCGGGTACGCCAGCGGCACGTAGGGCGGCCAGCATTGGCGCTCCCATACGACCACAGCCCGCGATCCCTGTGCGTGAGCGCATTGCGCTACCTCACAATATGTTCGTCTTTGACGAACATGTTTGCCCATGCGCGGTCCATCAACTCGGGGGACATCTGGTAGGGAATGCCTTCGAAGTCGCAAATCGCGATGATCTGGTCGATAAGAAAAATCGGTTGATAGTTGGCATAGATGTTGTCGATGGTTGGATATTTGTTTTTCAGCAGATGGATCAGGGTTGCCTCATCCAGTGGCATTTTACGCTTTTTGGCCATCATGGCAAAGATCTTGAGGAAGTTGGCCTGATTGGGACCATCGATTTTGATTTTGAAGAAGATCCGGCGCAAGGCGGCGGTGTCGAAAATTTCGTTCGGGTGAAAGTTGGTCGAGAAGATTACCAGCGTGTCGAAGGGGACCTCGAATTTCTCGCCCGATTGCAGGGCGAGGATATCCTTGCTTTCTTCCAACGGAACGATCCAGCGGTTGACGATGCTCTGCGGGGGTTCTTTCTGGCGACCAAGGTCGTCGACGATAAAAATACCGCCGGTCGATTTAAGCTGAAGCGGGGCCTGATATGTTTTGGCTGTGGGGTTATACACCAGATCGAGCATATCGAGGGTTAGCTCCCCGCCAGTAATCACCGAAGGCCGTTCGCAGCAGACATAGCGCGCGTCAAAACGGGTGATGCGGCGCAACGATGTTGGGTCTTGGCCCGCCTCTTCGACCTCGTTATGGACGATCGGATCAAACACAGTGATGACCTGAGACGCGTATTCAATCGCGCGCGGAACATACACGTGATCACCGAGCGCATCGCGGATGCCGTTGGAAATCGAGGATTTACCATTGCCCGGTGGCCCGTACATCAAAATTGACCGACCCGCGGAGACGGCGGGCCCGAGATTTCCCAACAGCTCGTCCGGGATAATGAGATGACCCATTGCATTGGATAGCTGAGCGCGGGTGATCTGCATATTTCGCACCGACTGGCGCTTGACCTGTTCCTTGTACACTTCGAGAGGGACAGGCATGGGGCCAAAATATTCAGACTGTGCAAGCGCATCGAGAGCGCGCGCCTTGCCTGCATCCGTGAGCTGGTACCCCATCTCATTGCCGTTCTGAGCGTTGAGTGTGCCTGTCGCTTCGATCAGGCGCTGGGTGCGGCACATATCGACGAGCTCTTGTACGACAGGAATGGGAAGCGATACAGCCTTGGACAAATCGCTGACCAGATCAAGGTTTTTGCGGAAGATCGTTTTGATCAGTATGTCGCGCATCATCACAATGGGCAGACGCATGTCAGCCAGTGTTTTGGGTGGTGGCGGTGCCATGACGGCGGATGTGGGGGCGTTCATTTAAATGTCCCTGTACTCATGTCGGGTGTTTTACGACCCTTAGGGGGGAAAGATGGCCCTTTTCAGGCACCATAAAGGAAACCGAGAGCAAGATAGATCATCAACGTTGGCCCGAGCGCCAAACCCATCGGAAATTTCTTGCCCTGTTCCCAGCTGGTCCAATGGGGAGCCAACGCGCGCAGGCGAGTCAATTTTACCAATTTGTGGGTGACGACGGCTGCGAGAAGGGCCGCAACAAATACAAACGTAAGTTGGGCCAGATCAGCAGGAGCGACAAACGGCGCGGCGGCTGCGATGAATTTGCTGTCGCCTGCGCCCATGACGCCTGCGGCATTCAGCACAATGCCGACAAAAAGGACAATAACCAGGCCTGCCAAACGCCAAAGGTATTCCTCAAAGGGGAGGGCGATCAGACCGATCAAAACAAAAATTCCTGCCAGTGTCAGGTTGGCAGTATTTGTAATCTTCATGCGCGAAAGATCAGTGTACATCACATACAGACAGACGGGCACAACAAATGGCAGGAACCACGCGGCTGCGTAGGTCGTAATCGTCATTCTATCAGGCTTCGAGTGCTGCGAGAGAGCGCGATGCCGCCTCGAAGTGCTGTGGATGGGTCTCGATGGCTTCGCGCAACAGACCTTTTCCAGTCTCGACATCGCCCTGTTTGATCGCGGAAAGTGCCATGGTATGCAAAAGTTGTGCGCGCTCTGTCTGGTCCATGGGGACGACGGGCAGATTGTAGTTGCGCTGGGCGCCACGGGCCAGAACGAGGTTATTTTTGGCTGTATAGAGTGCAGGATCCTGCGTTACCGCACCTGTGAACAGTCGCTCGGCATCTTTATAGTCACCGCGTGTAAGCTTCGAGTAACCCCAGTTGTTGAGAACCGGCGCGGGCTCGGTTGTGAGGCCCACTGCGATCTCGTAGAAACTATCTGCCTTTGTCCATTGTTGCTTGCTGTCGGCAATAATTGCCTCAAGACGGTAGCGTTTGAATGTCTCGTGCGTAGGAGGAATGGCCGTAAGGGTCTTTTCGGCGCGGGCCCAGTCGCCGGAGCGGATCAACGCATCGGCCAGTTCGACGCGGTCATCGTCGTTCGCGCCTTTCAACTCGACGGTGCGCTGCCATGCAACGGCGCCCTCGTCAAAGCGTTTGCCGCGGATCAGAGATTGCGAAAGGCCGCGATGGAACTCGATGTTATCGGGCTGCTCCTTCACGATGCGCTGGAAATATGTAACCGCCTCGTTGGGATCTCCCACTGTCAGCATGACATCGTTCAGATTGGCGTCATCGATGACGTTCACATCCTGAAATGCCCGCTCGACGGTTTCTTCGCCGCTCTTTTCAGAGCAGGCGGATAACAATGTAGCGCCCATAAAAAGGGCGATCAAAACGGAATTGTGGCGCATATTTGCGTCCTCTACTGCTCTCGTGCCTCACGAGGTGCCCCAGGGTGGGTTGTATGCCGTGCCTATTTTTAGGTCACAGCCCCGAGCGGATCACGTAATCGGATGATCCACGGCGCACCAGTTTGTATTCCTCGACGTTAACATAAGACGTACCAGAATTTTTTGATTTTTCGAGCGCTAAACGAAGATTGTCACGAATTGAGACACTTTCGCCATTGTCGAGGGCAAAAGCCTTGCGAAATATCTGGGTTGCATCGGCATTTTTGCCACGTTCCATGAGCACAACGCCCAGGTTGTTCCAGATCTCCGGACTTGTTGCATCCCGCTCAACAGCGCGGCGCAATAATTGTTCGGCCTGTCCCAAGCGACCCAGACCCAGATTTGCAGTTCCCAGACCGGACAGGATTTCGGCGTCGACGGTGCCGCGATCGATGGCGGCCCTGTTGAATGACCGTATCGCGAGTTCGTATTCGCCCGAGGCAACCAAACGGTGACCGGTTTCGAGATTGTCGGCCCCGTCCGCGCGCAAATCGACGCCGGGCGCATCGAGGCGCTCAGGCGCTTTAGATCCGAATACAGACGCGCCAAAGCCGCCCTGAGAACAGGCGGCTAAAGCTATAAGCAGCGGGGAGAGGCAGGCAATACGCCGTAACCGTGATCTCATTATTGTCCGGGTCCACCCATTTCACTCATTTTCGTGATGCCCATCACAGATGGTCCGACAAGGATGATCAGAAGGGGCGGCACTGTGAACATCATAGTGGCAAGTGTCATCTTGGTTGGCAACTTGTTTGCCGCTTCTTCGGCTTTCATAACGCGTTTGTCACGCATTTCGGCAGCATAGACACGCAAGGCATCTGCGATGGAGGTACCGAAAGCGGCAGACTGCACCAGCACTGTCACAAACGAGGAGATGTCTTGCACTCCGCAGCGCGTTCCCATGTCATTAAGTACGTTTACCTTATCCTTACCGGCCTTCATTTCCTGTGCAACTACCTCGAATTCATCGGCTAGGGCGGCATAGGATGCTTTGAGTTCGTTGCCCACCCGCACGATACACTGGTCCAGTGACTGACCTGCCTCGACGCAGACCAGCATCATATCTAGTGCATCGGGAAAGCCTTGCTCGATTTGCTCCTTGCGGGCGGCCACGCGGCGGGTGATCCAATATTTGGGTAGCCAATAGCCGATCGCGCCGGGGCCTAATGTCCACATGACTGTCTTTTGTGTCGTCATTTCGACTTCGACGATGAGGTTGGTGTAGACAACTCCGATGAACAGACCAATCAGGCCGAGGGACATCTGGGCGAAATAGAACATTCGTACTGCATCGCGTGACTGATAGCCGGCTTGACGCAGCTCAAGCTGTTTCTGGCTCAGTTCGCCTTCGTCTTTCGGCTCAAGAAAGGTTGCGTATTTCTGGAGTTGGGCGTTGCCTTCCTTCTGCCGGAGGGTCGCAATCTGGCCGTCTCCCTTGCGGGGTGCAGTGCGGTCACGCTTGAGCTTGTCGAGGGGATCTTCGGGCTGGTTCACCATCATGACAACAGTGATCAAAACAAGGATAATCCCGAGTGCGCCGAGGATGATGATTAGACCGAATGGGCCCATTACGTCGCTGATTGAGGTGTTGATATTGCTGAGCATAACTGCCCCCTAAACTTTGATATTTGTGAGCACGCGCATCACAAGGAGGTTCACCCCGAGGAAGATGCCGACAAAGAAACAGGCCGGAATGAAGTAGGGTGTTTCTTTCACTTCGTCGTAATACTGCGGATCGCCGATGTTGATTACGATAAGCGCCATAATGGGAAAGCCCGATAGGAACTTGCCCGACCATTTCGCTTCGGCTGT
This sequence comes from Sulfitobacter guttiformis, assembly GCF_003610455.1. NCBI lineage: Bacteria > Pseudomonadati > Pseudomonadota > Alphaproteobacteria > Rhodobacterales > Roseobacteraceae > Sulfitobacter > Sulfitobacter guttiformis. The sequence continues at coordinate 638,198 of NZ_RAQK01000001.1, read as the reverse complement.
GATGGCCTGCACGCGGCGGAACAGACGGAAGCGGGCACGGATGACCTTTGCCAGACCGGCAAGGATTTCAGCGAGGTTACCGCCCGATTGCTGCTGGATTGTCACGGCAACGGCGAGAAAGCGCAGATCCTGCATATCAAGCCGCTCAGCCATATCCTTGAGCGCTTCGCCAATATCACGACCGTAAGCTGCCTCATCCGAGATTACCCCGAATTCCGAGGCGAGAGGATCCTGGATTTCCTTTGCCACAATCGAAATGGCATTGGTGAACGGGTGGCCTACCCGTAGCGAGCGGACCATAAGCTCGACCGCGTCCGGCAGTTGCTCCTCGATCATGCTCATACGCTTGTTTGCCTTCATCGAGATCCACAAAAAGACGGCGCCGATCCCCATGCCTCCAGACAAAACAAGCCGGACGGGCGTTTCAGTGTCGGTGCCAATGGTCAGGCCGAGAAAGACCGCAACCGACAGGCCGGCCATCACCATAAGCAATTGCTGCGGTGTAAAGGCAATCGCGGCCTTCTGGGCCTTTTCGGACAACAAAGAATAGAGGGGAATGCCTTTGGATTTCATGTGCTGCTGCATTTCCTTGCGCAGCTTTTCAAGGACCTCTTCGCGGCGGTCGCCCTTTTCGAGCATCTCGAGGCGGCGGTTCACGCGGGAGTTCAACGAAATAGATTTTCCGAAGGCCACCAGATACAGGCCCTCTACGAACACCAGCACGCCGATGAAGATCAGTCCGTAAATGATTGGTTCTGCACTCATTATCTTGGTCCTTTTGCCCTAAGGCGGGCGTCATTTTAGATTGGCGTTCGGGAGGCGGTGATTATTGCGCCGCGATTGGTTCGTAGATGGAAGACGGCAGATCGTAGCCCCACATGCGGAAGCGCTCCGCGTAATGGCTACGCACGCCGGTCGCGGTGAAGTGGCCGATGATCTTGTTATCCGGGGTCAGGCCGACACGCTGGTAGCGGAAGATTTCTTGCATCGAGATGACGTCACCTTCCATGCCCGTGATCTCCGTGATGGAGGTCATGCGGCGCGAGCCGTCCTGCAAGCGGGAGGCCTGAACAATCAGGTTTACAGCCGATGAAATCTGGCTACGCACCGCTTTCAGAGGCATTTCGATGCCGGCCATGGCGATCATATTTTCCAGACGCGATACACCGTCCCGAGCGGAGTTTGCGTGGATCGTGGTCATGGAGCCGTCATGTCCGGTGTTCATGGCCTGAAGCATGTCGATGACTTCTTCGCCACGGGTTTCACCCACGATGATGCGGTCGGGCCGCATGCGCAGGGCGTTTTTCAGACAGTCGCGAGGGGATACCTCGCCTTTGCCCTCGACGTTTGGCGGGCGACTTTCCATCCGGCCAACATGTGTCTGTTGCAGCTGCAGTTCGGCTGTATCCTCGATTGTCAGGATGCGCTCTGCGTTGTCGATAAAGGAGCTAAGCGCGTTGAGCGTAGTTGTCTTACCTGAACCGGTACCGCCCGACACGATAATGTTGAGGCGTGTCGCAACAGCTGCTTGTAGATATGCAGCCATTTCCTCGGTGAAAGCGCCGAATTGTACCAGATCGTCAATGCCAAGCTTATCTTTTTTAAACTTACGGATGGAAACCAAGCTGCCGTCGACCGCAACGGGCGGGACCATCGCGTTAAAGCGCGAACCGTCCTTGAGACGCGCATCGACATAAGGGTTACTTTCGTCAACGCGACGGCCAACTGCACTTACGATCTTGTCGATGATGCGCAGCAGGTGACGTTCATCCTTGAAAGTGACGTCCGTCAGCTCAAGTTTACCTGCGCGTTCGACAAAAATCTGTTGCGGGCCATTTACCAAAATATCGTTCACGGTCTCGTCTTTGAGCAATGTCTCTAGAGGGCCAAGGCCCGTAACTTCGTCATAAAGCTCCGAGTTGAGTGTCATGCGGTCTTCACGGCCCAGAACGATGGATTTGTCGTTCAGATGTTCGTTCGAAATCGCATTAATCTCCGCGCGCAGGTCCGCCTCTGTCGCATGCTCGAGTGCGGCAAGATTGAGATTGTCGAGTAGAACACGGTGCAGATCGAGCTTGATCTCGCCCATGCGCTGCTTTCGCTTAACCTCTTTATCGACCGGAATAGCAGCAGCGGGCTGGGACGCGCGGCGCATGGACGCTGTGGCTACTTCTTCTTTTGGCTTTGCGGCTTCGATTTTGGTTACACTTGCCTGCTTTGCAGGGCCAGCATCGGATTTTTTATATTTTGAGAACATCGCGTTGTGCTTTCTGTTCAGGACCTATGCCGCAGCGGATTCGCTGGCTCGCAGATTGTGGATCGACGCTGCAAGCTTAGAGATTTCCTTGCGAAGCGGGCTTTTAGGGGCGGAGGAGGCCAGGGGCATCCCGTGATCATTCGCCTGCGTAATCGGCTTTCCCCCATCGGGAAGTTGCAGGTCGATGCTGATGTCGAGGCTTTCGGCCATGCGCTTTACACGGCTCTTTGCGTTGATATCGGTAAATTTGGGTGCACGGTTCAGAACATAACGCAGTTTTTCCACCGGCAGTTCCTCGGACTGCAAAGCCCGTTTGAAGCGCAGCGTGTTCTGGGCGGACCGCATGTCGAGCTCGAGCATCGCAAAGTAGATATGCGCAGAGGTCAGGACTGTTTCGGACCATTGAACGAGCGTCGAAGGCATGTCGATAACAACATAGTCAAACTGGTTACGCGCAATATCGAGGACGCGGCCGATATCTTCGGATGTCACCAGATCGAGGGGCAACATATCTGAGGGCGCAGTCAGAACCTGAAGTTTATCTTCGTATTTCAGCAGTGCCTGACCAAAGATTTGCTCGTCCATTGCCTCGGTGTCCGAGAGCATCTCATATACAATCTCGCGACGCGGCAGATCAAGGAAGGTCGAAACCGAGCCATACTGGAGGTCCAGATCAATCAGGCAAACCGAAGGATTGGCGGTTTTGCCGATGTTTGCCAGTTCATATGCGAGGTTAACAGCCAGCGTTGTAGAGCCTGTGCCACCTGCCAGACCGTGAACCACAATGATCGCTCCGTCTTTTTGTGCACCAGCCCTTAGTTTGGCTCCGTTGTCTGCTGTCACAGCAGCGGCCGCAGGGGTGCGAAGTCGCTCGATCGCCTGCGCAAGTTCACCTTCGGGAAGGGGATAGGGTACGAATTCATCAGCACCCTGTCGCAGCAGCGAATGAAGGGCGGCGGGGGTTACATCCTCAGCAATCAGGATCACCCTGATGTTGCGGGCTTTGGCCTGGGCAATTATTTCGCCCATGAGAGGTAAATTGTCTTCATCCTCCTCATCTATCGCCAAAGCGATAAACTCCATGCCTTTTGCCTCGGGCTGACCGAAGAAGGAAAGGGCTTCGGCAAAGCCCAGATCTCCCCAGGCCTCTCCCATCGTGGCTTCCATATCCTCGATCAATAGATCAAAATTCTGCACATCACGACAAACCGTGCATGCAAGGATCGCGTCCTGATCGGGTTGTGGCATTACGCTGCTCATTGCCTTCGTTCCTTCTATCAAAGGGCATCACGATCCGCGGATTTGGTGCAAATGCACCGCTACCGGATTGGATCTGCCCTCCGCCGGTGTTTTTCCGGACAGAGTTTTCTCGTTGATAGAGGTATCGCAGCCAAGTTGGGCGAGATTGGGGCCGAAAAGCTGCGATTGTTGGGTATCTTGAAACGATCACAGTGATCAGGGAGGATTGACCCGTGGCGGAACGGGTCTCCAGAAAGACAAAAGGCGCCCTAAAAGAGCGCCATCCATCAAATTTATCAATAACTTAGTTTGTTGCCAGTGAACCGACTTCGGTTGTGGACAGTGTTGTTGGTGCAACGGCACTCGCAACATAGTCGCGGTATATGATCTGGGCGTATTTGCCGTCCATTACGGTTGGATGGCGATCTACAAATCCGCTCACTTCTGTCACGGTACGGCGGTTACGACGCTCGCGGCCCTGCGTCACGACGAGAGGTTGTGTTTCACCGAAAGATACGACCGCTTCGAGACGGCTGGTACTGATGCCCAAAGTTGCGAGATAACTCACGACCGCATTTGCACGGCGCAATCCGAGGCCCTTGTTTGACCGGTTAGAGCCCACTGCATCGGTATGGCCATAGACGCGAAAGCGGATTTCAGGGAACTGACGGATCCATCCGGCCTGCTGGCGCAAAATCGCTTGTGCCTGGCCGTCTAGCTGCGCCGAGTTGAACTCGAAATTCACCGTACTATCGATCTCTGTGGCGAACCGCTGTGCCAAGTCAAAGGTATACTGCCGCTCGCCGGTCATAACGAGGCGGTTGTTGAGGGTGGCATTCCCGAAATCTCCGGCATCCACCAGCGATCCCGCTTCGGAATAGAATTGTGTGTATACCTGATCTTGACTGGAACAGGCTGTTAGGCCGATTGCGGCTGACAAGAGGCTGCCGGTAAGAAGCTTGCGATGGGACATGCGGTTCATCGTATTAATCCAGTACATAACCATATGATCCGGTAAAGTCCTGCTTGGCAACTTCTCCGGCTGCACCCTTTTGCGGAGTGCGTGTGCCAGCGGCAGTTCGGCCAAACAAGAACAGGTCCTGCTCTGTCGGTGGCTTGATCCGGTCGGTCGGCAGAGCAAGCGCTTCACCGCGGGTCGGTGTGACAAGATGCGCGCTGATAATAATGACCAGCTCTGTCTGGCTCCGCTGATAATTTGCTGAGCGGAAGAGGGCACCCAGAACCGGTACATCACCGATCCATGGCAGCTGTGAGGAGCTGTCGCTGAAATCGTCCTGCAACAGACCCGCGATTGCAAAGCTCTCGCCATCGCGCATTTCGACCGTAGTTGAGGTTTCTCGCCGCGAGAAGGCGGCGATGGAGAAGCCACCGTCAAGTGTGATGCCATTGGACGGATCAATCGCGGATACGGCCGCTTTCAGCTCGAGGTTGATCAGATCTTTATCAACAACCCGTGGAATAAAGGACAACTCGACGCCGAATGGTTTGAATTCAATGGATGTTGTGCCACGATCCTGTGCCACTGGAATGGGGTACTCGCCGCCCGCCAGGAACTTTGCTTCCTGTCCCGATAGCGCCACAAGATTTGGTTCCGCAAGGAAACGCACAACCCCTTTTTGCTCGAGCGCTTCGAGCAGGATACCCACCTGGGTCGATCCCGCGTTAAAGCCGAATAAAATGGCGCCGTTGTTTGTGTTTGTCGCGGGCAGGGTGCCTGCGATAGCACCGGTGCTGCCGGCATTTGTTGTCAAAGTACCTGTACCACCGCGCACGCCAATATCGCCGCCGATGCCGCCACTTAACGAAAGCGAAGAACTGAGGGATTTTGAGACGGAACGCTGCATTTCGGCGAAACGGACCTTCAGCATAACCTGCTGGATGCCGCCCACGCTCATGAGGTTTGAAACACGCTCTGGCGCGTAACGCTCGGCCAGCTCAAGTGCGCGGTCGAGTTTCTGGATAGATGTCACAACACCTGACAGAACAATGCCGTCATTGGCAGAGCGCACTTCGATTTTTTCGCCCGGAAGGATCTGGCGTAGCCGTTCTTTGAACTCCGACAGGTCCGGCGTCACAACTACATCAACGTTCGTGATTAAACGTCCCGCCGCATCAAACAGCGTGAGTGTCGTCGTGCCTGGCGATTTACCAAGAACGTAAATGGTCCGGTCCGATAGGGAGGAGAGATCCGCAATTCCAGGGTTGGCAATGCTCAGCTCGGCGAAGGGTGTGTCGCTTTCGACTACAATCGCACGGTTGAGGGGGACGTTCAGTTTGGAACTGGTGCCGCTTTTCACAATGCGCAGATTATCCGCCATGACTGCCGTGGGGGCGGTCATCAGGAGGGTGGATGCGCTCAGTGACAACCCTAGAAGGGCTGCTTTAAGAAATCTGTCAATTTTCATGTGACCTGCCTTTTTGATCACGCCTCAAGGTAGGGTCTTAGTGCCCGTCGTTTCAATGACCTTGGTGCAATTCTGTTTTTATTGCAAGAATCAATGCGTTCGGTTGCAATCTTGCTGTGGATAAATAGCAACAGCGTCAAATGCGCAACGCCGCCCCTGTAGGAGGGCGGCGCAACTAATTCTGAAAAAATAACCGTAAAATAACTGTTTTTCTGTCAATTTGTGCAGGGGATCGGGATGCTTACAACTTCGGCACCACGGCGTGTGCGGATGGTACATACCCGTTCCTGAGCGACTTCGGGCGCCTGAACTGCGGCCTCGATGCCCAGAAGATCCTGTTGGTTCACCTCGATGTTGCTGGCAACCGTCACGTCATCACCGACACCCACCAGTGACAGGGCAAGGCGTCCTGTAGACTGCGCCTGAGCCAAGGCTGCGACCTGCGTGGGGTCAACGGCAACGGTGACGGTCCGCGCAATCTGTGCGCCCTCAAGCTCGCCCGAACGTTGGTCAACCGCGATCAGCGGGATGCTCGACTCGATCAGTTTCGTCACTTCGATACGGGCCATGCCGCCATTGCCGACACTTCCGGTCCAGTAGATATCGACACGGTCACCGGGACGCAGGAAGCCGGACACACCGGAGGACACATCAACCTTGATCGCAAAAGCACGCATGCCTTTTTCAAGGCGGGAGGTAAGACCGGCATCCTCGCCGGGCTTTGTTACCTTGACGGCAAGCAGGACCTCGTCTTTTTCGATCGGACGCAGAACAACCCGTTGTGCGTCGGTATTTTCGGGGAAGATGGTGGCTAGGTCGGCGAAGTAGCCTTCGGGTGTGGCGGCCACAGGGAAGTCGACGGCGCGTACATCTTCTTTTGAAAGTTTTTCACCGTATTTCAAGGCGCGGGTCACAACAAAAACAGGCTGCGTCGGAACGATTTGTGCTTTTGCGGCCTCTGCGCGTGCAATTGCGGTCTTATATTGGCCGATCTGGCCTTTCGCGAGATACACTGCGCCGCCGGCCAAAGCGATTCCGATCAGTAACACGAGTCCAAAAATCATACGCATGTTGTGTTCCTCTTAATCTCATGGTCCGGCAATGCCGGACGCGTTTCTTGATCTGGCTATGTGCCAGTAGATTATGGTGATTTTGCGTCTTAATCCGCAAAAACCGAAGGCACCGCAGAGTGCGGCACCTTACCCACCTGAGTTCATTAAATCTTCTACAGGGGTCTGTGTGAGATAATCACCGACGTTGTTTCCAACACTCCGGCTGCCTTGCTGGATTGATGCGAACGAAGCAATTGCCAGGCCGACAACAGCTGCGGTCAGCACGACCCAATCCACGGTTACTGCACCGCCTTCGTCTTTGCCGAACGTCTTGATGCGGTTGATCATCGGTAAACTCTCAATTTCTGTTACGGCTGTGCGCAACCTGTGCAACGGAAAAGGGGGCTGCATTCTATGCAGAACGCAGCCCCCCTGATCTGGTGTGAGCAGAAGCTAACCTACCCGCTAGAGCTTATGGGGCGGCTGGCGCGCCAACTTCACCGATAACCTGTGCGCCAAGGAAGGTGGATGTGTTGGCTGTCATGCTGCCTGCGCCGGTTTCGATTGCGCCGTAGGCTGCGATCGCCAGGCCAACAACTGCGGCTGTCAGAACAACCCAGTCAACTGTTACTGCGCCGTCTTCGTCATTGCGGAAGTTTTTTACGAATTTCATCATGTTGTTATCCCTCCAAAGGATGTTTTTAAGTTCTGAGTTACAACCCTGTCTCACCGTGTGGCCCGCTCTCATTCAGACCTGCTCGACTTGGTATGACCCTATATAGCTGTAAGATTGGGGCATGAATTTGGCAGCAAATGAGGCATTTTCAGTTGGTACAAATTATTTAAATAAATTTTTGGCAACCTTCTGTTATTGAACGGTTTTAATTAAAAAACCTTTTGGGTATGTGCGGAGATGCGACCAAAACACCCCAATTATGGCAAATTCGCCATGTTTCGCTGCCTCATTTGCTGGTTTTGATGGGCTTTTTGCGCAATATTGAATCAAAAAAGCAGTTCAAAAATGAAAACAGGGCCTATGAAACGTATAAGATTGTCGCTCGCGCTGGGTGTTGCGCTGGCCATTTCGCCGGTGGCTGGTGATTCAGGTGCGGAATCTCCCGCGCCTTTCCCTGACTTCCAGCCAAAATTCGTACAACCGCCAAAAGCGGGGGCGCGAAAACGGGTTAACGTACAGATTAACCGCCCCGCGCCCTCTCTCATACCTGAACCTGCCGCGCAGCTCGCGCCATCGGGCGCGCTGGAGCGTACAAACCGCGGTCAGTATGACTGGTTCTGGGCCAAGGTATCACCCGAGGCCTCTCAATCCGGTCCCGGACGCCTCGACATCGCGATGACGGCCCTTTCAAGTGCGACATCGCGTGTGCCTGCGCCGCGGCTTCAGCATATGCAGGACATCGCAAAGCTGCATGGCATCGATATTCTGCGCTCGACCATCGGGACAAAGGTATCGCCTGCGCTGGCACTTGCGGTGATTTCAGTAGAATCGTCTGGGCGTGTCGACGCCGTTAGTAGCGCAGGCGCACAGGGCCTGATGCAGCTGATGCCTGACACTGCCATCCGCTTTGGCGTCACCGACAGTAATGTCCCACAACAAAACATATCTGGTGGTATCAAATATCTCGACTGGTTGATGGGCGAGTTTGCCAATGATCCGATACTTGTCTTGGCGGGCTATAACGCGGGCGAGGGGTCTGTGCGCAAACACGCAGGCGTGCCGCCCTTTCCCGAAACGCGTGACTATGTGCCAAAAGTACTGGCTGCTTTTCAGGTCGCCAAGGGGTTATGTAAAACGCCGCCCGAGTTAATCTCGGACGGCTGTGTGTTCAACTTGATGAAGTAGATGCGGTAAAGCGTAACGGACATTCAGGGCCGCAACTTTTGCAGCGGTCTAGATCAGCGTTGCGTCAGTGGCCGCGCGCAGCTCATCCTCGGTAACGCCCTCTGCACATTCAACAATGCGCAAACCGCCCTCGACCACATCGAGTACGCCAAGATTGGTGATGATACGGTCGACAACCCCTTTACCGGTCAGGGGAAGGGTACATTCCTTAAGAACCTTGCTTTCGCCGTGCTTGTTTGCGTGATCCATGACCACGATTACACGCCCCACGCCCGCAACCAGATCCATCGCGCCGCCCATGCCCTTGACCAGCTTGCCAGGGATCATCCAGTTTGCCAGATCGCCGTTCTCCGACACTTCCATCGCACCCAGGATCGCCGCAGCGATTTTGCCGCCACGGATCATCCCGAATGACATCGCTGAATCGAAATATGCCGTGCGGTCCATCTCGGTTATGGTTTGTTTTCCCGCGTTGATTAGGTCTGCGTCCTCTTCGCCCTCAAAGGGGAAGGGGCCCATGCCCAGCATGCCATTCTCTGACTGGAGGGTGATGTCCTTGTCGCCGACATAGTTGGCCACCAGCGTCGGGATGCCGATGCCGAGGTTCACATACATGCCGTCTTCCAGCTCAAGTGCGGCGCGTGCCGCCATTTGGTTACGATCCCATGCCATGATTATGCTTCCTCGCGTTTACGGGTTGTGCGTTGCTCGATCCGGTTTTCGTGATCGCCTTGGATGATGCGGTGGACATAGATGCCGGGCAGGTGGATGTGGTCGGGGTCAAGGCTGCCTGTGGGCACGATCTCTTCTACTTCTACCACACAGATTTTGCCGCACATCGCGGCGGGCGGGTTAAAGTTGCGTGCGGTTTTACGGAAAATCAGATTGCCGGTCTCGTCCGCTTTCCAAGCTTTCACAATGGCGAGGTCTGCAAAAATCCCTTCCTCAAGAATATAGTCCTGACCGTTCCAGTTCTTCACATCCTTGCCTTCGGCAATCACGGTGCCTACGCCGGTCTTTGTGTAAAAGCCCGGAATGCCAGAACCACCAGCGCGCATGCGCTCGGCCAGCGTGCCCTGAGGTGTGAATTCCAGCTCCAGCTCGCCAGAGAGGTATTGGCGCATGAACTCCGCGTTCTCGCCCACATAGGACGAAATCATCTTTTTCACCTGCTTGGTTTGCAACAGGATGCCGATTCCGAAATCGTCCACGCCCGCATTATTTGACGCAAATGTGAGATCTTTGACGCCTGACTCGCGGATTGCGGCCAACAGGAGTTCGGGAATGCCACAAAGGCCGAAGCCGCCCGAGGCAATCAGCATGCCGTCTTCGAGAATCCCGTCTAGGGCCTCGGCGGCGTTCGCATATACTTTTTTCATGATTTCGTGCTCCCCTGATCCGTGAAGTGGTCAGGGGAGGTTGTGACGCGGGGGCAGGGAGCTGTCAATCATATGCCGCGCCGCAGCAGGCTTATCGATACTAGACCAGGCGCACTTGCGTGCCCACTTGTGCCATTGCAAAAAGCTCCTCAACCTTGTGGTTATACAGGCCGATACAGCCGTCCGAGGACTGGCGCCCGATCTTGCGGGTATCGTGGGTGCCGTGGATCAGATAGGCGGGCCATGACAAATACATTGCATGAGTCCCAAGTGGATTTCCGGGGCCGGGAGGCATGTAGGCAAGCGTAGGATCGCGCTCCATCATCGATGCCGTTGGGGTCCAGTCGGGGCCAACACGCTTACGCACGATTTGTGTATAACCCCGTTTGGTGAGTTCTTCGGAGCGGGGCACCGAGGAGGGATAGATTTTGTAAGTCACGCCGTCCGCGTCCCAATAGTGCAGGGTGCGCGATGAAATATCAGCAACAATCGCACCCTTTCCCAAGGTCTCAAAGTGATCCTGCCAGCGCTGTGTGCGAAAGCTCATGATATTGCGGCGGTTTTCTACAATATCGGGTGCATCCTGCGCACGGACAAGCGATGGCAACGCGAGCGACGCGCCGGCGGCGAGTATCATGCGACGTCTTGAAAAAGGTTTATTGGTCATCTTACTGCTTTCTCCTTTTGACAGGCCTAAGGCAGTACTTATCTATCGGGTGGAGAGATTAAAGGGATAGCAGACAGCCCTGACGTAAATGTTATCGCAGTGCAGCGCCCGTTCCCGGTCAGGGAAAGGACGCTGCACCAAGGATATGCTGTCTATGCATCCGTTTCCTTGGATGCAGTTTTAGATGCTGTTGCTATTTTCGCTGTGGGCTTCTTGGCCGCTGGCTTTTTTGCAGCGGCTTTTTTGGGAGCTGCTTTCTTGGCAGCAGGTTTCTTTGCGGTGGCTTTTTTAGGGGCTGCTTTCTTTTTCGCAGCAGGTTTTTTCTTACCCGATTTTTCGGCCCGCTCATCGATAAGTAGAACCGCCTGATCAATGGTGATGTCTTCGGGCTCTACCGTGTCGGGGATTGTCGCGTTGATTTTGTCCCACTTCACATAGGGGCCGTATTTACCCTTCATGACATTGACAGGTCCTCCCGCTGTGGGGTGCTCGCCCAGCTCGCGCAGGGGGGCCGCAGCCACACCGCGTTGCCCGCGCGATGCAACTTTCTCCGCCAACAGTTGCACGGCTCGGTTCATCCCGACGGTGAACACCTCGTCTATCCCTTCGAGGTTTGCATTTGTGCCACCACGGTCGGACGTGGAGGGCGCGTGTTTGAGGTAAGGGCCGTAGCGCCCGATGTTGGCCCAAACCATGATGCCGTCCTCGGGGTGCGGCCCGATCTCCCGCGGGAGCGACAGCAGCATAACGCCGCGTTCAAGATCAAGCTGTTCCGGCTCCCAGTCTTTTGGGATCGACTGGCGCGGAGGCTTTGGCACTTCTTCGGTCTGTGCGCCACGCTGTACATAGGGACCAAAGCGCCCTTTAAATACGCGAATTTCGTCGCCTTGGTCCTCGCCCAGCAGCTTGCCGTCGGGTGGAATAGCCGATGCTTCGGCCTCTGGATCAGGTGGGCCGAAGGGGCGGGTATAGCGGCACTCGGGATAGTTCGAGCAGCCGATGAACGCCCCGCCGGACCGCGCAGTTCGCATGCTAAGACGGCCAATTTCGCAGTTGGGGCACAACCGCGGATCAGTTCCCTCCGCATTGGCAGGAAACAAATGCGGCGCAAGCACATCGTTTATCTTTTCCAGCACTTCGGTGATGCGAAGCTCGGACGTTTCTGCAATCGCGGCCGAAAAATCGCGCCAGAACCTGTCGAGCACTTTCTTGTATTCGGCCTCTCCTGCGGAGACTTTATCAAGCTGGTCTTCGAGATCTGCGGTGAAGTCATAGCCGATATAGCGTTTGAAGTAATTTTCCAGAAACGCAGTCACCAGACGTCCCTTGTCTTCGGGGATCAAACGCTGGCCCTCGCGGCGCACGTAGCCGCGGTCCTGAATGGTGGTGACAATGCTGGCATATGTGGAGGGTCGACCAATGCCGAGCTCTTCCATCCGTTTTACAAGCGTCGCTTCGGTATAGCGTGGTGGCGGCTGCGTAAAATGTTGTCCTCCAAGAACGGCATCGCGCTCGGCCAAGAGCGCACCGGACTTGCGTTGCATGCCCGCAGCACCTTTGTCGCTTGCGTCAATAAGCGCATCGTCGCCTTCTATGCCGGTGGCCTTGGCGAATTCTTCTGAATAGCGCGCAGCGGGTGATTTTTTGAGCGCATCGCCATGGCTTATCTGTGGCAGGCGCTTTTCATCGTCGTCTGCCACGTCATCGCGGCCCTCTTCATAGACCTTGAGAAACCCGTCAAAGAGAACAACCTGGCCTGTGGCGCGCAATGTGACCTGTTTGTCGGCGGAAGAGACATCGACAGTGGTCCGCTCCAGCCGCGCACTTTCCATCTGACAAGCCAACGTGCGCTTCCATATCAGATCATACAGTTTGCGCTGGTCGCCATCCATCAGCTTGAGGGCATCCGCATCCTTCGACATTTCTGTGGGCCGGATACATTCATGCGCTTCCTGAGCGTTTTTGGCTTTATTTTTGTAAAGGCGCGGCTTTTCAGGAATATACTTGTCGCCATAGCGCTCGGTAATCGCTTCGCGGGCCATCTCCATCGCTTCGGGCGCCATATCGATGCCGTCGGTCCGCATGTAGGTGATGTGTCCTGCCTCATAGAGGCGCTGGGCGGTACTCATCGTCTGGCGCGCGCCCATGCCGAACTTGCGGCTCGCCTCCTGTTGGAGGGTCGATGTCATAAACGGCGCAGAAGGGTTGCGTGTGGCGGGCTTGGCTTCGACGGAGGCTACTTTGAGATCCCTGCTCGATACAGCTTGCACTGCCATCTCTGCTTTGGTCGCATCATCAAGATCGAACTTGTCGAGCTTCTTACCGGCAAGCTCTGTCAGGCGAACTTCGAATTCCTGCCCTGAAGGGGTAGAGACCAGTGCCTTCACGCTCCAAAACTCGCGGGGCCTGAACGCTTCGATCTCTATCTCGCGCTCGCAGATGATGCGCAGCGTGACCGATTGCACGCGGCCTGCGGATTTGGCACCTGGCAGTTTACGCCACAAAACAGGGCTGAGGTTGAAACCCACCAGATAGTCCAGCGCGCGCCGCGCCAAATAGGCCTCGACCAGCGGCATGTCGACCTGACGGGGGTTTTTCATCGCCTCGGTTACGGCGGTCTTGGTGATCGCATTAAAGACAACCCGGCTCACGGGCGTGTCTTTTTTGATGGATTTGCGCAGCGTCAAAGCTTCCTGCAGGTGCCAGCTTATTGCCTCCCCTTCGCGGTCGGGGTCGGTTGCGAGGATCAGTTCATTGTCGAGTTTTAGCGCATCGGCGATCGCCTTCATGTGCTTTTTGGAGCCGCTGTCGATCTCCCACAACATCTCGAAGTCGTTGTCGGTATCCACCGATCCGTTCTTGGCTGGCAGGTCACGTACATGGCCGTAGGATGCCAGAACCGTGAAGTTGTCACCAAGATATTTGTTGATCGTCTTGGCCTTGGCGGGAGATTCGACAACGACTACTGGCATGCAAATAAGGTCCTTCGACGGAGGTGTGTTGCGGCGTCTATGGCCTTTGACATGTGGGATGCAAGGGGCCTTTGTCAATGCGCGGCGGGATCAGCACGGCCTGCAGCCACGGTGAAAATGCCAACCTTTGACGCAGTTAACCTAATTTACTTGGCGCAACCGTCCGGCATTTTGGGCTAAACGGCTCGCGACAGAAGTCCCCCTGCACCACGCAAAACCTTGCCGTCCAACTCCAACTCGACCAGCGCGGGCGTGAGTGCGGAGGAGGGCAATTGCAGGTCACGGATAAGCTGGTCTTCGGCTACGGGGGAGGGGCCGAGCCGGCTCAGAATTGACAAATGCAGGCTGGCGGTTTCGCGCAACGTGCGGCGCGGTTTGGGGCTTTGCGATGCTGTGCGTGGGGTGAGCAGAGGTAGTCGTGACGCATTACTGTGGAGCGGACCGATGGCCTCCAGAATATCGGCTGCGCTGCGAATGCCTCCAGAATATCGGCTGCGCTGCGAATAAGGGTAGCACCATCGCGGATCAGCATGTTGCCTCCAGCGGCGCGTGCATCAAACGGATGGCCGGGGACGGCCATGACGTCGCGCCCCTGATCAAGGGCATCACGTGCGGTAATTAGACTTCCGGATTTCGCGGCGGCTTCCACCACGACCGTTGCGCGGGCAAGGCCGGAAATAATACGATTCCGTTTGGGGAAATATCGCGCCGTGGGGGTAAGGCCCATGGGTTGTTCGGACAGGCGCAAACCTTTACGCGCAATATCCTCTGCCAGAGCTGTATTCTCAGCGGGGTAAATGATGTCTACGCCGCCCGCCTGAACCGCGATAGTACCGAAGGGAAGTGCCGCCAGATGCGCCGCAGCATCCACGCCCCGCGCCAGACCTGACACAACAACATACCCCGCATCACCCAGATCATGGGCGAGTGTGCGGGCCATCCGCGTACCCAGCGAGGATGCATTGCGCGCACCGACCAGCGCGATCATGGGCCGTGCCAATAATGCAGAATCCCCAAGCAGCCATAAAAAAGGTGGTGCATCGTCAAGCTCGGCCAGCGAAGCAGGATAATCGGGGTGGTCGATGTGCAGCAGCTTTGCCCCTGCAGCATGGGCGGCGCGCAGTTCTGCACGTACAACACCTTCAGGGCAGATTTCGTATCCTGCAACGCCCGCAGACCGCGCCACCTCGGGTAGCGCGGCCAGCGCATTTTGCGCAGTGCCGTGTTCGATCAGCAGTCGTTTATACGTGGATATACCGACCCGGCGCGAGCGCAACAGACGGAGACGGGCAAACTGTTCGTCTTCCGGGGTGGGTGGGAGTGGGGGGTGAGTGGAAGAAGGATCGTAATTCCTGTCAGTCATCCCGTCGCTCCGTCTGTTGCTGGAATCAGATATAGTCCTCGTTGGTTAACAGAGGGTGAATCAATCCTTTCGGAATTGCCCGGTCTATCAAGCCGCAGCACCTCCAATAGTCAGGCCGCCGATCATCAGGGTCGGCTGGCCAACGCCCACAGGCACCCACTGGCCTTGCTTGCCGCAGTTGCCCATGCCGGGATCGAGGGAGGGGTCATTGCCGATGGCGCGGATTTGTTGGAGTGCAGTAGCGCCATCACCGATCAGGGTTGCCCCTTTGACAGGCGCGCCGACAACGCCGTTTTGCACGCGATATGCTTCGGTGCAGGAAAATACGAACTTGCCGTTGGTTATGTCCACCTGACCGCCGCCAAACCCCACGGCATAGATGCCATCCTTGAGGTCGGCCACGATGTCACCCGGAGCGGTATCGCCGCCCAACATGTAGGTATTGGTCATGCGGGGCATGGGGATGTGGGCAAAGCTTTGACGGCGGCCGTTGCCCGTACTTTTTACACCCATCAGGCGTGCATTCTGGCGATCTTGCATATAGCCGACCAGCTTGCCGTCCTCGATCAGGATATTTTTGGCGCTGGGCGTCCCTTCGTCGTCTACGGAGATGGAGCCGCGTCGGTCGGGGATGGTCCCGTCGTCCAGAACAGTCACACCTTTTGCGGCGATCTGCTGGCCCATGAGACCTGCAAAGGCGGATGTGCCTTTGCGATTAAAATCCCCCTCAAGGCCGTGACCGATGGCCTCGTGCAGCAAGATGCCAGGCCAGCCGGGGCCGAGCACCACGTCCATCATACCTGCAGGGGCAGGGACGGCTTCAAGATTCACAAGGGCGATACGCAGCGCCTCGCGGGCCTTGCCCTGCCAGTCTTCGGCAGCGATGAGACCGTCGAGTGAGGCGCGCCCACCGCCGCCCGCTGTGCCACTTTCACGGCGCCCCTCATGCTCGACGATGATCGAGACATTTACACGCGTCATGGGGCGGATGTCGCGCACAGAAGTTCCTTCGGGGCGCAAAATTTCGACTTCTTGAAGCGAGGCGGCGATCGAGGCGCTGACCTGTACAACGCGTTTGTCCAGGCTTCGGCAAAATGCATCCATTTCGCGCAATGTCTCTACTTTTACGGAAAACCCAACGCCTGCGATGGGGTCCTGATCGGTGTAAAGTTGTTTGTTGGTCCCCACCGGTGCATCCGCCCATGTGCCACCGCCATCACCAACAGCAAGGCGGGCCGTCTGTGCAGCACGCCTCAGGGCTGCTTCGGATATCTCGGTTGAATGGGCGTAGCCCGCAACCTCGCCGCGCACGGCGCGCAGTCCGAAACCGGTGGCGGCGCCATAGCTGGCTGTCTTGAGGCGGCCATCGTCGAACATCAGCGCCTCCGATCGGCTGCGCTCGAAAAACAACTCGCCGTCATCGGCGCCCGCGACGGCCTCGCGCAGGACGCGGAGCGCTGTATCCCGGTCCAAAAGGTCATCAAAGGGCGAAAAAGGGGCGTCTGACATCTGGGTAAGCTCCGTTAGGCGGGAAGGGAAGGGGACGATCATCGTGACGTTAAAGGGAATGGCAATTCGGCGGTGCGTTTCGCGTCCATCTGACGCAAGCATAGGACTTTCTTTCGTAACCAGAATATGATTGTAAGGCGCAAGATTACAACGGCAGGGCAGCATCCCTGTCGGGATAAGCCACTTAGGGTCAAGAAAATCAGGACGAATATGATGACAAAGCACCTCACACTTGCCGGTCTTTTGGCTGGCTTTACAAGCCTTCCAGCATGGGCACAAAGCATTGATCCACAAGGCCTTGAGATCATCGGAAAGCCTGTTGACGGTTTGATGGGCTTCCAGCCCGGAGTAACCGAGCTTGCGACTGATCTTCAGTGGCTCGACGGTATGATTCTTGTGATCATTAGTGTGATCACAGTGTTTGTGACCGCGCTGATCCTCTGGGTTGCCTTCCGCTATAACGCCAAGCGTAACCCGACTCCTGCGTCCTTCACCCACCACACACCCGTCGAGATTGCATGGACGGTTGTGCCAATCGTGATCCTCGTGGCGATTGGTGCTTGGTCGCTTCCGATCCTTTTCCGTCAGCAGGAAATTCCTGTTGCTGACGTCACAATCAAGGCGATCGGTAACCAGTGGTATTGGTCCTACGAGTACGTCGACGACGATTTTGGCTTTGACAGCTACATGATCGGTGCTCCGGCGCTTGGCGGCGAGAACATGAAAACACCTGAAGTGATAGCGCAGCTTGAAGCCGCCGGTTATTCTGAGAGCGAATGGCTGCTTGCGACCGATACAGCGGTTGTTGTGCCTGTGAACAAAACGATTGTGATGCAGGTGACAGGCTCGGACGTGATACACGCTTGGACGATCCCTGCGTTTGGCGTGAAGCAGGATGCCGTGCCGGGCCGTTTGGCACAGCTGTGGTTCAAAGCAGAAAAAGAGGGCGTTTTCTTTGGCCAGTGCTCCGAGCTTTGTGGTCAGGCACATGCATACATGCCGATCACGGTTAAAGTTGTTTCAGAAGCCGAGTACGCCCAATGGTTGAGCCGTGCGAAAGAAGAGTACGCAGGTATTGTTCCGACCGTTACAGTCGCATCTGCTGACTAAAGAGAAGGGCGGGGAACGTAGCCCCGCCTTCACATCTGTGGCCCCGCAATTGACCCTGCGCGGTGCTGCACGCAAGATTTGCCCCCACACGATTAAATTGGGATGACCGGACAATGACCGACGTGACAAATGCCCAAAGCTTCGAGAACGATCCACAACTGAGCGATTATTACGCGCTGATGAAGCCGCGTGTGATGCAACTGGTGGTATTTACGGCAGTTGTCGGGATGTTGGCTGCGCCGGTTGGCGTTAATCCAGTTGTCGGTTTTGCCTCCATTTTATTTCTGGCTATTGGGGCAGGGGCATCCGGCGCTCTTAATATGTGGTGGGATGCCGATATTGATGCCGTGATGAAGCGCACTGCTAAGCGGCCTATTCCCGCAGGTAAGGTGACGGCGCAGTCCGCGATGTATCTTGGTGTAGCCCTCTCCGGCCTGTCGGTAATGATGCTTTCGCTCAGCGCAAACCTGCTCGCTGGTTTCATGCTCGCCTTTACTATCTTTTTCTACGTCGTTCCCTATTCCATGTGGCTGAAACGGTCCACGCCGCAGAATATCGTGATTGGTGGGGCTGCTGGTGCATTTCCGCCTGTGATCGGGTGGATCATTGCGACCGGTGACATCATGGTCCTTGAGCCATGGTTGATGTTTGCGCTTATTTTCATGTGGACGCCGCCGCACTTTTGGGCGCTGGCACTGTTCATGCGCAACGATTACGATGATGCGAATGTTCCGATGCTGACCGTGACCCACGGACGCCGCGTGACGCGTAATCACATCCTCGCCTACACGGTGTTGCTGGTGATCCTTGCTGTCGGTACTGCCTTCACGGGAATTGGCGGTTGGATATATCTGGCAACCGCACTCGTGCTGAATGCACTTTTCCTCAAGGGTGCGTATGACATCTGGAAGCGGGACGAGGATATGTGCGAAGTCGATAACTTTGCCACCGAGCGAAAATTTTTCCGCCTTTCGCTGTGGTATCTGTTTGCCCATTTTGGCGCGATCCTGTTGGAAGCGCTGTTGAAACCTGTTGGATTTGGAGGCTGGTAATGGCCCTTCGCCCTGAACATGAAATTCATGGACGCCGCAAAAGCCTGAACATTGGTGTTGGACTGATGTTGGGCGGTTTCGTCCTGCTGGTGATGGTTCTTACTTTCACCAAAATTACGTCCGCAGAATTCCAGCTCCCTGCATCACAAGCAAAAGGTGTGGGCGAGCAGACCACAGTAGGAGGCACTGACTAATGGCAATCACCGGTCCCCAAAAAACTGTAGCCCAGACTGTAGGATTGGTTGTGGTAATGGGCGGTCTCGCTTGGGCCTCCGTCCCGTTCTATGATTGGTTCTGCCGCGTTACCGGATTTGGCGGTGTTCCGGGCATTTCGACTGTGGCCTCTGACGAAGTGCTTGAACAGACGATCAAGGTACGGTTTGACGGCTCGCTGAACAATCATATGGGGTGGGAGTTCAAGCCTGTTGTGCGCGAAATGGAAATACGCATCGGCGAGACCGGTCTGGCATTCTATGAGGCGTATAATCCCACAGACCGTCCCATCGCGGGGCAAGCGGCCTATAACGTAACGCCATATCAGGCCGGCGCGTTTTTTGAGAAAATAGACTGCTTCTGCTTTGAAGAGCAGGTCCTCGCCCCGGGCGAGCGTGTGCAAATGCCCGTCAGCTTTTTTGTTGACCCCGAAATTGTGGGCGATCGTGAAGGTCAGTATATACATACCATCACGCTATCCTATACATTCTACGAAATTGATTTGCCGGAAGGGTATGCCGCCCTCGAGGCAGACCAGACACCTGAATTAAACTAACAAAAGGACAAGGGACGCGCGCCATGGCCCATGCAAAAAATCACGACTACCACATCCTAGCCCCCTCTATCTGGCCGCTGCTGAGTTCGCTTTTTGCGTTTGTCATGCTGACGGGCGGTGTCTTGTGGATGCATTCCGTAACGCCGTTTGTTTTTCTGATCGGCTTCGTTGGCACACTGTATTGCAGCTTTGCATGGTGGTCCGAGGTTGTTGAGGAAAGCAAGATCGGCGATCACACAACAGTGGTACAGATTGGCCTGCGCTACGGCTTTATCCTGTTTATTATGTCCGAAGTGATGTTCTTCGTTGCGTGGTTCTGGAGCTTTTTCAAACACGCGATGTATCCGATGAACGAGTATTTTGGCTCAACCTATGTGCCACCGGTGATTTATCAGGTCGATGCTTTCCACCTGCCACTGATCAACACGCTAATCCTGCTGCTGTCGGGGTGTGCTGTCACATGGGCGCACCACGCGCTGGTTCATGGAAATAACCGTGCCGACCTTAAGAACGGGTTGCTGATCGCAGTAGTTTTGGGTTTGCTGTTCACTGCACTTCAGGCTTACGAATACGAGCATCTGCTGCACGAAGGCTGGGAGTTCGGCGGGGACAAGTTCTTCTCCAACTTCTTCATGGCTACAGGCTTTCACGGCTTCCACGTGATCATCGGCACGATCTTCCTGTTCGTCTGCTGGATGCGCGCCCGTGCTGGTCACTTCACTTCCGAGCGTCACGTAGGTTTCGAAGCCGCAGCATGGTACTGGCACTTTGTGGACGTGGTTTGGCTCTTTCTGTTTTTTGCCGTCTACGTTTTCGGCATCCCTGGAAACTAAGGTCAGGTATTGCACCTCTAGCGATACAAGTTAAACACCGACGCGCGAGGCTTTATGCCTCGCGCGTTTTTCATTCCTACCGCTCACGGGAGCTGTCATGCGTCGCGTTTTGTTTTTCGGTATCATCGGGGTGGGCGGAGCTGCGATCCTTCTCTGGCTCGGCTTTTGGCAGATGCAGCGCCTCGAATGGAAGCTGGGCGTCATTGCCGACATCGATGCGCGGATTAAAGCGGCACCGATCCCTTTGCCTGATGTCCTTGATCCGGTCCAGGATGCTTATCTTCCGGTTGAAATCAGAGGCGTGGTCGCGTCCGAGTATTTGCGCGTATTGGTTAGCCAAAAAGAAATTGGCGCTGGCTACCGCATTATCTCCGCGATGGATATGGGGGGGCGGCGCGTGCTTCTCGACCGTGGGTTCACACCTGTCGATCAGTTGGATATCCCAGCACATGAAGGGTCCGAGACTGTGCAAGGGAATCTGCAATGGCCGCAGGAAACTGACGGATTCACACCCGAGCCCGACATTAACGAAAACATCTGGTTTGCCCGCGATGTTGCCGCTATGGCAGAGGCTTTGAACACGGATGAGGTCCTCGTGGTTGCCAAACAGACGTCTTTCGACGATGCCCCTGTGTCCCCGCTGCCTGTTGACACGAGCGCGATTCCAAACGACCACCTGCAATACGCGATTACGTGGTTCTCGCTTGCTGCGATATGGATTGCGATGACCCTTGCCTTTACCCTGCGTGCCCGCCGTGCGCCCAAACAGACGAGCTGACAGATGCGTTATATCTCCACCCGTGGCACTGCCCCCATCCTGACATTCGAGGAGGCAATGCTGACAGGTTTGGCCCGTGATGGTGGCCTCTATGTGCCCGAAACAATCCCGCAGCTGAGCCGTGCAGATATTGCAGCAATGGCAGGGCAGTCATACGAAGACGTGGCATTTACAGTGATGCGCCCGTTTATCGGAGATACTTTCACGGATGCCGAATTCCGCGATCTGATCGCCAAGGCCTATGCCGGCTTCGGACATGCAAGCCGCGCCCCGCTTAAGGAGCTGGCACCCAACCATTTCCTGCTTGAGTTGTTCCACGGCCCCACATTGGCTTTCAAAGACTTTGCGATGCAGTTGATTGGCCAGATGTTCCAGCTTGCGCTGGGGCGCAAAGGTGAGCGGGTGACGATTGTCGGCGCGACCTCTGGTGATACAGGCTCAGCCGCGATTGAAGCGTTCCGTGGCCTTGATAACGTTGACGTAGTGATCCTCTATCCCCATGGCCGCGTCTCCGAGGTGCAGCGCCGCCAGATGACTACGCCATCAGAGAGTAACGTGCATGCGCTGGCAGTGGATGGTGATTTTGACGATTGTCAGGCCCGCCTCAAGGATATGTTCAACGATTTCGAGTTCCGCGACGGCGTGAAGCTGGCGGGCGTAAATTCGATCAACTGGGGTCGTGTGTTGGCGCAGGTTGTCTATTATTTCACCTCCGCCGTGAGTCTTGGCGCGCCGGACCGGAAGGTGAGCTTTACCGTCCCTACAGGAAATTTCGGAGATATTTTTGCAGGCTATATTGCTAAGAAAATGGGTCTGCCGATTGAGCAGCTCATCGTAGCGACGAACCAGAACGATATCTTGCACCGCTGCCTGAGTGGAGAAGGTTATCACAAAAGCACTGTGCACCCTTCTATTAGCCCATCAATGGATATTCAGGTCAGCTCCAATTTCGAGCGAGCTTTGTTCGACGCCTACGACCGTGATGGCGGTGCTGTGGCACAGCTCATGGCCGAGTTGGGGCAGGGCGGCTTTGATGTCTCACAAGGGGCAGCACAGGCTTTGTCAGAGCATTATTCCTCCGGTCGCGCCTCCGAAGAAGAGACCTCTAATACGATTACACAGACACTTAAAAATAGCGCCGAGTTGCTGTGCCCCCATTCCGCCATTGGTGTGAAGGTGGCAGAGGAGTTGCGTGATCCGGCTACACCGATGATCACATTGGCAACAGCGCATCCCGCCAAATTCCCCGATGCGGTGCAAGCAGCGACAGGCATACGCCCGCCCTTGCCACCGCGTATGGCCGACCTTTATGACCGCCCCGAGCGTTTGACCCGCGTGCCAAACGACCTTGAAGCGCTCAAGACCCAGATCAAAGGACTGATTGCTCAGTGACCCTTCAAACCCACCGCCTTTCAAACGGCTTTCGCATCGTAACTGAATCCATGCCGGGCCTTGCCTCTGCTTCTATCGGGATATGGGTCGGCGCAGGGGGCCGACACGAGACGCCCGCCCAGAATGGTATCGCGCATTTCCTTGAGCATATGGCGTTCAAGGGGACCAAGACACGCACATCCCTCCAGATTGCCGAGGCGATCGAGGACGTTGGCGGATATATCAATGCCTATACCTCGCGCGAGGTGACAGCCTATTATGTGCGGGTGCTTGAAAATGATGTGCCGCTTGGCCTTGAGGTGATTGCGGATATCCTGCGCAACCCGTTGATGGATGAGGCAGAGATCGAGGTTGAGCGCGGTGTGATCCTGCAAGAGATTGGACAGGCGCTCGACACACCGGACGATGTGATTTTTGATTGGCTCCAAGAGCAAGCTTTCCCCGACCAGCCCATGGGTCGGACGATATTGGGCCCGGCAGAGCGTGTGTCTAACTTCTCGCGTCAGGACCTTACAGGATTTATCGACCAGCATTACGGGCCCGAGCAAATGATTCTGAGTGCTGCAGGCGCTGTTGATCATGATGCGTTGGTAGCAATGGCCGAGAAACTGTTTGGAGATATGAAGCCAAAGCCGCTGATGCGCGCTTTGCCCGGTGTTTATGCCGGTGGGGAGCACCGCCAGATCAAGGATCTGGAGCAAGCACATTTTGCGTTAGGTTTCGAAAGTCCCGGCTATCGTGCCGACGATATTTATGTGGCACAAATCTATGCTTCCGCACTGGGAGGGGGGATGTCGAGCCGCCTGTTCCAGGAGGTCCGTGAAAACCGTGGACTTTGCTATACCATCTTTGCCCAAGCGGGTGCTTATGCCGATACCGGCATGATGACGGTATATGCCGGAACGTCCGGTGAACAGTTGCCAGAGCTTGCGGGTATTACCATCGACGAGATGAAGCGCGCAGCGACCGATATGTCTCCCGCCGAAGTGGCGCGGGCGCGGGCACAGATGAAAGCCGGCCTGTTGATGGGGTTGGAGAGTCCCTCTAACCGTGCCGAACGTCTGGCCCGCCTGATCCAGATCTGGGACCGTATTCCCGCACTGGAAGAAACTATTGCCCAAATTGATGCTGTTACCACTGGCGATGTCCGTGATTTCGCAGAGCGGATGGCGGCAACTGCACCGGCTGCATTGGCGCTTTATGGTCCTGTAGAGAGCGCGCCTACCCTTGAGGAACTTGAGGCCAGGCGCGTCGCCTGATGCTGTCCTTGCGGCGTAAACTTACGATTGAGACAGCGCGGATGACGCTGCGTGCGCCCGCACATCATGATTTTCGTCCATGGGTGGCGCTGCGCAGTGCAAGCAGGGAGTTTTTGACGCCTTGGGAGCCCGCATGGTCGGCAGACCACCTGAGTCGAAAAGCATTCTCAAACCGTGTTTATTGGGCCAACCGTTCGATCAATGCGGGCACGGCGGTACCGCTGTTTCTGGTTAGACGGTCCGACAACATGTTGTTGGGCGCAATTACCCTCGACAATATCCGGCGCGGTCCCGCGCTTGCGGGAACACTTGGCTATTGGACAGGTGCTGCGTTCGCGCGGCAGGGATATATGCGAGAAGCTATAGAGACGGTCGTGCATTATGCCTTCACGCATCTGGAGCTGAGCCGGATAGAGGCCGCTTGCCTGCCCGAAAACGCGGCCTCTCGCGGATTGCTTGAGCGGTCCGGCTTTAAATACGAGGGCGTCGCCCAAAGCTATTTGCAGATCGACGGACGCTGGCGCACCCATGTGCTTTACGCCAGTCTGCGGGGGGATCGTCGTGGGAAGACGACTGCAAGCTGATCCGGAGGGCATAAGTTTCCGCTGTCATCCACATCGCTTTGCTTCAGATGGTTCCATTTAAGGCGGCATCCGACGCAGTATCGCGTTGATGCAGGCGGCAAAGGCTGATGTGATCGGTGGCGCAATGACGCAGGTCCAATAATGGGTTTCGGATTTCCGCAAACTGCTGTTACGTTTTGCAGATGATTTTAAGAATTGCAGCCATATGGATGTTGATGGTGGGGACAGTGCAGGCGCAAAATGCGGCTGCAACCCGTATTCCCAGTCATTGTCACGCACTTGCTGGTGCAACGCAGGGGATGGAATATGTACACCGCGCAGCCCTGCGCACAGTGCCTGAGGAGGCGGTCGACCTGCATTATGTTGGCCACGCCAGTTTTCTCATTCGCTCTGCGGGCGGGCTAAATATCGTTACGGATTTTACAGGGTTTATCGGGTCCACCAGAATGATCCCTGATGTTGTCACGATGAACCACGCCCATGACACCCATTGGACCGCCTTTCCCGATCCTGCGATCCCGCATGTGCTGCCCGGATGGGGTGAATTCGGCGAAGGGGTCCAGCACCGGCTCGATCTTGGGGAGGTGCTGGTACGTAACGTTTCGACCGATATACGCTCGCAATTTTCGGGCATCGAGGAGAACGGCAATTCGATCTTTGTATTCGAGATGGCGGGCCTGTGCATCGGGCATCTTGGCCATCTGCACCATGCACCCAATGACGAGCAATACGCGGCGATTGGTCGGCTGGATGTTGTGATGGCACCTGTCGACGGGGGCTACACCCTTGATCAGCCCACGATGATCAGCGTGCTCAAGCGCCTGCGGTCGCGCATCGTCATCCCGATGCACTGGTTCTCGCTGTTTGCGCTGGATGATTTTCTGGACGGCATGCGCGATGAATTCGCAGTGGTCGAGGTAGAGGGCGGCATGCTCAGCGTGCGGCGCGACAGCCTGCCCGGGCAGCCCACGATCATGGTGCTCCGGCCGACATATATCAGCGAAGATTAGACAGGCGGCGTCTGCCCCTTGCATCCTGCCGCTGGGCATTAGATCAATAGATATGACACATACACTTAATCCCGCCGATCCCGCCTTTGCCGAAACCCTGCGCGCCGCATTGCCTGAGGGGACACTCGATCAGGCATCCGCCCGCTACCTCGAAGAACCGCGGGGGCGCTATGCCGGTCAGACCAGTATTCTGGCCAAGCCGCGCACGGTAGAGCAGGTTGCAACCCTGATCCGTATGGCCGGGCAGGCGCGGGTGGGGGTTATCCCTTATGGCGGTGGTACGGGGCTTGTTGGCGGTCAGGTGGCCACAGGTGAGATTGCGCCTCTTATCCTTTCTCTAGAGCGGATGAACAAGGTCCGTGCCATTTATCCTGATGAAAATGTGCTGGTGGCCGAAGCGGGCGTTATCCTCGCTGATGTTCAAAATGCGGCTCAAGAGGCCGACCGCCTGTTCCCTCTCAGTCTTGCTGCGCAGGGTACAGCGCGGATCGGTGGCAATCTGGCGACGAATGCGGGCGGTACGGGCGTACTGCGCTATGGGAATACGCGGGACCTTTGTCTTGGGCTGGAGGCGGTGCTGCCCGACGGGCAGATCTGGCACGGCCTGACGCGGTTGCGCAAAAACAATACTGGCTACGATCTTCGTCATTTGCTGATCGGCGCTGAAGGTACACTCGGCGTGATCACAGCAGCAGCGCTCAAACTGTTCGCGCGGCCTGCAAAAACCGGCACAGCGCTATTGGTTGTCGAAAGCCCTGATGCAGCCCTTAAGCTGTTGAGCATGGCTCGTGGTTTGTTTGGGGAAATGGTCAGCGCGTTTGAGCTGATCCACCGTCAGGGATTTGATTTTCTGACCGAAACGATGCCGGAAGTGCGCCAGCCCTTTGCCACACCGCCTGAATGGTGCGTGCTGGTTGAATTGGGTCTGGCGGCTGATATGGATCCGCAAGGCGCGCTTGAAACGTTGTTTGAAAAGGCGTCGGAAGAGGGCCTTGTGCCGGATGGGCTCATTGCGCAATCTGCAGCGCAGGCCAATGATTTCTGGACAATCCGTGAGAGTATTCCCGAGGCCAACCGCCGCATCGGCTCTGTCTCAAGTCACGATATATCTGTGCCACTGGGCGCAATCCCCGAGTTCATCGAGGTGGGCGGCGCGCGGCTGGCACAGATGGGTGATTTCAGGATCAACTGTTTTGGCCACGTAGGTGACGGAAATCTGCATTTTAACGTTTTCCCGCAGGTTGGCCGGAGCCGCGCCGATCACGAGAACCAGCGCGTCGCGATAAAGGCCTGTGTGCATGATCTGGTGCACGAGTTGGGCGGCTCGATCTCGGCCGAGCATGGCATCGGTAGGGTGAAGGTCGCCGATCTGGAGACATACGGTGACCCCGCCAAATTGTCGGCCATGCGCGCCATCAAGGCCGCGCTCGACCCCATTGGCATCATGAACCCGGGTGCCGTGCTCAGACGCTAGCCTGTGGTGGCCCTAGTGGCCATCAAACGCGCAAAGCGCCTGTACGTCCATGCCCATCGCCTCCAAGCGCTTGCGGCCGCCCAGTTCTGGTAGATCAATGATAAAACTGGTTGATACGATTTCGGCGCCCAGTTTTTCAAGCAGCTTAATTCCTGCTTCTGCCGTGCCACCCGTTGCCAGCAGATCATCAACTACAAGCACTTTTTCACCGGGCTGAATGGCATCAGTGTGAATTTCCATCGTCGCCTCGCCGTATTCCAGCTTATAATCTTGTGACAGCGTCTTTCCAGGCAGCTTGCCCTTCTTGCGGATCGGCACAAAGCCGATGCTAAGCTGATGTGCAATTGCTCCGCCCATGATGAAACCGCGTGCCTCGAGGCCTACAACTTTGTCGATGCGCATCCCTGCATAGGGGTGCAGCATCTGGTCAATGGCCATGCGAAAACCGCGCGGATCGGCGAACAGGGTGGTCACGTCGCGGAACATGATTCCTTCGTGGGGGAAATCGGGGATGGTGCGAATATAGTCAGCTACGGATTTCATGTCGTGCTCCGGCGAAGGGTGGCGGTGAGGACACCCATCATGATGAGTGCGACCCCTCCGGCGCGGGTGATCCACGCGATAATATTCGGCCGTGCGATCAGGCAGCGCAGACGGTCGGCCGCCAGTGCATAGGCCAGTGCGTTGAGCGCTGCAAGCATTACGACGGTGACGACTAGAGTGGACAACTGCGGCAGCAGAGCCGCGCCCGCCTTGGTGATTTGCAGAACAAAGACAATTAGCAGCGCGATCCGTTTCGGATTTAGCACCGTCAATGCTGCTGTGTGGGCGAACGCATGGCGGGGACTTATATTTTTTGTGATCACCATGCCCTTGCGATCAAAAGCGCAAACCAGAGGCCAAGGGCATCGATAAACCTTTAATCAGGCGGGTAGTGGCGTTGCAGCGCCATCGTGTCCTGAGCGCCCAAAGTTTTCAAGCTGTTGTCGGCCTCTTGGGATAGTATCGAGCGGGTGGTGTAGTGGGGGTTCCGTATATCTGTAATCAGGCCGAGGGCTTGGGTGATCTCCTCAAGCATGACAGATTCGTACTGGCGTATCGTCAGCGTATTGGAAACGCCGATGGCCGCCCCTTTGATCGTACTGCCTTCTACGTCCAGAGCAGTGATCGCGTTAGCGATGGTCAGGCCGCTGAGGAGGGCGGCAGTGCTGCTGGTGATGGTTTGCCCGCGCGGAATGTCGAGGAGGTGTATGGTGATGTCAGGTGTCCCGTCGATCAGGATCAGCCGCAGACCCATGTCAACCGCATTCAGGTGCTGGAGGGCACGCACAATAGAAGCCTCGGCCCGTTTAAGCTTACCGCCAAGAAAGACCGGATCACGCTGGATAAGGCCTACACTGATATCCGTTTTCTTCCATTTATAGAATGGTTTCGCACAGTCCCCTTCAGGTGGTGCAGCGCAAGCAACGAGGCGGTAGAAGGCCTCGTCGCTCATGGGGCCGCTGCTGTCGATAAAATCCTGTGCACGGACCGGTAGCGCCATGCAAATCAAGAGCAGCAGACGGATCAGAGCAGCCGCCCTGCCACCGCGTCCAGTTTCGCCATAAGGGCAGGATCGCGTGCATCCGGCTGGGTCATGATTGCATACTCCAATGCGCGGTCACAGCCATGCGGGCAGGGCGCACGATCAGCCCCGAGCAAAGTGGGCAAGCGGGCCACCAGGTTGCGCGCATTGGCGGCGTTCCCTTGCAAGGTCTTAATGATCTCGGTGACGTCAACCTCGCCATGATCCGGATGCCAGCTGTCGTAATCGGTGATCATCGCAACACTGGCATAGCAAAGCTCGGCCTCGCGGGCGAGTTTTGCTTCGGGCATGTTGGTCATGCCGATCACGTCGGCACCCCATGCGCTGCGGTACATTTTGCTTTCGGCCAATGTCGAGAATTGCGGACCTTCCATCGCGAGATATGTGCCGCCGCGATGCACGTTTACACCAACGGCTTTTGCGGCTTCCTCACAGGCATCCGACAGACGCGGGCAGGTAGGATGGGCTACGCTTACATGGGCCACACATCCGGCCCCGAAGAACGATTTTTCACGGGCAAAAGTGCGGTCAATAAATTGATCGACAACGACAAAATCTCCGGGTGCCATTTCCTCGCGGAATGATCCGCATGCGGAGACAGAGATCACATCCGTGCAGCCCAGACGCTTGAGCGCGTCGATATTGGCGCGGTAGGGAACGGTGCTGGGCGTATGGACATGACCGCGCCCGTGCCGGGGAAGGAACGCCATCTCGACCCCGTCGAGAGTGCCGGTGAGAATCGCATCGGATGGCGCGCCCCAAGGGGTCTCGACCGTGGTCCATTGCGGGCTCTCGAGCCCGTCGATGTCATAGATGCCGGATCCGCCGATGATGGCGATTTTAGTGTTTGTCATGGGATATCCTCGGTTCGGTTGGAGCAATGGTGGCGCGGCGCAATGGCGAATGCAACCGAACAAATCGTATGCCTTGGGGGGCTTCGCGCACCTTTTTCCGGCTGGGCGAACACCGAGCGGGGTAACGTTGTCTACTGCGCGGTTCTGAAACCTGTAAGAGTTTACCTTTACCTCAGTTAGACAACAGGGACCTACGCAAAGCTATCTAATGCCGAAGTTCAAAGCCTTGAGGGGTGGGGTTTGCACTTTTGCGGCATCCTTGGTAGGGCAACGTCAACGTGCGTTTGCACATTTTCGACTTCCAGACATTGAGACAGGATGCCCTCATGGTGCGCACAGCATTTCGCAGCTTTACCCAAGCTTTGACCCCCAAAGACATGACCGACCTGCGCTGGATGGGCGATGACGGATTTTCTGTGTCTCGACTTCGCATCGAACTACTGTCTGGCCTGACAGTAGCCTTAGCGCTGGTGCCCGAGGCTGTGGCGTTTGCGTTTGTTGCGGGCGTGCACCCGCTGGTTGGATTGTATGCTGCATTCATCGTGGGGTTGATTACCGCGCTGATCGGCGGGCGTCCGGGGATGATCTCGGGCGCGACAGGCGCTTTGGCTGTGGTCATGGTGGCCCTCGTGGCGCAGCACGGGGTCGAGTATCTGTTCGCGACCGTTGTTTTAATGGGGCTTTTGCAAATTTTTGCAGGTGTTATGCAGTGGGGTAAATTTATCCGGCTGGTGCCGCATCCAGTGATGTTAGGTTTTGTGAATGGCCTCGCGATTGTGATTTTTCTGGCCCAGATGGGACAGTTCAAGGTGCCCGGCACAATGGTGGATACGGGCCATGGTCTGTCGGGTGGTGAGTGGCTTACGGGGATGCCATTAGCGTTGATGCTGGCACTTGTGGCGGCGACGATGGCGATTATCTGGGTGATGCCGCGGATTACAAAAGTAATCCCCGCGCCCTTGGCGGGGATCGGCATTGTGGCGGCCGTGGTTATCTTTACCGGCATGGATGTGCCGCGGGTCGGTGATCTGGCCTCCATCAGTGGCGGTCTGCCGACCTTGCACAATCCTTTTGGTGAAGGTCTGGGCCTTTATGGCACCGCGCTTGCTCCCTTTAACATGGAAACTCTTTATATCATCGCGCCTTATGCCGTGATCCTGGCTGCGATCGGCCTGATCGAGAGCTTGCTTACGCTCAACCTTGTGGGGGATATGACCAATACGCGGGGCGGTGCCAGCCAGGAATGTTTGGCGCAGGGTGTGGCTAATACAGTCACCGGCTTTTTTGGCGGGATGGGCGGTTGTGCCATGATCGGCCAGTCAATGATCAACGTAAAATCCGGCGGTCGCACGCGGGTCGCGGGCATTTTTGCGGCGGTCTGCTTGCTGATGTTTATCGTCGTTGCCGCGCCCCTGATCGAGGTAATCCCGCTGGCGGCATTGGTCGGAGTGATGTTCATGGTCGTGATCGGGACATTCGCATGGAACAGCCTTACCATCCTGCGCAAGGTGCCGCTGACGGATGCCTTTGTGATCCTGCTGGTCACGGTTGTGACGGTGTATAAGGATCTTGCGATTGCGGTGGTCGTCGGTGTGATCGTAAGCGCGCTTGCTTATGCGTGGAACAACGCACGGCGCATCCACGCTAAGACTTATATCACACCTGAAGGCGCCAAGGTGTATCAGGTGCAGGGGCCGTTGTTTTTCGGTTCGGCCGAGGGGTTTGCAGAGTTGTTTGACGTGCTGAATGATCCATCTGTTGTAATCGTTGATTTTAACGACAGCCGTGTTGTGGACCAGTCTGCATTGCAGGCGATCGAGGCGATAGCAAGCAAGTACCAGAACGCCGGAAAACGGATCGAGTTGCGGCATCTGACCCGGGATTGTCATGCGCTGCTGACCAAAGCCGGACATCTGATGATCGACAGCGACGATGATCCAGATTATCAGATCGCGGTCGATTATCAGGTGCGTACGGGTATTTTAGGGGGGCACTGACCCACGCTCAGGGGGCGACCCATTGGCCCGCCCACCCATCGGCGCGCACAAAGGCAGCGCGGCGGTGCTGCGTCCCCAGATGCACAAGATCGAAGGCAGTAACCGTGCACTCCAGTACGGCAAAGCGCGTTCTGTTAGCGGGCTTTTCGTAATCGTAGACTGATGCAATCGGTGCGCCCGGGTCGGGCACAGTACCATACGAGACGCGTGATCCTTCGGGAATTTGCCTCCATTGCGCCTCGACGGCCTCTCCAGTCAGGATGGCGACCTGCGTTGTAACCCTTATTTGTAGATCAGACCGCGGTATCCAGATGTGCAGGGCAGCCACTGGATTATGACGCAGGGCGGCCACTTTGTCCGTGGCGATATCTGTATGCACTTCCAGTGTGCCGGCAGTGGAGGAGGCGGCGCGCAGGGCAACTGTCCGCGCTTGGGGTATGCCCTCGGGGCTAACCGTAGCGAAGGTAGGATAGCGCGCAGGGGCGCGTCGGTCTGCAACACCCCGTCCGAGATGCTGCCATGCTTGCGCAAGGAAGGCCGCGAGATCATTGGGATCGCTCATATCTTGTTTTCTCGCTGTTGGGGGGGTCAATCGTCGGGACGAATAATTTCGAAGACCTCGCGCACAGCGGTGTAGTCGCGGTAACCCAAGCGGCTAAGGGGGACGTATTTTGTCACGTCAAAGCGCCCGTCCACGACACAATCATCGCGCAGGTGCACGCCTATTACTTCGCCAAAGCAGACAAAATTCGCCTCGCCCTCGATCTGGACAATCTGGGTCATGCGGCATTCAAGGGCGGCCGGTGCGGTCGCGACGCGGGCGCAGTCGATCTCCGAACACTCCGCCTTCTCAATGCCCGCGTGGGCGAACTCATCGGTACCGTGGGGCAGGGTGGCAGAGGATTTGTTCATTGCTTCACGCGCTGCATATTCGACGATATTTACGCAAAATACGCCTGTCTCTTTGATGTTCGCCATGCTGTCCTTTGTGCCGTCTACATCATCCTTAATACCGGTAGAGGCGAACATGACCTGCGGCGGCACGTAAGCAACGCCGTTGAAAAACGAATAGGGAGCGATGTTGTCGCGGCCTTGTGAATCGCGTGTACTGATCCAGCCGATCGGGCGGGGCGTGACAATAGCGTTGAAGGGATTGTGCGGCAGGTCGTGGCCGTCTTTCGGGCGATAGAACATAAGGGTGCGGTCCTCGGGTTGTGATTGAACAAACAGCTAGCGCCGTGATAGGGCGGTGACCAGTAGAAAACCCCGGAGCACTGCCTTTGTACGAGATTGCCCCTGAAACAGCGGCTGACCTCTGGGAGGTCGAAGCGCTATATGATACCTGTTTTGCGCCTGGCCGGACGGCGCTGTCGTCGTACCGCCTGCGTGAGGGCGTGCCGCCTGTCGCGGGTCTTAGCCTTGTGGCGCGCGACGATCTGGGAATTCTGGCGGGAGCGATCCGGTTCTGGCCTGTACGTGTGGGCGGGAAAGATGTTCTGCTGTTAGGGCCTGTTGCAGTGCACCCCACGCGGCAAGGTGAAGGCCTTGCGGCGCTTTTGATTGTCACATCGCTTGAGCAGGCTGTACCGTTGGGATGGCACCGTGTGATGCTGGTGGGCGATGCGCCCTATTACGGGCGGTTCGGGTTTGCGCGTCTTGATGATGTTGTCATGCCCCCACCGACCAATCCCGACCGCGTTCTGGGCCGCGCCCTTGTCGACGGGGCTTGGGAGGGTGTTACAGGCGAGGTGATGCGTGTCCGTTGAAATGCAGTCCTGCTGCGCCCACTTATAGCGGGAAGGAGTTCCATCATGCCCAAGCCACTGTTGCCTGCCGTTGTAGATGTCGAAGCTGAACTGGACCGGATTGCGCGCCTGTACAAAGGTGCAGGCGGTGTCGGGATTAACGTGCTTAATCTGATTGGCGGACAGGCGGAGAACCTGCTGGAGCGTTTGCCCGCATCGGTACGAAGACAGCTGGAGGGGGCGACCGTGCGCGCACTCAACCATGCGATGTCCGCAGCACATAAAAGCCGCAGCAGGGTGCCCGATCAGGCGGCTTGGCTAAACTCTGCCGTTTCGATGGGGTTGGGGGCGGCAGGCGGTGCAGGCGGGCTGCCCACCGCACTGGCAGAACTGCCGGTGACAACCACGCTACTGTTGCGGGTGATCGAGGGGGTCGCCGTCGAATACGGGTTCGACCCAGAACTCGAATCTGTGCGGTTCGATTGTGTGCAGGTTTTCTCTGCTGCGGGACCACTCACCGATGACGACGGATCGGAGTTGGCATTCTTGACGGCGCGGCTGGCTTTGTCCGGGAAGGCAGTGCAGACGGTCATCAACAAAGTGGCGCCGCGCCTTGCGGTGGTGCTGGGGCAAAAATTGGCAGCGCAAGCCGTGCCGGTACTGGGGGCTGTTGCAGGCGCTGCGACGAATTACGCCTATACCAGTTATTATCAGGACATGGCGCATGTGCATTTCGGTCTGCGCAAGCTTGCGATTGACGCGGATATCGCACCAAACGAATTGAACAAGCGCTTGGCAGGCAAAATGAAGCTGCTTGCCAAGGCCTGAAGATATGACGGACGGTGTGTGCCTATCGCCCGATGCTCGACTGGGCGATTGCTGTCGACTTCAGCACTGCAAAACACGATGTTCCAACCTCCAAGCCGAGGGCGGATACAGCGCGGCCGGTGATGCGGGCGAGGATCTGCTCGCCCCCGACATCAAGTGTCACCGCAGCGCCGGGGCCGGCGCCTGCGTGAATCCCTATAATACGCGCCGCGAGGATGTTAAGCGCGCTGATGCCCTCAGGCCGTGTTCGTGCGATCATTACATCCTGCGCTTTGATCCGCAGCCGCAGTGTGGTGCCGACAGCAGCCATGACACCCGGCAGGACAAGGTTGCCGCCGCGAAGCCTGAGCGTGCTCAGGCCGTCCGCATCATGGCTTTGAACCGTGGCCTCAATCACTGATCCGGCTTCGCGCACGCCAATCAGGGGCACGGCAGCAGGGTCCGACATGACATCGCGCAAGGGCCCTTGGGCAGCGATGTGCCCTTTCTTTATTACGATCAGCGTATCGGCAAGGCGGGTAATCTCGTCTACCGCATGACTGACGTAGAGGATGGGCAGGTTTAGAGGGCCGTCGCGCAAATGTTCTAGGTAGGGCAGGATTTCGTGTTTGCGGGCACTATCGAGACTGGCAAGGGGTTCATCCATCAACAGCATACGTGGTGCGCTGAGCAGGGCGCGGCCCAGTGCTGTGCGTTGCTTCTCGCCGCCGGACAGTGTGTTCGGCGCACGATCCAGCAGACCGGCAAGGCCCAGAAGGTCAATCACCTCGGCGCGGGGGACAGAAGTACCGCGTGGCGCATAGCGGGTGCCAAAATCGAGGTTTTGCGCCACGGTGAGATGTGCAAACAGACGTGCATCCTGAAACACGGTGCCAAAGCGCCTTTTGTGCGGTGGCATGTGTAAGCCACGGGTAGTGTCCATCAAAACCGTTCCGTCAACTTCGAGATAGCCCTCGTCAGGGCGAAGCAAGCCTGCAATGGCATTGATAATAGTGCTTTTTCCTGCACCGGAGCGGCCAAAAAGGGCTGTAATCCCGCTGCCTGCCTCAAGGTCGAGGTCAAGGGTGAAGCCCGCGAATTTATGTTTCAGGCGGAGCTTCATGACGCGCCGGAAATCCGGACTGCGACGCGGCGCGCCAGTCCTTCGGAAAGGAAAACCGCACCCAGCGCCACAGCACACGACAGCAGGGCCATTGCGGCTGCTTTACCCTCACCGCCCGGAATTTGAAGGGCAGTCCAGATGGCGATGGGCAGGGTCTGCGTCTGGCCTGGAATGTTTGCGACAAAGGTGATGGTTGCGCCAAACTCCCCCATAGCTTTGGCAAAGCCCATGACCGCTCCAGCAAGGATACCGGGCGCGATAAGCGGCAGGGTCACGCGGGTGAACACGCCCACGCGCGAGGCGCCAAGTGTGGCTGCGGCGTCCTCGATCCTTGGATCGACCGCCTCTATCGCCAAACGCATTGCGCGGACCATCAGGGGAAACCCCATCACA
Source organism: Sulfitobacter guttiformis (assembly GCF_003610455.1). Taxonomy (NCBI): domain Bacteria; kingdom Pseudomonadati; phylum Pseudomonadota; class Alphaproteobacteria; order Rhodobacterales; family Roseobacteraceae; genus Sulfitobacter; species Sulfitobacter guttiformis. The sequence goes on along the minus strand of NZ_RAQK01000001.1, from coordinate 602,708 downwards.
ATGGCGGCCAGCACGGCGCCGGTCCACTTGAACGCCAGAGTGAGCCCCACAGCGGCGAGCGTGGCGCCCACAGGAGCATTGGGCGAAAAGATTACCAGAAGAACGTAGCCTGTCACCACTGGCGGCAGGACCAGCGGCAGATGCACCAGCGCGTTGAGCAGGGATTTGCCATAAAACTCTTTGCGCGCCAGCAGCCACGCAACCCAGAGGGCCAGTGGTACGGCGATGATCGTCGCCCATAGGGCAACCCAGAGTGAAAGGCGGAGTGCCTCCCATGCGACGGCGTCCAGCGTCACGGCGTAAAGCCGTATTTTGCAAAGATGGCAGCAGCGGCAGGGCTGGACAGCAGTGTGAGGAAGGGGCGGCCCGCCTCCGTTACAGCGGCGGCAGGATAGCGGATCGCGGAATGGCTCTCATCGGGTACGGTATAGACCACCCTTACACGCGCTTCTGCAACAGCATCAGAGGCATAGACCACACCAAGTGGGGCCGCCCCGACAGCAACAAGGGCGAGAGCGGCGCGCACGCTGTCGGTTTCGGCAAGCTGTGGCAATAACGTATCCCATGCGTCAATATCCGTGAGCCACTCGCGCGCATAGGCGCCTGCGGGCACGCCATCCCGCTGACCTATGGCGAGGCGTCCGCCATCAAGCGCCGCGAGAAGTGTATCCGCATTAGCGACACTTAGATCAGGGGCATCTGCCGCACCGACAAGCACAAGGCGACCACCGGCGATCTCTGTCTGTGTGCCGTTGAGGATCAGACCGCGCTGTGACAGCCACGCGCTCCAGTCGCGATGGGCGAGAATGACCACATCCGCCGGAGCTCCTGCGTCGATCTGGCGGGCAAGGGTGCCTGAGCCTGCAAACGATAGAGTCACCTCTGCGGGGTATTTGGTTGCGATCTCGCTCAGGGCATCGCGCAGGGAGGCGGCGGCAAACACGGTCACGGGGGGTGAATTCACAGGCTGGGCCTGCGCTGGCAGAACCATTACGACAATCGAAACAAAAAGGAAAAATAGGCGCGCCATATGCCTCCGGTTATCCGCCAAGCGGAGCGCCCCCGCAAGAGGGCGCGGGAGGGTGCTGGTGCTTGGAGGGGAAACCCTGTAGAACAGGAGGTTAAGAGGTTTTGAGGCGAGGGTTACGCGATAATGGCAAATCAATTGCCGATCTCGTTACATGGCGGTGAAAAAGGCAGTGCGCGCACACAGTTTGCGGCACTATGCTGGCGTGTACGGCGCGGCAAGGTGCAGATTTTGCTTATCACCTCGCGGAGGCGCAAACGCTGGATTGTGCCAAAAGGCTGGCCCATGGACGGCAAGACCCCTGCGGATTGCGCCCTCACGGAAAGTTGGGAAGAGGCAGGAGTTGTGGGCACGGCGAGTGATGATTGCATCGGTGTGTATTCCTACGCGCGGATGAGAGAGGGCGAGGAGGATGTTCCTTGCCTAGCGATGTTATATCCGGTCAAGGTAAAGACACTAAAGACGAAGTTTCCGGAGCGAAAATACCGGCGGCGCAAATGGGTCTCACGCAAGAAGGCCGCAAAACTGGTGAACGAGCGCGAATTGTCAAAGCTTATCAATAGCTTTAGTCCGCCCAAGAGCGCACTCAAGCCGGTAGATAAGTCAGCAGAGAAACATGCGCGACCTGCTTGACCTGCGGCGGCGGAGCATGCCCGCGCAACAGGCTTGTGAATGAAACAGGAAGTGAGGCCAGATGATCCGCTATGCGTTGAAATGCAATCACGGCCATACGTTTGACGGGTGGTTTGCCTCGGCTGCGGCATTCGATGCGCAGCTCGCAGCAGGGCAGGTAAGCTGTGCTGTGTGCGGAGGGGCAGACGTCTCCAAGGCGCTGATGGCGCCGCAGGTCGCTCTAATATCGTCGGTTGCTGCTGATATGCCGGAAGTGCCCAAGTCGGGCCAGCCGCCATTGTCAAAAGAGGCCATGGAAATCGCGATCGCAAAAATGCGCAAACAGGTCGAGGAAAACGCGACCTATGTCGGCGGAAAGTTTGCCGAAAAAGCACGTGCAATGCATGAGGGCACGGCGCCCGAGACCTCAATATACGGTGAGGCGACCGCGCAGGAGGCGCGGCAGCTTATTGAAGAGGGTGTGCCGGTGATCTCGCTGCCATTCAAGCCAAAACAGAAACTCCAATAACGTGAGGAAGACCTGATGACAGTTGTAATAACGGGCGCCAGTCGTGGCATCGGTGCGGGACTTGCCGCGCATTACCGTGCCGCAGGGTTCGACGTGACGGGCACCAGCCGGTCCCCCATGGGTGATATTTCGCTGGATGTGACGCACCCCAGCAGCCACAAGGATATGGCCGCGGCGCTGGGCGACAGCGCGGTAGAACTGCTGGTATGTAACGCAGGCGTCTATCTCGATAAAGGCAACGATATCGAGACGGGATACGGGGCTGATCTATGGGCCCAAAGCTTTGCCACAAATGTAACTGGGGTATTCTTGGCCGTTCAGGCGTTGCTACCTCATTTGCGCCGTGCAGAAAATCCGCGCATCGCGATCATCTCGTCGCAAATGGCGTCGAGCGAGCTCGCTCCAGGGGGCAGCTATATCTACCGTGCTTCCAAGGCGGCCGTCCTCAATCTGGGGCGTAATCTGGCGACGGACCTAAAGGCTGAAGGGATTGCTGTGGGGATATATCATCCAGGCTGGGTCCAGACAGATATGGGGGGCGACACAGCTGCGATCACAGTCGATGAGGCCGTGACCGGACTGGCTTCGCGTTTCGAGGCGTTGGATATTGGCACAACGGGTTGTTTCGAGACGTGGGATGGGCGGGCGCACCCCTACTGATCTTTGTTGCGCAGCCGCGCTCCCTCGCGTAGACGCGGCGCGGAGCAATAGGACGAGGGTCAGATGCCTGTATTGGTAATGAAATTCGGTGGCACTTCGGTGGCCACACTGGACCGTATCCGCCGCGCTGCAAAACGTGTGGGCGTAGAGGTGGCCAAAGGTTACGACGTGATCGTTATCGTCTCGGCAATGTCCGGCAAAACCAACGAGTTGGTCGGCTGGGTAAATGAGACGAGCCCGCTGTATGATGCACGCGAATATGATGCGGTTGTATCGAGCGGAGAGAATGTGACGGCGGGCCTGATGGCCCTGACGTTGCAGGAAATGGATGTACCTGCGCGAAGCTGGCAAGGGTGGCAGGTGCCTGTGCAGACGACATCCGCCCACGCCAGTGCGCGGATCGAGGCGATCCCGTCTGACAACATTATGGCAAAATTTGCTGAAGGCATGAAAGTTGCCGTCGTCGCAGGGTTTCAGGGCGTGAGCCCGGAGGGCCGGATCACAACGCTGGGCCGTGGCGGTTCGGATACTACTGCGGTAGCGTTTGCGGCCGCCTTCGGTGCCGAGCGGTGCGACATCTACACAGATGTGGACGGCGTCTATACCACGGATCCGCGGGTCGAAAGCAAAGCGCGCAAGCTGGACAAGATTTCTTTCGAAGAAATGCTCGAACTGGCGTCGCTGGGAGCAAAAGTGCTTCAGACGCGCTCAGTTGAGTTGGCGATGCGGTACAAGGTAAAGTTGCGGGTGTTGAGCAGTTTTGAGGAACAATCAGACGATGCCGGCACGCTCGTCTGTGACGAGGAGGAAATCATGGAAAGCAATGTGGTAGCGGGCGTGGCGTTCAGCCGCGACGAAGCGAAAATGACGCTGGTATCGGTCGAGGACCGCCCCGGAATCGCGGCGGCAATCTTCGGCACGCTGAGCGATGGCGGCGTCAATGTTGACATGATCGTGCAGAACATCGCCGAAGAGGGGCGCACCGACATGACATGGTCGTGTCCCGTGGATCAGGTCAAGCGGGCGGATGCCGCAATGCAAAAAGCTGCATCAGCAGGCGTGTTCAACTACGACGAATTGATTGTGGATGAAGATGTGGCGAAAGTTTCGGTCGTCGGGATCGGTATGCGCAGCCATACAGGCGTTGCTGCCAAAATGTTCAAAGTCCTCTCGGACGAGGGCGTGAACATCAAGGTTATCACTACCTCCGAGATCAAGATTTCGGTTCTGATTGACCGCAAATATATGGAGCTTGCGGTGCAGGCGCTGCACGATGCGTTCGAACTTGATAAGGCCTCCTGAGCGAGAGGGCTGCACTGGTCTGGTTTTTTGGATTTATAACAACGCGGTGTGCGGTGTTCTTAATGCAGCGCTTTAATTTCGGGCAGTGACGCGGCATTCTCGCTATATGCGTGTTTCCCTCTCCCCATCCGAGGTTGCAGGCGGTATGGTGTTTGTGAACCAAGGACTAGGGAAACCATGGCAAATCGGACAGAAAGCGACAGTCGCAAGCTGCTGGGTCGTCTGCGCGACGCCATGGCAGGTGATGACGCGGGTCAGGCCCGTCTTGATAAAATCACCAGTCTCATTGCTGATTCGATGGGGTGCGAAGTTTGCTCGATCTATCTGTTCCGTGACGAGGACACCTTGGAGCTATGCGCGACTGAGGGGCTGAAAAAGGACGCGGTGCACCAAACGCGGATGAAGATGGGCGAAGGCCTCGTGGGGCGGGTGGCAAAGAGACGGCGCGTGATCAACACGCCCGACGCGCCGCAGGCCACTGGTTTCAGGTATATGCCCGAAACCGGAGAGGAGATCTATTCCAGCTTCCTGGGGGTGCCGATCCAACGCTTGGGCGATACGCTTGGCGTGCTGGTCGTCCAGTCCAAAATCGCGCGGGAATTTAATACTGACGAGGAATATGCCCTAGAAGTTGTGGCCATGGTTCTTGCCGAGATGACCGAACTGGGCGCGTTTGTCGGTGAGGGGGCTGCAATGTCTGCGCGCCACAGCCAGCCGGTTTTGCTGCGTGGTACTGTGGCGCAGGAGGGCGTGGCCGAGGGTCATATCTGGCTGCATGAACCGCGGGTCGTAGTATCAAACCTCGTTACTGACGACCCCGAACGTGAGGGAAAGCGGCTGTCGGATGCGGTTGATGCCTTGCGCCTGAGTGTTGATCAGATGCTGGGTATGGCGATGGGGGACAAGGATCAGCAGGAGGTGATCCAGACCTACCGCATGTTTGCGAATTCAAAAAGCTGGATGCAGCGGATGCAGGCGGATATCACACAGGGTCTGTCGGCAGAGGCTGCTGTGGAAAAAGAGCAATCGCTCGCCCGGTCGCGCATCGGTCAATCCTCTGACAGCTATATGCGCGAACGTCTGAGCGATCTCGATGATCTGTCCAACCGTCTGTTAAGAATTTTGACGGGGCAGGGAAAGAACACTGGCGCAGAGATGCCCAGTGATCCTATCCTTGTGGCGCGCAACATAGGGCCTGCGGAGTTGCTGGAATACGGGCGCAGTTTGCGTGGTATCGTGCTTGAACAAGGCTCCGTCGGGTCGCATGCCGCGATTGTTGCGCGGGCATTGGCGATCCCGCTGATCGTGCACGCAGGACGGATTACCAATGAGGCACTGAACGGTGATCATGTGATGGTCGACGGCGAGCAGGGAATTGTTCATCTGCGCCCTGAAGACACCGTTGCGACAGCGTTTCGCGATAAAATTGCGATGCAGGCCGCAGCGCAAGAGCGTTATACTTCGATCCGCGACAAGCCCGCCGAGACAAAATGCGGCAATGTGATCGGTCTGCATATGAATGCGGGTCTGATGGCCGATCTGCCGTCGTTGGGCAGTTCGGGCGCCGAGGGCGTGGGACTGTTTCGAACGGAGTTGCAGTTTCTGGTGCGCAACCAGATGCCGCGCCGATCAGAGTTGAGCGCGCTTTACACACGCGTGCTGGACGCCGCGCAGGGCAAGCGTGTCGTGTTCCGTACGCTGGACATCGGATCTGACAAGGTGCTGCCCTACATGAAGCCCAACGATGAGCCGAATCCCGCACTGGGATGGCGGGCGATTCGGGTCGGGCTGGACAAACCGGGCATTATGCGGATGCAACTGCAGGCACTGTTTCGGGCGGCCAATGGCGGGCCTTTGACGGTGATGTTTCCGTTCGTGGCGCAATTCGAGGAGTTTCGGGCCGCCCGTGCCGAAGTTGATAAAACCCTGCTGCGCGAGAAAAAGCTCGGTCATGTCGTGCCCTCATCAATTGAGGTCGGCGCGATGCTGGAGACACCGAGCCTTGCATTCGCTCCGGATAAGTTTTTCGAAGAAGTCGAGTTTTTGTCGATCGGTGGCAATGACCTCAAACAGTTTTTCTTTGCAGCCGACCGCGAGAACGAAAGGGTGCGCAAACGTTATGACACACTCAACCTCAGTTTTCTGACGTTTTTGGAGGGGATCGTGAAGCGTTGCGAGGCCTCTAATACGCCGCTGTCATTTTGTGGCGAGGATGCGGGACGCCCCGTCGAGGCGCTGTGCTTTGCCGCTATCGGGTTCCGTACGCTCTCGATGCGGCCTGCGTCGATCGGGCCGGTCAAGAGCTTGTTGCGCCGTTGTGACCTGAGCGAGGTGCGCGCCGTGATCGAGCAAGCGCGGGCGCAAGGTGACATGTCGGTGCGCAGTGCTGTAATGGAATATCTCCGTGGCCAGTACTGAGGCCTGTGGATAGTTTTTCACGCGACGCATCAGCTATCGGTCAGTAGCTACTGACTTGGTTATATTTTTCGATGTTAGTCTGCGGATCTTTGTCTTGTGGATAAATCTTGTCGCGTGTGAACGCTGTTTTTGCGGTCTGTGTCATCGAACATGTTTTCGCACCGCTGCGTAAAATATCTTGCGGCGGCTGCGCAGTTGCTGCATCTTCCCGCTAACATCGTCGTCGGGAGAACCAGCACAGCTGGTGCCGAAGGAGCAACCGCCCCGGAAACTCTCAGGCAAATGGACCGACACGGTTACGAAGACTCTGGAGAGCGGCGCAGTTTGGCGCACACCGAAGGGATAGCATTCTCAGGTGCAAGGACAGAGGGGGCATCACACGCAAGGCGCACTGCCGTCTGCGTACCCGTGGTGCCGTTTGATTTACAAAATCTGCGCGGCTTTTGAAGATGAGGGAGCTGTTGATGTCCGATCTGCTGCATACACCGTTGCATGATCTACATATTGCACTGGGGGCCAAGATGGTGCCGTTTGCGGGCTATGCCATGCCGGTACAATATCCTTCCGGTGTGATGAAGGAGCACAGCCACACCCGCGAAAAAGCAGGGCTGTTTGATGTAAGCCATATGGGACAGGTGATCCTGAGCGGCCCAGATTATGCCGCGACAGCACTGGCCCTTGAGGCGCTGGTGCCTGTTGATATTCTGGATTTGAAGCCAAACCGCCAACGTTACGGATTTTTTACCAACGAGGCTGGCGGGATCATGGATGATCTTATGTTGGCTAATCGGGGTGATCATATCTTTGTTGTGGTGAATGCGGCCTGCAAGGCGTCGGATATCGCGCATATGGTCGCAAATCTTGGGCGCGTGACGGTGACCGAGGTTACCGACCGTGCGCTGCTGGCGTTGCAGGGGCCCTCGGCTCAGGCCGTTCTGGCGGCCCTTGATCCACGTGCGGCCGAAATGCGGTTCATGGATGTTGCAACGCTGTCGCTTGCGGGGGCCGAATGTTGGGTGTCGCGCTCTGGCTATACCGGTGAGGACGGATACGAGATTTCAGTACCACAGGAGCAGGCTGTTGCTCTGGCCGAGCTACTTTTGGCCCACGAGGATGTTGCGCCTGTCGGTTTGGGCGCAAGGGACAGCTTGCGGCTTGAGGGGGGCTTGTGCCTTTACGGGCACGACATGGACGCGTCGACCACACCGTCGCAGGCGGCATTGGGCTGGGCGATCCAAAAGGTGCGGCGCGCGGGCGGCGCGCGGGCAGGCGGGTTTCCCGGCGCTGATGTTGTGCTGCGCGAGATGGCCGGAGCACCGGCGACAAAGCGCGTAGGCCTGCTGCCTGAGGGCCGCGCGCCCATGCGCGAAGGAGTCGAACTCTTTGCCGATGAGGACAGCGAAACGCCTGTTGGCCGGATTACCTCGGGCGGATTTGGCCCCACTGTGGGCGGTCCTGTTGCGATGGGTATGCTCGTTGCTGAATTTACCAAAGAGGGGACTGTGGTGTTTGGCGCGTTACGGGGCAAACGTCTGCCCCTTACTGTCTCGGCACTGCCATTTGTCCCTGCAAATTTCAAACGATAACCAACCGGAGACGACTGATGAAATTTACTGAAGAGCATGAATGGCTGCGCGCCGAGGGCGATCTGATTGTGGTGGGGATCACGACCCATGCCACAACGCAGTTGGGCGATATCGTCTTTGTTGAACTGCCCGAAGTGGGCAGGGTTGTAACCAAGGACGAGGAAGTTGTGGTGATCGAAAGTGTGAAGGCTGCGTCCGACATCCTTGCGCCTATCGACGGCGAGATCGTGGAGATCAACGAGGCCCTCGGTGATGCCCCGTCTTTGGCAAACGAGGATGCTTTGGGTGAGGGGTGGTTTATGAAAATCAGGCCGTCCGATCCGGCCCAGATGGACGCCTATATGGACGAAGCCGCTTATAACGCCCTTATCGCCTGACCTTCGAGGAAAGCATCATGACCTTTACGCCCACAAACTACCTCCCCTATGACTTCGCCAACCGCCGCCATATCGGGCCGTCCGTGTCCGAAATGGCGGAAATGCTCAAGGTTGTGGGCGCAAAGGACCTTCATGCGCTGATCGATGATACCCTGCCCGCCAAAATTCGGCAGGCCGAGCCGCTCGACTTCGGCAAGCCATTGTCGGAGCAGGAATTGCTGCGGCACATGAAGGTTGTGGCGGGGAAGAACAAGGTTTTGACCTCGCTCATCGGTCAGGGCTATCACGGGACGGTCACGCCTCCCGCGATCCAGCGTAATATTTTCGAGAACCCCGCGTGGTATACAGCCTATACACCCTACCAGCCCGAGATTTCGCAAGGGCGGCTTGAAGCATTGTTGAATTTCCAGACGATGGTGGCGGACCTGACCGGTTTGGAGATTGCCAATGCTTCGCTGTTGGACGAGGCCACTGCCTGCGCGGAAGCCATGACTATGGCCAAGCGGGTCGCCAAGACCAAAGTCATGGGGTTTTTCATCGACGAGAACTGTCATCCGCAAAACATCAATGTGATGAAGACGCGGGCGGCGCCGTTGGGAATCGAAGTGATTGTAGGCAATCCTGACGATATGGATGCGGCCGAGGTATTCGGAGCGATCTTCCAGTTCCCGGGTACTTACGGGCATCTGCGCGATTTTACACCGCAGATTGCAGCGCTGCATGAAGAAAAAGCGATCGGGATTATTGCGGCGGACCCGCTATCGCTGACCCTGCTCAAGGAGCCCGGTGCGATGGGTGCGGATATTGCAGTGGGCTCGACCCAGCGCTTTGGCGTGCCGGTCGGGTACGGCGGCCCGCATGCGGCCTATATGGCGACAAAGGCATCCTACGCCCGCTCTATGCCCGGAAGGATTGTGGGGGTGTCGATCGATAGCCACGGCAACCGCGCCTATCGTTTGTCCCTGCAAACCCGTGAGCAGCACATCCGCCGCGAAAAGGCGAACTCAAACGTGTGTACTGCACAGGCGTTGCTTGCGGTGATGGCTGGTTTCTACGCTGTGTTTCATGGCCCCGAAGGACTGAAAGCGATTGCGCAGCGCATACACCGCAAGACGGCGCGTCTAGCCGAGGGGCTCAAATCCGCAGGATTTGACGTGCGTCCCGCGGCGTTCTTTGACACGATCACTGTGGATGTCGGGCCGCTGCAAAGTGCGGTGATGAAGTCAGCAGTGGACGAGGGGATCAACCTGCGAAAAGTCGGCACGACCCAAGTTGGGATCACATTAGACGAGCGTACACGTTCGTCGACGATCGAGGCGGTCTGGCGGGCTTTCGGGATTGAGCGGGAAGACAAGGATTATACCCCGCATTACCAAATGCCCGAAAAGCTTATCCGTACTTCCGACTTCCTGACCCATCCGGTGTTCCACATGAACCGCGCCGAGACGGAAATGATGCGCTACATGCGCCGCCTTGCTGACCGTGATCTGGCGCTGGACCGTGCGATGATCCCTCTGGGGTCTTGCACGATGAAGTTGAACTCGGCTGCGGAAATGATGCCTGTGAGTTGGGACGAGTTTGCGTTGCTGCATCCTTATATCCCGAAGGATCAGGCGGCAGGGTATTACGAGATGATCGATGATCTATCGGCCAAGCTGTGTGATGTAACGGGCTATGACGCGATCTCCATGCAGCCGAACTCTGGCGCGCAGGGGGAGTATGCGGGGCTTTTGACGATTGCTGCCTATCACCGTGCGAATGGGCAGGGGCATCGCAATATTTGCCTCATTCCGATGAGTGCGCATGGCACCAATCCCGCCTCCGCGCAGATGGTGGGATGGAAAGTTGTTCCGATCCAATCTGCCGCTAATGGCGATATTGATCTGGACGATTTTAACGCCAAAGTCGCGGAGCATAAGGATAACCTTGCGGCCTGTATGATCACTTACCCCTCGACGCACGGTGTGTTCGAGGAGACGGTAATTGACGTGTGCGACACCGTGCACGCCAATGGCGGACAGGTCTATATCGACGGTGCGAACATGAACGCCATGGTCGGTCTGTCGCGGCCCGGTGATCTGGGCGGTGATGTAAGCCACCTGAACCTGCACAAGACGTTTTGCATCCCGCATGGCGGTGGTGGCCCCGGCATGGGCCCGATTGGCGTGAAAGAGCATCTGATCACGCACCTGCCCGGTGATCCCACCAGTGGCGAGGGGGCGGTATCTGCCGCGCCCTTCGGGTCGCCTTCGCTGTTGCCGATCTCATGGGCCTATTGCCTTATGATGGGCGGCGAGGGGCTGACGCAGGCGACGCGTGTGGCAATTTTGAACGCCAACTATATCGCCAGACGTTTGGAGGGATCGTTCGAGGTTCTGTACAAGGGACCTACGGGCCGCATCGCCCATGAGTGCATCATCGATACGCGCCCCTTCGCCGAGAGCGCGCATGTCACGGTAGACGATATTGCGAAACGCCTGATGGACGCCGGATTTCACGCCCCCACCATGAGTTGGCCGGTGGCAGGCACGTTGATGATCGAGCCCACGGAATCCGAAACCAAGGCCGAGCTGGACCGGTTTTGCGATGCGATGATAGCGATTCGCGGCGAGATTGCAGACATCGAGGAGGGGCGCATCGACGGGACGAACAACCCGCTCAAGAATGCGCCGCACACGATGGAGGATTTGGTCAAGGATTGGGACCGCCCCTATACCCGCGAGCAGGGCTGTTTCCCCAGAGGGGCCTTCCGCGTAGATAAATACTGGCCGCCGGTTAATCGTGTGGATAATGTCTGGGGGGATAGAAACCTCAGCTGTACCTGCCCGCCGATGGACGAGTATCTGGAAGCTGCGGAATAGGGGTCTAAGCGTGCGACGTTTCTAGACCAGATGCAGCGCAAAGCTGCCCCAAAAGGATAGGCCGATGAAAGTTGTTGTGATGGGGGCGGGCGTCATTGGCGTTACTACAGCTTACTATCTTGCCAAACAGGGGGTCGAGGTGGTCGTGATCGACCGCCAGACGGGGCCGGGTCTTGAGACCAGCTATGCCAATGCGGGGCAGCTCAGCTATGGGATGACTTCGCCTTGGGCGGCACCCGGCATACCGCTCAAGGCAATAAAATGGATGTTCATGAAGCGCCGTCCGCTGTTCATCTGGCCACTGATGAGTCCGACCATGTGGAAATGGTGTGCGCAGATGGTCGGCAACTGCAATGAGGAAAGCTATGCCCGCAACAAGGGGCGCATGGTGCGGGTGTCGAGTTATTCGCGGGACGTGATGCCGGATCTAATTGCCGATACAGGCATAGAATATGACGGACGCCAGCAGGGGACGCTGCAACTGTTCCGGACGGCCAAGCAGATGAAAGCATCGAAGGCGGATCAGGAGGTTCTCGCGGAATACGGTTCTCCCTACGAGGTGCTGGACCGCGATGCCTGTGTCGCGGTGGAACCGGCGCTGGGCCATGTGCGCGACAAATTTGTCGGCGGTTTGCGTCTAACGGCGGACCGCACTGGCGATTGCAGGATGTTCACCATCGCGCTGACAGAAAAGTGCATCCAGATGGGTGTCGAATTCCAATATGGCCAGTCGATCAAGGCAATTGCCATCGAAAACGGCAAGGTTGCGGGTGTCGATACGGAAATTGCGGGCCGCATTACGGGCGATGCCTATGTCTGTGCGATGGGCAGCTATGCGGTCAGTGTTCTCAATCCGATCGGGATCAGGTTACCGGTGTATCCGGTCAAGGGCTACTCGGTGACGCTGCCCGTGAACGATGATGCCTTTGCGCCTCAATCCACAATTATGGATGAGACACACAAGGTGGCGATCACCCGGTTGGGGGACCGGATACGCGTGGCGGGGCAGGCCGAGATCGCGGGATATTCCAGCCGTCTGGGACCCCATGCCACAGACACCGTCAAGCATGTAATCGGCGATCTGTTCCCAAAGGGCGGTGATATTTCACGCGCCGAGGGCTGGACAGGATTGCGGCCTATGACACCGGACGGGACGCCGGTGCTGGGCGCTAGCAAATATAGCAACCTGTTCCTTAACACAGGGCACGGCACGCTGGGTTGGACCATGGCCTGTGGGTCAGGTCGCGCTGTCGCGGATGTGGTGATGGGAAACACACCCGAGATTTCCATGGACGGCCTCACGGCTGCACGCTACGGGCGCTAAGAGCCAGCAATTTGCGGCGCACGCGCTAAAATCACTTGCCACAGGGCCGTCCGTCAGGGCAAAGATAATGCACAGGTCGGCGATGGCGTCGCCAGCATCTTGTGCATGACCTTTACCCTCTCCTGAACGCCGGGATCTTGCTTTGCCGACTTTGCGGTGGGGAAGGATTAAGGCCCTCCTTCACGCGCAGCTTTGGCTTGCGCTTTTGAAGGAACTTATGATGGACCGTCCACAGTATTATCGTTTTCACCAAGGTGACCAAACCTTGCCGTTTGAGGGGGCGGAGTACGACGCTCGCCTGAGGCAATTGCGTGCCGACATGGCATCGGCGGGTGTCGAAGCGTGTGTGTTCACCTCGATGCACAATGTCGCCTATTACGCAGGCTTTTTGTACTGCGCATTCGGGCGGCCCTATGCCTTGGTCGTGACGCCTACCGACAGCGTAACGCTCAGTGCGGGGATTGACGCAGCACAGCCGTGGCGGCGGGGTCATGGGGACAATATAACCTATACTGACTGGCAGCGGAATAACTACTGGCGTGCGATCCGCAGTGTGACCGGAACGGACAAAATGATCGGGTTCGAGGGGGACCATCTGAGCATTACGCAAAAGGTGTTGCTGGACGAATTCCTTACTCCGAAGACTTGTATCGATGTAGCGCCTGCTACAATGCGTCAACGCATGCACAAGTCTGCTGCTGAGCTGGACCTCATCCGTGCGGGTGCGAAAGTGGCAGATGTGGGGGGGTATGCCATCCGCGACGCCGTGCGGGTTGGCACCCGTGAGATTGATGTCGCCATGGCGGGCCGCGACGCGATGGAGCTTGAGATTGCGCGACAGTTCCCCGATGCTGAATACCGCGATACTTGGGTCTGGTTCCAGTCGGGGATCAACACCGACGGCGCCCATAACCCCGTGACCAGTCGCAAGTTGGAGCGGGGCGATATCCTGAGCCTCAACACCTTCCCGATGATCTCGGGTTATTACACCGCTTTGGAGCGGACGATGTTTGTGGGCGAGGCGGACGCTGCGAGTCTACGCATCTGGGAGGCCAATGTCGCGGCGCATGAATACGGAATGAGTTTGCTGCTGCCTGGTTCAAAATGCTCGGAGATCACCCAAAAGATCAACGATTTTTTTGCCGAGCGGGACCTGCTGAAATACCGTACCTTTGGATACGGCCACTCATTCGGGGTGCTATCGCATTATTACGGTCGCGAGGCAGGGCTGGAGCTGCGTGAGGATGTGGACACCGTGCTGGAAACAGGCATGGTCATCTCGATGGAACCGATGCTCACGATAGGCGCGGGGAGTGCCGGCGCGGGTGGCTACCGCGAGCATGATATTTTAATTATCAATGCCGAAGGTAACGAGAATATCACCGGCTATCCCTATGGGCCCGAATTCAATATCGTCGGGTGAAACGCATTCCGCGCAGGCCTTTGCCCGCGTGGAGCCACTGTACTTGTGCGGGCGGCAGGCCTAGGGTTCAGGGGCAGTGCAGTGTGGGAATTGGGCAGGGCGTGTTGGACTATGATACCGTTACTTGAACCCGCAATCGGTATTTGCAGGTTCTCCTTTTGTGGTAAAGGCGATTGGCGCAGCTCACGGGGGGCCACCACCCCCGACGAGATTGACGCGATGCGTGCCCTGAATGCTGAAACGCTTTATGCGTCAGGACGCATGGCGCTTCGTTTCTATCTATTCGAGAATTTTTTGCTGCCATCGCTTAGGGCGCAATCGGACAAGAATTATGTCTGTCTGGTGCTGACGTCTGACATCATGCCCGCGCCTTATCTGTCACGGCTGCGCACCCTTTGTGGCGATCATCCAAACCTCGAACTGGTAGTGTCGTCCGAGACCAGCGTGCACGCCGCGATCTGGCCCAGACTATCAGAGCTGAACGATGCGGCAGGGCGGCCTTTGGTCAATTTTCGCATTGATGACGATGATTGTCTGTCACATGATTATGTCAACGAGTTGCGCCGCTATATGATGCGATTGGGCGATATAATACCTGTCGGATATTCGCGGTCCAACGGCCTGGTTATCACAAAATATGCAGCTGACGATGCGATGTTCGTCTATCAGGCGCATCTGCCGTTCAACAGCATGGGCACGGCAATCCGCGTGCACGACGAGCGGACGATATTTTCCTTTGGGCACAATGCACTGCATAAACGATTTCCTGCCGTCGTGGATAATTCGGGAATGGGATACATCTCGATAAAGATTGACGGCCACGATTCCGAGCCGATTAGCATGGCGATGGCGCATATCCGCAACAGTCACGTGCCGGTAGATGCGGCGCGTGCCGAAGTGATCCTGTCTAAATGGTTTGCCTTTCTGGCCGAAGGGGGTGAGCCGCACTACGCCGCACTGGTGCGCAAGATAGAGCGTGCTGCGGAGCTTTCGCAGCACTCTTCAGCGGCGGTGGCGCATGCCGCCGCCAAGATATGAGGGATCAAGGCGCACCAATTGTGCGAGCCTTCGCGTGACGAAGGTCTACAGCATCTTCGAACGGATCGGGCTCGGCGGAGGTGGCAAGGTGCGGGCCATCTACAGGCGGATGAACGCGCTTGCGGAAATGGCAGAATTTGATCCTGTAATCCTCAACCTTGACCATAATCCGAACCAGAAACTTAAATTTTCCCAGCTTCAGGACGGAGGGATCATTGCGTCAGGCGTGCGTAATCTTACTGTTCCCGAGGCATGTCATGCTGCGGCACTCGCAGCAGGGATCGCGCCGTTCGAAGATTTTCCGCATTTTGATGAAACGCAAGTCAGCAGGAGCAAAACCACCTATCTGCAGGACGGCGTTCTCGTGATGCTTGACCGTACGAAACACACGACGTTAGGCACCATCACGAAGCGCACAGTGCCAAACAGCGCGGGTGAGCAACGCTTTACCCTCATCGACGGATTGGTGCACCAGCTGAAGGTGCACAAGGGCGGCGGTATAATCGAGACGACTGATTATGTAAGCGGCCGGGCGGTCCGCTGGGCCAAAACCCACGAAGGAAAATTTGTGATCGGCAGAAATCTGGTAACCGGAACAATCTGCCGGATGGAGCGGATATTTCAGCAAAACATCTTCGAGATGATCGGCTGGGGCGACGCAGTCGTATTTTTCGACGGGGTAACATCGGCATATCTGTCGCCTGTGACCAAAGCGCGGCGTGCGCTGTTTTTGCATGCAGATCACCGAGGACCGAACGGGAAAATCGTCCCCCGCTCGAAATTTCTAATCGAGAATTTCAAAGGAGAGGCCATCATCACATCCACTGGTGTGCATAAGGCGCAGATTGAGGCCGACGTGACGCCTGCCGCATCAGTGCATGTGATCCCGCATTATTGCGAACGGGTGTCTGCGCCCGCGCAACTGCGCAGGCATTTTGTGACGGTTTCGCGGCTTGATCTTGTGGGAAAGCCGATCGACGAATGTATCGAGGCATTTTGCAGGATCATGACTGAATTTCCGCAGGTTGATTACCTTATCTACGGATCCGGGGCGGGCGCGGCGCAGCTAGAGGCCCAGATCGCAAGGCTTGGCTGTGGGGGCCGCGTGATGTTGGCGGGCTATACGAATGCGCCGTTGCCTGTTTTTCAGGGGGCATTGGCCTCTGTCTATCCGACAACAACCGAAGGGTTTGGGCTTTCGATCCTCGAGGCGCTATCGAACGGATGTCCGGTAATTTCGTATGATGTGAACTATGGCCCGCGCGAGATGATTGAGAGCGGACGGAACGGTATATTGGTGCCGCGCGGTGATATCGCGGCTATCGCCGAAGCGATGCGCCGGGTGCTATCGACCCCCGAGCGGTTCCAGCGCGAAACGTCGGGTGGGTTGGAACGCTACACCCGCGAGGCCTATCTGAATAACTACCGCAACTTTGTCACAACACTGGCGGCCACGCCCCTTGCGGATTAGGGGCCGCCAGTATCATGCTTCGTCGTTCAGCTACATTCTTACCAACTATTATATCCCAGATATTTACCAGACATCTCGATCTTGACGCGGTCGCCCTTGGGGTTTTCCACCCTTGCCACACTCATCTCGAAGTCGATGGCTGACATGATACCATCGCCGAATTTCTCCTGAATTAGGGCTTTGAGTGTCGGGCCATAGACGCCCACGATCTCGTAAAAGCGGTAGATGCATGGATCGGTCGGCACGGCCTGCTCCCAGATTTTTGTGGGGCTTTCAGACAGCAGACTTTCGGCCTCTTGGGGAAGGCCCATTACCTTGACCATCAATGCGGCCTTTTGCGGGGGGAAAGCATTCATGCCCATGGCGGCCGAATGGGTCCATACCGGGGACATGTCAATTTTCGCGGCGATTTCCTCCCATGTGAGGCCTGCCGTTTTCTTTGCAGACAGGATCATTGCGGTGACATCTTCTTTTGTCATCATGGTGCTCATGGGTCGTGGTCCTTTGTTAATAATTAAGGGTGTTTGGAAAGATTAAAGGCCTAAAGCGCTCAGGCCCTTGTGGTCCTCTGGGCGGGGTCCGGGGGCAGGCCAGTGAAATAACCGCTCAGCTTCGGTTATATGTACATCGTTGATCGAGGCATGGCGCCGGGCCATGTAGCCATTTTCGTCAAACAGCCAGTTCTCGTTACCGTGGGCGCGAAACCACTTGCCCTGTGCATCGCTGTACTCATAGCAAAAGCGCACAGCTATGGCGGTGTCACTATGTGCCCAGAGCTCCTTGATCAGGCGGTAATCGGCCTCGGCGGCCCATTTGCGGATCAAAAATGCCTCGACCTGCGCACGTCCGTCCAAAAACTCGGCGCGGTTGCGCCATCGCGTATCGGAGGTATAGGCCCGCGAAACTGCGGCGACGTCCCTGCTGTTCCATGCGTTCTCGGCCATTCTGACTTTTTGCACCGCGTCCTGCCGTGTGAAGGGCGGCAAGGGTGGGCGCGGTAGCTCTGTTGTCATGACGTGATCGCGCGCAGGGGAGCTTTGTCGGCTGCGCGTTCTTCTGTCTTATCGATGCGCACGGTTTCGGGCCGATGAATCATCCCGTCAGCCGGCTGCGCAGCAAGTTTGACCGATCGCTCGCCCAAAAACTGGACCAGATGGTTGCGGATCGCGTAATAGTTCGGATGCTGAACGATCTGGGTACGGTTGCGCGGTCTGGGAATTGTGATTTCCACGCTTTCGGCGACGCGTGCCATAGGACCGTTTGTCATCAACAGGATGCGGTCGGCGAGCAGGATCGCCTCGTCGATATCATGGGTGATCATGAATACCGTCTGGTCCGTCCCGCTCCAGACTTTTATCAGCTCGTCCTGAATGGTGCCACGAGTGAGTGCATCAAGAGCGCCGAACGGCTCGTCGAGGAGTAAGAGCTTGGGCTCGTTTGCGAAGGCGCGGGCAATCGATACCCGTTGGCGCATGCCTCCCGATAGCTGACTGGGTTTGCGGTGGATTGCATCCCCGCTCAGACCTACTTTTTCCAGAAATGCAATGGAATGGTCGGTCACCTGCTGCTTTGTCCATTTGGGAAAGCGTGCTGCCACCCCGAAGGTCACATTCTTGAGCGTGGTGAGCCACGGAAGCAGGGAGTAGTTCTGGAACACCACACCGCGATCGAGGCTGGGGCCGGAGATTGCCTGACCATCCATTTTGATTACGCCTGCGGTAGGCTCTGCCAATCCGGCAAGAATGTTCATTATAGTGGATTTTCCGCAGCCCGAATGTCCAAGGATGCAGACGAATTCACCTTTTTCGATGCCGAAGCTAGCGTTTTCGAAGACCGTGAACTCGCCGCCCTTGCCGTCGGGATAGCGCTGAGTGAGCTGTTCGATGCTCAGGAAGGAGGATGCCATTGGAATACCTTATTCTACGTATGCGACGCGGCGCTGGAGCAGGCCAAGGGCTGCGTCCAACAACATGCCGACTACACCGATCATGAGGATTGAAAAGATGACGGAGGTCAGATCGAGGTTGTTCCACTCGTTCCAGACGTAATACCCGATGCCGGTCCCGCCCACGAGCATTTCGGCGGCAACGATCACCAGCCAAGCAATACCGATGGAAATACGCATACCCGTCACAATTGTGGGGGCGGCGGCGGGCAGGATTACGGTAAAGGCCGTTCTGAGCGGGCCCAGTTCATGTGTCCGTGCAACATTCACCCAGTCCTCGCGAACACCTGCCACGCCGAAGGCTGTGTTGATGAGCATGGGCCAGATCGAACATATGAAGATGACGAAAATGGCTGACGCCTCGCTGTCTTGAATTATGAACAGTGCAAGGGGCATCCAGGCCAGCGGCGAGATCGGACGCAATACCTGAATAAACGGATTGAGCGCCTTGTAGGCCACCCGGGACATGCCGATCAAAAAACCCAGCGGGATCGCGATGAGTGCGGCAAAGAAATAGCCTACCAGCACGCGGTATATGGAATATCCGATCTGTATGCCGATGCCCTTGTCATTCGGGCCTGCGTCATAGAACGGGTTCGACAGTTGCTCCCAAGCTTTTACAATCACTTGACTGGGCGGGGGGACGCCGGCTTTTGGCGCGCCCACCCCTGTCAAACGCTCGTATTCGGTCAGTGCTTCGGCTGCTTTTTGGGCGGGAATAGAGATTTCCCACACAAAAAGACCGACCAGCAACAGAAGCACCGACAAGAGCGCCGCTTTTTTGTTCTCTGACAGGGTTCCCATCATTTCGCCTTGATCGCAAAGCTGTTGACGTAGGCTTCGGGCTGGGCCGGATCGAAAGACTTGCCCATGATCATGTGGGATTTGTAATTATCCGCAGGCGCATCATATCCCAGATCGGTCATGATCTTGCGTGCATCGGCTGCCAGATAGACTTGCTCGGCCACCTGCTTATAGTTCACATCGCCTTCGATGTAGCCCCACCGCTTCATCTGGGTGAGGATCCAGACGCCCATTGACTGCCACGGGAAGGGGTCGAAATCGATGCGGTCGGGCACGCGCTTTACCTCGCCCAGACCGTCGGCGTAGGTACCGGTCAGAACCTGCTCGATCACAGTGACGGGCTGGTTCAGGTAGTTGGTAGGTGCAATTGCGGTCGAAATTTCGCTACGATTGTCGGGATTGGATGCATATTGCGTGGCGTCGATGATCGACTTGAGGAGCGCGCCATAAGTATTCGGTAGCTCAGTGGCAAAGGAGAGGGGCGCGGCGAAGGCACAGCAGGGGTGGCCCTCCCAGATTTCCTTGGTCAGCATGTGGATAAAGCCGATGCCCTCGAACACGGCACGCTGGTTGAACGGATCGGGCGACAGGTAGCCGTCGAGGTTTCCTGCGCGCAGGTTTGCAACCATTTCCGGCGGCGGAACTACGCGAATCTGGATATCGACATCGGGGTCGAGGCCGAACTCTGCCACGTAATAGCGCAGCAAAAAGTTGTGCATGGAGTACTCGAACGGCACGCCGAAGGTGAAGCCCTTCCACTGTTTCGGATCGCGCTTGTCCATATGCTGGTTGGCCAGAACAATGGCCTGACCGTTGATATTTTCGACAGCAGGCATGATGTACGGCTCTGCAATCGAGCCTGCGCCGAGTGTCATCGCCAGCGGCATAGGCGTCAGCATATGGCTGGCATCATATTCACCCGATAGGGATTTGTCGCGCGCCACCGCCCAACCGGCGGTTTTGATGACTTTTGCGTTCAGACCGTAGCGGGCATAAAAGCCCAACGGCTCTGCCATGATGATCGGCGTGGCGCAGGTGATCGGGACGAAGCCGATGTTGAGATCGGTCTTTTCTGGCGTGCCGAGATTATCAAGGATCGCCGCCTTTGCCTCGCTCAACGGAAAGACGGAGGCAAGTGCCGCTGCGGCCGTGCTGCCGCCGACCATCCCCATAAACGACCGGCGACCGATGTCGCTGTGGCCAAAAACGGAGCGTACGATGGCGCTCTCTACGGCCTGTTCCAGCATATCGTCGCTGGACATATGCCGCGTGCCCGTGGCTGGAGTACTCTGGCATGTGTCACACGAGCAGCTTTGCCCGTGGCGCAGATCGGTGTCTTTCGAGAACGGATTTCCAAGGCTCTTAACTGTCATATTATCCCCCATGACCTGATTTGGAATTATGATGGCACGGCGTCCACCTCTGTACGAGACGGGTTTTTCATACGTCCAAAAAATACAATCCATTGATAAAAATGATTAAATAAATGGCACTTTGTACGATATTTCGTGAAATACGAAATATCGTAATTGTCTTGGCGCGCTTCGATAGGGCCACATTAAGGCATGGAAAAAGATTCTGTTTTGCCTCACGTGCTTTTGCACAATCCGCTGCCCGCTCTTGTCTTGGATGCGCGCAACGGTGCGGTCCTGACATATAATCCCGCCGCAGCACAATTGTTCGGGTGCAGTCTCGAAGAAGCTTCAATGAGCAGGTTTCTGACGTCTTCCTCTGGTGCGATGGCTGTATATCTGGAGGCGGTCATGTACTTTGGCCGCTATATCGAGACAGCATTGGATTTTGTCCGCGCCGATGGCACTTCGCTCCGGGTGCAAGTCTATGGTATCCATTCCGGCGGATCAGAAATAGTTCTCAGTTTTCTGGATCTCAATGCCCAGAACCGGCGGGAGTATCTCGCCGAGCAGGAAGCGCACCACCGGGCCGGTTTGATGCAGTGGCAAAACATCTATGGGTTCTTCCGCGAGGTGGAGGCCCAGAACGAGCTCATTCTCGAGGCCGCGGGGGAGGGGATCTATGGCATTAATGCAGAGGGCAAGGCCACATTTGTAAACCGTGCCGCGCAGGAAATGTTGGGCTGGAATGCGGAGGATCTGATCGGGCGCGAGCTTCATTCGATCATCCATCACCATCATCTGGACGGGGCGCAATTCCCCGCCCATGAATGCCCGATCTATGATTCATTCCGCCGTGACAAAACTGTGCGCGTCGAAGATGACGCGTTCTGGCGCAAGGACGGCAAGCCGATTTTGGTCGAATACGTTTCGACCCCGATTTACGATCACGGTGTGCTGGCGGGAGCGGTAGTGATTTTCCGTGACGTGACTGAGCGTAAGGAGAGTGAGAAGAAGCTGCGTCATGCGCTTGCCGAAGTGGAAACGCTGCGCGTGCAACTCGAGCAGGAGAACGACTACCTGCTCACCGAAATTCGTAACGTACGTTCACATGCGGGCATTGTGGGTCAATCGGCGGCCGTTCGGAACCTTAATGTGCAGATTGATCTGGTGGCAGATACTAAGACAAACGTGTTGATAACGGGCGCTGCGGGCACGGGTAAAAGTTTGGCCGTTAGCGCGTTGCACGAGGCCAGCAGTGGTCGAAAGCGGCCACTGGTCCATGTGAATTGCTCTGACATCACCGCGCAGGCACTTGAGGCGGAGGTCTTCGGCTACAGACGCGGTGCGTTCCGGGGGGCGGTACGTGACACCGTGGGCAAGCTGGCGTTAGCCAACAATGGCACACTGTGTCTGGATGAAGTGTCTGCTTTGCCCAAGTCGTTTCAGGCAAAGCTGATGACAGTGATCAAAGAAGGAATGTTTTGCCGTCTGGGCGATACAACCGACATCCGGGTGGACATGACGATCATTTCGACCACGACCCGTAACCTTGCGGCGGAAGTGCAGGCAGGCAGGTTCCGGCAGGACCTCTTTTTCGAGCTAAACGTATTCTCGATCCAGTGTGACGCATTGCGCGACCGACCCGATGACATCCCGCTGCTGGCCAAGCATTTTCTTGACCGTGTGTCGCGCCGGCTAAGATTGCCAGCAGCGCGGCTTTCAAAGGCTAACATTGAAACGCTACTGGCCTATGACTGGCCCGGAAATGTGCGCGAACTTGAGAACGTGATCGAGCGTGCGGCCATTTTGGCGCAGGGAGGCAAGCTACAGTTCGAATTTCAGACCGGTCATGGAGCGACTGTTCATGCCAGTGACCGGATTTTATCCAGCGCGGATATCCGGCGCATCGAGCGCGAAAATCTGATCCGGTGCCTTGTCCGGTCACAAGGAAAGGTATCCGGCCCGCAAGGCGCTGCGCGATTGCTGGAGCTGGCACCGACTACGGTGTATTCGAAGATCAAGGCGCTGTCCGTGTCCGAAGACGATTGGAATCTCTCCGCAAGCGAAAGCAGGCGTTAGCCTAAAGTGCAGTGCCATCTGGTCCACTGCGTACACGCGAGCTCCAGGTGCGGCTTATCGGCGTAGAAGATGTTTGCAGGCATCGCGGCACTGCTTGTGCTGCCGCTATTGATTGCTGTCAGACTTAAGAACATGCGTAGGCCAGATTAGGCGAATTCCGTCGAAGGCAGATAATGTCGCGGGGCTGACAGATGGACTACGATCTGCACGGGGCAGAGCTACCGACTGACGGTGACGCAGCCCTGATTGTGCAGTGACGGGCCAGCCTTTATTGTGTGATTGGACTGTGGTTAGGGCAGTACGAGCCAGATAGAATAATGCGTAGCATGCCTTCGTTATCGCGGTTTTAGCCAAAGGCAGCGTAATGCGGCTATCGTCAGGCAACTGCTGTCGTCGCCAACAAAATAAAAGAGGACGCACTGGGCTGTGGTGTCACAGAATTTGTTCAAGCACCGAAGCAAACGTGATCTTGAGCGCGGCTGCGGTCCGGCTTTGTTCCGTGAGTTGCTTTTGCATCAGGTGACGGAACACTCCATCAAGGAGGGCGAGTTGAAGGTCGATCATCGGTGGTACGGCATGGCCTGATTTGGCGAATGCGGATGCCACGATCCTGACCAGCATCGCTTCGATTTCTGCCGTTACAGGCCTGAAAACTGGATCAAAGAGTGCCTGATTACGGATATCGTACCAGAGTCGGTGCGTGTCTGAGTCTTTGGCAATAGAGCGCGCAAGAGCACCGGACAAGATGTTGATGACTTCTGCGCGCCCCACTGCGCCGCTCAACGTCTCAAGGATACCGGTAACAAACTCCTGTTTGTACAGGCGCACACAATAGATAATTAGATCCGAGCGATCCTCAAAATAGTAATGCAGAATTCCCAACGACATACCGCTATATTCAGCGATGTCGCGCAGGCTGGTATTGGCATAGCCAAGGGTGCGTAGCGCCGTGATCGCACTGTCTGCGATCTGGCGCTTTTTACTGTCGCGCTTTGCCGATTTTCGCACTGCGCTGGAATCTGGAGCGGTAGGCATATCTGTCAGGATCTCGAGTATGATATGTCAGGATAAGGTCGGGCCGGATGCAAATTCTTCATACGGCCCGATTTGATGTCACCCGAGCAGGGCGTTAAGGAAAATACGAGGAATTTTGAACCAGCTTGGCTTATACTGGAAGGATGTCAGTAAACGCCCGATTTTGTCCTGCTTTTTATTGGATACAAACCAAGGCGGGCGCGGCAGCAAGGTCAACTGACCTGACACTACATTACGGGGGAAGGGAGCCCAAGGCGCCTCGATTACGACGCGCTGCGTATTTTCAAGCATGAATGTGTTATGCACCGTCCCGATCCCGGATTGAACATCCTGCGGTGTGTGACCGGGGAAGGCGCCCCAAGGGCAGGATGTTGCCAAAAAGGCCAAACCTGTCCATGCGTTGACAGCGATTGTGCCATAGTGCAGCTCGGCGATGATCTCCTCAAACCGCTTTTTACCGATTTCCCTGATTGTCTTGGGATGGATAAGTATGTTCGCCCCAAGTGTGCCGTAAAGCTGTTCGTTTGCGTACCGGACAGCGTTGACTAGATAGGTCGCCGCATCGGGCGCATCCATTTCATGTGTCGACATCGCAGGTGCAAAGACTTCGTTGGAGCGGAACCAGTCTGCGTCATCCACATCATTAATCAGCAGCGCGGGGGATGCGGTCCGCTTGACTAATTTCGGATTTTTGGCCTTTTCGGCAAAACTGTCCATCCGATCGTTCGCACCGGGGTAATAAGCGCCACGGGTGGATTTAAGCGCGACCTTCTCGATGTTTTTTAGCAATACCGCCGCTTTGTCCCAGCCGCGTGGCATGATGAGGACCTGACAGGCAACACAGTTGAAACCGGAATTGTGCAGCTTCTGCGTTGCGATATGTTCTGCCTGAAATTGCAGATCTGCGGCAGACCACGGGCCGGGTACTACAATCGTTGGGCAGACGGCACCCAGCTCCGAGGTGAAATGCTTGGTGTTCTTTGGTGTGTTTGCGGCGCGGTTCGCTGCGCCCTCGGGTCCGGTGCCCCACACGATGGCATCATGCGTAGCGCCCGCCCCTGTGATGTGAAGTTCGTCGATAATGTCATGATTGGTGAGGTATGCGCCCGCCGCGCCGTCGCCTTTGACAATGCGCAGGGCATCGACGTCTATCAGCGGCTTTAAGGCAATGGTCAGGAACTCGGTCAGGTAATCGTTCACTGGGTTCATCTTGAGGATCACGACCTGATTTTCCAAAAACAGTTTTTGAAATACATCAAGCGGGGCGATGGAGGCAATGTTCCCTGCGCCGAGGATCAGGGCGACTTTGCCCTGCCGGTCGCTTGGCGGGATGTCATATGCCACAGCAGTATGTTGGGGCAAATTTGCCGGTGTGATGCCGTGCTGCATCCATACTTCGGCTTTTACCCCTGACAACAACAAGTGATCCCAGATCGAATGGGGCATGACCTTCACCGCGGTCTGGCCGGTGGTCAATGTTCGGGTCGGCAGATGTTTAAGAAACGATTTTCCCTCCATCTGGCTCAGGGTGTGCATCAAGCCGTTGCAGGCCGACATCACCGCATAAGGGCCAGAGGTCCATTCTTCACCCGAGAGGGGGGAACCTTCGGGAATTTGCTTTTTGCGGGTGGCGATGGCGACCCACTCTTCTGCGACACCCATCAGGTTTTCTTTTACCTGTTGCAGCAGTGCGATGCGGTTGGCGACAGATGTGCGCGCCCAGCTGTCCTTGGCCTTGTCCAGCGCGTGTAATGCCGCGTCATATTCTTCAAGGTGGGGGGCATTCATTGTTCCGTCCATATCGTAAACTCCTGTAATTGTTAAAGTTATATCGCGTATTCAGCTTTGATCATATCCGCGCATTTCTCTGCGATCATGATCGTAGGGGCGTTGGTGTTGCCGCCGATAAGCGTCGGCATGACCGAGGCATCTACGACACGCAGGCCTTGCATTCCGTGAACCTTGAGCTGTGGGTCCACCACAGCCATATCGTCGGTGCCCATCTTGCAGGTGCCGACTGGGTGATAGATCGTATCTGCCCGCGCTCTGATGTGGGCCTCCCATTCGCCGTCAGTCATGTTGTCCACGACACCGAACAATTCGCACTTTTCATATTTTGCCAAAGGGTCGGCCTTCATGATGTCGCGGGTCATCTTTGCACCTGCGATCAGGGTCTCGAGGTCACGGGGATCCGAAAGATATCGGGGGTCGATGGCTGGATCGGCAAGCGGATCAGCACTTTGCAATGCCACAGTGCCGCGGCTGTAGGGGCGCAGCGCGCAGACGTGACAGCTGTACCCGTAGCCAAGATGCAGGCGGCGCGCATGGTCGTCTACGATCGCGATGACAAAATGCAGTTGCACATCCGGACGGTCAAGCGCTGGGCTTGTCTTGAGAAACGCTGCACCTTCGGCAAAGGGGGTGGCAATCAAGCCAGTGCCCTTGCGCCACCATTTTACCATCGCGGCAAGCAGTCGCGCGGTGCCCGCAAGCCCGATGCCGAAGTTGTCGGTGTCTGCGGTTTTATAAGCGAGGGTGAAGTCGAGATGGTCCTGAAGGTTCTGTCCTACACCGCCAAGGGCGTGCACCATGTCGATGCCGTGGGGTGTGATGTCTTCTGCGCGGCCCACACCTGACAGCTGTAGCAACTGGGGAGACTGGAAGGCCCCGCCCGACAGAATAACCTCACGCGTGGCACGCACCTGCCGGTTCGACCTTCCTTGCCGGTAGGTCACTCCCACGGCGCGTTTGCCTTCGAACAGGATTTTTGTAGCGCGGGCTTTTGTGAGGACGGTCAGGTTGGTGCGGTCCATCACAGGATGTAGATATGCCGCCGCGGCAGAGCATCGCTCGCCGTTTTTGTCACCTTTGTGGAATTGCGTGACCTGATAGAGGCCAACGCCCTCATTGTCGCCGCCGTTAAAGTCGCTGCGCTGACGGTGCTGAAGTTTGCTTGCCGCCTCAATAAAGGCATGGGTAATTGGGCGCGGCTGTTTCTGGTTGGCAACCTGTAGCGGACCCGCACTGCCATGGATGCCGTCACTGCCCAACTCGTTGTTTTCGGATTTCTTGAAAAATGGCAGGCAATCTTCCCACGACCAGCCATCACATCCTTCGTTCGCCCAATCGTCGTAATCCGATTTGTGCCCACGGACATAGAGCATTGCATTGATTGCGGAAGATCCACCAAGGGCGCGGCCTCTCGGCTGGTAGCCGCGGCGCCCTTTCAGGCCTGCTTGTGGTAATGTGTTGAACGCCCAGTTGAACATTTTACCATGACCGGGGATGACGGTGACTGCCCCTGCGGGGGCGCGCAACAAAATGTTGGTGCCTTTGCCGCCAGCTTCAATCAGACAGACACGGAAATCGGGGTTCTCGCTCAGCCGTGACGCGAGTGTTGATCCCGCAGAGCCGCCGCCGACAATTACAAAGTCGAATTCCTCCAATGCATCCCTCCCAAGATCCAGTTTCAACCAGCTAAGCAGAAAATTTGTACAACTGTCCAGAAAATATACTCCCTCTTCGGGAGGGTGCTTTGTTTCAACGACTGAGCGGGCGCGTCGACCGGTCTGTGACAGTGGCCAAGAGCGCGCGGCCCAATCGTGTTTCACTGCGCGGAGGGGGTAGACATCGGAAATAGGCTGCTGCCGATTGCAGGGTCTGCGATTAGCCATTCATCGCCAGATGGAAATTTCTATTCTACGCTAATCCGCTGTAATGTCGCACTCCACACGCCGGAACGCCGGCCTTTGGATCCTCGAGTTTGCCTCAACGGCAGTACTGTCAGAACAGACTATCGTATTTTTGGGCGATCTTATTCTCGAAATCAGTGCTTCAGGTTCTATGCAGGTGTTTTGCGCAATATGTTTTTGTCGAAAATATCCGGATTTTCACGTACGAAAGACGGAAAGCTTTCATCTATTTTCATCACTGTATAACCCGATGCATCCCCCAAAAGTGCTTTCATTCGCGCATCTGCCCATTGTGTGCTTTTTTCGCCCTGCGGCAGACTGGAATGCACAGCGATCGAACTGCCTTTCAGGGCCACGGCCTCGGCACCGCCCAACCACGTGAAATGCCATCCCGCATCAGGGACCAAAACGCGCCGAACCCAATATCCCATGCTTCTGCTAGACTTTATTTGACGTACCAGATTGCGGCCGAGCCCCTTGGTCGGGCCTTTTACACGGCGCAAGGATTGAACATCGTGAAGATCGGCTGCGCGGATCATGCGTGTGGACTGGCGATCCCATTTTTCGGGAAGTTTGACGTTCAGGTAATAAGAAAACCAATCAAGAGACAGACAGAATATCTCTTTGGGCTGTATGCCGTTATCTGCAATGCGTTTCACTACGTCTGCCCGCGGAATCTCGTCCACGTCTGACAGTATCACAATGTCATCTGGCGAAAGGTCATGAAGCTCTTTGCGGATCGCGTTGCGCTGGTGAGTTTCCTTACCCCAGTCATCCAGACCTTTCGGGAACTCTTCAACCACAACGTAGCGGATTTTATCCATATATTTTGCGAGCCGCTCCTTATTGTCGAGCAGGCACATGGGTTTAGGGTTGCCGCTGAAGGTTTGTCTGGCCTCGACGATCACGAATACATCAACGACATTCCAAAGCTCGTTGAGGCGGAGCTCAAGAAGGTCAATTTCGTTGAAAAGAGGAAAGCAGTCAAAAATTCGCATATCGTCCGTTCATCCTGTAATCTTTTGGCGGGTAGCTGTCTTAAACACCGAGATAGGAGTAAATTATACGGCAATTTAAGTAATTAGCGGTGATCGTATGCCCCGTCCGTTGAATTGCAGCGTCTTATCACGCCGGTAATCAGTTCTGCATAAGTGGCGCTCGATTTTTGCGTATCTGCAATAAAAGTCAGTCCCGCCTGCGCCATTCCATGTGCCTCACCCCCTTTCATCAGATCCGCAAGGACAGGGCCAAGCTGCTCTGGCGCGTCCACCTGAACTGCTGCGCCTGCCACATGAAGCGCATCATAAGCATCGGCAAAGTTTTTAACGTGAGGGCCATGCACCAGCGCTGCTCCAAAATGAGCAGGTTCATACGGGTTATGGCCACCCTCGTCTCCGAACGATCCTCCAAGGAAGACAATGGGAGAGAGGGAAAAAAATATACCAAGCTCTCCAAGTGTATCGGCGATATAGAGTTGCGTGGCATCCGACAGCGTTTCGCCTTTGCTGCGCCGGGCTGATACGAGTGTTTTTGTCTTTGCAAGCTTTTGCAGTGGCGGTCCACGGTCAGGGTGACGCGGTGCGAGGATAAGTAAGGCATCCGGAAAGGTTTTTATAACCTCCTGATGGGCTGTCAAAATAGCGTCCTCATCCGCGGGGTGGGTCGAGGCGGCCAGCCACATAGGACGGTCCCCCAGAGCTTGCGAAAGCTCCTTTAGGTGGTCTTGCGGGACTTTGAGCTTTTCAACTGTTAGCCGTAAATCCGGAAGAACATAGATGTTTTCGGCAGGGA
This sequence comes from Sulfitobacter guttiformis, assembly GCF_003610455.1. Taxonomy (NCBI): domain Bacteria; kingdom Pseudomonadati; phylum Pseudomonadota; class Alphaproteobacteria; order Rhodobacterales; family Roseobacteraceae; genus Sulfitobacter; species Sulfitobacter guttiformis. The sequence goes on along the minus strand of NZ_RAQK01000001.1, from coordinate 573,379 downwards.
GGCCGAGCGCACGGATATCCTCCGCAACCCTTTCGGAGCGGCATGTCACGAGCGCAAACGGCATGAGAAGCGTCGAAAAAACAGCCGGAAGACGGGCACGCGTTTTGGAATGGCGCGCATTGAGGAGTATGCGAGGGATACCGCGACGACCAAGCTCTGAAAGCAGCCGTGGCCACAGATCGCCTTCAACAAAAATAGCTGCTGATATCGACCATCCATTCAGGAAACAGGCAACAGCCGAAGGGGTGTCGATGGGCGCGAAGCGGTGTATGGCATCGGGCATTTCCCGCGCAACCCAGGCGGCACCTGTGGCGGTGGTCGTTGTCACCAGTATAGCGGAGTTTTCGGTTTGGGCTAGATCCTGCGCCAAGGGTGCAATCTGCATAACCTCGCCCAGACTGGCGGCGTGAAACCATATAACAGGAGCATGGCTTTGCAACGCGCCCCTTCCGAGGCGCTCGGAAAAACGCTTGGGATCTGCGCCCATACGCCGGTGTAAGATCGATGCTACGGCGGCTATGGGGAGTGCAAAAACCCGTGTCACCAACATCCAGACAGAGATTAAGGGTGGAAGTCGCTTTGATACCATATGGTGTTACAGCGTCCCTTTTGCGCGTGTGGCAGTCCGATCCTGTTTGCTGCCGGTCCGTTTGACAGAAATACACTTTCGCCGCCGTGTGGCCAGCAGATTGTGATTTTGCCGTAGTTGTGGTTCTGTTTGAGTATGAATATGACAGTGCACATATTGATCTGTCGTGTACAGCCGGAGCACTTGCCATGACGCCTTCGGACCTTTGCCTGAACGGCACAATCATTCGCTTCGACGCGAGCGTGTTGACCACCGTGGACCCCCGCATTTTTCAGGTCGACTGGCTGCGTCGCAATAAGCTTTGGCTCGGAAGTACGAGTGGCCGAAGTCAGGCGCATTTTTTCCGTGTTGCGGATCATGACATGGTGCTGCGCCACTTTCACCGCGGGGGGCTTGTCGGGCGGGTGAACCGCGACCTGTATTTGCGTGTGCCCGCCGCTAAAAGCCGCGCTTTGCGCGAATTTGATCTGTTGAGCGAGATGCACGCCGAGGGCCTGCCGGTGCCGTTGCCTGTGGCCGCGCAATTCATCCCCTTTGGCCCTTTTTATCGCGCTGATATCATAACCCAGCGGATCCCCGATGCACGGCCCCTCCAAGAAGTTCTGTTTGATCGCGGGCTATCTACAAACCTGTGGCGTCAAATCGGCGCGCATGTGCGTCAGTTGCATGATCATTGCGTTTTTCATTCCGACCTCAACTGCCGCAATATCATGCTCGATACCCGCGACCGTATCTGGTTCATCGACTTTGACAAATGCGAAAAGCGCAAGCCCGGTCGATGGGCGCGCGCCAATCTGGACCGGCTGCATCGCTCGCTTGTCAAGACGGCAGCGCAGTCGCCAAATGTGCATTGGTGCCGACAGGATTGGGAAAATCTTCTGGCGGGTTATGCAGATGATACAGCAATCCATATCAGAGATGAACAGGGCTGAGGGCAAGAAACGTTCATCTTGCGCTGTGCGCATGCTATGTGCATGCTATAAAAGAGTACTGTAATACGGGTCCGCTCAGCGCTTTATGATTACGCATGATACCTCAAAGCTCTCGGGCCGCCTTTCATACTACGCTCAGGGATTGTTTCGCCAATTCGTGCCATACGCCATCGCCAAAAGGCATCGTGACACGTTGCTTGCGGCTGCTGATGACCACCCTGATCTGTCTGAAATCGATGAACGGGTGGCTTATTATAATAAGCTGACAAAGCCGTTTGATGCATCCAGCGCCCCCCATCTATGCGACATGTGCAAAGATAAGAGCCGTTATTTCCTGGATTTGGACGAGCATTGCAAAGGATTTTCGCCCCGCCTGAGGCTCGAATACCTGTTTGGCGATGTCATACATGTTCCCGCTGCACCGACGGTCGTGAAATCCCGCCCAATTTACGCCGATCATGCAAACTCGGTCATACTCAATCTCGATAAGCTGCGGCATTTCAGGTGGGAAGCCGACCCACTGCCATTCAAAGATAAAAAGCCCTCGGCAGTATGGCGCGGCACGCCACTGACGCACCAGCGCCAAGAGTTTGTAAAGATGTTTTACAACCACCCAACCTTTGAGATTGGCCATTCGCGTCACTTGGTCGATGGCCTTCCTGCCAAAGATCATCTGACCCATCGTGCGCAAATGGAACATAAATTCTTTGTGTCGATTGAGGGGAATGACGTTGCCACAAACCTAAAATGGGCCATGGCTTCAAATATGCTCGTGATGTCGCCGTTACCGCGGTACGAATCGTGGTTCATGGAGGGGCGGCTCGAGCCTGACAGGCACTTTGTTTTGCTCAAAGATGATCTGAGCGACCTCGAGGAGAAGGTTGAATACTATGCAACCCACACCCAAGAGGCCGAAGAGATTATCCGCAATGCCCATGCTTGGATCGGACTGTTCACTGATCCTATGAAGGAAAGCATCATTTCCACCCGCGTGCTCGAGAAATATTTCCGGCTGTCAGGGCAGTTGTCATCAGACCTATAGATCTGACGTTTGGCGATTGAGGCTGTTTGAGCATAGCATAGTCTTTTGCGGCTCTATCATTTACACAACGAGACAAATGCAGACTGTCGTAATTCAGGATCAAAATATGCAGGTAAACCCCGATACGATTGACGTCATCGCGCCAAATTTGAAGCGGCGGTATTCGGGCGTTTCCTCGACCGTATTCCGGCTTGTTCCGGTACAGGCAGACAAGATTGCTATTGCGACCACAGGTCCCGTTCTACCCGCAAATATCCCGCAGTTCCCGCTTTCAAAGCTTCCATTTTTGACGCGGTCGGGGCCGTCGGGGTACCGCGTCTGGCATTCGCGCCGTAACATAGAAATGCTGGTCGGGGTCTTGCTCAAGTTTGTGTTGCGAAAGCGTCTGAAGCTCGTATTCACCTCGGCTGCACAGCGCCGCAGGGGAGAGTATTCGCGGTGGCTTATCCGCAGAATGGACGCCGTTATCGCAGCTTCTGGCAAGGCGAAATCCTATCTGGGGGTTCCCGCGACAGTGGTTTTGCACGGGATTGATACAGATGATTTCGCACCTTCAACAGATCGTCGTGCGTTGCGTATCAAACTGGGTCTTGATCCGGATGCGCTTATTGTCGGCTGTTTTGGCCGTATCAGAAAGCAGAAGGGCACAGATCTGTTTGTTGATGCCATGATCGACCTTTTGCCTCGCCATCCCACGGCACAGGGTGTCATCATGGGGGGTGTTACCCGCGAACAGCAAAGTTTCGTTGACGGCCTGAAGTCAAAAATAGAGGCGGCGGGTCTGGGCGAACGGATACATATACTGCCCGAAGACAAAGGGTTCACCATTGCCCCGTGGTTCCAGGCAAGCGATATTTATGTGGCACCCCAGCGGTGGGAGGGGTTCGGACTGACGCCACTGGAGGCGATGTCATGCGGTGTGCCTGTCGTCGCGACGCGGGTGGGGGCATTTGAGGATCTGATAGCGCCCGGAGAGACAGGATATTTAGTGCCCCCCGAAGATATTGACGAGCTGGTCAAGGCGACAGATGCGTTGATGTCCGACGCAGCCCTGCGGCAATCAATGGCTTCAGCAGCGCGGCATAAGGCTGTGATGCAGCATCAGTTAGTCCAGGAGGCTGACGCAATCATTGCGATTTACCGCCGTCTGATTTCTGAAGCGTAAACCGGTCAATCGTCATTTGTGGCGCATATTACAGAAACCCCGCGGGAAGGATTGCCGCTTGCTCAATACTACGGTCACAATTGTCACTGTTTGCCACAACAGCATGGCGGTGCTGCCAGCTATGTTAAAAAGCGTTCCGGCCGGTACGCCGGTAATTATGGTAGATAATGCATCATCTGACACTTCAGCGTTGCAAAAACTAGCGGATGAACACGGTGTTGAGTTGCTTCTGAACACCGACAACATCGGTTTCGGCCCCGCCTGCAATCAGGGGGCTGCAAAAGCGCAAACAGAGTTCCTGCTTTTTCTCAATCCGGATGCAGAGCTACAGCCCGATGCTCTTGATGCCCTTATCGCGGCCGCAGAAAAGCACAAAGACGCCAGCGGTTTCAATCCGAGGATCCTTGATGGCAAAGGGCGACAGAGCTTTAGACGTGGTTCCAAGCTTAGACCGAAGGAGCGCTTAAAAGGACCGGTTCCGACCTCGGATACCGAACTATCGGTTCTGGTAGGCTCTGCAATCTTTTGCCGCCGTGCCCTGTTCGAACGGATTGGCGGCTTTGATCCGGCAATTTTCATGTATCATGAGGATGATGATCTGTCTTTGCGCCTGCGTGAACACGGGCCGCTTATCTATTGTCACGACGCACAGGTCGTCCACCTCAGCGGGCACGGCTCGCCGCGCGTGCCAGCAGTTGCGGCCTTCAAGGCCTATCACTCGGCACGTTCGCGGGTCTACGCACTCGGCAAGCACGGGCATCCAAGCCCGGGATTGAACACACTGCTGGCTGCCGCTTTTCGTTTGATGGGGCTTGATACGCTGTTTATCAAACGCAAGCGTTCGAAGAACATGGGATACATGAGGGGCGCGTTAAGCGCTTTGAAGGATGGCGGACGAAACGGCTCTGAGTAGTATGGCGCGCTTCGTGCCCGAGCACTTAGTATCGTTTGAATATCTTCCTCAGTTTAGGGCGCATCAGAAGTGTCGGATCCCAGCGCCGCCAGCCAAGCGATCTGCGCGCGGCATCCAGATCCCCTGCTTCTGCGGGCAGGATGAGGTTTTCTTCAAATTTTCGCATCACCGGTGCAGGCGAGAACAAGCGTTGATACGCCTCTTGCGCAGATGGGGCCGACCGGTCAAATTGAACGATAAGTTTATAAAGATCATCGGCGGTATGATAGATCTGTGCGGCGGCACCAAGGAAGTCGAGATGCGCTCGTTCCCTCGAACCTCCGAAGGTGAGTACCGGTTTTCCACGGAGTGAGAACTCCCCGACAGCCAGTCCGAATGTTTCACCGCGGCGTCGCGCATGCAACATCGCATCGCAAGTATTTATGAAAGTGGTCTTTTCACCCATATCTGCAGTTGCAGGCATAAAAATGACCCGCGGATGATCTATGAATTTTTCAATGTTCATGAAAACAAAGTAGGCCTTCGGCAACGTCTCCAAAGCATTCGGAATAACGAGATCTTTCACAAATCCGATGTCAAAGCTGTCTCGACCACCGTAGCAGCCAAACACGATAGCATCTTGGGGTATGTCCAGCGCTGCTCGCATTGTTTCATCCGTATCTCCGATGGTGACCATATGCGGAACCCAAGGCACACGGCCCTGTGTGCAATGATTGGATAACCACTCTGAAATATAAGCATATGAGGCACCGTGAACCTGTCCGACGGTCGCTGCAAAAACAGAATGGACCATCGTCGGCACTGCCTTGGAGATCAGACCGTCACGTTTACCCGCCTTCAGAACATACATCAGATCACAGTTTTCAGACCTGATGTGCGTGTCGGCCTCAGCGAAACTGTCGCAAGGGATCAAATCAAAGGTTTCTTTGAATTTATCAATGACTTTGAGGTTGTTGCCAGCAAAGGACCGATCGTAGATAACCACACTTTCGTTGCCAAGAAGCCTGCGGTTCTGATCTGCGTAATCGAACAAGGCCACGGCGGTGCCGCGTTCGGTCAGATGATTTGCATAGAACGCGATCTTTGCCACTGGTGTTCACCTCTTTCCAAAATATCGTTGCGCGGGCCGTAAAAGGGGGGTTCAGACGAGCCGTAATTATTGGTTAATCAGTCCGCAACGGTGTCAATGCGCCTCGCAGGATCGGCCTGTGGCGGCGGTAGCAACTACTGCTCCTGATCAGCGCCTTTCCACCGGTTGTGTATCCAGAACCACTGCTCAGGATTTTGCAACACACGCGCTTCGAGAGAGAGGTTGAGCGCTTGCGTCATCGTTTCAGGGTCCGAGTGCGGGATGGGGTCTTCCAGATCGATGGCAAACCCTTCTCCGTTCGGGAGCCGCGTGCCATAGAAGGGGATCAGCACCGCGTCATAGCGCAGCGCCAGTTCAGCCATTGAAGTAGCCGTTAATGCCATGTGTCCGCAAAAGGGCAGCGGGATTCCATTATTTGCACGTACGTCGATCAAGGCGGCCAGTGTGCCGCCCCCTTTGAGATGTTTGACCATCTGGCCAAGGCCCGGACGACCACGCTCGAACAGGGGTGTGCCGATGGTGGAGATGTTTTTGAGGTAAAAGTCGTGAAAAATCGGGTTGTTCATATGCCGATATAAGGCGCCAACCTTAAAGCCTTCAGCGATCATTCGGGCGCGGGCGATGTCGTAATTACCGAAATGGCCGGAGATGACGATTGCTGGTCGATTAGCCGCCTGCGCTGCTTCCAGTGCAGCCAAGCCTGCACCCGTCATCGCTGTTTTTTGCGCCATCGAAACCAGATCGCGGGGCGAAAAAAGCTCGCAGATGGTGCGCCCCACGTTCCTGTTGATTTCGAGGGTGAGCGCATCCCGCTTGGCAGGGTCCATTTCCGGCCAAACGCGATCCAGATTGTCGCGCACTCGCTTCTGATACCCCACGAGAGGCGCAACCACCCGCGACATCCCCCACGCCATGAGGGCGCTTCGCTGCCGAAACGGAAGTATACCCATCACAAAAAGCATGGACCGGATAAGATAGTATTCCAGCCGATACCGCAGCGTATATGCCGCCCTTGCTTTTGCCATCTATAATACCTCCCCGTGCCGAATTTTTCTAAAATATACGAACAATGACAGTTTGCCTCGAAAGGAATTTTTCATGTTTTCGGTTTCCCGATGGGAGTTTCTGGCTACACCATGAATGTGCAGGAAGGAAACAGCGTTTTGGCCGCTGAGCCCCTGACCGACCGATGTTCCGGTGAACGGCAGTCGGTGGTATGATGAAATGCTGTAGGACATGTCACGTGCCCCTGATGCCAAGGCCAAGACATTTCTACGCGATAACGGCCCGCATGTTCGGCTTTGGTGTGTTGGTTCGCGTACGGATTTTCCTGCCGCTACCGAGTGAATGCGCTGTAGGTCCTAGATGATGAGCAGAGGTTGACGCTTGCATGTCGATGATGCACGACAAACGGTGATCGGTTCAGGGCGACACAGACACAGGCTTTCGCTGTCGTATCTACGAGATCCGGATATGCGAAACGCAGTCATCGGCCGAGCAATGGATATCACCGCCCGCTTCAACGCAGAGTTTCCTGATCGCAACGTTTGAAGGCAGAAAGCTCAGCTCGATCGTCTCCATGTCTCTGAGGCGGGCTTCGGTTATCCCCCGTTGAAACAGGGCCCGACCGAAGCCCTGACCTTGATACGCGTCCTCGACAGACAGCCCCACCTCTGCGTGAGTGCTATCAAGTACAAACAACTCCAGAACAGCGCGGTAGGCACCGTCCCGTTTTATTCCCAAGATTAGGTCAGGCACTGAAGCCTTGGCAATCATTTCGAGTGCCTTTGTATTGACGCCCCCCATAAACCGCAGGCGACGCGAGGCATTGCTTAGGCGCCGATAGTGCCCAAGCAACACATTCCGCAACCGGAACAATGGCAAGGTGAGGGGGTGTGCTGTTATAAGCTGCATGAAACTGTCCAATCTGATACAGTACATGGGGCTGGGAGGCTGCTGTTGGTAGATGCATTTGAGCGTCACAGCAATGCGTCTGGCGCATAGCTTTGATTTCACTGCACGGGGATGAATTCGGGAAGACCGCGGCAGTTTAAAGTTAATGAGGCCCTACCGGAACCTGCGGCTGCACTATTCGCTGTCGATCTTTAGACACTGATGCCGGCAAACTCATTGGCATTTAAGGGGCTTCCGATATTTTAAGGAGTAAAGCTGTCGGGCAGGTCGCCGCGCCCTTTCGTTCCCAAACCAATCATGGCATCAATCAGGCTAACGACCCCGACAGACCAGACGGGCGGACGCCCTTGATTGGTCCCAACTGCCTGTAGATGGCGTTTGTACCGACAATGAGGGACTAAATTACGCATGATACAACAAGGGACGAAAGCTTGATAGTATCTCGCCAAAGTACACTCCATGTCCTGCGCCACAGTGTCTTTGCCTCGCTCTGGTTCGCCACGCTGGTGTCCAATCTCGGCGGGCTGGTGCAGGGTGTTGCGGCCGCTTGGCTGATGACGACGTTGTCCGACAGCCGCAGCCTTGTAGCGCTGGTGCAGGCCTCGACGACACTGCCAGTTGTATTGTTTTCGCTGCCGTCCGGGGCGCTTGCCGACAGCTTTGACCGGCGCGGGATCATGCTTGTGGCGTTGTGCTGGATGCTATGCCTCTCTGTCCTTCTGAGTGTTTTTGCCTATTTCGGTATGCTGACCCCTTGGCTACTCTTGGCGTTCACCTTTCTGATAGGATCGGGGCAGGCGCTGTTTAACCCGTCATGGCAATCCTCAATGGGAGACATTGTACCAAAAGAAGACATTCCCGCCGCAGTGACGCTGAACGGAATGGGGTTCAACATGATGCGTAGCGTCGGACCTGCGATTGGCGGCATTGTTGTCACTTTTGCAGGCGTCGCCACAGCATTCGCGCTAAACGCAGTGAGTTATTTTGCGATCATCGCAGGTCTTGTGCGCTGGCACCCGCCAGTGGTGCAAAAGCTACTCCCGCGAGAAGCGTTCGGCCCGTCAATATCGTCGGGTGTCCGGTATGTTTTGTTGTCGCCGGTGCTTCTGCGCGTTATGTGCCGCAGCTTTGTATTTGGTTTGGGCGCGGTTGTTATTCTGGCGCTTTTGCCTGTGCTTGCGCGCAATCTGCTGGGCGGATCGGCGCTGACCTACGGTATTTTACTGGGGTGTTTCGGGTTTGGAGCGATCGGCGGTGGTCTTTTGTCCGGTCGTTTGCGCACCCGCTTCGAGAATGAATGGATCGTTCGCGCCGCATTCGTTGTGATGGCGATGGGTGTTTTAGCCCTTGGGCTGAGCCGCAACATGGTGTTGTCGGGTCTGATATTGCTGCCGTGCGGTGCATCATGGGTTTTGGCGCTCTCGCTGTTCAATGTAACCGTCCAGCTGTCGACGCCACGCTGGGTGGTGGGCAGGGCACTGGCGATCTACCAGATGGCGGCGTTTGGGGGTATGGCCGCTGGCGCATGGCTGTGGGGTGCAATTGCCGAGCAGGTGGGAGCGCCGCTCGCCGTTGTTTTTGCGTCGTTGCCTTTGATATTCGGTGCCGCAATCGGTCTCAAATTTCCGCTGGAAAATTTTAGCACGCGCGACTTCAGTCCGCTCAACAAGTTTATAAAGCCTTCACTTAAGCTGGATCTCGCGCCCCGAAGTGGCCCGATCATGGTGATCGTTGATTACGAGATCGGGCAGAGCGATGTACCGGCCTTTCTAGCGCTGATGGTCGAGCGCAGGCGTATCCGCATCCGCGACGGCGCACGCCAATGGGTGCTGATGCGCGATCTGGAAAATCCCGAAATCTGGACCGAGAGCTACCATGTTCCGACTTGGGTCGAATATCTACGCCATCATGAGCGCCGCGTCACATCGGATGGGGAAGTCTACCAGAACCTGCTGGCGCTGCACAAAGGTGCGAAACCCCCGCAGGTGCGCAGGATGATCGAGCGGCAGACCGTTCCGCGTGATAATGATGTATCGCTTAGACTTATACCCGAAGAACATTAAGCTTGCGGTCAGGCCTGTTCTGCCCACTCGGCCAATCGGACCATGAATGCATCGCAAGCGTCCAGTTGGGTGATCTCGATGTATTCGTCAGGCTTGTGTGCCTGCACGATGGAACCCGGCCCGCAGATCACAGTAGGAACGCCCAGCATTTCGTGGAAGCGTCCACCTTCGGTGCCAAAGGCAACTTTACCCTGACTGTTTCCCCCCGCGAACCGCTTGGCCAGCGGCACAACCTGTTGCGCGGGATCAGTGTCGAGGCCCGGAAATTGCGCGTATAGATCAATCTGTATCCCTGCTTCGGGTGCAATTTGCTGCATTGCTGGCTCCAGTTCATTCTTGGCGTAGGCCTTCAATTCGGCCACCAGCGCATCGGCGTCCTCAAATGGCAAAACGCGGAATTCGCAGGTAATGCTGCACAGGTCCGGCACGATGTTGAGTGCGGTCCCGCCAGTGACAACTCCGGTATGGGCGGTGCTGTGCGGTACATCATATGCCTCGTCCCGCCCGCCTTTCTCGGCCAGACGCTGTGCAATGTCCTGCATCCGCACAATTATGCGTGCGGCGTAATCTACCGCGTTCACTCCCTGCGGCGCCAACGAGGAGTGGCAGCTGCGGCCGCGCACTGTGACCTGCATTGATCGCTTGGCCTTGTGTCCGGTCATCACCGTCATCAACGTAGGCTCGCCCACGATGCAGAATGCGGCATTGACCGGATTGGCTTTCAACATTTCGAGGAGGCCTACCACACCAACGCATCCAACCTCTTCGTCATAGGAGAACGCCAGATGCACCGGCTTTGCCAGCGGACGCGCCACAAGATCAGGCACCGCGGCCAGTGCGCAGGCGATAAACCCTTTCATGTCACACGACCCGCGGCCAAACAGCTTTCCGCCGCGCGCCTCGAGTGTGAAGGGGTCGCTGGCCCAGTTTTGACCTTCGACCGGCACAGTATCGGTGTGGCCGGAGAGGATTGCGCCTTGCGCTTCTGCTGGGCCTATAGTCGCAAACAGGTTAGCCTTGAGGCCGGTCGCATCATACACCCGTCTGCTGCTGACGCTATAGCTGTCCAGATATCTTTCTATATATTCAATCAGCGGCAGGTTCGAGTTGCGGCTTGTTGTGTCGAAGGCGATCAGCTGTGCAAGGATTTCTTGGCTGGTTTGGCGGGTCATATAGGAGCCTGTAAGATAGTTTCAGAGAAGGGCGGGATAGGCGCTACGGTCAAGGCTCGCACGTATTTCCTCTATGAAGGCAAGTGTCGCTGCCGAGGGTGCGCGGCTGGAGGCCATTACGAACGCGGTGTTGTAGTTGAGTGCTGGAGAAAAAGGTAATGCGACAATATCGGGTCCCAGCTGATGGATAATGGGGAACGGGTTGACCAGCGCAAGGCCCAAGCCTCCGCGCACAAAATCCGCCGCAGAGACGTTTGTAGAGGCCTCGATGGTAATGCGCGGCTCCACTCCTAGCCGGTCCAGAACGCGTTCTACCACGCCGCGACTGGCATGGCGGCGCGACAGAGCGACGAAGGGTTGGTGATGCAGGTCCTGCGCCGTGATCGTATCGCGTTTTGCCAGCGGGTGATTGACGGGTAGCAGGCAGATCGCTTGGGTCGAAATCAGCAGGTCGGTCTGGATGCCCTCGTGGGGCGGGATTGAATCGGTCAGCGCAACATCGAACCGGCCCTCGGCAATGCCGGTGACCAGCGCGTCGCTGGCAATCACCTCAAAGATGATGTGCAGATCGGGATTGCGCTTTTTGAACTCCGAGATCCTGCCAGGCAGGAACCTGTGCGCGATCGTGGGCGGCGCAGCGATGGTGAGTGTACCTGTCTTGCTTGTCGCATAGTTGTCAATCCGGCTCGCGATCCGGGCCAAAGTCTCGAACACGGGCTTGAGCTGCTCGTTGATTGAGAGCGCCTGAACCGTGGGTACCAACCGTCCACCAGAGCGCAGAAAAAGCTGCGATCCAAGCCGTTCCTCCAGTTGGGCAAGGCGGCGACTCACAGCCGACTGCGAAATGCCAAGCTTGCGTGCCGCACTCATCGCCGTGCCGGCATTCACGAGGGCTTGTAACACCTCGAGTTCGCGCAAAGTGATGCCTGCGTGTGCATCTGCTTCGATTTCGCCGCCGCTCATTCAGTATTCCTAAAACGCATAGACTTTTCCAATTGACATTTGATTAACGCATAATACGGTGATTGCAATAAATGATTTGTATCCCGTTCGTGTCGGGATGCGGTTTAAAAATAGAATTAGTCAACAGGAAGGACAGGACGTGAAGACATTAAAGCTTTCGCTTTTGGCAGGTCTGCTTGCCGCAGTTGCGATGCCGGTAACAGCGCAGGATCTGACACTTGGATTGAAATCCGAAGCGACATCCATGGACCCGCAATTTCACCAGCTCTCTACCAATATTCAGGTGCACAAGAATATTTTCGAGACCCTGACCAAGCAGGACGCCGTGCAAAAGGTCGGGCCGGGCCTCGCGTCTGAATGGGAAGCAGTGGATGACAACACGTGGCGCTTCAAGTTGCGTGAAGGCGTGAAGTTCCATGATGGTAGTGATTTCACAGCACGGGATGTGATCTATTCGTTCTGTCGCGTACCGCTGGTCGAAAATTCGCCCTCTGCCTTCACGATTTACACCGCCGGTGTGACCGACATCATCGCCGAAGATGATTACACAGTTGTTTTTAAGACCGGGAATACAAACCCTTTGTTTCCGGCCGAAATCTGGAGTGTTGCAATTGTTTCTGCTGACACGTTGGGTGCAGGGGACGACCTTGCATACGGAGCGCAGGGTGCTTGCACCGGCATGGGGGATGTCCCGCAATCGCCTGCTTTCAACGATCCGGCGGTTGCCGTTGGAACGGGACCCTATACGCTGAACACATATACGCGTGGATCCGAGCTGACCTTGTCACGGTTTGACGGGTATTGGGGGGGTATGCCCGCGTGGGAGAATGTGATCATGCGTCCGATCACGAGCAATGGCCCGCGCGTAGCGGCACTGCTTGCGGGGGATGTCGATATGATTGAATCGCCTCCGATTCAAGATATCCCGAGGCTTCAGGAAGCAGATTTCAAGATCGTCGATGCGTTGTCCAACCGGATTATCTATCTCGCCATGCGTCAGGAAGAGGGTGCGCCTAGCATTGAGGGTACCGACGGGAAAAACCCGCTGATGGATGCGCGTGTCCGTGAGGCAATCTCGATCTCGATCAATCGTGACGCCATCGCGGAACGGATCATGGGGGGGTACGCCAAACCTGCGGGCGAGTTGCTGCCGCCGCCGATGTTCGGTTCTTCAGGGCGTCCCGTAGACAGCTATGATCCTGACCGCGCAAAAGCGCTATTGGCCGAAGCGGGCTATCCCGACGGGTTTACGATGACGTTAGGCACGCCAAATGACCGCTATATCAACGATGAGCAGGTCGCGCAGGCCGTGGCGCAAATGCTGGCGCGGGTGGGCATCACCATCAACGTCGATGCCAGCACCGCCAGTCAGTTCTTCTCGCGCCGCAACGCGCTTGAATTCCCGATCTTTATGGCCGGATGGGGCGCTGCTTCGGGCGAGATGTCGTCACCTTTGAAATCTCTTGTGGCAACCTTTGATGCTGATACGGGGATGGGGCCAACAAACGCAGGTCGCTACTCTAATCCTGCGATGGACGAGGTTCTGGTACGTGCCATGTCGACCATTGATGACACTGCGCGCGACGAATTGCTTCAAGAGGCGGGGACGATTGTGCTGGATGATTTCGGCATCATCCCACTGCATTTCGAGCAGACGGTCTGGGCCATGAAGCCCGGCTTCGACTACGAGCCACGCGTCGATCAGTACACGATGGCATCCGAAGTAAAAGCTTCGGGCAACTGACATTTGAAGCCGGCGCTTGCTGTCTGCTTGCGCCGGCTTTGCTTTTCTCCTGACATCTACTGCCCGAGGAGGCCCGCATGATCGTCTATCTCGTCCGACGCTTTGGACAAAGTCTTCTCGCCGTTGTTGCTATGGCAGTTCTGGTGTTTTTGGGGGTCTATGCAATCGGCAACCCTGTTGATGTTCTGATCAACCCAGAAGCATCTCAGGCCGACATCGCGGCGACCATGGCGCGGCTGGGGCTGGATAAACCACTGTGGCAGCAGTTTGGTATCTTTGTTGGCAATGCGTTGCAGGGTGATCTGGGGACTTCCTTTGTATATGGTCGTCCCGCCCTCGACATCATTATGGAGCGTATGCCGGCCACATTCGAGCTTGCTGTTGTTGCGCTGATCCTTTCCGTTGGGTTAGGCGTGCCTTTGGGCGTGTGGGCGGGCCTCCGGCCCGACAGCATTGCGGGGCGGACGATCATGGGGGGATCAATCCTCGGATTTTCGCTGCCCAACTTTTGGCAGGGAATGCTGCTGATCCTGATTTTCGCGGTTTTGCTGGGCTGGCTGCCCGCCGGAGGACGCGGCGATACGACAGAGTTTCTGGGCATGCAGGTCAGTTTTTTGACGCTCGACGGACTGTCACATCTGATCCTGCCTGCGGTCAATCTGGCCCTTTTTAAAATGTCGCTGATCATCCGGTTGACGCGTGCCAACACCCGCGAGGTCGTCATGCAGGATTACGTGAAATTCGCCCGTGCTAAGGGCCTTTCAGGCCGGCGCGTGGTGTTGGTTCATATTCTCAAGAACATCATGATACCGGTTGTCACCATTATCGGGCTGGAGTTGGGCTCCATGCTGGCCTTTGCGATTGTGACTGAGACGGTTTTTGCATGGCCGGGAATGGGAAAGCTGTTGATCGACTCCATCAACCTGCTCGACCGGCCCGTTATCGTTGCATACCTGATGCTGACTGTTCTGATCATCGTCATGATCAACTTCCTCGTTGATGTGATTTATTCCCTGCTCGACCCGCGGATCCGTCTGTCGGACATGAAAGGATGAGCATGATTAACCCTTCAGAGCCACAGTCCGACGCGGGCTCCGTACCTGCGCGCATCGACAGCCCGTTGAAGCGCGTCGCCAAGGAGTTCGTGGAAGATAAGGTTGCAGTTATTGGCCTCATTCTCTTTGTTGCGATTGCATTCATTGCGCTCGCCGCGCCTTGGTTGGCCCCACAGAACCCATATGACCTTGCGCAGCTGGACATAATGGATGGCGGTCTGCCACCGGGCGAGACAAGCTTTGGCGGGCAGGTCTATCTATTGGGCACTGACCAGCAGGGGCGCGATATGGTCTCTGCTATTATGTACGGTTTGCGCGTCAGCCTTCTGGTGGCATCGGTGTCTCTCGGGATTGCTATCACAGTCGGTACTATCGTGGGCGTCACGGCGGCCTATTTTGGTGGCAGGCTGGATTCGTTCATCATGCGTGTTGTTGATTTGCAGCTGTCGTTTCCCTCGATTCTGATTGCGTTGATCCTGCTGGCGCTGCTGGGGCGGGGGGTGGATAAAGTCATTCTGGCACTGGTGATCGTTCAGTGGGCGTATTACGCCCGCACTGTGCGCAGCTCCGCGATCGTAGAGCGGCGCAAGGATTACATTGATGCGGCGCAATGCTTGGCGCTGTCGAGCAGGCGGATCATGTTCCGCCACCTTCTACCCAATTGTGTGCCCTCGTTGATTGTCGTGGCGACTGTGCAGATCGCACAGGCGATTGCACTTGAGGCTACATTGTCGTTTCTCGGAGTGGGCGTGCCCATTACGGAGCCTTCGCTGGGGCTGCTGATTGCCAACGGCTACGATTATCTATTGTCGGGGCGCTACTGGATCAGCCTGTTTCCGGGCATCGCACTTGTCCTGACCATTATCGCAATCAATGTCGTCGGCGACCGTTTGCGCGACATTCTTAATCCGCGGCTGCAAAAATGACAAAACTTCTGGAAATCCGCGATCTGAATACGCATTTCTTTACCCGTGATGGCGTGGCAAAGGCGGTCGATGGCGTCAGCCTGACGTTGGAGCGGGGCGAGATACTGGGCTTGGTCGGTGAATCCGGCTCTGGCAAATCTGTGACAGGCTTCTCGATCCTCGGACTGGTTGATGCACCGGGGCGGGTTGTGTCAGGGCAGGTCATATTTGACGGCTCCGATCTGGTCGCCGGTGGCGAGCGCGCAATGCGAAGCCTGCGCGGCAAACGGATCGCAATGATCTTTCAGGATCCGATGATGACGTTGAACCCCGTCTTGCGCATCGACACACAAATGGTTGAAGCGGTGCGCGCGCACGACAGGGTGTCCTACAAAGAGGCACTGCGCCGCGCAAGAGAGGCGCTTGTGTCTGTCGGCATCTCCTCACCGGACGAGCGGCTGCAATCCTATCCGCACCAGTTTTCGGGGGGTATGCGACAGCGTGTTGCGATTGCTATTGCCCTTTTGCACAAACCCGACCTGATTATTGCGGATGAGCCGACCACCGCCCTCGATGTGACCATTCAGGCGCAGATCCTGTCCGAAGTGCAGTCGCTATGCGCGAATTCGGGGACGTCACTCATTTGGATCACTCATGATTTGGCGGTTGTTTCGGGTCTCGCGGACAGGTTGGCAGTAATGTACGCAGGCCGGATCATTGAGGAGGGGCCGACCGCCGACGTGATCGCAAATCCTGCGCATCCCTATACAAAAGGCCTGATCGAGAGTGTTCCACAGGGTAAGAAACACGGTGCTCTGCTTTCGCAGATCAAGGGGATGACACCCTCGCTGCTTCGTCTGCCGCAGGGATGCAAGTTCAGCCCGCGCTGTCCACGTGCCACAGCCGAATGTAATGTTGAGCCAGCGCTGGAAACTGTGCAGGAGGGCCGGATGGTCCGTTGCATCCACCCCCATACAACCCCCGCAACCATGGAGGCCTCCGCTCGATGACCATGCCGCCCATCCTTACCATCAACAATGTCTCGCGGCGGTTTGTCAAAGAACTGGATATCGCGGAGCGGACAGCGCGCAAGCTGGGGGCTTCAATCGAGGCACAGACTGTACATGCGGTAGACAGCGTCCAGCTGTCCGTCCGATCCGGCGAGGTGTTGGGCCTGGTTGGGGAATCCGGGTGCGGTAAATCAACGCTGGGCCGGATGGTGGCGGGACTCCTCAGGCCGAGCGAAGGCCAAATTGAGTACCACGGCCGTGACGTTGCCACCCTGAAAGGCGCCGAGGCGCATCAGGCAGCGCTGCGCATCCAGATGATATTTCAAGATCCGATGTCCTCGCTCAATCCTCGGCTGAGAGTCCGCGATATCATTGGTGAGGCTCCCCGTGTCCATGGCATTGTCCCGAAGGCCGAGGTGTCGGAATATGTAGAGGGGTTACTAGAGCAGGTCGGGCTTGATCCCTCAACCAGCAAGCGGTACCCGCACCAGTTTTCCGGTGGTCAGCGGGCGCGGATCGGCATTGCGCGCGCTCTTGCTGTCAAGCCGGATTTCCTTGTTTGCGACGAATCCGTTGCGGCCCTTGATGTGTCTATACAGGCGCAGGTTCTGAACCTTTTTGTGAAGCTCAGAGAAGACTTCAACCTGACTTATCTGTTCATTAGCCATGACCTTGGTGTGGTCGAACACATCTCCGACAGGATTGCGGTGATGTATCTGGGGCGGTTGGTTGAACTTGGCGATGCGGAGGATTTGCTCGCGCGCCCCAACCATCCTTATACCGCTGCTCTGGTTGCAGAAATTCCGACATTCGAGGTGGGCAAGAAGGTGTACTCTGCGATCAAGGGCGAGATACCGTCCCCGATGCGTCCGCCACCCGGCTGCCATTTCCATCCGCGATGTCCGCACGCGCACGAGCGGTGCCGCGTCGAGGTACCTGCCTTGCGCGAGGTGGCGCCCGGACGCTTGTCCGCATGTCACCTGAACGATGACACCAGCAGGGCATAGCGGCCATTCCTTTTTCAAAAACATGACCTCCATGGAGACCCAAAATGCAGAATGAAAATCCGATCTGGTCGCTTGTCGAAGAGAAGCGCGCGGCCTTTATCGGCTTGGCTGATCGTGTGTTCGATACGCCTGAAGTAGCCTATACCGAAACCCGCTCCTGCGCCGCCCACACCGAGATGCTACGCGAGCAGGGGTTCAGAGTACACGAAGGTATCGCAGGCATCCCCACCGCAGTAATGGGTGAAGCGGGCGAAGGTGGGCCTGTGATCGCCATTCTGGGCGAGTATGATGCCCTGCCGGGGCTAAGTCAGGAACCCGGCGTTGCAGAGCCACGCCAGATTGGTAACGCAGGCTACGGCCATGGTTGCGGTCATAACCTTCTGGGGTCAGCAGCGATGTCTGCTGCAACCGCGGTCAAGGATTGGCTGGAGGCGGAGGGCATCAAGGGTCGCATCCGCTATTACGGGTGTCCTGCAGAGGAGGGCGGCGCTGCTAAAACCTACATGGTTCGGGACGGATTGTTCGATGATGTCGACATCGCAATTACGTGGCATCCGGCCAGTTTCAATGCGGTTGACGATATGCGCTCGCTCGCCAATACGCGAATTGATTTCACCTTTACCGGCAAGGCCGCTCATGCTGCTGCTGCGCCGGAATTGGGGCGCTCTGCGCTGGATTCCGTCGAGCTTATGAATATTGGCGTCAACTATATGCGCGAGCATATGCCCGACGCCGCCCGCATTCACTATGCCTATCTGGATGCGGGTGGCGAGGCGCCCAACGTGGTGCAGGCCAACGCCACGGTCCGCCATCTGATCCGGAGTCCAAGTCTGGGAGGGCTGGAAGCGCTGGTGCAGCGGGTCCGTGATGTAGCTCAAGGCGCGGCGCTTATGTCCGGCACGACAGTATCTTCCAAAGTGTTCTCAGCGGTATCCAACCTCACCTGCAACCTGCCATTGTCTGTAGCGATGCAGGCAGAGTTCGATGCTTTGGGTCCTGTCGCCTTTGATGCGCAGGACATTGCCTTTGCCCGCGACATTCGCAAAACATTGGGCCGCGATGATATTGCCGATACTTTTGAGCGGTTGGCCATGAAGCCTGATTATGATCTGCCACTATGTGATTTTATCGCACCGTTGGACCGGCCGTTTATGGGCGGAATGGGGTCTACCGACGTCGGTGATGTGAGTTGGGCGGTGCCGACCGTTCAGGCGCGTGTTACAACGTGTGCTGTGGGAACTGCGTTGCACAGTTGGCAACAAACAGCGCAGGGAAAGGTGCCGGCAGCCCATAAGGGTATGCTGCATGCGGCAAAGCTGATGGCCGCAACTGCAAGGGCAGCAATCTGTGACAGCAAGTTGCGCGAGGCGGCAAAAAAAGCCCATGCAGAACACTTGGCCGAGCATCCCTATTCTTGTCCAATTCCCCCTGAGACCAATCCACCGATCATTCAGAGCTAGTCCAAAGGCACCTCGTCCGATTTTGCTGACCGCGAAAAGGCCTCGGCACAGAATGGCGAAGCAAGCACATAAAACAGTGTGCTTGGTTTGATGCGCTACTGAGCGGGATGCCGTCGGTCAGGGGTCTGATGACCTGATTGAGCATTTGTTCCGGCGCGATTTTGCGCCGGTTCCTTACGGGGAGGATATTTACCTGTCCCGCTTCAGTCCTTTCGGTCAATTCACAGACAGGTTGAGACACCTCAGTATGTCGTGGATAAACACACGGTTCTGTGATCAGCTAACAGCTGCGTCCCGCGACCAGTCCCTATCTCACCGGTTTTCCCCGCCAGATAAGCGATTTGTTGTTGAGCTTCACAAGATTTTCACGGCCTTCCACAATAGATTCACACAAGCGCAGCGCACGCATCGCCTGATCACGCGAAAGGTTTTTGTAGGCCGGCCGCGCAATGTGATCGAACCATGGTCCGCCACAGACATTGTCCAGAACGATGCGCTGAAAGCAGTGGTCATTCCGCACAGGCCAATTTGCCGCCCCTTCACGCGCCATTTTTGGCATCACTTCTTTAGTCAGCATCATATAGCGGCTGACAAGGTCAGCGGTGCGGTGCATTTCGCTCTCTTTCATATTTGCGCGTAATCCATCGTTTGCTTCAGAATGTGCGGGATTTGCTTTCTGACTTTGAAGAATCCGGCTGTTGCATGGGGCCAGATCAGCATGTCCCAATCCCGCCTTTGCTCACACAGGGTTATGCCATGCGCCGCAAGGATAGGCTGGGCCGCGTCGAGCCAATCGCGCAGCGGGCCGTGCGTGACATATGGTGTGAAAATCTGCTTTGCTTTAGCAGCTGCCGCCCAAGCGACAAGACCAGCGGGGTCGGTCGCGCAGAGCGTATCCGTAGTCTTGCCCAGTCGTGCCGCTGCATCTTGGAGCGCCATGTTTTCAAACCGCGAAACGGCGCCCGAAACGGGCCTTGGTGATCGTAAATGACTAGTAGCCAGTGTGGCTGTTGAACAGATGTCCATGCCCGCAGTATCAAAATCCTCGACTAGACAATCCTCGACAGTAACCAAAAGGGCCGTGGGTACATTGGATTTGACAGATTGGATGTCCCGCATCGCCTGAACCGTAGGCAGGCCGTCTGGCTCTGATGCTTCCAAGCCTCTTGTCACCGTTGCCAGTTCCGCACGTGTAGGGGTAAAGCGACCGTTGGTGAATGTTGCAATGTTGTCATGGCGGGCAGGATAAGGCTTGCCGCGGGTATGTAGGCCTGCCGCCCAACGCCAGTTCAGGGTGTTTGCCGCCGCATCACCGTCAAGCAGATGCCGATAAAAGAAATCCGCCCCCAGTCGCCAAGGCAGTTCAAGCGTAAAAATCCAGATGGATGCAAACCACATTCGTGCATGGTTGTGCAGATATCCCGTCCCAACAAGTTCCTGGGCCCAGCTGTCAAAGCAGGCGAGGCCTGTGTTGCCGGTCTCGGCAAGCTCGAGATCGCGGCGCAGGCGGCGGTCCCGTTTCAAAGCGACCAAATCGGTATTTCGTCCAGTTACGTAACTGTGCCAAACATTCGGGCGCCGTTCCAGCCACCCTTTGTAATATCCGCGCCAGATCACTTCTTCGATAAACTTTGACGCATCATCGGGACCGTGCGCAGCAAGGGCAGCCATAATCACCTCTCTTTCCGTGATCAGGCGGCAACGGATGTAGGGCGACAGCATCGATACGTCATTATGGCGACCGGGCCCGCAATCGTAATTGCGGCCCGTCTCGTAACGCGTCCCCATACTTGCGGCAAAGGACGTCATTGCCATCTTGCCTGCGGAACGAGTCGCGATATGCTCGGTCATTGGTGCAAAGCCCCTTAATTCATCAGATCTTCGAACAGACCATGATAACGCCGATGCTGCGCCTTGTCGTTTGCATGGCGGCCTTTACCGTCATACCAAGGTGCATTGTTGGTATCGATGGTGGCAAGATTTTCGGACGGGCGGTCCAACTTGTTGACGTCGGTAAAATTGATTTTTGTGCCGGACATTTGGGCCTCCTTGGGAATGGTCTAGGTGCTAATATTACGTCTCGAACCGCCAATTGGTTCTATTTTAGATGGATTGGTCTTCAGCCTCTGCGCGCCGACGAGGCACGATTTGCGAAGTGCTGCGCGCTGGAAATGAGCGGGCGGAGTATAAGGTGCTACCCCAAAGACCCATTAGCCGGATCGATAATTCGGTCTTGGTTATAATGGAGTTTTCGCATGTTTGTTAGGCTTCAGGGTGGCCCTTGTTGGTCTTTTGGATCACCAGTTTTTACCCGTTCGATGATCTGCGGTTATGCCTAATGAGGTGCGGTAATTTGTCCGAAAGGGTTTTGGTTGGCCTAACGTTGTTTTCGGCTTTTGAGTGCTATTCAAAGGGCACCCAATCGTATCCGGTCTTATAATTTCTTTTTAAAATCAGGAGGAGACCGGCTCGGGGGGGGGGCATTTGACGATAGTGCAAGCCTTCACTTTTTTTTCCCGTGAGATACCAAATTGAGCTATTTTGCGTCCGCTTGGGTTTTGTTGAAACCCCGTAAGTGACGAGGGATAGCTGGATTGGTCTTAGCATCACGCTAACCTACTGAGTATCACGCTAACCTACTGTGTATTGAGATTTTGAGGATGGCCCATGCGAAGTACCGGACCCAAGCTGCTTTCCTCGCCGTTTTTTATGGCGGGCGCACTTCTGACGCTAATCCTTGGTCTTCAGGCAACAGGGGCATCTGCTCATGTCCGATGGTTTGTCGATACCAATGTCACAATTGATAATTTTGTAGCTTACAGCATTACCGATATTGAGGTCTTGGTCTGGATCGCGGTCACCTTCGCGTTGGTGGGTACGTCCATCATTTTGGATGCAAAGCTACCGAATGTCCGGATCGTCGGAAGTGAAACCCGTCATGATTTCATTGAAATACTCCGGATATTTACAGGGATGTCGCTGCTTCTGACGGCGTATGAGGGCGCGATTGTTGCTCCTCATTTGATTGCTTACGGAGCGTTCGGAACAAAGCTGATCTTTCTGCAGGCCATTATCGGAATATTGTTCATTGCCAACCGCTTCGTACGTCATGCGGCGATTTTGTTGATTATTCTTCACCTAGGGCTGACGGTTCAATTCGGGATACTCGCAGCGCTTGAATACGTAATCATGATCGGTATTGCGATTTTTCTGTTGATCAACAACTTACCGACCGTCGAATTGCGCCAACAGTACAAGCCGTTCTCGGTCGCGATTATGCGTATTCTCGCAGGTATATCGCTGATCACGCTCGGCCTTGCCGAAAAACTGTTCGGGGCAATTTTGGCCGAGAGCTTCCTCGCAGCAAACCCATGGAATTTCTTGCCTGCGCTTGGGTTTGATTTCTTTACCGACCGCCTGTTTGCACTGTCGGCCGGATTTACGGAAGTTATTTTCGGTATAATCCTCGTTCTAGGCACGACCACGCGCCTAAATGTTCTTGCGCTATCTGTCGTGCTATTGTCCTCTAACATCCTGTTTCTCATTGAGGGCAATAATGAGGCCGCGCTGGTTGAGTTTGTCGGACATATGCCCGTCATCGGCGTTGCTCTCGTGCTTCTTCTTCTGGGGGCAGGGCAGCGTTGGAAGCTGCGCAAGCTTCTCCCCGATTGGCGTAAAAATACAAATTTGAAAACAATTCGGGTCCCCAGTGATGTCTAATATTTCTCTACGCTTCCCCTACCTTATATATCTCAGCATAGCGTCAATTTTGATCGGTGTTATCGCAGCACCGCTTTTTCGCGATCTTCCCGTTCAGGGCGGGGCGGCGGATATGATGGCGCACGAGATGGAGCACGGGATGCTCGAAATTCCCGCACTTGGTGCACCGCAGGTTGATATTGCTGTCGAAAAAGACGCGATGAACGGCTGGAACGTAACGGTAATGACCAATAACTTCACTTTTACGCCGGAAAGGGTTGGAAGTGAAAATGTCGATAACACCGGACACGCGCACCTGTATGTTGATGGAATAAAGATAGCGCGACTTTATAGCCTTCACTTTCATCTGCCACGGTTGCCGGTAGGCGATCATGAAGTCTCTGTAAGCCTCAGCAGCAATGATCATTCATATTATATGATCGACGGCAATGTAATTTCAGCGCGTGCCACGATCACAGAAGATGAAACCGAAATGGATACTGAGTAGATATATTAGCCACCGCCCTGCATGTATGAAAAAGTCCCTTCATATGCCCACTTAGCGGGGTGAGAACGCCTCGCCGGCGCTGTGTACAGCATTGGCGGAATTCAAAAACGGCGAAATTGGGAAATGGCCTGAACAAGATTAAAGAAACGCTTGGAAAAAGGGGCCGTTTAAATGCCTCTGTTTTTCAAGGTAAAATCCAAAATGAACATCGGCAAGAAAAATGGAAACGCGGGCGCACTCGAATGCGCCCGCGTTTTGGTTTTAGGCCTTAAGTGCGGCGAGGACCGCGTCACCGGTGATCGGCAGATGGCGGACACGTGCGCCTGTCGCGCTGAAAATGGCGTTGGCGATGGCGGGCGCGATGACCGTAGTGCCCGGCTCTCCAAGACCTACCGGCACTTCGGTGCTTTCGAGGAATTCAATCTCCATTTCCGGCACGTCAGCCAGACGCAGGGGCGTGTAGGCGCCTAGATTGAGATCAACGACATTGCCGTTTTCAATGCGGGTACCCTCATGGAGTGCCATGGAAAGGCCCCAAAGTGCGGCACCCTCACATTGTGCGCGTGCGCCATCGGGATCGACGACTGTCCCGCAGTCAAAGGCCAGCCACATCTTCTGGACACTGACCTCACCGCTTTCGGCATCCACAGCCACTTGCACAGCGGCGGCTGACCATGTCGGCATGCTGCGCGATTGGCCAAAGGTAGTGGCAATACCAATTGCTGTGCCTTCGGGCAGTTCGGCTTTGCCATATCCCGACATTGCGGCGACGCGTTGCAAGACGGCCGCCTGCCGTGATGCGCCGCCAACTGCGTTGGGGGCGGACCCTGCATTTATTCCCTCGGCTTTGAGATGATCGAGACGGAATTGCAGTGGATCGGCACCGACCCTATGCGCTGCTTCGTCCATGAAGCTTTCAACGGCAAAGTTGGTCCAACCGGGTCCAACCGACCGCAGCCAGCCCGGGCGGAATGTCTGGTTCGCCAGATCGTTTGAAATGGCACGCACGCGGTGCGCCCCTACGGTGTACCAGTGATCGGCCCCGTCGATCGCGAAAGGATCGTATGGCTCGTCGTTCGAACCTTTGGGCATAAAGCCTGGTGCCATTACCTGGGTGGGCCAACCCGCGCTGGCGTGATGCTCCATACCTGTAACTGCTTTTGCATCGTCAAAAGACATCCGTAGCTTTTGCACAGAAGGGGAGCGGATGCTGTCGAACTGGGCGTCTTCCTCGCGGGAGAAGACCAGCTTGACCGGCTTGCCCGCAGCTTTTGACGCCAGTGCGGCAGGTACGATGTAGTCGCCGTTGAGACGACGGCCAAAACCCCCGCCCAACATATAGCTGCGCATGATGATCTTGTCTGCGGGTACCTCAAGTGCGGTTGCCAATGTAGGCAGTATGAGAGACTGCCACTGGTTTCCTGCGTGGGTTTCCCAGATGCCATCGGCGTTCTGGAACACGGTAGCGTTCACCGGCTCCATTTGGAAATGCAGCACGGACTGTGTCGTGTATTCGGCTTCCAGTGTATCGGAGGCGGCATCGAAGACCGCAGAAGTATCAGGCTGCTCGGTGTGCAGAATAGAGCCTGTTTCACCCTGAATGAGTTCACGGCCCCGGGCCTGAATATCGTCCTCGGACACATTGGCGGTTTCGCCTGCTGTCCAGTCGACGCTAATTTCGAGCGATGCAGTGCGCGCGGCATAGAGGGATTCACCCAGAACGACGACCCAACCGGGGACCGTACCAGACGGATCTTCGAGAACGACTGTTTCGAGGTAACCTTTGATCTCTTTTGCTGCGCTGTCGTCAACAGAGTTCACGGATGAGCCGTAGCGCGTTGGCGGGAGCATCGGGACGCCGTAGACCATGCCGTCGATTTTGGCATCAAGGCCGTAGATCGCTTGGCCAGTTGTTTTCATGTCAAGATCGAGCGGATGCACGTCCTGTCCGACAAGGCGCAGGTCAGCATGCGGCTTCAACGGAAGCGCCGCCAGCTCATCCTCGGAGAAGGAGCGGTCGATGCCTTCCGCTACGAGATCACCGTAGCTGATGGTCTGGGTGCCGTCGGTTATCATGCCGTCGCGTACAGTCAACTTCGATGCGTCAACGCCCCATTTTGCGGCAGCAGCTTCGATCAGGGCAGTACGGCCAGCGGCCCCCGCCTGACGGTAAACCGGCCAGCTTTGCCAGATAGACCAGCTGCCGCCGGTAACCATGAGGCCCCATTTTTCATCCGTGTCTACATGGGTGATGTGAACGTTTTCCCATGCTACTTCCAACTCATCGGCAAGGATGCGGGCGATTGCGGTGCCAACGTGCTGGCCCATCTCGGCACGTATAATGTTGACGTTGACCTGATTGTCCGCGTCGATCCAATACCACATCGAAGGCTCGAAGGTCTGGCCGTTCGGCGTGACCGGTGTGCCGCTTGGTACTGCGGGGTTCATTGCTGCCTGAGCGGCCTGCGGAAAGCCGAAAGCAACGCCAGCGGCGGTCATGGAGACCAGAAACCCGCGGCGGGTAAGCTGTGGCTTGGTGTCGGAGCCTGAAAGGCGGGACATCAGATTAGTCATTGTTGGAAGCTCCCATTGATGTTGCTGCCGTACGCACGGCCTGACGGATGCGCGAGTAGGTCATGCAGCGGCACAGGTTGCCGGTCATTACCGCGTCGATGTCTTCATCGCTTGGGTTTGGTGTGTCTTTCAGCAATGAAGCTGCTTGCATGATTTGACCTGACTGGCAGTAGCCGCATTGCGGGACCCGCAAATTTCGCCATGCTTCCTGCACGGGATGGTTTCCGTTTTCGTCAAGGCCTTCGATGGTTGTAACTTTCAGGCCCTCGACATCCGACAGATAGGTAATGCACGACCGCGCAGCCGAGCCGTCGATATGTACGGTACAGGCACCGCAGGCACCGATGCCGCAGCCGAACTTTGTGCCGGTCAGACCTACCTCATCGCGGAGCGCCCAAAGCAGCGGCGTGTTTGGGTCGGCGTCGACAGAGACCTGCCGTCCGTTCAATTCGAATTCTATCATTGGATGTTTTTTCCTTTGCGTATGATCTGCAGAAGTTGGGATAATAAAGCCCGTCCTGATTACTCTAACAGAGCATCACGGCGGGCTTTATCAGGGTGCCGGCTATGATCTGCCGGCAGTGTTCTTACGATTTGAGCAGTGCAAGAATCTCTTGCGCAGCAGCCGCGGATGAAGCGGGGTTTTGTCCCGTCACAAGATTGCCATCAGTCAGTACAAAGCTGCTCCAGTCTGCTCCTTTTTCGTAGTGACCGCCATTTTCTTTCAGCATGTCTTCGATCAGAAACGGCACAACCTCGGTGAGGGCCACAGCCTCTTCTTCGGTATTGGTAAAGCCTGTCACGCGACGGCCAGAAACCAGCGGCTTGCCGTCTGCCCCCTGCGTGTGACGGAAAACGGCAGGGGCATGGCAAACTGCCCCGACAGGCAAGTTAGCGGCGGCAAACGCTTCAATCAGGCGCTTACTGTCCGCGTCTTCGGCCAGATCCCACAATGGGCCATGGCCACCTGGATAGAATATAGCGTCAAATCCGCCTTCTGTCACGTCCGAGAGCGTCAGCGTGTCCGCGAGGTGTTTTTGCGCCTCTTTGTCGTTTTTGAAGCGACGTGTGTCATCCGTCTGTGCATCGTCACTATCACTAGACGGATCAATCGGAGGTTGACCGCCTTTTGGTGATGCCAGCATGATCTCTGCGCCCGCATCTTTGAATACGTAATAGGGGGCCGCAAATTCCTCCAGCCAGAAGCCGGTTTTCTTGCCAGTGTCCCCGAGTGTGTCGTGAGATGTGAGAACCATTAGAATTTTCATGTTCGTACCTTTCAATTGCGGCCGACGCGAATGACGCGCTTGCCAAAGTTTTCGCCGCGAAGCAACCCGATGAACGCTTCGGGCGCATTTTCGAGGCCATCAATAATCTCTTCGCGGTATTTGATTTTTCCGCTTTCGACCCAAGCACCCATTTCCTTTGCAAATTCAGGATAGAGGTGGCCGAAATCGTCAAAGACAATGAATCCCTGCATTTTAATCTTTTTGCGAAGAATTTGACCCATGAGCCAGTTCATCCTGTCCGGCCCCTTCGGCAGTGCAGTTGCGTTGTATTGCGATATTAATCCGCAAACAGGCATGCGTGCGTTGGGATTCAGCAGCGGGATAATTGCGTCCAGAACCTTACCGCCGACATTTTCAAAGTAGACGTCAATTCCATCGGGACTTGCCTCGGAGAGCTGTTCAACAAAGTCATCCGCCTTGTGATCGATACAGGCGTCAAATCCTAGTTCATCTACCGCATAGGCGCACTTCTCAGGTCCGCCCGCGATGCCAACGACGCGGCAACCAAGGATTTTACCGATCTGCCCCACAGTGGCCCCGACCGGACCAGTTGCCGCGGCCACGGCGATTGTGTCGTGTGGTTTTGGCGCGCCGATTTTTGTAAGACCGGCCCAAGCGGTGAAGCCGGGCATGCCCATGATCCCAAGCGCCCAGGACGGATGGGAAGGCGTTTTTCCCAGATTTGTGACACCTGCACCATCGCTGAGAGCATAGTCCTGCCAACCACTGAAGCTGAGAACGTAGTCGCCTGTCGAAAAGCCATCGACCCGCGAGGTGACGACCTGTGCAACAGTGCCTCCCTGCATGACACCGTCGATTGGAACCGGAGCTGCATAGGAAGGGGCGTCACTCATATGGCCGCGCATATAAGGGTCAAGCGATAAGAACTGCGTGCGTAGCAACATCTGGCCTGTGGCCGCGGCGGGAACCGTTCCCTCCACCAGACGAAGCGTATCCTTGGTCGGCTCTCCTTCAGGGCGTTCAGCGAGCACGAGTTGGCGGTTTGTGGTGTCGGTCTGTGCCATGTTCGAAGCTCCCTATAGCGCCGCTTCGAGAATGCGGCGGGCGTCCTCGGGTGTGATGACGCCATGCTCGCCGATTGCGGTCATGTTGTGATCTTTTAGAGCGTTGACGATGCGCTCGATTTCGGGTGCGGAGATATCATAATCGCCCAGCCGTGTTTTCATCCCCATTGTCTCAAAGAAGCGGCGGGTGGCGTCGATTGCGGCGTCGATGCGGGCGTCGTCGGATCCGTCGCGTAGATCCCAAACGTTAGCGGCATATTGGAGCAGTTTCTCTCGCTTCGGGCCACGCTGATCGTGCATTAGCGATGGCAGCACAACGGCCAGCGTACGCGCGTGATCTGTATCGTTGAGCGCGGTAATCTCGTGACCGATCATATGGCTTGCCCAGTCTTGCGGCACGCCCGCGCCGATCAGACCGTTCAGGGCCAGCGTGGCGGTCCACATCAGGTTGGCACGGATGTCGTAGTCGCCCGGTGTCTCCAGCGCTTTGGGCCCCAGCTCGATCAGGGTCCGCAGCAGCGTTTCGGCAAAGCCGTCCTGAACACGCGCAGCAACGGGGTAAGTCAGATATTGCTCGATGATGTGAACAAATGCATCGGCGACACCGTTCGCGATCTGCCGTGGTGGCAGCGAGAATGTGATCTCAGGATCCAGCACCGAAAATTGCGGATAGCAGTGCGAGCTCATGAAGGGGAGCTTTGCACCCTTTTCTGCGTGAGTAATCACCGAGGCTGGATTCATCTCTGATCCCGTTGCAGGCAGCGTCAGCACGGTACCAAACGGCAGGGCACCTTTTACGACCGAACCGCGCGAGGTCAGGATGTCCCATGCGTCCCCCTTGTCCGTTGCGGCAGCAGCGATGAATTTTGTGGCGTCGATGACGGACCCGCCGCCAACGGCAAGTAGGAAGGTGATACTTTCCTCGCGGACCAGCTCAACTGCGTTGAGGGCGGTCTCAAAGCGCGGGTTCGGCTCGATCCCGCCGAATTCAATGAGGGTGTGACACGAGAGTGCCTCGCGCACTTGTGACAATACGCCGGTACGCTCAGCACTTCCTCCGCCATAGATGACGAGAACCTTAGCCCCCTTTGGAACCTGATCTTTAAGGTCCGCAATGCGGCCTTTACCAAACAGGATACGGGTCGGATTGCGAAAATCAAAATTGTTCATCGGCTATACCTCTTCGGTCTTTATGTGCAGGCGCACGTCGATGTTGCCGCGGGTTGCGTTGGAATACGGGCAAACCTGATGTGTGGCTTCGACCAGTCGCTGTGCATCGTCGCGGGCCATGCCGGGCAAATGAGCTGTGATATCCAGATCAAGAGCGTAGCCTCCCTCCGAGGTCTGGCCGATGCCAACGTCGATTGTCGTCATGGAACCTGCCGCGTCCAGATTTAGGCGTTTGGCCGTCAACTCCATTGCGCTATCGAAACACGCGGCGTAGCCAAGTGCGAAAAGCTGTTCGGGATTTACCCCAGCTTCCCCGCTGTCAGGGCGCACCATATGTACCGAAAAGCTGCCATCATCAAGTGCTGCGGTCCCCGAACGGCCTCCGGTTGCGCTAGCGGCGGTTTTGTAAAAAATCTTCATGTAATGTCCTTTATTTAATAGACCGGTCGTCTATTAAGCGTGTAAATTTTTTTAGTGTTAGGGCGCTGGAACCAGCATGTTTGTAGCATTCATCGCGGAGTTGAACGGCGCATCACTGTGCGAAACGCTCGCAATCAGGCTGGCGCCAAGCCACATGTGATAGAGCGTTTCCGCTGTTGCTAAGGGGTCTTCAAGAGGCGCGATCGTGCCATCTTTCACACCCTGTTCAAGTGTTTGCACCAGATGCGTCACGATTTCGGATACACCCTTCTGCAAGATGTTGCTCATGTCTCCGGAGAGGTCAGCAACCTCCGCCGATAACTTTACGACCAGACACCGATCTTCGGGGTTTCCACTCAGTTGCTTTTCTTTCCAGCCTTCAAAGTAGGCAAAAACCCGAGCGCGCGCATCCATGTCGGGATGCAACAGAGATGCCTTTAGCACGATGCCATACTGGGTCACAAATTCATCCAGCAGGGCACAACCGTAGGCTTCCTTGGAGGCGAAGTAATGATAGAACGATCCCTTTGGAACACCGGCTTCCTTTAAGAGAGAACTCAGGCCGACGCCTGTATAACCCTGTTGGGCTGTCAGGCGGCGTCCTGTCGTCAGTATCAGAGAGCGGGTGTCGTTTTGTTGTTCCATGAGACATTACTTAGGTCCCATTAGACTGGTCGTCTACCTTTGACTTAGGTTTTTTTGACCACGCACCTGTGAGAGATGATGAAAGCTGCGAGCGGACCAGCGCGCGTTGTTTGAAAATTAAGCTTTTACAATGCTCTAAGGTTAGTTGTTGGGACTTTTTTACTCCGGCAGCAGCATGGGCTGCCATTCGCCTTCACCGGGCAGCCCTTCAATCGCGCGCTCATTCACAACGATGCGGCCATGTGATAAGGTTCTTACGGGCAGCCCGCGAACCGTGGTGCCTTCAAACGGGTTGTAGCCTACATTGTCGTGCAGATCATTAGCGCCGTATGTGTGTGATAGGTCGGGATTCCAGAGGACGATGTCGGCATCATAACCCTCGGCAATGCGTCCTTTCCGCGTTAGGCCAAAGGCATCCGCAGGCGCTGTTGCTGTTAGTCGGGCAAATGCGTTCAAGTCCATGCGCCCTTTACTGACCAATTCATTGAACATTAGGGGCAATCGCGTTTCGAGACCGGGCATGCCGTTGGCGATCTTGTTGAATGGAGCGTCGTTGCCATGGGCAAACTTCCCACTTTCATCCATTCGGTAAGGGGCGTGATCCGATGTTACCAAGCTGATCGTCCCGTCGGCAATTGCATCCCACAGAGCGTCTTGATCGTCGGAGGTTCGCTGCGGAGGTGAACACATGAAGCGGGCAGGGTTGTCTTGTTCCAAAATATCCTCGGTCATGAACAGGTAGTGAGGACAGGTTTCCGCCAATACTTTTACGCCGCGCTTTTGGGATGCGCGAACAATCTGGGCGCCTTCACGTGTTGAGACGTGGAAGATCATGATGCGCGAGTCCGTGAACTCGGCAAAGCGGCACATGCGCTCAATTGCTTCTATCTCGGCCATACGAGGATGGGACTTTGCGTGGTATTTCGGCGCGGTTTTTCCCTCGGCCAAAAGCTTTTCGGTCATGTGGCGGATTAAGCCGTCGTTCTCCGCGTGGAAGCAAACCAGCGCTCCGTCGCGTTTCGCCACAGCCAAAATGTCTAGGATCGATTTATCGTCCTGCCTCACTTTGTCATAGGTCGTGAATATCTTGATTGAGCGGTGGCCCTTCGCGATCATTGCAGGAATATCATCTTCAAGATTGCCATGTGCGGTTTCGGCGACGATCATGTGAAACGCATAGTCAATCAGCGAGCCCTTGCGCGCCAGTTTGGCATAAGCGTCTACGACATCTGTGATTTTGTTGCCGGGGTGTTGCGCAGCAAAGGATATTACGGTCGTGGTACCACCCATCGCGGCAGAGCGTGTAGCAGTCTCAAACGTATCGGCGTTTAACAGGCCCGCACCTGAAACTTGTTCTATATGGCAGTGCGTATCAACACCGCCGGGAAGCGCGATCAGTCCGCGTGCATTGATCGTTGTTTTTGCCCCGTTTCGCAGGTCGGGTCCGACCGCAGCGATGACACCGTCTCGAATGCCGATGTCGGCCTCATCAGCGCCATTCGGGTACACAACGGTGGCCCCTCGGATCAGTGTGTCGAAATCTGCTTCTTTCATATGGTTTCCGCCGCCTAGATTTTGTACTATGAAATACCAAGTGTATACCAAATCCTACAACTTGGAATACATTGCGTGCTCTGGTGTAGAGAATTGCATGCTATCAGGAGGGACTACATGGGCGACGCTGCACAAACTTTGGGCACCTCGACGTTCGAGCGGATGAAGGCGATGATCCTTGATGGGACGTTGGAGCCGGGCGCTCCGTTGCGGGAAAAAAACTTTGCCGACCGTCTTGGTGTATCTCGCACGCCCGTGCGTGAGGCTATCAGCCAATTGGTCAGTGAGGGGTTTGCTGAACGTGCAACCTCCGGCACACCTGTGGTCAGCAGTATATCGCTGGCGGACATTATGGAGATCCTGCATGTCCGCAGTCTGCTGGAGTGCGAAGCTGCGCGCAAAGCGGCTCTTTCCAATGGAAAAAAGGATGATTTGTTGGAGTTGAGGGCAAAAATTGTAGGGTTTTTGGATGGCATTCGCCCTAATTCCGAAGCGCATTTTGCGCTCGACGTCCAGCTTCACCTCGCGATTGCCCGCAATGCAGGGTCACGGTTGCTGGCCGAATTGATCGAAGGATTGAAGGTCAAAACCCGCATGTATGGCCAAGGGTCTATACCTGAAAGGTTCGAGCCGGGCTGCCATGAGCATCTGGCGATCATCGACGCGATCGTGAGCGGCGAGCCTGAAAATGCCGCTGAAGCGATGAGGTTTCATCTCAAAAAAGTTCGCGAATCGATCATCTCGCACATTAATCACCCATTCTGACCTAATAAGCTGCACTGCGACCGCATTTTTTCTGACAGGCGTTGACTCGGTTTTTTTCTTGTATACCGTCTGCATACCAAATCAGAAATTCAGGAAGCTGCATGTCACAAATAGCCCCTCAAAGACCCACTGGCGGAATCATCCTTGCGATTACGTTTCAGTATTATCGCGATCTGCCGACCGCGATGGCATTCTACGAAGATGTGTTGGGATTCGAGTTGGCCATTGATCAGGGTTGGTCGAAAATCTACCGGATAGACGGTCAGGCGCATCTTGGTCTGGTCGATGAGGCGCGCGGAATGCAAAACTGGGCCGAGGACAAGACGGTTCAGATTTGCCTGCGCGTGCCGGATGTGGATGCATGGTACGCTTGGGCCCAGTCGCAAGGCGTTCCGGGAATGACCGAGCTGCGTGACAGTGAGGAGCTGGGCATACGTTCCTTCGCCATGAACGATCCTGAAGGATATCAGATCGAGGTGCAAACCGCGAAGCCGGGCCACTGATAATCAAAGTATAACCTAAAGAGGCGGCACACCGCCCGAACGACCTCACGCGAAAGCGACCAACAAAGGAGTTATCATGAAAAATCTAAGTCAAAATGCGTGGCGCATTGGGATTCTTGGCGCGACATTTGTCGTCGCCAGTGTAGGTGTTACGCTGGCCCAGGAGAAATCCGTGACGATCGGGCTGACGTCTGACCCTAGCCATCTGTTTCCGCTTGCTGGAGAAGAGCTTTCGTCGAACATCATGTACTACCACCTGTACGACCCGCTTGTTTCGCGAAGCCCCGAACTGGAATTCGGTCCCGGTCTGGCAGAAAGCTGGGAGAACGTGGATGATCTGACATGGCGGTTCAAGCTGCGCGACGGTGTGACGTTCCATAACGGCAACGCATTCACGGCAGCCGATGTTGTCTACACCGTTGAGAAGGCGCGCGCATCGATCCGCCCTGATCTTGTTGCGAATGTCGCTTCTGTTACTGCTATCGACGATCTGACGGTCGAGATCACGACGCCGAAGCCATATGCTGTGCTTCCCAATGATCTGGCAGAATTGCTGATCCTTGATGAGGAGTACACGACCCAGACCGGTGATGAGCAGATGGACCTCAAGCCTATGGGCACAGGTCCCTACATGCTGGATGAGTGGATCAAGGAAGAGAAGTTGGTGCTGACGGCCTTCGGCGATTATTGGGGCGGTGCGCCCGCGATCCAGACCGTCACGTTTCGCCCGATCACCAATCCTGCGACCCGCACTGCAGCGCTTCTGACGGGTGAGGTCGATGTTATTCAGGATCTCGCGGTACGTGATGTCGATCGCGTAAAGTCCGAGGACGCATTTGAGGTTATTACACGACCAAGCCTGTTGAACGTTGTTCTTGCGATGGACACCCGCGAGCAGTCGCCGACCATCGAGGGCAAGAACCCGATGACTGACCAGCGCGTGCGCGAAGCGATTGCCCGCGCCATTGACGTGGATGCGATCAACAAGATCGTCATGAACGGGCTTGCCTCACCATCGGCACAGTTCGTGCCCGAAGCTCACTTAGGCTTTGTTGACGGGATGGATTTCCGCGAAATGTATCCTGTAGATACTGAAAAAGCCAAGGATTTGCTTGCGGAAGCAGGGTATCCTGACGGCTTTACGATGACATTGGATGCGACGAACAACCGTTATGTCAACGATGCGCAAATCGCTCAGGCGCTCGCATCGATGCTCGCCAAGATCAACGTTAATCTTGAACTGAATATCATGCCCAAGTCCAACTTCTGGGGCTACATCCGCGTCCCAACTGAAAACTCCAGCTTTATCATGAGCGGCTGGGATGTTCCCTCGGGAGATGCCGGTTCGATGTATGGCGCGCTATTCTATAGCCGTGACAAAAAAGAAGGCTATGGGCAGGTTAACCGCGGTTCCTATTCCAACGCTGAACTGGATGCGCTGATCGACAAGGCGGACTCCACGCCCGACCTCGCCAAGCGTGACGAATACCTGCAGGAAGCGACCAAAATCCTGATGGCTGATATTCCGATGATCCCGATGCACTATGAGCAGGATATTTATGCAGTACGCAAAGGTATTACGCTTAAACCGCGCGTGGACAAATTTATCTCGGCCTTCGAAATGGACGTCGACTGATCCTGATAATTTGCGCGTCCCGCAGCTCAGATGCTGTGGGGCGCGCGTTTATTTCCCTTCAATGAAAGACGGCCCGTTCCGATGTTTGGATATCTTCTCAAACGGCTGATACAGATGCTGCTCGTGCTGTGGGTTGTCTCTGTCGTGGTTTTCATGATGATGAGCTTTACCGGTGATCCGGTTTTCATGATCGTGCCGATTGACGCTACAGACTCTGAAATCGCGCAGGCGCGCCGTATTCTCGGGCTCGACCAGTCTTTGATTGTCCAGTACTGGAAATTTCTCACCAGCCTGTTGCAGGGTGACTTCGGTCACTCTTATGTTTTTCGCCAGCCCGCGATGACACTGATCCTGGAACGCTTGCCCGCGACTGTTGAAATGGTGCTTGTCGCGATGGTTCTGGCAATCGTCATTGCGATCCCTCTGGGCGTTTATGCTGGCGCGAACCCGAACGGCCGGCTGAGCCGTACGATCATGTCAGGGTCGTTGCTTGGGATTTCGCTGCCCGGTTTTTGGGTCGGCATGGTTCTGATCTATTTGTTTGCAGTCAACTGGGGGATATTCCCGTCATCCGGGCGGGGCGACACCGCAGAGGTATTCGGCTTGCGGCTGAGCCTTGTGACATGGGACGGCTGGCATCACATTATCCTGCCCGCGGTAACTCTGTCGCTGGGAACAATGGCCATTTTGTTGCGTATGACACGCGCGGGAATGATGGAGGTCGGGCGCCAAGACTATATGAAATTCGCGCGGGCCAAAGGAGCTACGCGTCGAGACGTTTTGTATAAGCACGGTCTGAAAAATGCATTGATCCCCGTTGTCACAATATTCGGCCTGCAACTGGGCGACCTCATCGCTTTTGCTACTATTACCGAAACGATTTTTTCCTGGCCCGGCATGGGCAAGCTGCTTATCGATTCAATTTACCGTGCCGACCGGCCCGTGATCGTTGTCTATCTGATGCTGGTTGCGGTGATCTTTGTTGTCATCAATTTTCTGGTCGATCTTGTCTATACGCTGATCGACCCGCGCATTACGCTGAAATGAGGGCATCATGACTTCTTTCCTCCGCTCGGAGTTCTTCCACAACTACACGCGCAGCACATCGGCCGTTATCGGCAGTACGTTTATGGCTCTTTTCGCTTTTGCGGTAATCGCCGGTCCGTTTCTGGTGGCACAAAACCCATATGACATTGCTTCTTTGAACCTGATGGACAGCTACAAGCCACCCGTTTGGCTTGAAGGAGGCGATGCGCAATTCGTGCTGGGCACGGACGGGCAGGGCCGCGATGTCTGGGCATCGATCTTGTATGGTGCGCGTATTTCAGTTTTTATCGGTCTGGTGGCGATGATCGCGTCTTGTACCATCGGGACAATACTGGGCCTAATCGCAGGGTTCTACGGCGGCATCGCCGATGCGGTCATCATGCGGATCGCTGACATCCAGCTTTCGTTTCCGTCTATTTTGATCGCCCTGTTTTTGATGTCGGCAGTGGGAACAGGCGTGGATAAGGTCTTGATCGCTTTGACGGCTGTTGGTTGGGTCGTTTACGCCCGCACTGTGCGCGGATCCACCTTGTCCGAAATCGAAAAAGAATACGTTCAGGCTGCGAAAGTTGCAGGGCTGTCTAATGCTAAAATTATCCGCAAACATGTTTTGCCCAACGTGCTGACACCACTCATCGTTATTGCGACAATACAGGTCGGAACCTTTGTCCTCATCGAAGCATCGCTCAGCTTCTTAGGTGTGGGTGTGCCGATCACCCAACCGTCGCTGGGCCTGCTGATCAAGAACGGATTCGACGTTCTATTTTCGGGGCTGTGGTGGACATCGGTTTTCCCCGGACTTGCGATTATGATGCTGGTCTTCGGGATCAACCTGTTCGGTGATTTCTTGCGTGACGAATTGAATCCGAGGTTGAAATGACTGTGCCTGATACTTTGCTCGATGTGCGTGATTTGCGCACTTATTTCCACACGTTTTCCGGCACGGTTAAGGCTGTCAACGGCGTAAGTTTCTCCATCGGCAAAGGTGAGGTGATGGGGCTCGTCGGCGAGAGCGGTGGCGGTAAATCAGTCGTTGGCTTTTCGATCCTCGGCTTGATCGACAGCCCGGGAAAAATTGAAGGTGGGGAAATCTTGCTGGAGGGTGAGAACCTTGTTCAGGCCGGCGAAAAACGGCTGCGCGAGATACGCGGGCGCGACATCGCTATGGTTTTTCAGGATCCCATGACCTCGCTGAATCCACTGCATACGGTTGGTCGTCAAATGGACGAAATGCTCTGCTTGCATACCGATCTGGACGCAGCAGCGCGCAAGCAGGCTTGCATCGATATGCTCGAAAGCGTCGGTATCAGCCGCGCTGCAGAGCGCCTCAACGCCTATCCCCACCAGTTTTCCGGCGGTATGCGTCAGCGCGTTGTGATTGCCATCGCCATGCTTGCGCGGCCGCGTCTGATAATCGCGGATGAGCCAACGACGGCTTTGGATGTAACAATCCAAAGCCAGATATTGAAGCTGATGCGCGCCCAGATCGCTGAAAAGGGCGCGTCAATGATCCTGATAACCCATGATCTGGCTGTCGTGTCTGAAATGGCGGATCATATTACCGTTCTTTACTGTGGCAAAGTCGTCGAGCGGGGGCGCACCCGCGATCTGATTTCGTCGCCGGCGCATCCATATACCCGAGGATTGATCGACAGTATCCCTGATCCGCTGAACCGTCATGCGCGGCTCAAGCAGATCCCCGGCTCGGTGCCCGATATCCGAAACCTGCCTGAAGGGTGCAATTTTCGGGACCGTTGCCCGCGTGCGCAGGCCCGCTGTGCCGAAGAAGAGCCGGTTCTACGCGCACAACATATGTCGCTAGAGGCGGCGTGCCACTTTCCACTGGTTCCGGGAGAAAGCGCATGAACGATGCGACACCCATGCTCGAAGTGCGTGATCTTGAAATGCATTTCTCCATCGGGGGCGGTGTGCTTGACCGCCTCAGGCTGAGCGCGAAGGGGTTCAAGCTTGACCGCCCCGTTGTCCATGCGGTGAACGGGGTCAGCTTTAAGATCGCGCGCGGCGAAATCATGGCCCTTGTTGGCGAAAGTGGTTGTGGCAAGTCCACAGTCGCAAAAACGATTGCACGGATTTATAAGCCTACGCGGGGGGCGGTGAAGGTCGATGGCGAGGATATTGCCAACCACGGATTTGCAGAAATGTTGCCGGTACGGGCAAAGATGCAGATGATTTTTCAGGATCCCTACGCCTCGCTTAATCCACGGCAACGCGTACGCGATATCGTGGCCGAACCGCTGTTGGAGCAGACCAAAAATGCTGCTGATCGCAAAGGCGTAGCGGCAAAGACCGAAGCGCTGTTGGCCAAGGTCGGCCTGAATGCAGAGCATGCGGGGCGCTACCCGCACCAGTTTTCCGGTGGGCAGAGACAGCGCATTGGAATTGCGCGTGCATTGTCGGTGACGCCTGGATTGATCATTGCAGATGAGCCGGTTTCTGCGCTCGACGTGTCCATTCAGGCGCAGATTCTCAATCTTATGATGGACCTGCGTGATGAGTTCGGTCTGGCATACCTTTTTATCAGCCATGACTTGTCGGTAGTGAACCACATCGCGGATCGGGTAGGGGTCATGTACCTCGGGTTCATGGTCGAAAACGCACCGCGTGATGTGCTGTTCGCCAAACCGCGCCACCCCTACACGCGCGCGCTCCTTTCGGCAGCCCCGAGCATAAAAGAAAAGCGCGACGTTGAAGAGATTACTCTTAGTGGCGAAGTGCCCTCGGCGTTGGAGTTGCCTTCTGGATGCTGCTTCAGGACCCGTTGCCCTTTTGCGTGGGAACGCTGCGCCAGAGAACGTCCGCTTTTGAGGGACGTTGGCGATGACCAGACTGTGGCGTGCCATTTGGTCGATGAACCTGAAAGGGATAAGATAAGATGATCATTGCGCAACCAAGGCTGGGCCTGCACGATCCCCATGACTGCACCGATGCGACGGATGAACTGACGATACTGCACGCGATTTATGATACGCTTGTGCGCCGTGTTGGGCAGGATTTCGTGCCACATCTTGCGCAGCGCTGGGAGGTCTCGACCGACGCGCGCCAATGGAC
Organism: Sulfitobacter guttiformis; assembly: GCF_003610455.1. Lineage (NCBI taxonomy): Bacteria > Pseudomonadati > Pseudomonadota > Alphaproteobacteria > Rhodobacterales > Roseobacteraceae > Sulfitobacter > Sulfitobacter guttiformis. The sequence continues at coordinate 534,451 of NZ_RAQK01000001.1, read as the reverse complement.
GTTCTATTTGCAGCCTGATGTCACGTTTCACGATGGGACACGCTGTGATGCAGGCGCGGTTTCCGCTTGTCTGACCCGTATGGCACGGGAGGATAAGGGGTATACGCTTGGTGCGCCTGCTGTCTGGCGCCAGTTTTTAGGCGGCGCACAGATCGACGTATTGGACGAGCGAACGTTGCAGTTGACGCTTGCTGCCCCGATGGCGGATCTTCTTGATGTGCTGGAGCAGGGTTTTGTCGTCGCACCTTCGGCTTTTGCAGCACTGGACGCGGAGGATTTCAGCGTTCAAATCGGATCGGGTCCCTATAGGTTGATCAAGATCACTCAGACCCAAATCACCGCAGAGCGGATAGCAGGCCACTTTGCCGGTGAGGCTGCAAACGCGCGTGTAACATGGCAACTGGAAGCTGATCCGCAACAGCGTCTGGAACTGCTGGAACAGGGCAAGGTGCAGGCTGCCATTGGCCTTGATTTCGAAAAATCGCGGCGTCTTGGCGAGATGCGCCACGAATTTCTGTCGCCCGTTGCGATCATATATTTGCTGAACGCGGCCCGTGGACCTTTGGCTGACGCAAACGTCCGTCTTGCGCTAAGCCTTGCCGTCGACAGAGAGGCTCTGATCACGACAGTCATGCAGGGGGCTGCCCACCCCTTGCGCGGATTTGTCAGTCCGAACCATTTCGGTGCGGGGCAGGGTAATGGTGCCGTGGTGGACCGCGACCGCGCGATGGCCCTTTTGGCCGAAGCAGGCTACGCCGAGGGCCTCACATTGAACGTGGACTGCCCAACGCGCCTTCCGGATGAGGCGGAGCGATTGACCGCTGCGCTGGGGGATCAATTGGCGCAGGTAGGTATCAAGTTACAGGTGTTCATCCATCCCGAAAGGGAGGACTACGCGCATATGGTGCGGCTTAAGGAAATCCGTGATCTGTGCGTGTTTGATTCAAGTCCGATGAGTACATACCGCGTGCTTTTCGAAAAAATCGATTCACGCGTGGCAGGTTCATGGTGGCAGGGGTACGCGAACCCCAAAGTTGAAGCGCTGATCGACGCAGGGCGTGTCACGACCAAACGCTTCGCGCGCGCCGAAATCTGGCGTGAGGCCTATAAAATGCTTCAAGATGATCCGGCTTGGCTGACGCTTTACAATCCTTTGCGCGTTATTGGTCTGGCAGGAAAACACCCTGATTTCAAAATGCCCGCCGACGGCGTGATTGATGTCGCCCGTCTTCCCAAGCTGAGCGGGGCATAACGATGCAAGCTGATATAATTTTGGCTGGCGGTACTGTGGTGACGATGGATCCGGAGCGCCGCGTGATAGAAGAAGGCGCCGTCGCTGTCGCTGGTGGCAAGATCGCTGCTGTAGGCACTGCCCATGATCTTCGGGCGCAGATTGAAACCACTGAGATTATTGATTGCACGGGTAAGATCATCATCCCCGGTTTGATCGACGTCCATGCCCATGCAGGGCATGGATTGATCAAATCAATGGGAATGCACGGGGGCGATCGGTGGGAGGACATCTGCGGTGAGGTTTACACTCAAGCGTCGCCGCCCGAATTCTGGTATGCCGAGGCACGGTTGGCCGCGTTGGAGCGGTTGCGTTTTGGCGTGACAACTGGCGTTTCCCTTTTGGGTGGTGGCGATACAATTATGCGAACGGATAATCCTGCCTACGCCGCTGCGCATTGTCGCGGGGTGGTAGAGGTGGGCACACGCAGCATGGTGGCCGTTGGTCCCACGCGTGCGCCACATCCGCGCCTCTACGCCGATTGGTATACCGGCGAACGGCGGCAATACGAAGTTAGCTTTGAACAACAAATGCAGACGTCTCGTGAGATTGCGGAAGTGTGGCATAACACCAATGAGGGACGTATTCAGATTGCAATGCTCTATCCCGTTTTGCGCGATGAGCACGAGAAAGATATGCCGCCGGAAGCCTATGCCGTAGCCTGCCAGCAGGTGCGGATTGTGCGCGCATTTGCCCGCGAGCGTGGTTTGATCTTTACTCAAGACGGCCATTGGCGTGGTTCCATCCGTAGGGCTGAAAAACTGGGCCTTTTGGGGCCGGAAACCCTGCTGTCACACTGTATTGATCTGCACGAGGATGAAATCACCCTGGTCGCGGCCAGTGATACGAAGATCGCCCATAATCCATCCGCGAATGCGTCGATTTTGGGCCGTTGTCCCGCGATTGAGCTAATGGCGGCGGGTGCTACTGTTGCGCTGGGGTCGGATGCGACAGCACCTGATCGTTCGAGTGACATGTTCCGTCACATGCAGCAGGCAATGCATTATCATCGTACCCATTTTCGCGATGCATCAGTTCTGCCGATCGGCAAGGCGCTGGAAATGTGTACTATTGCAAGTGCGAGAGCTCTTGGAATGGAAGGTCGCATAGGCTCGGTGGAGGTGGGCAAGGATGCTGATCTGACGGTGGTCGATTTGCGGCGCGCGCATCTTTACCCGCTCAATATGCCAGTTCACCGGCTGGTGTGTTTTGCTAACGGCAATGATGTCGACACCGTTCTGGTTGGGGGGCAGGTTGTTTTGCGGATGGGCCGACCAACGCGCGTAGACGAGGCCGAAATTCTTGACGACGCCAACGCACAAGCGGCGCAAATGATTACGCGTATCGGCGGGCAGAATGATCTGGAACTACCGTCAGATTTCTGGGGACAGGAAGGATAAATGAAATGACGATCTACATAATTAACCCCAATAGCAGCCAACACGTTACCGATGGAATTGACCGCGCGGTTGAGCCTATGCGCACAGCGAGCTCCGTCAGTATCGCTGCGCGCACTCTGGCCGAGGGCCCGCCCGGTATTGAAACCCAAGCGCATGTTGATGGGGTGGTTGGTCCATTGTTGACGCACTGCGCAGCACTCGAAGACAGCGCAAGCGCGTTTGTGATTGCCTGCTACTCTGATCCCGGTTTGGCCGCATTGCGCGAACAATCCTCACGTCCCGTCATTGGCATCGCCGAGGCATCCATTCTGACAGCAATGACGATGGGGCAGCGCTTTGGGATAATCTCGATCCTGTCGAAAAGTATCCCGCGACACATGCGCTATGTCGGTGCGATGGGAGTGATGGACCGGTTGGCCGCCGACATGCCGCTCGAGCTTGGGGTGTTGGAGCTGGCGGACGAAGAAAAGACCTTTGACCGTCTTAAAGTCGTGGGAACACGCCTGCGCGACGCTGCTATGGCGGATGTGCTTATTCTGGGCTGCGCAGGCATGACAGCCTTTCGCACTAATCTCGAAAATCACCTCGGCGTGCCCGTGGTCGAACCCTGTCAGGCGGCTGCCGCCATGGCAATCGGGCGCGTTGCGTTACAAAAGACACGATTGGACAAAGTATGAAACAACTGACAACTGACGCGCAGGGCGTTTTCGTGATCGCGGTGACACCCTTTCACCCCGATGGCCGGATCGATATGGAAAGCTGCGACCGGATGGTCGATTTTTATCTGGACGCCGGAGCGACAGGACTAACGGTTCTTGGCATGATGGGCGAGGCACCCAAGCTCACGGTAGAGGAATCGCGTGATGTCGTCGCGCGCATCCTGAAAAGGGTGGATGGGCGAGTGCCGGTCGTCGTCGGTGTTTCTGCTCCCGGGTTTGCGCAGATAGATGCACTCACTACAATGGTTATGGATCTGGGTGCGGCCGGTGTTATGGTAGCCCCACCCGGAAGTTTGCGCACCGACGACCAGATTATAGGCTATTACACCCAAGTGGCAGAGTTGATCGGCGATGTGCCATTTGTCTTGCAGGATTTTCCGCTCGCGACTGGCGTTCAGATGTCGTCGGGGATCATCGCGCGTATCGTCAACGATCTGCCGTCATGTGTTTGTCTGAAACACGAAGATTGGCCGGGGCTGGAAAAGATCAGCTATCTGCGCCGCGAAGGCGTCCTGAACAAACGCATCTCGATCCTGTGCGGCAACGGGGGCCTTTTCCTGCCAGAGGAGATGGCGCGCGGTGCTGACGGTGCCATGACCGGATTTGCATACCCAGAGATGATGGTAACGGTTGTGGAGCATTATACACGTGGCGAGCCCGACCGTGCACGTGATCTCTTTGACGCTTATCTCCCCTTGGCACGGTTCGAACAGCAGCCCGGTATGGGTCTCGCTATCCGCAAATACACCCTAGCGAAGCGCGGAATTATTGCGCATGACGCGTTGCGCAGGCCAGGGGCGGCTTTGTCGGAAGCGAGCCGCCGGGAGGTTGATCAGTTGATTATACGACAAGAGCAAAGACTTAAGGAGCTGAATTAATGGATCTGGAACTAGGTGGGAAACGCGCACTTGTGCTGGGGGCCAGCCGTGGCATTGGCATGGCAATTGCCAAATCCTTGGCTGCCGAGGGTGCTGTGGTATTCGCGGCAGCGCGCAGTATCGACAAGATCGAAGGCTGGGCGAACGGGATGGGCAACGTGCACCCTATCGAGCTGGATCTGTCAGCTATTCAAGCGGTGGATACCGTCATAGACAGGCTTCTGACCGAAGGCGGAGTTGATATTGTTGTGAATAACGGCGGTGGGCCACCCCCCGGTACAGCAGAGGCGACAGAGCGGGCTGCTTGGATTACCAATTTTGAAGCGATGGCGGCGAACCTGTTTCATTTGACGACACGCCTTTTACCGCCGATGAAAGAACGCGGTTGGGGCCGAGTGATTTCTGTCACGTCATCCGGCGTGGAGCAGCCGATCCCGAACCTCGCGCTCTCGAACGGTATTCGTGCGGCCTTGGTCGGTTGGTCCAAAACGCTGGCAGGCGAAGTAGCTGCTGATGGGATCACCGTGAATGTCGTAATGCCCGGGCGCATTCACACACAACGTGTTGATGAACTGGACGCAGCGGCAGCGAAGCGAACGCAAAAAGATGTGGCCGAAGTTGCTGCAAATTCGCGTGCAGCGATTCCCGTTGGTCGGTACGGAAAACCCGAAGAATTCGCTGATGTTGTGACATTCCTTGCGTCCGCTCGGGCTTCCTATGTCACAGGCTCGCGCATCCGCATCGATGGTGGCGCGATCAAGTCGATCTAGGCATCAAACTGGTTTTAGTCTGACGCGGCTTATAGTGGCGCCGCGTCAGTTAAACGGATTTGTTGTGCTAGGTTCTTGGTCCTTCTCGCTCGGTCCGACCCCGACACGTTGGACAAGATGCCGAGACTTGCGCATCAGTTAAGCAACGTGACTGGTCCATACGCATGATATGCATCGCGAGGCGACGGGTTGTCGGCATGGGACGATCCTCCGAAATGATGGATGATACCCGATACCGCGTTCAATGAGGTCTGCACGGCGCCTTCTACCCACGCAGGCGTCCAGCTTACGCCATCTCCGGCGATGAAAATTCCTTGTTGCTCGGGTGGCATGTTCTGCTGCATGAAATGGCCAAACATCCGGTGGTTATAGCGGTAGTGACCAGGTAGGGCGCCTTTGAAAGCGCCAAGGAAGTTCTCATCCGCTTCCCAGCTGACTGTGATCGGATCACCGAGGATATGGCTGCGGATATCTAAAGTCGGATAGATCTTGTTTAGTGCTGACAGCGCTAATTCCACACGTTTGTCTGTTGGCAAGGGAAGAACCTTCAGGGCATCGGTCATCCAAGAATAGCTAAGGCATATAACAGATGGTTTGTCCGGCCCGTTGTCGAAAAGATACGTGCCGCGCGTCATGCGGTCGGTCAATGTCATCGACATGATGTCCCGGCCGGTTTCTGGATCCTTGTCCTTCCAAAACGGACGGTCAACCATCACGAAGGTCTTTGCGGATTGCATAAAACGCGTGCGGTCCAGTGCCATCCATAAATCTTGTGAAAAGAGCGTTTCTTCGGTGTCGATCTGGGTGGATAAAAGATGGCTCTGGCACGTCACCAAAACCGCTTCAAAATCATCGGCGCGGCCCCACTTGTCCGTAACTTCGATTGTCGTCTCCGATTTGCGGCGTATGCGGGAAGCCCCACTTCGTGTCGCACCGCCATTAAGACCGGCAAGGCTGGTGGCTGACGGCCAATGGGCAATTTTTTCGGGGCAATGGGTCCACAGTTTGCGGGGCACCTGTTCAACGCCTCCGATAATGTAGCGTTGATGGTCATCGCATTCGGTTACATTAACCCGCAGTATCTCGAGCATTGAGTTGGGAAAGTCGGAATCCCAGCCGCCAGTCCCGAACCCCACCTGTCCGAATACCTCACGATGATGGAACGAAAGTTTTTGAAACGCCTCGGAGGAAGCGACGAAATCGTAGAAGGTCCGTTCGTCCCATGCCTTGACAAGGGGATCCCAAATTTCCTTGATACGGGGGATATCCCGATGTCTGATAGCCTGCTTTAGTGCGCCAAAGTTTGCGCCCTCCTCCAGTGCTGTGGCGTAGGCATGAGCAACTTCGGAAAAAAGGGGGGGCAGGTCGGCAAGTGTTTTCGCATAATGCGTCTTCCCGAGCAGATCGATCACGGTAGATCCGGCAGCAGGGGTTAGTGGATTGGGGAAGGGTGCACTCTCAAGTCCCAGCAAGTTGACGTAGTGGTAAAATCCGGTTGACGAGACAGGAAAACGCATGCCGCCCAGTTCAGCGATGACCCCTTCTACACCCTCGAATGGTTGGGACCGCAGCCGCCCGCCAAACTGGCCGGATTCGAAGAGGATGGGCTGAAGGCCGAGCTTCATTAATTCATATCCAGCTATGACGCCCGCCGCACCCGAGCCGATGATCGCCACCTTTGAGCCCAGAGCACTTGCTGGCAAGGATCCAATCCCCGACGGATGGCTGATCCAATCGTCATAGGCAAAGGGGAAGTCGGGGCCAAAAACAGTTACAGGTTTCATTCAGACTTTCCATAAAGGTCAGGTCTGCGGTCTCGCAGATGACATTGTTTGCCACGTGCAGTCTGCAACGCGTCGCGGGTAAGTGTTCCAAAAAACAGGCCGATATCGTCTACGCCCGCGCGGACCAGATCTTTTCCATCAGGGCCGCAAAGGCAAGATAACCCGTTGTAGTGAAACGCGCCTTCAGTTCCCAGATAGTTGCAATAAGCCACGTAAACCGCGTTTTCCTCGGCGCGCGCAGGGACGAGCCGAGTTGCGACGCTGTCGAATGGTGCCATATTCGCTGTTGGTGTGATTATGAGGTCAGCACCGCGCAGGGCAAGATCGCGTGCGACTTCCGGAAACTCGATATCATAACAAATCGCAAGTCCGATCTGCCAACCGCCAAGCTCGAATATGGGGGAAAGCATGGCGCCGGGGGAAAACTGTTTGCGATCAACATCGCCGTAAAGATGGGTTTTGTGATAAAGTGCCTGCTGAATACCCATTTCATCAATAGCAATACAACTGTTGAATGGCAGGGTCCCATGAGGTGCTGGTAATCCGATTATAAGCGCAATCTTATGATGTGCCGCAAGATCACAGAGTTGACGTTTCACATCCTCATAAACTTCGGAGTGTTTCCGAACTGCCGTTTCCCCAATGTTATATCCGCCTATGAACATTTCAGGTGACACAAGCAGATCAGCTTGGGCGCGTACCGCTGCTTCAACGGCTGCTGCCAGACGCTTGAGGCTGTTACCGATGTCATCATCGGGTGTTGTTTGCCAAAGAGCGATTTTCATAGAAAAGAATATTTTAGTGAAACTGATGATATCTGCATTATAAGCATCTGTTTTCCGGCTTTCAGTAGTGAAGCGAAGATTTGATTTCGACCTGAAAAGTACCTGATGTACTCGCCAATAGCCACGGGTTTCCCTGTGTTGAGTGTCAACGGGCTGTGTCGAACAAATCCCGCTTGCGGACGGTATTTCCCTTACCCCGGACGGATTTAGCTCACGGCCACGGTACCAGGTATACCAAGAGTTGCGAAGCCGTTGAGGATGGTGGAGCTTCGTTGCGCACGTTCGCACCTGTTGGTCCCTTGTAAGGTATGGAGACGGGCAACGTGTTCTGACGCCGACACAGGGTGGCGAAATCCGCCAAATGCCAGTCTTGCCTAACCCGTTTCATAAGGCTCTCCATAAACCGGTCGCCTGCCTCAGGATCAAACCAACCTCTAACTCATGCACGCATGTGCTGTCGGCAGAGGGATTGATAATGATCCGCACCGCCTCAGTGGAGGGTTTTATACTCTGCGCGGTTCCACGTCTGGTATGTCGTCAGTGTACAGTTGCTCATAATCGCCAGCTATTACGCTGGATTGATGCAGTATATCCTGTCGGGATCAGATTAGCGCAACAAAGCCCGGCTTTTACCCATGCGGAACGGGATCTTAATTGCCACTTAAAATCATTCGGTAGCGCAATTGATCGAAGATTACGGCGAGGATCAGTAACATACCCAACAAAACCATTTGCATATAGGAGCTAACCTGAGCAAGGTTCATACCATTTTGCACGAGAACGATAAAGAACGCGCCCAAAACTACATTCTCAACCCGTCCGATCCCGCCGCGCAGGGAGACACCTGCGATAACGCAGGCGGCAATCGATTCAAGAGCGATGGTACCGCCAAGGTTTGCCTCGCCGGATTCGACACGCGCGGTGAGTAGTAAACCCGTCAGCGAGGCGATCAATGCGCAAATGATGTAGGCCAGCATCAGCGTCTGTTTGGTGTTTATAGCCGACAGATGGGCTGCCTTGATGTTGCCACCTACGGCATAGACCTGCGTGCCCAGCCGCGTGCGTGACATGAACACCCACATGATAACAATACAGATCAATGCGACGATTACGGGCACAGGAATACCCCAGAGGCGGCCAAATCCGAAGGTATCGCCGAAGGCGAATGGCATACCACTGACCGGTACGCCACCCGTCAGGAACAGCGCCAGACCCGCACCCACAGAGGATACACCAAGGGTCATAATAAAGGGAGAGACCTCGAAATAAGCAACACCGATGCCGTTTACCGCCCCGATCAAAAGTGCCGCCCCAAAGCCCATAAAGGCGCCAAGTATAATCGCAAGCCAGATCATATCAGGAAAAATACCTGCCATAGCGACCATTCCGGTAGCAGACACCACCGAGGTCAGAGCAATTGCCGTCCCGACGGACAGATCGAACCCGCCCGAGATCAGCACCAGCATTTGCCCCATGGACACCAGCACCAGATAGACCGACTGGCGCGCTACATTTAACAAATTTTGGCCTGTCAGAAACTTGTCCGACAGGGCGGTGAACACCACCAGCGCGATGCCAAGGAAAAAGGGCAGTACGCCAACCTTGATAAACAGCTGCTTGAAGATGTTCGACGCGGCCTGGGTCTCGGTTTGGGGGCTCATGCGGTGGCTCCTGTTTCATCAAAAAAGTGTTTTAAAATCAGTTCTTCAGTCATGGACTCTCCATCGAGCTCCGCCGAGATGCGGCCATGTGCGAACACCAACGCCCTGTGCGACAGGTTCAGGACTTCGGGCAGATCGGAGGAAATCAACACCACCGCCTTACCCGCCTCGGCCAACTCCTTGATCATCATATAAAGTGCGGCACGGGTGCCCATATCCACGCCCACCGTAGGCTCGTCGAAGATATATAGATCCACGGGCTGGCCAAAGGCTTTGCCAAACAGCACCTTCTGCTGGTTACCCCCCGACAGTTGCGAGACGAGCTTGGGACGGTAGCCTTGTGGCAGTTCTACCTTGTCGGCGGTCACATCGGTGGCCGCACGCACGGCGGACCAGTTCACGAACCCTCGCAGCCGCTCATCCAGCCGGGCCATCATCGGGTTTACAGCAAGGTTATCGTTGGAGGATTTGGCAAGGTCGAGACCTTCGTGTTTGCGGTCGGGCGATAGGTAATAGACCCCCGCCTGAATGATCTCGCGGGTAGGGGCACGGCTGATGTCGCGCCCGCGAAAGGTGACGCTGCCGGAAGTGCGCGGATAGAGGTCCATGATTGTGCGAAACAGACGCGACTTTCCGGAACCGACCAGCCCTGCCACGCCGAGGACTTCACCGGCCCGGATCTCGAAACTAGCGGGATGTAGGCGTGGCGCGCGCAGGTCTTTTACTTGCATCACGACCTCGCCGTCGCGCTTGGCGATCTTGGGATATATCTCGGAGATGCTGCGGCCGGTCATCATCTCCACCAGCGCCGCATCATTCGTATCTGCCATATTGACGGTGCCGATCTTGGCTCCGTCGCGCAGCACGGTGATCCGGTCGGCAATGCGCGCGAATTCCTGCATGCGGTGGGAGATATAGAGGATGCCCACACCATCGGCCTTTAGCCTTTTAATGAAATCAAAGAGGTGATCTACCTCCCGGTCAGTGAGCGAGGCGGTCGGTTCGTCCAGAATGAGAACCGACAGATCGCCGTGGAATGCTTTGGCAATCTCGACCATTTGTTGCTGCGCGCGCGATAGACCGGCGGTCAAAGCCTGTGGGTCGATGTCAAAATCCAGCTCGGCAAACACTGCTGCGGCCTTAGTGCGCATAGCGCGGTGATCTATGAAAGGGCCGCGCTTGGGTTCTTTGCCTAGGAATATATTCTGCGCCACCGTCAGCGTCGGGATCAACGAGAATTCTTGAAATACCGTGTAGATGCCGACTTTCTGCGCATCTGCCACGCTTTTGAAAGACACTGTTTCGCCGTTCAGTTGGATGTTGCCTGCACTCGGCGTGTTAGAGCCTGCCAGCATCGAAATCAGTGTGGATTTCCCCGCACCGTTCTCACCGAAGAGAACATGCACCTCACCTGCGCGTAGATCAAGATCGACCGCGTCTAATGCCAGAACGCCTGGATACGACTTGGACAGGGCTGTGGTTTGGATCAGTGGGGGGTGGGTCATGGGAGGCTCCATATGCATGGGCCGGACGGAAACATCCGGCCCATGAGGTTTCAGGTCCGTAAGGTTTTACTCGACCGAGAACACGGGGCTGTAGCCATCCGGTGGCAGGATGTTGGTGCGCGACACGCTTTCGATGTTATCGGGATCAACGACGAAGATTTTGGGGCCTACGTGTTTAACGTATTCCTTGCCTTCAAGAATACGAACCGCTTGATCGATAGCGATACGGCCCTGAACGACCATGGAATCTGCCGGGGCCGCCAAAATAAAGCCACGCTGGATGCCGGTGTAGACACCGGGTGTCATGTAGAAGGCCAGCAGGTCTACCTTGCCTTGCAATCCGCGCTCGCGGATGAGGCCTTGGGCAGCTTCTGCTGTCACGGCTGTCCCTGCAAGATAGCGCACTTCCGGGTTGGCTTGCAGTACATCCTCAACCAGCTTGAGTTGTGCTTCTTTGCCGGTGTCGCCAAAGCGCGGCTCCAGCACTTCGACTGCAGACCCCTTGATCGCTTCCATAAACCCAGTATTGGCCGCCTCGACCCAACCTGCACCGGCGGGACCGGGGAACCAACCCACCTTCACCGGCTCGGAGCCTGCGGGATGTTTTGCAGCCAGATAGCGGCCGGTTTCGGCGCCCATTGTCTGGAAAGACACCAGCGACTTGCCGGAGATGTCGGGCGAAGATACGCCGTTTATCACGTCAATTACCGGAATACCCTTTGCTGCGACTTCCTTGATCACGTTGTTCAGGCCGTCATAAGATATCGCCCCAATGACAACCGCATCCGCACCGGCGGAGACGCAATCCTCGATCTGGGTGATTTGCTTGGCCAGTTCGGTATAGCCGCCGGCCTCGACGTTGTTCATCTTTACCCCAAGGCGCTTGGCTTCGTCTGCCACGCCATAGTTCACGCCCAGCCAGTAGGCGTCTTTCATATGCGGGAAGGACACGCAAATGTTCCACGCCTTCTCGGCTTTTTCCAGTGGCGTGTAGGTCACCGCCGATACCGTACCATCCGCGGCAAAGGCAGGTGTGACCTCCTCGGCCTCATAAGGGAACCATGCGTCCTGCGCAAAAGCGCCCGCCGGGATCGCCGTGGCAAGTGCCAGAGCTGCAGTTGCTCTCAGAAAATGTTTCATCGTGATCTTCTCCTTGTCGGTGTTGTTGGCGGGGCGTGCCCGCTGGTTAGATTTGTGGCTCTTAGTTGAGCTCTTCTCGGATTTGTTGCAGCATCTTGCGGCGGGCTCTTCGCGCCTCAAGGGCCTGTTCCATATCAACCTTCACGAAGTTAACGGGGGTATTGGGCTGCAATTGGCCAATTAGATCCATATCGGCAGAAATGATCGCGCCGAGGGTGAAATACCCACCGCCAGAGACGGCATCGCGGTGAAGCACGATTGGTTCTGTCCCGCCGGGGACTTGAATGGAGCCGTAAGAATAGCAGCCATCGACGATGTTGGATGGATCAGCGCCTGCGCCGAAGGGTTGCTCGCGGTCAACGAACTCCAGTGCGCGCCCACCCTTAAAGCGGTAGCCCATGCGGTCTGCTTCGGCAGCGACAGTCCATGTGTCCTCGAAAAAGCCCTTGCCTGCCGCCTCTGTTAAGCGGTTCCAGTAGAGGCCCGGCAGCACACGCAAGGAGGCTGGGTTATCAGGACCACGGCGAAGGGCAGGGGAAACGCTGCGCCCGGATTTGGATAGATCGCCCTTGGCCACAGGCACCAGATCGCCCGCCGCAATAGCGCGTCCTTCGATCCCGCCCAATGCGCCGATGGGGTAGGTAGAGCGGCTGCCCAGATCGGGATCGGTGGCGATGCCGCCGCTGATCGCAATATAGACCCGAGCGCCGGTTTTGAGGAAACCAAAGCTTAGTGTCTGGCCTGCCTTGACGTCGAACGATGTCCAGCCCTCGACCGGACTTCCGTCAAGCATCATTGGCATATCTGCGCCTGTCACCGCCACGACAGCGTCTTCGGTAAACTCAATCTCGGGGCCCATGAACACTGCCTCAAGACCTGCGGCGTCCTCGGGATTTCCCACCAGCATATTGGCAGCGCGTAAGGCGAACCGGTCCATTGCACCGCTGATCGGGATGCCGAGGTGGAAGTACCCGGGGCGTCCGAGGTCCTGAACAGAGGTGGAAAGGCCGGGTTTGTTGATTTTAAGCGCCATCGAGAGCCTCCATCAATTTCGCGTTTGTGCCCGTCATATCGGCGTTGAACTCTTCAAGGTCGAAATCGACTACGGCGATGCGCGGGGTATAGGTGCCTTCCTCGACAGCGGTCACGATGCGGTCGTATTCGGCGCGGTCGATGGGTTTCCATTTGACGATGTCACCTGGCTTAAAGAAGACCATGAAGTCTTTGAGGTAGCTTGTCTTTTGCTCAGGGTCATAGATGGGCATTGGTGTGATGCCGAACATCTGATAGCCGCCAGCACCGCGCACCGAATAAACACACGAGAAGCATCCGCCGTAGCCGACGGTCAGTTTGGGAGTGTCCGTGCGTGGGCGTAGATATTTTGGTACCTGCAACTGCTTGTCGCGCTCGACCAGTTGGTAAAGAAACGGCAGGCCCGCCACAAATCCGACCATGGAGACGAACCATGGCTGCGAGTGATGCGCTTCGATGAAGGCCTCGACGCTGTCAAAGCCGTTAATGCGCGCGGCATAGTCCAGATCGGTGCCCGACGGGTCCTGATGCCGTTCGCGGAAGCGCATAACGCATTCCTGGGTCCATGGGTCCTGATAGAAAACAGGGATCTCGATGATCCGCGTGGACAGTCGCTTTTCCGCGCTGTCTGCCTTATTCTCCAGTTCCTGCACGCGTTTGAGCATGTCGTCGGGATGGGTCACGTCGGGGTCGAACTTGACCTGAAAGGATGCATTGGCAGGGCAGATCTCGGTCACGCCGGGGATGTCGGCGTCCCGAACCGCATTGCTCATCGAGAGGGATTTGAAGAAAGCGTCCAAAGACATCTCTTCATCCATTTCGACGTAGATATGCTCGTCACCCCCAAATGTGTAACGTGTTTTCACGATGCACCTCCTGTTGTACTGGTTTGTTTGAGATTGCCCGCGGCAAGCCAAGGCTCAAGCCATTGAGTGTGGAACTTCCTGGCCTGTACGTCCGGATCATCGGCCAGCGCCAGATGCAGCGGGATGGTGGTTTTTAGCCCTTTCAGCTCGATTTGTTGCAAAACGGTTTTGAGCTTTTTTATCGCCTCGGCACGGGTCGGCGCATGTACGATCACCTTGCCCAGAAGGGAGTCGTAGAAGGGCGGGATCTGGTAGCCCTCATATAAAAAGTGATCGATGCGGATGCCGTCACCTTCTGGCAGGTGCATCGACTCCAGCTTGCCGGGCCATGGCATAAACTGCTTGTAGGGGTCTTCGGCATTTATGCGCACTTCGATGGCGTGCCCGTTGCGGGTGATCTGGTCTTGGGTAATATTTAGCTTCTGGCCTCCGCATACGCGGATCATTTCTTGCACCAAATCAATGCCGGTGATCATCTCGCTTACGGGGTGTTCAACCTGAATGCGGGTGTTCATCTCGATGAAGAAAAACTCCTTCGTGGCCTCGTCATAGAGGTATTCCAATGTACCTGCGCCGCGGTAGTTTACGTCTTTCGCAAGTGCCACGGCAGAGGCGCAGAGATCATCGCGGGTCTTGGCATCCAAACAGTCGGCACCAGCTTCTTCCCACACCTTCTGGCGGCGACGCTGGAGCGAGCATTCTCGCTCGAAGCAATGTATGGCGTTTGTGCCATCGCCCACAATTTGTACTTCTATATGGCGAGGAGAGCGAACGGCGCGTTCGAGATAGAGCCCGCCATCCCCAAAAGCAGCAGCTGCCTCCTGTTGGGCTTGGGGGGCGAGTTTGCGCAACTCCGCTTCATTATCCGCCACGCGGATACCGCGCCCGCCACCCCCGGCGGCGGCCTTGATCATCACCGGATAGCCAATTTCGGCCGCAATTCGCGCCGCTTCGTCCACGGTTTCCACACGGCCCTTGGAGCCGGGCACCACAGGGACTCCGGCTGCTTCTGCGGCCTTGCGCGCCTCGACCTTGTCACCCATCCGCTCGATCGTTGCGGCGCTCGGACCGATGAAGGTGACAGCCGCCGCTTCGACCGCCCGCACGAACGCTGGACTCTCGGACAGGAAACCGTAACCGGGGTGAACGGCGTCCGCATTGCTGCTCTTGATTGCCGCCATCAGGCTGTCGATCTTGAGGTAGCTTTCCTTGGCGGGTGCCGGTCCTATACAGATTGATTCATCTGCGAGCTTGACCGCAAGCATGTCGGCATCAGCCTCTGAGTAGCCCTGAATCGTGGTGATCCCGAGTGCCTTTGCTGCATGGATTATGCGTACGGCAATTTCGCCCCGGTTTGCGATGAACAGGCGGGAAATTGTCATATCACGCGTC
This sequence comes from Sulfitobacter guttiformis, assembly GCF_003610455.1. NCBI lineage: Bacteria > Pseudomonadati > Pseudomonadota > Alphaproteobacteria > Rhodobacterales > Roseobacteraceae > Sulfitobacter > Sulfitobacter guttiformis. The sequence goes on along the minus strand of NZ_RAQK01000001.1, from coordinate 519,228 downwards.
CAGCGTTGCCAGAACCGCACCTGCCGTCACGGGTGCAGCATCTTCGGTGACATAGCCGCCAAAAGTGCCTGCCGTCTCGGCCTTGACCTCGATAAATGTCTTCATCACTTCGACCAGACCGATGGTATCGCCCACCGCGACTGCATCACCCGCAGATTTGAACGCGGGTTCTTCGGGGGAAGGTTTAGTATAGAAGGTACCGGGGAGAGGGGATTGGATGTCTGCCATGATTATATCTCTCTTTTGATTACTTGGATTGCGCCAGAACGGTTGCGGCGGATGCGATTGTGATGCCCGCGTCGATCAAACCCTGTCGAATGGCGCGGCCCATATCCAGCGCCCCGGGTGTGTCGGAGTGAAAGCATATCGATTCAAAGCCGATCTCGATCTCGTCGCCCTCGACTGTGGTCACTTTGCCTGTTTTACAGGCTTTTACACATTTTGCGGCGATGGCTTCGGGGTCGGGGCGGCCTACCTTGCGGGTGAAGACAATCGAGCCGGAGTTGCCATAGTCGCGGTCAGCGTAGAATTCGCGCACGACCGGATGACCGGAGCGTTTGGCGATGCGGTAGGTCTCTGACGCCTCCATGCAAAACAAAATGGTGTCGCTGCTCATCTTGCCCAGTGTATCGACAAGAAGCTGTGAAAGCTCTGCGTTGACCGCAGCCTCCATGTAGAGCGCGCCGTGGGGTTTTACGTGCTGGAGGCCAATACCATGCTTGCGGCCGAATTCGCGGATCGCGCCGATCTGGTAGATGATGTCGTTGACCAACTCTTCAGGTGTTGTCTTGATCATTCGGCGGCCAAAGCCTTGGAGGTCATTGTAGCCGGGATGCGCGCCGAGACCGACACCGTGCGAATGAGCAAGCTTGACGACGCGGTCCATTGTATTTGGATCACCGGCATGAAATCCGGCAGCGATGTTGGCAGAACTTATCAGCGCCATGATTTCTTCATCGGGTGCGTCGCCAAGCACCCACTGGCCGAAACCTTCGCCCATGTCACAGTTCAGATCCACTAGTTCCCGCATCCGCAACGACCTTCTTTGTTAGCATGGAAAAAGCTTGGCGAAGGCTATGAGGTATGTACAATATTAATTATGGGGGTTGAGTTATCTGATAAATTGATAATGCTTGGGGCGTTGGAATAACTAGAACAAACTAATTTTGCAAAGTTCGTGTCTAGCGTGTATTCGATAATCAGATAATGCTAATTTATATATTATGAGATTGGGGCTTCATGAACTTCCGGCATCTTAAATTCTTTGTGGCTACCGCCGAATCCGGTCAGGTCAGCCGAGCGGCAGCGCAGCTTTCAATCTCTCAATCTGCTGTAACCAACGCAGTCAAAGAGCTTGAGGCAGAATTGGGAACGCCCTTGTTTATGCGTTCGGCCCACGGGATGGAGATGACAGAGGCAGGGCGCGATTTCCTTTCCTCGGCGCGGGAGATCCTTGAAAAAGTCGAGCAGGCCAAGAAAGTGCGCCAGAAACAATCCCCCGTAAAAGGTCGTATCTCCATAGCGGCAACCTATACTGTGATCGGGTATTTTCTGCCGCCCCATCTGGATCGCCTTAATCAATTGTTCCCAAATCTTGAGATACGGCTGAGCGAGTTAAATCGTGAAAGCATCGAGGAGGGGTTACTATCCAACCGTTTCGATCTAGCGGTCGTGCTGACCTCGAATTTAAAGAATGTCGAGATCGAGACGAAAACTCTCCTCCGTTCTGAGAGGCGATTGTGGGCCGCCAATTCGCATGAGTTTATTCGTCAGGGAAAGGCAGTTACATTCGAGCAGATTGCAGAGCAGGGCTATATCATGCTTACCGTGGATGAGGCCGCCCATACGACCATGAACTACTGGGGCCTCAGCAATGCCCAGCCTCGCGTCACACTGCGGACTTCGTCGGTTGAGGCGGTACGCTCGATGGTTGGGAACGGGCAGGGGGTAACGATCCTATCGGATATGGTATACCGCCCCTGGTCGTTGGAGGGTAAGCGAATAGGTGTGACAGAGACTGACCGGCCGATCCCGTCAATGGACGTGGGCCTTGCCTGGCGAAAGGGAACGGATTTGTCGCACGCGGCTCAATCCGTGCTTGAGTATTTTAACGAAGCCTTTCTCGCCACACGATTTTGACGATGTAGCTTTGTCGAGAGCCTGTTGGGCTCTGCCGTCGCAACCACATAGTGCCGGCTTTGTGTTTCCCTGACTTCGAGAGCTTCAACGCCCATCTGGCATAGCGGTGCCGTACCGGTCAGGGCAAGACGCTCCGTCGTCAAACGGCAACCATCGGCGACAGGTTTCAAACTTGATCTGGCTGAGACGGTCCTCTGCCAGCCGCCTCCTATGCCGACAACCCAATCTTGAATGCGTCATAGCACGTCGTGCTGAGCCGCATTCAAGGTCAGCTCCGCATTCAATTCTGCGAAAAGGCTAAGCTAATACATTTTCTTTGCAGCTGTATTTGAAGAGCGCCACCCCAACAAATGAGCATCCAAAATCATTGTCGTTGATGACATCGTGTCAGACACCGATTTTGCGGAAGTTTAGCACAGCATTTTGCATTCTAGCTTTAATATGCCCGCCGTCTGTGAGGTCAGCTTCGAGAAACCATCAAGTAAGGAAATAACAACGTGGTCAACCGTGTGACGAAGCTAACCGATGCGCGTATTGAAGCGCCATTCGGTGGCCCTGATAGGATAGTTGTCCGGTTTGGGTCGTTCAGTCCTTACTTTGCAAACTGGCTAACAATCTTTTGTTCTGATATCCATTTTTCGTACACCAGTTGTACACTTGGTCTTTTCATCACAGCATCAGAGATACGCTTTACGTTTGGAAACTCCTGCGTCGATGGCTGTCCCCGCGCGGGTTGTAGCCACGTTGTCAACATGAAGAGATAGATGTCAGCAGCGCTGAAGCGATCACCAATCATCCAATTGTTGTTGCCAATCTGATCGTCAACGATCGCCCAAGTCTCGCGCAATCGGCGAAGTCCACGGCGTCGCGCACTCGGTTCTGTGGCAGGCGTGTCAGCAAATCGATCTGGGTAATAGTCCAGCTGGAACGCATTTTGCACAGTGCTGGAAAAATAGACTAGCGTCTGAAGAAATAACCCGCGTTCAGGTTCATGAAACGCCGGTGCGAGTTTTGCTTCGGGATGTCGATCACAAAGAAAGACTGTAATAGCAGCGCACTCGTACATTGCGTTGTCACCCCAGATGAGTACTGGCAACCATCCATTCGGATTTAATGCCATATGGCTTTGAGACCGAGGTTTGTTCATTTCTATGTTGGCTGGAATGAGCTCGTAATCCGCTCCAATCTCTTCGAGTATAACCCGCACACCCAATGATGCGCTTGCTGGTGCGTAGTACAGCTTATAACTCATGTGTGCTTCCTAAGTATCGCATTGGCGTATTGTACCGGATTGCCAGAATTCCGACCATTGGCAATGCTGCGCAAGAGAAGGATGTCACTTTAAGACGGCTCGAATTCCTGAACCATGCATGAAACTCAATTCTTCGGAAAGACACTGTTTAACGTTGCAACCATCGGTCGACCTCCGGTTTGGGCCGGTCGCGCCATCAACCACTGGGATCAGAAGGTGTTCACTCACTGCGACTTATACCAAGTTTAGTTCTGTGGGGCACGGACGAGATCAAGTCAGGCAAGAGACCTTATATGGCAAGGCGGGTCAAATGCGGCACATCTCCGACAAATGATCACATCCATATCACCAGACACGGTGATAGGTGAGTTGGTCGGCAATCTCGCTCTGGAAATCCAGCGCATTTGCCCGTGGCTTTGTTAAAAGGCTCACAACAATGAAAAGTGCCGCACTCAATCCCCCGACAGTGAAGGGGAGAACCGGATTGAATACACTGACCTTCAGAAATATGGCGAGACAGACAGCGACGGCCGCGCCGCCGATGATGGCCGCAAAGGCGCCCGCGGCTGTACCGCGATGCCAGAAAAAGGCTCCGACGATTGGTGGTACAGAGACCATAAGACCCGCCGCAGAAAGCGCCGCGAGTTGATCCACAATGGCAGCCTGCTCTAGCGCAAAATAGCTGGCGAATAAAACTACTGCAACGATGACAAGGCGACCGGAAAATATCTGTCGCGCATCGCTTTGGGTTTCCACGCTTGGCACAACGTCGCGGGCGATCATCGCGCCGACGGTCAGCGCGATTGAATCCAGTGTTGATATCGCTGCCGACAGAATGCCGATGATTAAGAGCAGCACCACCCATGTCGGGATGACCCCCGAGGAAAGAAGGGCAGGTGTCGCCATCGAAGTGTTTGCGATATTTGGCGCAAGTTGAAGCGCGGCCAGCCCCCAGATCACGGCAACGAGCGTAAAGATAAAGCCGAACCCGAGGACCCAGAGGATCATCCGGCGCATGGCCCTAAAATCCCGCAGGATGAACAACCGCTGGCTGACCTGTGGGTTGGAGAGGGTGAAGAAGAACCACGGAAGCGACAGCGCGATGAAGGTCGGAAGGCTCCAGAGTCCGGGCCCCGGAACCGTTAGCCATTCGGCATGATCCGCCTGCAGGGTACCAATGAACTTGGCCGGACCGCCCAACGCCGCGATTGCAAACGCCACCGCCAGCAGCCCTGAGACGAACATAACAACCGACATCGCAGCATCGGTCCAAGCCACGGAGCGTAGACCCGCGAGCAAGGCCCAGAACATTGCAAGTGCTGCACCTGTCGCGACCGCTTGAAAGAGGCTGATTCCTCCGCCCGTCACACCTGACAGCAACAGCCCGATCCCGGCCATCTGCGTCGTGCAATAGGGCAGAAGAAACACAATACTTACAACGGCCATCGCACGGGCGACACCCCTGCTGCCGTAGCGCGCACCGATCATCTCGGCAGGTGAAATGAATCCCCAACGCTTCCCCACCAGCCAAAACCGCGGTGCAAAGATAACTAACAAGGACAGACCAGCGAAATAGATTAACTCGAAGCCGAGCGCGCCGATCCCGCCGCGGTAGGTGAGGCCTGTCAGAACGACGAGCATGAAGGCGGAATAAGTCGTAGCGGCATAAGATAGTCCGGCTACCATGCCGCCGATGTCCCGTCCTCCGATATAGTAATCACCCGCCGACCCAGAATTCGCGCGCGCCGCGCGCACGGCAATGACAAAGCCGAACGCCGCAAAAATCGCAATGACCGCCCATATAAGGCCCGGCGCGATCACGCCTCGTCACTCCAACGCGTTACGCCTATGACGATCAGGCCGATCACCACCACTCCGAAAAGCAACCAAAACAGCGGCACGGCCATGATCATCGGGCTGTCTGACAACACCCCATAAGGCACAGCGACGCCTGCCAGCACTGTTATCGCCATAGCTGCAAGCCAGATGGCCCTGCCGCGCTGTTGCCGTTTTTTCACGATCTGATCGATGATTTTTCCCCCAATTCAGAGTTCACTGAGTACCCGCTGACGCGACATGAGACAAGCATGTTAAAGCCTCGGATCTAGAGGATGTGTTCATATCAAATGTCGGTCGCTGCGCGCCAGGAAGGTTTGGATTGGCGCAACGCCGCCCAAGTCCGGCAGGGCGCAATCAAGGTGAAATACCGAGACCGTGGCGTGTCGTCGAAACTGCAAATATGCAACCAAAAGCAGCAAGCGTTGATAATAGACGGCAGCATCAGCGGGTTCAGGTGGGTGATTCAATGCCGCGTCTGAAGCGGATTGGGTCTCCGCGCGTAACCGCCACTCACATCGTTCAAAGCAGCAAATGCGACAACTGTCCGCTAAGTCTGGCACAATTGTCACCTGCCCGGTCGAAATGCTGATTGATACATAATTGGCTGTTTCAGTGATGATGCGATGCAGTTTCCCATTGGACAACTAAAGTCAGGGCATCGCGGTTAGTAGCCCAAATTATATTCAAGTAGGCCGGAAAACAGTTCAGTCACTGATGTCACTACAATGCGCTCATCTGTAGGCGTGACTGATCCGGTCGAAAACGCATAGTTTCCTGCTAGATCTTGATGCGTCTCCAGCACACTACGCCTCGGCGTCCGTCCGCAGAATCAAACCAATTCGCGGCGGTGCCCACTCCAAAGCAAAAACAATTAGGTCATTGGAGCATATGGAGGCGAGTAGGAGAATCGAACTCCTGTACACGGATTTGCAATCCAGATCATGGTGCTGATTCAAAACAAAAACTGTGTAAACGTACCCGATCTGTTCACGACGGGATATCAATGGGTTGCACGACAAGTGTAAACGCTCAAACGAGTGCGGAAAAAGAAAACGCCGCGTCCACTGACATGGAACACGGCGCTAGAAATACAGAGACCCATCAAAAATCTCTTGGCACAGGTAAACCGAAGCCGCGCCGGAATGCAATGTCTTTGTATGCAAAAGACCGCCATAAGCGCGCGGCAAAGGCTTTAGGGTTTGTCCTTACCCTTGGCACATCTGAGGCTTGGAGCGGTCTAATCATCGTCTTACTGGCGCGGTTGAAGCCAGAGGAGCGCGCAAAGCTGGCATATGCCAGCCTGATGACCCTCGAAGATGATCAAGCCTACCAAATCGCCAATGCTGCCCTGTACGGCGTTTACAAGGGGGAGTTGGTCCGATGATCACCGAAGCCCAGCTTGAAGAGCAGCTCTACCACCTCAAACGAGTGACACGCGGCCACGGTGACCAGTGGAGCGTGAACTTTGCGCGCTCGATCTTGCGTCAAGCCAAGAACCCCAAATGGAAACCGACAGCACGGCAGCAGCCTATCATTGAAAAGCTGATCAATGAGAGCCGCTTCGGGGGCAGTGCCGACAGTACGCCAGACAACATTGAATTGATTGAGACAGAGAAAGGGTCTGACGCCGTCTAATCCGCGTCCGTGGGGTGTTTTCGGACGACTGGAGAGGCACCACATGTATCTGCGTTATCTTGAGTGGGTCAAAGCGCAAAGGGAGCCCTAAAGCTCAATCCCTGAGGCCCTGCCGTCGCGTTCAACGGTGAAGAAGTGAGCAAGCACAGGCGCGAACGCTGCGACCTGTGCGCCCAATGCGATGGCCCGGCTCCGTTGAGCAAGGACTTCACGTTGAGGGCTAGGGACGGGTTGGGCATTGCCCGGCCTTAGTCGCCCTATGCCCTCAGCTCAGACCCTCACCATTGAGCATGAAGCTCATAGATAGAAAGATACGCGAGATGAAAGAAAAGAAGAGAGAGGATTTCGAGCACATTGGCGAGCACATCCGCGTGATTGTCACTCGTGTGCAGCGCCTCAGTGTATGCCACCGCGACCCGCACCGCTTCCACGAAGAGAAGAGCGAGATCGCTTATGAGCTGTCAAAGATAGCGAGGTCGATCGCGTGACCTCATTCATAGCCTGTTGCGGGTCCCTCCTATCTTTCCCCCATGCGGGTATAGCGACTCCCGAGATACCAGCCGCTTTAGAAATTACTAAGGGGTTAAATACATGAAGATATTGTCAGAATTGGCCCTTGGGGAAGAGCCTTTGCACACCGTAGGCGGCAAGGATCTTTGCGCGCTCTTCGACATTTCACCCGCCGCCCTGACCGATCTGAAGAAACGCGGCCTTGCGGTTCATCTATCGCATGACTGCTATGATCTGACCGCTACAACGCGCGCGTACGTCCAGCATCTTCGCAGCATGGCGGCAGGGTGGGGCACGGGTGACCAGGCGGTGACCCTGACTAACGAACGGGCACGGCTTGCCAAAGAACAGGCGGACGCGCAAGCGATCAAGAACGCCAAGCTACGCGGCGAGCTGGTCGAAGCATCCGATGTTGAGCGCACCTGGGGAGATGCTCTGCGCCAGCTTCGCGCCCGTATCTTGGCTGTCCCCTCCCGTATGCGGTCTGATCTGCCCGATATTGATCCGCAAACTATCGACGCCATAGATCGCGCTCTGCGCAGCATTTTGACCGAGGTTGGCAATGGAAATTGAACAGGTTCTGGCCAGCGCCTTGCGCGCCCTTATTCCACCGCCCCGCCTCCGGCTTTCCGAATGGATTGAATCAGAGATTGTTCTTCCCGAGGGAGTCAGTGCTCAGCCAGGGCCAGTCCAGCTTTGGCCCTTCCAACGGGAAATCGCGGACGCTATCGGAGACGCGAGCATTGAACGGGTGACGCTGGTCAAGCCGGTGCGGGTAGGGTTTACAACGCTCCTTACATCGGCGGTCGCGTCTTTTGTTGCCAATGAACCCGCCCCGATCCTTTGCCTTTTGCCCGCTGAAGCTGACTGTCGGGATTACATGGTGTCGGACGTTGAGCCTATCTTTGCATCATCACCAGCGGTGGCGAAGGCGCTGGCCTATGAAGTCGACGGCGATGACAGAAACACGCTCATGTCTCGACGGTTTCCGGGTGGATCGCTCAAGGTGGTCGCTGCGAAAGCCGCCCGCAACTTGCGCCGGCACAACGTCCGGGTGCTGTTCATGGATGAGGTGGATGGCATGGACCCGACAAGCGAGGGATCTCCCATTCTTCTTGCGGAAAAGCGCACCTTGTCCTTCCCTGATCGAAAGATCGTCATGGGCAGCACCCCCGTTCACAGTGAAAGCAGTAATGTGCTGCGCGCCTTCGCCGAGTCAGACGCGCGCATTTTCGAGGTGCCCTGTCCAGAATGTGGCGCTTTCTCTGAAATTCTGTGGGGGGCTATCCGTTGGGACGAAGGCAAGCCGGAAACCGCGCGCTGGCAGTGCCCGCATTGCAGTGAAGAGATCGCAGAACGCCACAAGCTCAAGATGGTAGCTCAGGGGCAATGGCGCGCAACCCGTCCTGAAGTAAAGGGCCATGCAGGCTTCCAGTTGAACGCCTTGGTATCGCTTCATGCAAATGCATCTTGGCCACAGTTGGTCCGGGAATTCCTCTCAGCCAGAAAAGACCCGGTCACATTGCAGACCTTCGTCAATACCATCTTGGGTCAAGGTTGGAGCGGTGCGGGTGATGAGCTTGACGAAGCGGAGCTGGCCGGGCGCAATGAGGCTTTCGGTCTGGAATCGTTGCCGGAAGAAGTCCTTACGATTGCTGCCGGAATCGACACACAACACGACCGGCTTGAATGCACTTTCATCGGCTCCGCAAAGGACGAAACGGCATTCATCCTTGGGCATAAGGTCATATGGGGGAATTGGGATCATGATGAAACTTGGTCAGAGCTTGACGGCTTGCTAAAGACACGCTGGAAACACCCCCTGGGCGGTTCGCTTGGTATCGATGCAGCGGTGATCGATGCAGGCGACGGTGTGACCATGGAGGCAGTCATGTCATTTTGCGGCCCCCGCCAGCGCCGCCGGATCATGGCTGGAAAGGGAGTTTCGGGAACCCGCCCATTCATTGAACCTTCACAATCCCGCAAGAAGTCGGTTGCGCGTCTTTGGCTGATCGGCGTGGACGGGATCAAGACCGCAATCATGGCCCGGTTGACGCGGGCTGGATCGATCCGCTTTTCAGGTGATCTTCCGCCTGTGTGGTATGAGCAACTGACCAGCGAAAGGGCAGTGACGCGCTATGTGCGGGGGCAGCCGCAAAGGAGATTTGAGCGGGTGCCAGGGCGTAGAGCTGAGGCGCTCGATTGTGTTGTTTATGCCATTGCGGCGCGACAGGTGGTTCACGTGAATTTCGAAGAGCGTGAAGCGCAGCTGCGCGCCGGTGGGCTTCAAGATCAGGTTAAGCCTAAGAACGTCTATCGCTCGAAATGGTTGACCGGATAGATCGACGGCCTGTGCTCAATTGAGCCTTGGACCGTTGGCGCGAAGGGTTGCGATGTGATCTCTCGCCTTGCTGATAGCCGCGTTAACAAGCTCTGGCCGTGACAAAAGATAATCTATCGAGCCGCCAAGGATGAATCGTATGTTTTGATCGTCGGCAACGCGCGCGGCGGCTTTGATTGCTTTCTTTCGATCACTTGACCTATCAAATTTCTTCTTAAACGCGACGAATTCAAAATTCGAAACTTGCTTTTCGAGCTGGTCAAGTTCGCTACCGGTCCAACTATTCCGCATGATCATTGTTTCCTATCGTCTTTTCAGGCGGACGCCAGCGCCCCCGCCATTTTCTTGGATGAAGTCTACACCAGCCTCTTCGAGTGCGAAGCGCATTGCGGTGACGGCAGCGTCGGAAACAACTCTGCGTTCTTTCTCAAAATCTATGACTGTTGACTGACCGAGACCCGCCGCTTTTGCGAGATCAGTTTGGGTCATTGAGAGTAGGCCTCGGGCCGCGCGGGATTGTGCTGGTTTCATTAATCAACGTTTTTCATTGACGGCACGTCTGCCGAGGATTATCAACGTAAATCATTGATACCATGATCGGAGAAAATCACAATGAAAAAACGCGCCTGCGCGAACAGCGCCACCTTGCCTGATGCAAGTTCTCAAGTCATCCGCGATATGATCCTTATCGCCCTGGACGCGACCGAAGCACCAGATTTATCGGAGCGCAACCGCTTGGAGGCTCACTCTGCACTTACGGAAGCAATGATCTTGATCGAGGGGGGTTCACAATGATGACCCGTCGCGCCATGATTGCGTCCTTGCCCGCATCGACCATTGCAGTGGGATCGACGGCTTCCTCGCCCGCTATGGCGAGGGCCGAAGATGACACGCCGATCCTGCGCCTCTTCAGTCAACATCAGGCGATCCTAAGTGCTGCTTCAGTGCACGTCCGCGCAGCCAACGGGAAGGACGTGGACGAAGATCTTGAGCGCCTTTTCTATCGTCGCTCTGACGAGATCGAAAGTGAGTTGATGGCGCTGCCCTCTACCTGCGCCGCAGACTTCGCGGCAAAGCTAGTAGTGGATACCTGCAGTGGCGACACTTTCTCCGACTGGGAAACCGGCGCGCTCTGGAAGGAAGCCCGCGCCCTGACGGGGACCTTGAAATGAGCGGGTCGCAGGCGCTAAAAGCGATGCGTTGAATTTGTCTTGCAATTCTAGGAGCAGCGTGGCAAAAAAAGTCAATGAAGCGTTTTGACTTTGAGAGTGCACCTATGGCTGACGAAGATGGAGAAAAAGGCGATTACGAAGTGCAGCGGGTGAGAGAGTCCGCTATCAGCGGCGCGTCCGAGCTTTTCGAAGCCGACCGTAAGAAGCGATTTCTCAATATTGAGAGGAATCGCGCGTTCCTTTCGCGCCCAAGGTTTGGCTTCGGTAAGCTGGTTCTTCTTACGAACGTGAAACCTGCAACCCTTCGAACATGGCTTACCCGCAAACAGCTTTCGCTGGACGCAGATCAAAATCACAGTGAATCGAAATGGCGATTGTTCAGCTATCGAGACGCTGTGCGTATCGCTAGCTTAGCGTCAATCTCATCTGACGTTCGGGTTTCCGTTACGGACGCCACAGAAATTCTAGAGCTGCTAATTCGCGACATCGAGCAAATCTTGGAGAACAACGATCCTGATGATGATCGTCAAACGGGCGATCTGGAGTGCTTCTTCGCTTGGAAAGAAGATGAAGAATGGCGCGCTGAGCGAGGGTGGAATACTCGCCGAGGAATGATGGGGCCGGAATTTCTTCCGGCCACGGCGCTGTTTTTTCAACCTCACATGATCTTCAAGCAAGTCTTTGCGGACGGCCACCACATGGACGACGAACATGAATAGGCCGCGGATGGTTTCTCCAAATTTGGTCCGCGGCCTCGTCACCCGCGCTATCACCTTGCTTATGGGTCAAGATGAAAGTGCGGGTGGCAACCATCGTCGCAGCCTCGACGCCGCAACCGGCGGACGGCGCGGCGGTGGTATGGGTACCTTCGGACCGATCAACGGCGAGGTTGCGGCGGGGCTGTCTCTGGTTGGCAGTCGGGCCGCATATCAGGCGGTCAACAATCCCTATATCTCCAATGCGGTGGCAAACCTTGTCGCCTTCCTGGTTGGCACAGGGCCGCGCCCGAATGTTCGCGGGATTGATCGCGAACAACGCCGGGGGCTGCACTTCGCTTTTGACCGTTTCTGCGAGACAGCAGACTTCGCGGAAAGAACCGACCTTGGCGGGCTGATGGAGCAGATGGCCAGAGATATCGTGGTGCGTGGGGAAGCACTGGCATTGATGCACAACACGGCTGAGGGGCTGCAAATCCAAGTCATCCCGCCGGATCACCTGGACGCGGCAAAGACTGTAATCCTTAGCGACGGACGGCAGATCGTCCAGGGCGTGGAATTCGACGCGAGAGGGCGGCGGGCAGCCTACTGGATTTTTCCTGAACGTCCCGATTCTGTGTTCATTGGTCATGAACCCGCCGTTCGGGTGGATGCTGGGGATGTGCTGCACGTCTTCCACCCGATCGGCGCCGGTCAAGTGCGCGGCCTTTCATGGCTGGCCGCTGCGGTCCTGACCGCCAACGAATTCGACCAGTACCGGGATGCTCTACTGTTGGCCGCAAAGATGGCTGCTATGAACGCGGCATTTATCACTGACGCGACTGACACAGGTGGTGACGAAGAGCTGTTTTCTGATCCGGTTTGGGAGCCGGGGGCAATGACCCGCTTGCCGCTTGGCACCGATGTCACATTCAGTTCACCTGAACAGCTGAAGGACGCACCCGCTCTGATGCGGATGAACCTGCAAGCCTTGGCTGCGGCGCTTGGGGTGCCAGAATTCCTGCTTTCCGGTGACCTGACCGGTGCGAATTATTCGAGCCTCCGGGCTGGCCTGATACCCTTCCGGGCGCGCATCGACCAGGTGCAGCACAATACGCTTGTGCCTCAAATTCTTCGCCCTGTCTGGCGGCGCTGGCTGGCGTTGGAAATTCTCGCGGGCCGCATCGATGCTTCCGCCGATACGCCCTGCGATTGGATCATGCCGCGCCCGCAACAGGTAGACCCCGCCAAGGATCTGGAAGCGACCGAAAAGGCGATTGCCCTTGGCCTGACCAGCCGCACCCACGCGATCAATGAGCTGGGGTGGAACGCCGACGATATCGATGAAGAAATTCAGTCAGATCGCGCCCGTGAAGCCGAGCTGGGCCTGAACTTCGCCACAACCAAACCAAAGGAGAGCGCCGATGCCGACTGAATACCTTCCCCCAATGGAACAAGGCCGCATACACAGGAAGAAATCTACGAAAAACTCCTGGATTGGACAGATCAATTTTGCCTTGATTATTCCTTATTATTCCTTTTTTCGAAAAGACGGCCGGACTAATTTCTCTTTGGCGTGGAACCTTGCAATGGGGCTTTGCCAACCAAAGACCAGCAAGGAACATGCTTTTAGAGATGATTTCATTTTGGAAGTCGAACGTCGCTTTCCGGGTGAAAGTTACCCCAAGGGATGTATTCGCCGCGTGATCCCGAAGTGCCATTAGGCACCTTCATCAACTAAGGAGCGCAAAGATGCCGCTTGATGCTACAATGGCCCCGGCCAGCTTTGACCCGGAGACCCGCACGGTAGAGGCCGTCATTGCTACCACATACCCCGTCATGCGTCGGGATGCGCGCGGCATATACTCCGAAGTGCTGGACTTTTCCACCCTGGACTTGAGCAATGCCACCAATTTGCGTGTTCTCGACAGCCACCGCACTGCGAGCGTCCGGGACGCAATGGGCACAGTAGAAGCGGTTCGCGTAGAGGGCGACAAGCTGATTGCCAAACTTCGGTTGAGCGCCGCCGATGATGTGGCACCGGTTTTGCAACGGATCGCAGACGGCACCATTCGCGGTGTTTCCATCGGGTACCGCGTGAAGCGGTGGTCTGAGCAATCCAGCGGAGGCACCCGCACCCGCCGCCCCATGGAATGGGAGCTTACTGAAATCACCCTGACTTCGAACCCCGCCGATCCGGCAGCAACACTAAGACAAAAGGAGGCCACCGTGCCCAATGATGTGATTGACACGACCCCGGCAGATGAAGCCGAAACGACCCGCCGCACAGAAATAAGGTCGCTGGTGCGATTTGCTGGCCTTGAGCCTGCGATTGCAGATGATCTGATCGATGCAGGTGCGGACCTGACCCGCGCCAAGGCCGAAATCTTTGACGCGCAACAGAACCGCCAGCGTAGCGCCCCGATCATCCGTAGCCACGCCCCCGCAAACGATGATCCGGCGGTCATCACGCGCCGCCAGACGGACGCGGTTGCCTATCGCATGGCCGGTGGTGAACTGCCCGAGGATGCGCGCCAGTATGTGAATTTGAGCCTGCGCGACATGGCATCTGAAAGCCTTGCACGCGAAGGTATCTCGACACGTGGCATGTCCGCCGATGAAGTGTTCACCCGCGCAGCTCATACATCCAGCGATTTTCCCCTGGTTGTTTCCAACGCCGCAAACAAGGTGGCGCTCGATACCTACAAGGCGGCGGAAAGCCCTTTGAAATCCCTGTGTCGCCAGAAAACGCTGGCGAACTTCAAGGAAAGCATCGCCATTCGCTTGGGTGAAATGGGGCGCTTGGAGCCGCTGAATGAAGATGGCGAGATCAAGGCAACCAGCCGCGCGGAGAACGGCGAATCCATGCGTCTGAAGACCTTTGCGCGCGGTCTGACTGTCACCCGTGAATTGCTTATCAATGATGACCTCAACATGTTGGGTGATATGACCGCAGCCCTTGGTGAAGCCGCCGCGCAGACCGAAGCTGATGAACTGGTGAAGCTGCTCATTGATAACCCGGCCATGTCAGACGGCATTACTGTCTTCGACGATAGTCGGGGCAATGTGCACGATGTGGCAAATGCTTTCGAGACCTCAGGGGGCGCGCAGCTCGCAATAGCTGCGGCACGCAAGGCTATGCGCAAGCGCACCGGCCTAGACGGGAAAACCCTGATCAACGTCAGTCCACGGTACTTGCTGGTGGGGCCCGATATCGAGGATGAAGCGGAAAAGGCCTTGGCGGAGATATATCCCGCGACCTCTGCCGACGTGAACACAATGGCAGGCAAGCTCGTCCTGCTGGTCGAACCCCGCATTACGGACAGCACCGGCTTTGTATTCGCAGATCCGGCGCGGCTGGCAGCGATGCAATATGCCTATCTCTCCGCCGCTCAAGGGGTCCAGATCCAGCGGACCGAAGCGTGGGATACACTGGGGCTGAAATTCCGGGCATTTCTCGACTTCGGATGCGGTTGGCTGGATTGGCGTGGCGCTCATAAGGTTCCAGCGGAATGACCCAGGAAGATCAAGACCATTTGTTTCAGCTAAAAGCGCGCCGCAAAGAGCTTCAACTTGCCCGCTTCTCGGGGCTTCTGACAGTCGCCTTTGGGGAAGATACCGTCACCTACAAGTCGGACGCCCAGATGGCGGCCGCCTTGGCGGCGATTGAAGTCGAAATCTCGAAACTTACGCGCGGGCCACGCCCGCGCACCACTTATCCACAGACATCGAAAGGACTGATCTGATGCGCAATTTCATACAGCCCGGTGACACGCTCACCTTCACCAGCTCCGATCCGGTTAACTCCGGTCAAGGCGTTATGATGAACTCCCTCTTCGGGGTAGCAGCAAGCGCCGCCGCCGCCGGTGACCCCTTCGAAGCCGCCGTGGTTGGCGTGTTCGAGCTGCCGAAGACTGCGGGCGCGATCACGCCCGGTGCAAAGGTATATTGGAAGGCAGACACAGCCGACGTCACCACCACCGCATCCGGGAATAAGCTGATCGGCGCTGCCACTGAGGCCGCGACTGACGGCGCAAATTTGGTTCGCGTCCGCTTGAACGGCGCGGCGGTGTAGCGAGGGGGATTAGACGGTGTCAGCGATCAAGGCAACAGTGAGGCAAACGGACCTGACCCGCATGTTGAAGGCATGGAAGGCGGCGTGGGGAACGCCGCCTGCCGTTCATGTCCAGCCTGACGGTACAGTTGTTATGATGCCCTCGGATGCCAGTGCTGAAGTAAATCAAGCGGACATTACCCCATTCGATAAATGGAAGTCGGATAATGAAGCAAGTTAGTTTGCCCAAGAATGTTCATCGCGTTCGCCGTCGTTTAGCCAATGGCCTGAGCCGCTGGCATTTCTATGCTTGGCGCGGTGGCCCAAGGTTCTGGACAGATGATAAAAAGGTTCCGGAAGATAAAGCCTTTTTTCACGCATTTTCCGAAGCTACAGCTCGCCCGAAATCCGCCGATTACATGGTTCCCCAAATGGTGGATGATTTCTTGTCCAGCAGTTCGATGCCGCAAGCGAAGCGATCACGCGAAGATGCGAAGAAGTGGGCATGGAGATTTGCTCAGCACTTTTCGACTGCGCCCGCCGCTATCTTTGAGGATCGCCGCGCGCGCGGCGAGTTAAACAAATGGCGCGCGGTTTGGAAGCACTCACCAAAACAGCACGATATGGCTGGCACTCACGCGGTGCGGGTATTGAACTGGGCTGTTGAGGAGGGCTTACTGTCTGAGCATCATTGCCACAAATTGCGCCGCCTGTACGAAGTGGACCGTTCCGGCGTGGTTTGGACCCGTTCCGACCGTGACGCGATCAACGCAATCGCGCCGGAGTGGGTGCAGCGGATCTTGTGCGTAGCCTGTGAAACCGGCCTGCGTCCGGGCGATCTGATCAAGCTGACCCGCGCGGCGGTGGAGAACACGCCAGCCGGGCGGCGTCTGCGTGTCCGCACAAACAAGCGCAAGAAGCTGGCACATATCCCGATTACGCCCGTACTCGCAAAAGTGATCGACGCCATACCCACCGGGCAACTGCTGATTCTGACCAATGCCAGCGGCGCGCAACTGACTGAGCATCGCGCGTCTGAGGGTCTGCGCCAATGGCGTGACAAGGCCGGATTGAACCGTGATCTGAGATTGCAGGATTGCAGAGGTACAGCGGCAACGCGGCTCTTGGACGCTGGCCTGAGCCTGTCGGAGATTGCCAACCATATGGGCTGGTCAATTCGCAATGCGGCGAACGTGATCGAGCATTACGCCCGCGTATCACCCGACGAAACCGATGCTGTGCTGGTGAAGCTGGCACGGGCCAAAGGGGGCGCACAGTGAACAAAACTGTAAACGCACCTGTAAACCGCGCACTGCGCGCAAACTGAAAGGACTGCTAAGTGATTGAAAAGGCTTGGAGGCGAGTAGGAGAATCGAACTCCTGTACACGGATTTGCAATCCGCTGCGTAACCACTCCGCCAACTCGCCGCCTTTTGCTGCTATAAACTGGGACTTTAAGCGCTGCAAGGGCGAACATGGTTGCCGCGCAGGGTTGATTTGACGGGGTTCGGGGGCTGCTTGTTGTGCCGTTGCTGCGCGCTGCGGGTTGTGGCACATTGCATCAAACAGGATTCTGACAGGCGGGCAACTTTCATGACCGATTTCTCCAAACGCCGCACGATGATGGTCGACACGCAGGTGCGGCCCTCTGATGTGACCAAATTTCCGATCATTGATGCCATGCTCAGTGTCGCGCGCGAAGACTTCGTGCCTGCCACCCAGCGGGAGGCTGCTTATGTGGGGGAAAACCTCAATCTGGGGCAGGGACGTGTCCTTCTGGAGCCACGCAGTCTTGCAAAAATCCTTGATGTGCTGGCGATTGGCGGTGACGAACTGGTCCTCGATGTCGGCTGCGCGATGGGCTACTCGACTGCGGTAATCGCGCGGATGGCGCAAGCTGTAGTTGCGGTCGAAGAGGACGAATCCATGGCCCGTG
Source organism: Sulfitobacter guttiformis (assembly GCF_003610455.1). Classification (NCBI taxonomy): domain Bacteria; kingdom Pseudomonadati; phylum Pseudomonadota; class Alphaproteobacteria; order Rhodobacterales; family Roseobacteraceae; genus Sulfitobacter; species Sulfitobacter guttiformis. Next base: position 501,655 of record NZ_RAQK01000001.1, on the reverse strand, counting down.
AGGCGCAGGATGCGCTGGTGGCGGCCGGCGCTGACAACGCGGTCGTGCATACCGGCGCGCTGGTGGATGGTGCCCCGCAACACGGACCCTATGATGTGATCGTGCTTCAGGGCGGTGTGGCGGAAGTGCCCGCGTCCTTGCTTGAGCAGCTCAAAGAGGGTGGCCGAATTGCAGCGATGTTTATGTCCGGCCCGCTCGGCGAGGTTCGCGTGGGGCACAAACGCGCAGGCCAGGTAAGCTGGCGGCTTGCCTTTAACGCTACCGCGCCGATCCTGCCGGGCTTTGACAAAGAAAAAACGTTCAGTTTTTGAGTGGGCAAATAACTTGTATACATACGTCGGTTCACCGTTGATATGTACAAATAAAAACATGCTCGGAGGCATATCGAATGGTATTTGGTGAGATCAGGAAGGGCGCAGCACGCTTCGCTCGCGTGGCTGCTGTGATAACGACCGCTGCCGTAATAACCGGCACGACCGCACGGGCGGAGACATTAGCTGACGCGCTGGTAAGTGCTTATAATCATTCAGGACTTCTTGATCAAAATCGCGCGCTATTGCGTGCTGCCGACGAAGATGTTGCAGCAGCGGGTGCCGCACTCGAACCCGTACTGCGCTGGACAGCAAGCATTACCGAAAGCATCGGGCGGGGGCAGGGCTCAAGCGCACTAGGCGCACTGAATTCTGACAGTCTAGTGGCAAGCGGTCAGTTGATTGCGGATGTTCTGCTGTATGATTTCGGTGCGACGGCATTTGGTATCGAGGTTGCCAAGGAAACGGTACTGGCCACGCGACAGTCCCTCATCGGGATCGAGCAGCAGGTTCTGCAACGGGGTGTGCAGGCCTATATGGGCGTCATCGAGGCGGCTGAATTCGTGACACTGCGCCAAAACAACGTTCGGGTACTCACGCAGGAGCTGAGTGCTGCGCGCAATCGCTTTGAAGTGGGCGAAGTCACGCGTACAGATGTTGCACTAGCCGAGGCACAGCTGGCGCAGGCGCGAAGCGGTCTGGCCGGCGCCCAGGGTAATTATGCCATCGCCGTCGAGGAGTATCGCAATGTGATCGGGCGTGCGCCTGGCCGCTTGTCTCCACCACCGAGCCTGCCAAGGATCGGGAGTGATATCGAGGCGGCGAAAGCTGTTGCCGTACGCAACCACCCGAATATGCGTGCCGTGCAATATCAGGTTTCCGCAGCGGAGCTTGCAATAAAGGCAGCGGAAGCGAGCAAGCGTCCGACAATCAGTGCACAGGGTATCCTGTCGCTGAGCGAGAACCTAGATAGTAGTAATTTTAACAGAGGTGCCAGCATCGGCCTCAATGCTGGCGGTACGTTGTACGCCGGTGGTGCGCGGTCCTCTGGAGTGCGTAAGGCACAGGCGCAGCGTGATGCACAGCGTGGCAACCTGCACGTTGTGCGGCACAACATCCAGCAAAACGTCGGTATCGCCTATGCACAGCTCAGCTCCGCGCGGGCCACGATTGACGCCTCAGACCGCCAGATCACGGCGGCGCGGATCGCTTTCCGCGGTGTACGTGAGGAGGCGACGCTGGGAGCACGAACCACTCTGGATGTTTTGGATGCAGAACAGGCCCTTCTGGATGCCGAAGCGGCGCGGATTTCTGCGCAATCACTGATCTACAACGCAGCATATGCAGTCTTGGCGTCGACCGGCCAATTGACTGCGCGTGAACTGCGGTTGCCAGTTCAGCAATATGACGTGAACGAGTATTATAATCTGGTCAAGAACAGCCCCACCTCGCAATCTAAGCAGGGCAAGCAACTGGACCGTGTTCTACAGAAATTACAAAAATAATCCGGAAGCTGGTCTTTCATACCGATTGGAAAGGGCCGCTCCATATGGGGCGGCCATTTTTATTTCTCGGTAGAACAAGCATTAAGGTAACGAGCTAATTTTATATTTTTAAAGATTTTTCGCACCATTGTGGGAATCGGTTATGCGGGTTATCTTTGCTCCTGAGCAGAGAGTGGTAAAAAATGTCAAAAGCCGTAACAAACGAAGAGGTTGAAGATGTACTTTCTTCAATCCGCAGATTGGTTTCCGAAGACAAGCGCCCCCTCGCAGGTCTGCGCAGCGCACTGGCGCCGCAAAACGACGCTGACGAGTTCGAACCTGACAAACAGCCGGAGCGTCCTGTCGCTGAGGTTGACCGTTTGGTATTGACCCCCGCCCTACGCGTAGCGCCATCCGAGCCTGAGCCGCTGCACCGTCCACAGGCCGAAGAAGCTGACCGCCCACTCGATCTTGGATCTGTTGCGCGTCAAACTTGGGGTGCGGATGATCGCGCAGCCGTTTTGCCTGATGATGTTTCTGCCGATAAAGGCCACGATTCTCCGATGGTTTTGTTCCCTGCCGCGAGAACTGCGAATGACACGGACACTCCTGATCTGGCGATGGACGCACTTGACGCGTTGGTGCACGATGCGATTGAGAGTGAAATGAAAGCCGTCGAGAAAGCCCATGAAGACGGTGATTACACCGACGAAGGATTTTGGGAAAAAGATGAAGACGATGCTGCCTCGGCGCAAGCGGGCGGTCAGGATGGCAACAGTCTAATCGAGACTGAAGTATCGACCGCGGGGGGCGACAAATGGGACCTTGGCGAGGACGGATTCGACGGTCAAGCCCCCAGCTCGTACCACATCGATCCAGCGCCAGAAGACCAGATCGACGAAGCACCGTTTTTCGATGGTGCAGCTGAAAGCAGCCACTCTGAAGAGATAATTGAAGGGGCGAGAAAAAGCGCCTCTGTCACGCCTCTAGTTTCCAAAATTGCGGCATTGGGTGCGGCAATGGGAGGCACACGCCAAGCTTGGGAGCCTGAAGCCGAGGATGCGGACGAGATCATCGCCGGTGGAACCCAGCCAATGGCATGGGAGGATGATGTCGAGCTTGACGCCAGAGGTGAACCGCTTGTCTCAGCGCCCGAAGAGATGGCGCAGGGCGAGATGGCCCACACCCCCGAAGCGCAGGATGACGCCGCCGCTACGGCAGGCTTATCTGCAGAAGATCAGCTGATGGATGAAGAGGCTCTTCGTGATCTGGTGAGCGAAATTGTGCGTGCAGAATTACAAGGCGCCTTGGGTGAGCGGATTACGCGCAACGTGCGCAAACTGGTGCGACGCGAAATCCACCGTGCGCTGACCGCGCAAGAACTGGAATAATGTCTAGGTGACCTCGGCGGCGGCTGCGATAAGGGCATCGAGGTCGAAATAAGCTTCGATATGTGCGGCAAGCGCGTCCAGTGTTTCTTCGATTTGGTCTTCGAATATGACAGACGTTGGTGCGCCGAGCGCTTCAAGAAACGCCCCACGAAAGCTATCTGATGCGAATATGCCATGCAGATAGCAGCCTAGAATGCGGCCATTGCGGCTCGCAGCGCCATCATCACTGTTTCCAAGGCGTAGCCACGGGTGCGCACAGTCGGGTCCGTCGGTTCGGCCCATGTGGATCTCGTATCCGCTCAGGTCACTACCGCTGTCTAAGTGCTGTCCTTCGCGGAGCAACAGGTTTTTGACCGGTTCAAGGACGGTGTGCACGTCGAGGTGGCCCAACCCGTCGACAGTTCCGGCTGGTCCTTCGATTCCGCTAGGGTCACTTATTGTTTTACCCAACATTTGGTAACCGCCGCACAGGCCCATGACATGTCCGCCACGCCGGATATGGGCGGCAATGTCGATGTCCCAGCCTGCATCACGCAGAGCTGCCAGATCGGCGATGGTTGATTTACTACCCACTAATAGAACCAGATCAGTGTTCGCAGGGATTGCCATGCCGGGTGTAATCATTTGGAGGTCTACCGCCGGTTCCGCCGCCAGCGGGTCCAAATCGTCGAAATTTGCGATGCGCGGCAATTGCGGTACCGCCACAACAAGTCCCGCACCGCCCGAGCGCGCCCGCGCTGGCAGGTCCATCACGTCCTCTGCGGGAAGGCGTGATGCGCGGTCGAACCATGGTAGCACCCCCAACGAAGGCCATCCCGTGCGCGCCGCAATATCATCGCGGCCGCCATCAAACAGGCTGCGGTCACCGCGGAACTTGTTGACACAAAACCCTTTTATAAGCGCGTTATCGGCATCGCTCAGCACTGCCTGTGTTCCGACGATCTGGGCAATGACACCGCCGCGATCAATATCGCCCATCAGGATCACAGGCACGCCTGCGGCACGTGCAAACCCCATGTTGGCAATGTCGCCCGCGCGTAGGTTCGTTTCGGCGGGTGATCCTGCTCCCTCGATCACAATCAAATCACACGACGCGGCAAGGCGCGAAAAACTCTCCAGCACTGCGGGCAGTAGCGTTTTCTTATTACGGCCAAAATCGCGCGCCTCCTGATGGCCCGCAACCTGTCCCTGTACGATGACCTGCGCGCCAGTGGCGGTTTGCGGCTTTAGCAGGATAGGGTTCATGTCGGTGTGGGGGGCAACGCCGCAGGCCCGTGCCTGAAGCGCTTGCGCGCGACCTATTTCGCCACCGTCAGAGGTGACGGCAGCATTGTTGGACATATTTTGTGGCTTGAAAGGGCGCACAGTCAGGCCACGATTGCGCAGGGCGCGTAGAATGCCGGCGACGATCATCGACTTGCCGACATTGCTGCCAGTCCCTTGAATCATGATCGCTTTTGCCATTGTGTGCCCCTTTGTTTTATTACGGCAAGTTGGCTTAAACAGGGCGGAAGGAAAAGAGGATAAGATGAACACACCTGCACATCTTCTGATCGGTGCAGCCGCGATGGGCAAGCGTGGCCAACCCGCCGTGATCTGGGCTGCGGTAGCGGGGGCATTGACGCCTGACGTGTCACTTTATGTGCTAGCGGCAGGCGCGCTCTATGTGCTTGGTACGCCGCCTGATATTGTATTCAACCAGCTCTATTTCTCGGATGCGTGGCAGGCAATCTTTGCAGTTGATAACTCATTTATCGTTTGGGGCGCGCTTTTTGGAATCGCGTGTTGGCGGCGCAGGGCATGGGCGGTGGCCTTCGCCGGTGCGGGTCTGATCCATCTGGCTCTTGATTTTCCATTGCATCATGACGACGGGCGCGCCCATTTCTGGCCAATCAGCAGTTGGGTCTTTGAAAGCCCGCTCAGTTATTGGGATCATGGGCACGGGGCAGCATGGATTGCTCCGCTTGAAGGGGCGCTCGCAGCTGCGGCGGCTGTCAGGTTATGGCTGTGGCGGCCGGGGTGGAGGATAGGAGTGACCGTTGCAGCCCTTCTGGTTGCGGAGCTGTCGGTTACATGGATCTGGGTTTTCGTGTTCAGAACATAAAAAAACGCAGCTCTAAAGCTGCGTCTTTTTTACCTTGCAGAACCTACAGCGCGTTTAAGCGGCTTCGGCCTGCTGCGCAGCGTTGCGGCGCTCTGATTCTTCGCGGGAAAGGGCGACGGACGTACGTACACCTTTACCAACAAAGTCCATAAGACCGGTCACAACACGCTCGTTCGGGTCAATGCCCGCACAGCTTAGTACTTCGCGGCCATCACGTGAGCGCGCCCAACGGGCAATCTGCTCTGGACCGTTTCCATATTTCTTGTCGTCAGCTATTGCGTCATCCAATGCGGCCAGTACTACCGCTGCAAACAGTTTACGGGCACGGTTGCCTTGCTCATTATTAAAGGCAGTGCCATCAACGAAATCTTTCAACTCGTCGTCCTTCCATTATTCTTGCTCTTGTCATTTTCGGCGTCTGCCTCTTCTGACATATCATGAGCGATTCGGATACCCTGTTATCGCATGGCCCCTATGCAAAAAACGCATAGCTTAGAGGTGCTCTACTACTAAACACGGCTCCTTGTGTGTGCTTTCTACCCAAGATATAGGACGGTTCAAGAAATCATCAACCTTTTGCCAGAGTTTTGACACATGCCCAAAATCAACGGAAACGAGATTCGCCCCGGAAACGTATTGGAACATAACGGTGGTCTTTGGGCTGCGGTGAAGGTCGATCACGTTAAACCGGGCAAAGGTGGTGCATTTGCGCAAGTCGAAATGAAGAACTTGCGCAACGGTTCCAAACTCAATGAACGCTTCCGCAGCGCCGATAAGGTGGAAAAGGTACGCCTCGAGCAGAAGGACCAGCAGTTTTTGTATGAAGATGCGGGAATGCTGATCCTGATGGACACTGATACCTACGAGCAAGTCCAGCTTGCTGCCGATTTGTTGGGCGAGCGACGCCCGTTTTTGCAAGACGGCATGATGGTTGTGGTCGAATACCACAACGAGGAAGCGATCAATGCCGCATTGCCGCAGAAGGTTACATGCAAGATCGTCGAGACTGAGCCTGTTGTGAAAGGGCAGACTGCTGCCAATTCATTCAAGCCTGCACTGTTGGACAACGGTATCAAAGTTTCGGTACCGCCATTTGTCGGACCGGACGAAGACATCATCGTGAATACGGAAACCTTCGAGTACGTCGAGCGCGCCTGAAGCATAGCTCTTGGAGACCTAATAGAGGCGCAGTCCCGAAGGGGGCTGCGTTTTCCATTTCAGTCGATGCGCGTGAGCGTCGCGGCGTCTGCTGTCATCTCGCCCGTTGCGCGGTCGTACCGAAGATAGGCGAGCGCCTCGTTGCCTGCACGGGTGAGCAGGGTGCCTGCGGGTTTGCCCTGCGCTATGATTGTGGAACCGGTGCCCGCATCACCCGAAACGGCAACCTTGGCCAGCCCTTTACGCAGCTCGGTTTTATGCTTCATCCGCGCCGTGACTTCCTGTCCCACGTAACATCCTTTGCGAAAGTCGACGCCGTGAAGGCGCTCGAACCCCATTTCCAGAATGAAACTGTCAGGCTTAAGCTCGATCCCGCTTTGCGGGATCATGTGCGCGACATAGACAGCATCCCAATCCGTTTCGCATGTCTGCTGCGCGGTATCGCGATAGGCGCGCCAGCCAAGGGCGGTATGACGTGGATCGGGCAGGGCATCTGCGGGCCTGTCGCCTGTGCCACGGTGCAGGTGAAAATCCGTCATGGTGATCTGTACATCAGCGCGTAACTTGTACATCGACAACCGCTGAATCAGCATGTCGGCCTGCGCTGAATCGGCGTCCAGAAGCACATCTTCGCCCTCGGCAAAGATAAAAAAATCGGCCATGTATTTGCCCTGCGGCGTCAAGAGCGCGGCATAGACCAGTCCGTGATCGATCCCTTTGATGTCATTGGTGATAAGACCTTGCAAAAAATCGCGGTTGGCGGTTCCAGAGAGGCGCAGGATGCGTCGGGAAGATGAGGTCATCGGGGTATCCTTTTAGTATCGTCTTTTATATAGCAATTTACGGCCCGTATTACAGGGGCATCGTAGAAGGACCGCCCAATGCGCGCGCAGATTTCAGTTATTGTGCCGACCCTGAACGCCGAAGGCGCTTTGGGTGCGTGCCTTGCTGCGTTGATGGAGGGGCTTGAACACGGGCTGATCCGCGAATTGATCGTGAGCGATGGTGGTTCGGACGATGCAACGGGAGCCACTGCGCAGGCATGGGGCGCCTTGGTTGTGCACGGCGCGGCATCACGTGGTGGGCAGTTGCGGCGCGGTGCTGCGGCAGCGCAGGGCGACTGGCTGTTGGTGGTGCATGCCGATACGGTTTTGGCAAAAGGCTGGACCGATGCGGTGCACAAACATCTCGAGGATCCATCGAAGGCAGGTTGGTTCACCCTCGCGTTCGACCAGCGCGGATTGGCTGCGGGCATCGTGGCGGGATGGGCCAACATGCGCAGCGCTTTGGGACTGCCCTATGGTGATCAGGGGCTATTGATCCACCGCACGCTTTATGACGCGGTGGGGGGCTACCCAGACCAGCCGCTGATGGAGGACGTGGCGATAGCGCGGGCATTGCGCGGGCGACTTAGTGCGCTCGGTGCGGTCGCGGTAACGTCTGCCGATAAATATCGCGCCCAGGGATGGCTGCGGCGCGGCGGGCGCAACTTGTGGACACTTCTACGATATGCGGTGGGTACATCTCCACATGCCCTGGCACGGTCCTACCGTCGGGAAAAGTAAACGTGAGGCAGATTTGCGTCGCGGCACTTCAGATGCCGAACAGGCTGTTACCAATGCGCTGGAGCAGGTTCGGCTGACGCTCTTGCCCGTCATTTTCACTGCGCCGCATGACCCCGCGCCTGCGATCCGAGACGATCTTGCCATCCTTGAATTGCAGTCTGTAAAGATCGGCATAAATGCCGCCCCGTGCCAGCAACTCCTTATGGGTGCCTTCATCCACAGCGCGGCCACGGTCCATCACTATGATCTTGTCGGCGTTGCGAATGGTGCTGAGGCGGTGGGCAATGACCAGCGTTGTCCGTCCCTTTGACAGACGGTCAAGCGCGTCCTGCACGACCTGCTCGGACTGTGCATCGAGCGCGCTTGTTGCCTCGTCGAGCAAAAGTACAGGCGTGTTGCGGAGCAGCGCGCGGGCAATGACGACACGCTGGCGCTGGCCTCCTGACAGGGCAGAGCCACGCGGACCCACATGGGTATCAAGACCGTGCTCGAGCTGGGGCAGGAAGTCCGATACGAAAGCCGCATCAAGCACGTCCTTTAGTGCTTCGTCGGTCACATCGGTCCGGCCTAGCACGATATTCTCGCGAAGCGTCTCATCGAACAAAAGCGCCTCCTGACTCACCACCGAGAACAGAGTGCGCAAGTCAGGAATATTCATCTCAGTGGTTGCGACACCGCCGATCCGCACGGTGCCGGTGGTTGGGTCAAGCAGGCGGGTAAGCAAGTTGAATATGGTGGATTTCCCTGCGCCGGATGCCCCCACAAGGGCCGTTGTCTGGCCTGCTTTTGCTGTCAGAGACAGGCCATGCAGTACTTCTGTATCACCAAATGAGAGCGTCACATTTTCCAGCGTGATATCAGAGGCCCCTTTAGGCGACGAAAGAGGGTTGGCGGGCGACGTCTGGCTGAGGGGGGCATCCATCAGCTCTTTGATCCGCTCAAGGGCGGCAGCGGCTGTTTGCCATTGGCCGCTGATGCCGCCCAGACGGCGCAGCGGGTTGAAGGTAAAGCCCATCGCAGTGAAAAAAGTCATGAACTGGCCGATGGTCTTATCGCCCGATATAATCTCGGACCCGCCGTAAAGGATCACGGCCATGAAACCGATGCCCGAGATGATATCGATCATTGCAGGAATAGCAGAGCTGCCAAACGCGGTGCGCACTTCGGTAGAGACAAAGCGCTTGGTGATATCGCGGTACTGTCGCGACTGGTAGGCCTCCAGCGCGTTTAGCTTGATCTGGACGATTCCGTGGAAGACCTCATCCAGACGGGTCGATAGGGTGGCCCCCAGATCGCGGGCCTCGCGGGCACGGCTGCGCACAAACCGTTGTGCAACAGCGGCAGGCAGGACCATCACCGGGATACCGATACAGGCCAGCAGCGCCCAGATAGGATCAATGGAAATTGCTACGCCGAGCAGTACGACCAGTCCGATCAAATCGCGGCCCGCGCCCGTGATGATCGCGCGCCAGACATCGCCCACGGCGTTTACGTCCGATTGTACGCGCTGCACCAGAAAGCCCGGCGGGTGGGTTTGGTGAAAGGCACCATCCTGCTGCATCATCCGGTCGAGCAGATCTATACGCATATCCGCAGCCGAGCGTTGTGCGATCCGTGTCAGCAGCACCTTTTGCGCGACACCGGACACCGCGCGCACCAGAAAAATACCCATGAGCACGAAGCCCACAACCAGCAGCCACGATTGCTCTCCTGCGACAAACACGCGGTCGAACATGGGCTCCATAAGCTTGGCCATTGCGCCAAGGCTGGCGCCTTCCAGCATCATAAACAGGATCGCTACAGCCAGTTTGCCCATGTGGCGGCGCAGATAATCGCGCCAGAGCCAGCGCAAAAGAACGCCTGAAGTGTAGGTTTGTTCGCTGCTCATGGGGGGATTGGCCTTTGATTTTGGCGCTTGGCGCTTTGAGCTAACATAAAGCGGCCCTCGGCGAGGGGCAAGCATGTGCCGCGATTGACGCTGTTGCCGCTTTGAGTATGGTTCACTTAACAGCCGATCGTGGCAAATGTTTGATATATAGGACCGATACGCATGACCCGAACGCCAAACCTGTCACATGGTCGCGGATACCTCGCGATTCCCGGCCCTTCCGTGATGCCAGAAGCCGTTTTGCAGGCGATGCACCGCCCCGCGCCGAACATCTACGCGGGCGAGTTGGTAGATATGATGCCGGGCATCATGGCAGATCTCAAACGCGTTGCGCGTACCAAGCATTATGCGGCGATATATATTGGCAACGGTCACGCCGCTTGGGAAGCTGCGCTAAGCAATGTAATTGCTCCCGGAGAGCATGTTCTGGTACCTGCTACAGGCCGCTTCGGTCATGGATTCGGAGATATGGCAACAGGGATCGGCGCGCAGGTGCAAATCCTCGAGTTCGGCAAATCCTCTCCGATGGATCTTGATGTGATTGCTGCCGCACTGGCCGCGGACGAGGATCACAAGATCAAAGCGGTGCTTGCGGTGCATGTGGATACCTCCAGCTCTGTCTTGAATGATATCAAGGGGGTACGCGGCGTTCTGGAGGCTACTGGACATCCCGCACTGTTGATGGCCGATTGCATCGCCTCGCTGGGCTGTGACCGCTTTGAGATGGACGACTGGGGCGTGGATGTCATGGTCACAGGCTGCCAAAAGGGGCTGATGGTGCCGCCCGGATGCAGCTTTGTATTCTTCAACGAGCGCGCTCAAAAAGTGCGCGAGGCGATGCCGCGTGTCAGCCGTTATTGGGACTGGATACCGCGCAGCACGGCGACAGAGTTCTGGATGTACTTCAACGGCACCGCACCCACGCATCATTTATACGGACTGCGGACTGCCCTTGATATGATCCACGATGAAGGGATCGAGAATGTCTGGGCACGTCACGGTGTGCTGGCGCGGGCAATATGGGCGGCATGCGATGCATGGGGTGCGGGTGGCGACCTGCGCATGAATATTGCTGATCCGTCCTGCCGCAGCACCGCCGTGACCTCTCTTCGTCTGAACGGAAATGACGGTACGCGCCTGCGCAATTGGGTCGAGCAGGAGTTAGGCCTGACCCTCGGCATTGGTTTGGGCATGGCCGAGGTCGGTGATCCGGCCCGCGATGCGTTTTTCCGTCTTGGACACATGGGCCATGTAAACGGCCAGATGATCATGGGCCTGTTGGGGAGTATTCAGGCCGGACTATCGGCGCTGGGCATCGCTCACGGGCGGGGCGCGCTGGATGCGGCGGCAGATGTGATCGCAGGAGGTGAGGCAGATGGGTTATCCGCGCCGTCTTCCGATACAGTTGATGCAGTGATGAATGACCCAACCTGTTGCGGCCACGGCCAATAGCCCCCAGATCGCCCATATCATCATGAAAATCCATGTGATGTTCACTCCGAACATCACAACCGCAGCTTTTGTGTAGTCGGGCGCGCTGCCCGGGCTGTTGTGCATCAGTCGCCTCATCGCTGAAGTATTCAACAACACTAACGCCTGTTTTCCAAACGTCAGCCTTTTTCTGCGCTCTCCAGCGCAACCGGCAAGGCGGTGGCAAGAGCATCCAGCATTTCAGGCGTGCCACAGCTGATGCGAATACAGCGGTTCTGTGGCGCTATGAAAGGCATGCGCACAAAAATACCTTGTGCGATGAGGCCGTCGAGGACCGCTTTTGCAAAGACGGCATCGCGGCCACAGTCGATGGTCACGAAATTAGTGGCAGAGGGAATCGGCGTGAGGCCGCAGCTGCGCGCGATCTGTGAGATGCGATCGCGGGCTTGGACAATTTGATCCTGCACTTGAGCAAGATAGGGTTGGTCTTCAAGTGCGGCGAGCGCGCCCGCCTGTGCTGCGCGGTTCATGCCGAAATGGTTTCGCACCTTGTGGAAGGCCGTGATAAGATCGGGATGCCCGATGGCATAACCGACACGTGCACCTGCAAGGCCATATACCTTTGAAAACGTGCGCATTCTAATGACGCGCGGATCATCTACCGGCAGAGACAGTGCTGTGCACTCGGGCGCACATTCGACATAGGCCTCGTCCAGCACCAAGAGCGTACCTGCGGGCAGCGCATCGAGGGCTCTTGCGATCTCTGCGCCGCTGTGAACGGTCCCCATGGGATTGTCAGGGTTGGCAAGGTACACAAGCTTTGCGTCAACTTCGGCGGCTTTTGCGAACAGGCTGGCAGGATCCTCGCGGTCGTTGACATAAGGTACTGTATGCAGTGTGCCGCCAAAACCCGCGACATGGTAATTGAATGTCGGATAAGCGCCGGCAGAGGTCACGACCGCATCCCCTGTAGCAACGAACATGCGCACCAGATAGCCAAGTAACCCGTCGATTCCCTCGCCCACCATAATGTTGTCCGGACTGCAGCCATGATGGGCAGCAAGAGCCATGCGCAGATCAAAACTTTCAGGATCGCCGTACATCCATTGCGGCGTTTCCGCCATCGCAGTGATGGCTGCTGGCGAGGGGCCAAATACACTCTCGTTCGCACCCAGCCGCGCAGTAAAGGCAGCGCCGCGCGCGCTCTTGCGTCTCCGGGCCTACAAAAGGGACCGTGGCGGGCAGTGAGAGGGCAAGCGGGGTAAGGCGTATATGTGTCATGCGCCGCAGTTAATGCGGGACCTGCGGTGAGAGCAAGCCTCGTGATGCGCGCGCGCTGGCGGAATGGCAAGTGCCGCCACGTTTTGCTGGTGCGTAGGGTGATGTTCTGCTGTGATCATGGTGAAATTAGCACCGGAGGAAAGCTCATGTCCCGCGTATCAGTCACCTACGAGAACCACATTGCCCATGTCCGTTTGACCCGCGCTGACAAAATGAACGCGGTTGATCAGGAGATGATCACGGCAGTTATTGCCGCGGGCAACGAGGTCGCAGCCTCGGATGCGCGGGTGGTGATCGTGTCGGGCGAAGGCAAGGCATTTTGTGCGGGCATCGACATTTCCGGCCTGTCTGGCATGATCGGCAAGGACCCAGCAGAATTACTTATGCCGCGCACACATGGTGCGGATGCGGACGGCCAAAACACCACCAACCAGTGGCAGGAGTTTGCGATGGTCTGGGCGCGGATGGATATCCCCGTGATCGCTGCGGTGCAGGGCGTTTGTTTCGGCGCTGGCATCCAGTTGGCGCTGGGCGCGGATATCCGGATCGCGGCACCGGACGCATCCTTTGCGGTGATGGAGATGAAATGGGGCATTGTTCCAGATATGGGGGGGATGGTTTTGTTGCCGCGCCTTGTCCGCTCGGATGTGCTGCGGCTGATGACCTACACGGCAGAGCCTATAAGTGCAGAGCAAGCGGAGCGCTGGGGGTTGGTAACGCAGCTGGCAGATAATCCGCTGGCGGCAGCGCAGGCGCTGGCGGAGACTATAGCGGGCAAAAGCCCATCAGCGGTGCGGGCGGCGAAGCGCCTGATCGCGGTTGCACAGACGGCCGACGAGGCGGCAGTTCTGGATGCGGAGTCCCGTGAGCAGGTGGCCCTGATGGGTAAGCCGCACCAGATGGAGGTTGTCGCAGCGGCCTTTGGCAAACGTGCGGCGGTCTTCAAATAGCATCAATCTCAATGGCTTGACCCACCGGATTTACGATCAGTGCAAATACGAAAAGGGGCGCGGGTGTTCATACCTGCGCCCCTTTTTGTTGATTACCCAATTTCGGCGAGGCGATCGTAAGCGGACTGTAGTTGGTCCGCTTCTTCCTGCCTTTCGTCGAGGTTGGCCTCGGCCTCCGCTACCACTTCGGGCGGTGCGGAGACGGCGAACTTGGGATTATTCAGCCGCCCTTTGAGGCCGCCGATTTCCTTGGCCAGTTTGTCGAGCGATTTCTGCAGGCGGTTCTTTTCTTCGGTGATATCGATGATGCCTTCGAGAGGCAGGCCGAAGGTGGCACCGGCTGCGCTGATGGCAACTGTCCCTTTTGGGAACTCGTCTGCTTTGTTGAGGGTCTCCACACGGGCAAGGCGTTTAATCATTGCCTCGTTATTGTCCCATGCCGCCTGCGCTGCCGCATCCATTACAGTGACGATCATCGGCACCTTGAGGCCTGCAGGCACATGCATCTGGGCGCGGGCGGAGCGAATGTTTTCAATCAGCGAGATCACCCAGTTAAGCTCGCGGTCGGCAGCTTCGTCCAGATTATCGGCGGTGGTATAAGTCGGCCAATCGGCATGGACGACCATCTTGGTGCGTTTGGCGGTCTGGCCCCAGAGTTCTTCGGTGATGAATGGCATGATCGGGTGAAGCAGGATCAGGCATTGATCTAGCACCCAAGCCATTGTTTCACGGGTCTCTTTCGCCAAGGGACCTTTGCCGTCGTCATCTTGAAGCAGCGGCTTGGAAAGCTCTACGTACCAGTCACAGACCTTGCCCCAGACAAAGGCATAAAGCGCATTGGCGGCATCGTTGAAGCGGTAGGTCTCAAGGGCTGCGTCGACTTCTTCGCGGACGCGTGCTGTCTCGCCGATGATCCATTTGTTCAGCGTCGCTTGGGGTTTTGGCATAGTAGATGGCGCACCCTGGAACACGCCGTTCATTTCGGCGAATTTATGGGCGTTCCAGACTTTTGTGCCGAAGTTGCGGTAGCCTGCGATGCGCGATGCGTCAAGCTTGAGCGCGCCGCCGAGGGACGCCATGGCAGCGTTGGTAAAGCGAAGCGCGTCGGCGCCATACTCGTCGATGATTTCGAGTGGATCAATGACGTTGCCGACGGATTTCGACATCTTCTTGCCCTTGGCATCGCGTACGAGTCCGTGAAGATAAACGGTGTCGAAGGGGATCTTTCCCGTGGTATCAAGCTGCATCATCATCATGCGCGCGACCCAGAAAAAGAGGATGTCCTGACCTGTGATGAGATCGGAGGTGGGAAAGTATTTTTGAAGCTCTGGCGTCTCCTCGGGCCAGCCGAGGGTGCCGATAGGCCAGAGGCCAGAGGAGAACCATGTGTCGAGTACGTCGGGGTCGCGCCAGACAGGGAAGACGATCTCTGTCGGGTCCTGACTGAACGCGTATTTGCCAAGACTTTCTGCCAAGGCATGCATTGCTTCGGCGCGTGTCGATACTTCAATCACGCGCGCATGGTTAAGCGGGGTCGGCAAGGCAGCAGTGAAATCCGCGAAACCCTCGCTGGCCGCGTCAAAGTTAGCGGCACATTGAATGTGGTCGCCGCCTTCTGGCAGCGATTGATCCAGCAACAGACGGCCAATTTCAACTAGATCCAGGACTCCATCACCTTCGTCGTCAAGGAATCCGCTCGCGTTTAGATCGAGGCCGTACCAGACAGGGATCTGGTGTCCCCACCACAGCTGGCGCGAGATGCACCACGGCTCGATGTTGTCGAGCCAGTTATAGTACACCTTCTCGCCGCTCTCCGGCATGATTTTGACATCGCCGTTGCGCACCGCGTCGAGGGCGGGGCCGACGATCTGGTCGGTGTCCACGAACCACTGATCCGTGAGCATTGGCTCGATCACAACCTTCGAGCGGTCGCCGAAGGGCTGCATGATGGGTTTGCTCTCGACGTATGGGACAGTCTCGGTCTGCTCGATCTTGTTGCCTTCTTCGTCCTTCACCGTGCGCGTCACATCATGCATGACGGCGAGGCCTTCAGCGGTGATGTCCGCCACGATTTTGTCGCGCGCGTCGAAGCGGTCTAGACCACGGTAATCTTCGGGTACCATGTTCATCGCAGCGATCATCGCCTCGTCGAACGTCTGCTCGCCATTGGCGATGGCTTGGGCCACGTCGGCCTCTTCGGCGTAGGGTTTGCCGTCGGCGCGCATCGAGGCTTTGGTGTCCATCAGTGAATACAGGGGGATATTGTTGCGCTTGGCCACTTGGTAGTCGTTGAAGTCATGCGCGCCTGTGATTTTCACAGCACCAGAACCGAAGTCCTTATCGGGATATTCGTCTGTGATGATGGGGATCAGGCGGCGGAGCGCTTTTGGACCAACAGGAATTTCGCAAAGTTTTCCAATAATTGACGCGTAACGCTCATCTGACGGGTGAACCGCAACGGCCCCGTCACCGAGCATGGTTTCAGGGCGCGTTGTTGCAATTGAGATATAATCGCGCGTCTCGCGCAGCGTCTCAACGCCGTCCTCGTTCTTTTCGATATATTCATAAGTCGCACCGCCCGCGAGAGGGTATTTGAAGTGCCACATGTGACCGGGCACTTCGGTGTTCTCGACTTCGAGATCCGAGATCGCTGTCTCGAAGCGCGGGTCCCAATTGACCAGACGTTTACCACGGTAGATTTTGCCCTCGTTGTACATTTGTACAAATACCTTGATCACGGCATCGTGGAAGTTGGGCGAATTCTCGTGGCCCTTGCGGGTATCGCCCGGCGCGCCGGACATGGTGAAGGCGTTTCGCGACCAGTCACATGACGATCCGAGACGTTTAAGCTGGCCTACAATGGTGTCGGCGGTGGCCTCTTTGTAGGACCATGCATGGGCAAGGAATTCTTCGCGGCTCAGATCGGTGCGTTTGATCCCCTCTTTGGCGAGTTGGTTTTCCACGGCCAGTTGCAAGGCGATACCGGCGTGGTCCTGACCTGGCTGCCAGAGCGTGTCGAACCCGCGCATACGGTGCCAGCGCGTCAGAATATCCTGCAGAGTGTTGTTGAACGCATGACCCACGTGCAGCGAGCCGTTGACGTTGGGCGGCGGGATCATCACGCAATACGTCTCGGAGCGCGAGGCATTTGCCCCGGCCTTGAAAGCGCCAGAGCTTTCCCAAGCGGCGTAGAGGCGTGCCTCGGCTTCTTTTGCGTCGAAGTTTTTTTCCAGTGCCATGATCGTGGCCCCCGTCATTTGTGTTTGGAGTTTGATGTAACGGAGGAACAGCGTGAGGGGAAGGGTGCATGGGGAGTGAGGTGATTAGCCAGGTTGGTGCATGCCGGACGCAGGCGTGGTGTGACGTTATGTGCAGGCTGGACAGGCTGGGACGAGATGCTAGGTTCCGCAGGGAAAACTTATTGTATATTTCAGGGAGCTTTGGCGTGGAAAAATTCGGAAAAAGCCAGTCGGTCACACGGGTTGAGGATGTCCGGTTTTTGACCGGTCAGGGACGGTATGTAGACGATATCGCGCCAAAAGGGGCTCTTCATGCTTATGTGTTTCGGTCGTCGGTGGCGCACGGGGTGATCTCCGAGCTTGACGTGAGCGAGGCGGCAGCAGCCCCGGGCGTGCATCTGGTATTTACGTGCGCCGATCTCGAAGCAGCCGGTGTCGATATTGCCATAAGTGGAGCCGCGATAAAAAATCGTGATGGCACCAACGCGGCTGCGCCGATGCGCCCTATGCTGGCGCGCGACCGTGTGCGTTTCGTGGGCGAGCCTGTGGCGATGATTGTTGCGCAAACATACGAGCAGGCCCGTGATGCGGCCGAGCTGATCATATTTGACGTAGACGAGTTGCCGGCCAAAATGGACACAGCGCGCGGCGGCGAGGCGGTCCATGCAGAGGCGGCAGACAATTGTGCCTTCGACTGGGGTATGGGCGACGAGGCGGCGACAGAAGCCGCGTTCAAGGCAGCAGCGCGGACTGTGGCCCTTGATGTGTCGGACAACCGGATCATCGTCAACAGCATCGAGCCGCGCGGCTGTTACGCAGAATGGGATGGCACGCGTCTGCATCTTGCGAACAACGGGCAGGGCGTTTGGGTGCATAAAAACAATCTGGTTAAGGCGTTCGGCCTTGAGGACGAGAATGTAAGGGTTACCAATCCCGATACGGGTGGTGCATTCGGCATGAAATCGATGTCGTATCACGAGTATTTCCTGATCAGCCATGCCGCGCGGGTGTTGGGTAAGCCGGTGCGCTGGATGTCCGAGCGCACCGAGGCCATGCTAAGCGACAATGGCGGGCGTGATCTCACCTCGCTGGCGGAGCTGGCGTTTGATGCCAACAACAAGATTACGGCCTACCGCGTGACCTCCAAATGCAACCTGGGGGCGTACAACAGCCAGTTTGGGCAATACATCCAGACACAGCTTTTCAGCCGTGTGTTGGCGGGGGTCTATGACGTCAAGACAACGTGGTTGCAGGTGGAGGGCTACTACACCAACACCGTGCAGGTCGATGCATACCGCGGTGCGGGGCGACCAGAGGCGATTTATGTGCTTGAGCGGATTATGGACCGTGCAGCGCGGGAGCTGGGAATTGATCCGCTGGAGCTGCGGCGCATCAACTTTATCAAGCCCGAGCAGTTTCCTTATGCTGCCGCCACCGGCGAGACCTATGATGTGGGCGATTTCAACAAGGTGCTGACACGCGGCGCGCAGGAGGCGGATGTTGCTGGGTTTGCGGCACGCAAAGCGGCGGATGCAAAGCGCGGAATGCTGCGCGGATCAGGGATTTGTTATTACATCGAGAGTATCCTCGGAGACCCGAGCGAAGGGGCAAAGGTTAATTTCCTTGAGGATGGTACAGTGGAGATTCTGGTAGGCACACAGTCAGGCGGGCAAGGGCACGAGACTGTCTACGCCAAGTTTTTGAGTGATCAGACGGGAATTCCTGCAGACAGAATCATCGTTGTGCAGGGCGATAGCGACCGGATCAAAACAGGTGGCGGTACAGGCGGGTCGCGATCTGTAACAACGCAGACAAATGCAACGCTGGCCACTGTCGCTGTGATCAAGGATGCGTTCACCGCATTTCTGGCGGAGGAGATGGGCGTACCTGCCACCGAGATCAGCTTTGACGACGAGCGGTTCCGTGCGGAGGGAAGTAACCTCACGCCCACCATGCTGGAGGTAGCGGATATGGCCCGCGAAAAGGGGCGCGACGATCTGCTGAGCCATCACGAACGCGCTACACTTGAGGGGCGCAGCTTCCCCAACGGGGTGCATTTCTGCGAGGTTTTAATTGACCCCGAAACGGGAATCGTAACCACCGATCGCTATACAGTTGTTGACGATTTCGGCAATCTGATCAATCCATTGCTGGCGGAGGGTCAGGTGCATGGCGGTGTGGTGCAAGGCATCGGGCAGGCCTTGCAGGAGCGTGTCGTCTATGACGAAGACGGGCAGCTTCTCACAGCTTCGTTTATGGATTACGCCATGCCACGTGCACAGGATGTACCGTTCATCGCCTTCACCAGTGAGCCCGTCCCTTCCACAGCCAATATAATGGGGATGAAGGGCTGCGGCGAGGCAGGCACGGTTGGCGCGCTGGCGGCGGTATCGAACGCCGTGCAGGATGCGCTGTGGGATCATGGGGTACGTCAGGCGGATATGCCGTTTACGCCGCATAAAGTTTGGGAGTTGCTGCAAGGTGAGGCCATCGCGGCAGAGTAATAGACAGGGTGACCTGGAAAACAGATATCTGAGGCGGCTGTTCGGCCGCCTCTGGCATCGCCCATCCCCCCTGACAGGGGAGGGTGGTGATACCGGCAGTAATGCGGGTGGGATGCGCAACGAGAGGCCTGAGCGCAGGGCGCAAACGCATCTGATAATCCTCGATGGCACCATGTCATCGCTCGGCGAGGGGGCTGAGACGAACGCGGGCCTGCTCTACCGGCTGGCGCAGGAAGTGGGACCGCGGATTTCGATCTATTACGAGCCTGGGCTGCAATGGAGCGACTGGCGCTCACTGCGCGATGTATGCACCGGGCGCGGCATAAACCGCCAGATAAAGCGCGCTTATGGCTACCTTTCATCACGCTATCGCGTGGGAGACCGGATTTATCTTATAGGCTACTCGCGGGGTGCTTATGCTGTACGGTCGCTTGCAGGGGTGATCGACCGTTTGGGATTGCTGCGTAGTGACTGCGCGACCGAGCGTAACATACGACAAATCTACCGCCATTATGAAGGCAATCCTGACGGGCAGGCAGCGCGATTTTTCGCCCGTACGCATTGCCACACCGAAGTACCCATCGAGATGATCGGCGTCTGGGATACCGTCAAATCGTTAGGGATCAATGCGCCTATTCTGTGGCGGTTGAGCGTATCGCGTCATGCGTTTCACAATCATGCGTTGGGGCGTGGGGTGAAACGCGGCTTTCACGCGCTGGGCCGTGACGAAACCCGCGTCGCTTATCGCCCTGTGCTATGGGACAGCGACCCAGCGCTTCAGCAAAAGATAGAGCAGGTCTGGTTCCGCGGCAGTCACGGGGATGTGGGCGGGCAGTTGGGCGGGCGCCACGCGGCAAGGCCATTGGCGAATATTCCTCTGGTGTGGATGTTGGAACAGGCGCAGGCGGCAGGACTGCCTCTTCCAGCAAGCTGGGAAGAAAGATTTGCCCAAGACGTGTCCGCCCCTTCGATCGGAACTTGGGTTGGAATCGGCCGCTTTCTGATGACGCGACGCAGGCGGGTGGTGGGACGCGACCCGTCAGAGCGCCTGCATCACAGTATCGGCGGGAACGAAATAGCCTCATCAGATATAGTGGTGAAAGTCGCATCTGGCGGTTGAGCGGTTTTTGAAAATCTGCAATGTCCTGAAAGATATTCGCTCTCTCCTCCCGAACGCTACCAGTCATGAGCTATCTTTTTCTAAATGCGTATTAGGTGATTTTCATGATGATGCATGTGGTTGACCCTGTTGCATAAAGTTTGCCATCCTCGACGCCTCTGATCTCGCCGTGCGCAACGCCCGTCGAACGGCCCGCATGGTCAATCACGCCGGTGCAATCGATTTCCATTCCCAGCGGGATAGAGCGAAGAATGTTCACCTTGTATTCCAGCGTCGTATAGACCGAACCGCGCGGAACCATGGTCATCACTGCACAGGCCATCGCCGAGTCCAGCAATGTGCCGTACCAGCCACCGTGAACGGTTCCCATCGGGTTTGTGACGTTGAATTCGGGCGCGCCACGAAACACGCAGCGCCCTTCCTCGACGCTGTGAAGTGTGTAGCCCATTGTGGCGCCAATGGGCGGACCGGCGTTGGTGCCATCGAGAATCTTTTGCATGAACTCAAGCCCCGACAGCGCAAGCGCTTCGGTTGGGGACAGAAGATCATCGGGAGAGAGGGCGCGGCGTGGCATAGGATGGCTCCGGCTGGATATATTTAGGTCCAGCCTAGAGCCGTTTTGCGCAGGCGTGCAAGGTGTTACGCCACGTTTGAAAGAGCAGACTGCGGTGTAACGCCTAGCGCGCGGCAGACCGTGCGCGTCAGGTCGGGGCGGTTGAGCGTGTAAAAGTGCAGGCTATCCACACCTTCATCGACCAGATCACTACAGAGCTCGGAGCAAAGCGATGTCGACAGCAGTTCGGTCCTGCCGTCACGCTCGGCGGCGCGGTACGCTTCGTCCAGCCATGCTGGAATTTTCGTGCCACAGCGGATCGCGAACTTGCGCGCCGAGGCCCAGTTCGTGACAGGAAGGATTCCCGGAACAATAGGTTTATCGATGCCAGCAGCGGCGCATTGGTCGCGGAAGCGGAGAAACTGCTCCGGCTCGAAGAAGAACTGCGTGATCGCCTCATGGGCACCAGCGTCAAACTTGCGCTTGAGGTACTGGATATTTGCATGCTGGCTTGTCGCATCCGGGTGGCAATCGGGGTAGGCGCCGACACGGATGGTGAACTTATCAAGCAGTGCAAGCGCCTCGATCAACTCTACGGAGTTTTTGAAGCCCTCCGGATGGGGGGTAAAGGTTGTCTCGTCGTTTTGGGGGTCACCGCGTAGGGCGACGATTTCAGTGACACCGGCGGCGTGAAATTTTTCAGCTTCGGCCAGTGTTTCTGCGACCGAGGCACCAACGCAGGTCAAATGGGCAGACACCGGCAGCCCCGACGTGCGGCGCAGAACATGCGCGGCATCCTTGGTCAGGTCACGAGTGGTACCGCCAGCACCATATGTAACCGAGAAAAAGCGCGGCGCGAGCGGAGCAAGTGCCTGAGCCGTATCCCACAGCTTGAACGCGGCATCGACGGTTTTGGGCGGGAAAACTTCGAATGAGACAGCGGGGGTTGTCATGGTGCAAATCCTTACTTGGTTGCCCTCTTGTCGCATGAAGAGAGATGTGAAACAAATTCATAACTTTCATCTTGAACATGAGTTCCGCCTCATAAGGAAGATTCTGCCATGCATATCGAATTCCGACATCTCCGCACAATTCAGGCGATCCACCGTGCGGGGGGATTGGCGCGGGCGGCAGAGATGATGAACATTACCCAAAGCGCGCTGAGCCATCAGGTCAAAGGGTTGGAAGATCAAGCGGGGGTCGAGCTGTTCGTGCGCCGCTCCAAGCCGCTCAAGTTGTCGCCGGCAGGGCAACGGCTGTTGAAGCTGGCCGAGCAGGTATTGCCGCAAGTGGCAGCCCTGCAAGAAGAATTCAGCGGATTGCGGGAGGGGAGTACGGGGCGGATGCACATAGCCATTGAGTGCCACGCCTGCTTTGAGTGGCTGTTTCCTGTGCTGGAGCAATTCCGCCGCAGCTTTGGCGAAGTGGATGTAGACATCAGGCCGGGGTTGGCCTTCGACGCGCTGCCTGCTCTGCTGCGCGAGGAGGTCGATCTGGTCGTATCCTCAGATCCAGAGGAGATCGCGGGCGTAGAGTTTATCGAACTGTTCGACTACCGCGCGGTTTTCGTCGCAGCGAGCACGCATCCTTTGGCACAAAAAGAGTTTGTCGAGGCGGAGGATTTTCGCGACCAGACGCTTATCACCTATCCGGTCGAGCGCTCGCGGCTGGATGTCTTCAGCCAGTTGCTGATTCCCGCGAAGGTCGAGCCTGCAAGCATCCGTCAGGTAGAACTGACGGCGGTAATCTTGCTGCTGGTGGCATCAAATCGAGGGGTTTCGGTGCTGCCCGACTGGGTGGTGCGCGAAGTCAAATATTCGTCCGACTACGTGACGCGGCAACTCACCAAAGACGGCGTGACACGCAGGCTTTATGCAGCGATCCGTAGTGATGATCGCGAAAAGCCGTTTATGCAGGAGCTGCTTGCGCTGGCGGGCACAGAGGCGCGCAAATTACAGGCGGTGTAATCGCTGTGCAGGTGGAGCCTGAGTACAGCGAGGAAAATGAAGCGATAGGTTGCGCGCCACCTGTTGCGGCGGCGCGCAGCACTATGGTTTAGATCACTTTTACCATGGCTTTGCCGGTGTTGCCGCCAGTCAGGAGTTTGATGAAGGCATCAGGGGCATTCTCCAATCCTTCGGTGATATCTTCCTGAACCTTTACGGAGCCATCGGCAATCATCGGGCCAACTGCTTTGTGGAAATCGCCCATGCGGTTCCAGTGGTTGGAGATGATAAAGCCGTTCACGCTCAGGAAATTGACCAGAATGGTACGCCACAGTTTGGGGGCCGTAAGGGTTTTTTCGATGGCATCTGCGCCAAGACCGCCCTCGTTGTACCATGAGATCATGCCGCAAATCGGGATGCGGCCATGCGGGTTCATTAGAGGCATTACCGCTTCGAGGACTTTGCCGCCGACGTTTTCGAAATAGATATCAACGCCCTTTGGAGCCGCTTCTTTGAGTGCCGTGCGCAGATCGGCGGCGCTTTCGTAGGCGCGGTGATCAAGGCAGACGTCAAAGCCAAAGTGCTCGACCGCCATCTTGCATTTCGCTGCACCACCGGCGATCCCGACGGTGCGCAGGCCCATGGATTTCGCGATCTGGCCCACCATCGAGCCGACCGGCCCGGTGGCCGCTGCTACAACAAGTGTTTCGCCGGATTTCGGTTTGCCGAGTTCCGTCAGACCGTACCATCCTGTCAGGCCGGGCATACCCAGTACGCCAAGTGAGTAGGTGATAGGGGCAGTGGCGGGATCAACCTTTGCCAATCCGGCAGCGGGCGCTACAGCGTGTGTAGCCCAGCCAAAGCCACCCATGACGAATTCGCCCACTTCAAAACCTTTTGCGTTCGACGCGATGATCTCACCTACGGAGCCACCTTCCATTTTGCCGTCTACCGGAATGTTTGCAGCATAGGATTTTGCGTCGTCCATGCGCCCGCGCATGTAGGGGTCGAGCGACATATAATGTACGCGCACGAGGACTTCGCCTTCGGCGGGGGTCGGTACAGGATGCTCTTCAAGGCGGAAGTTTTCGAGGGTGGGAGCCCCGTCGGGGCGACTGGCGAGGACGATTTGTTTCATTATGTCGGACATGGTATTCTCCTATGGTTCGCGGGCACGGTATCGCAGTTGTACTGCCTTACAAGGGGCACGCAGCGTCACAGCTTTTCTGCTGGCCCTTGGCAATCCGAGCGCCACGGCCTAAGAGGGCGGAAATCCACTTTGAAAAAGGCCGTTTTGACATGGTAGGCAGTGCAAATCTTAACATCATGATCAAGGCTGCGCGCAAAGCGGGGCGCGCGCTGGTCAAGGACTTTCGCGAGGTCGAGCAGCTTCAGGTTTCGATGAAGGGTGCAGGCGATTTTGTGAGCCGTGCCGACATAAATGCCGAGAAGATCATTAAAGACGAGTTGCGAACCGCCCGCCCCACCTATGGCTGGATCGCCGAGGAGGGTGGCGCCGAAGAGGGTGAAGACCCCACGCGCCGCTGGATCGTAGACCCGCTGGATGGCACCACGAATTTCTTGCACGGTTTGCCGCACTGGGCGATTTCCATCGCTCTGGAGCATAAGGGGCAGGTTGTGGCCGGTGTAATTTTTGACGCAGCCAAGGAAGAGATGTTTTTCGCCGAAAAAGGCGCTGGTGCGTGGATGAATGACAGCCGCTTGCGCGTGTCGGCGCGCCATAAGATGATCGAGTCGATCTTTGCCACCGGTATTCCGTTCGGAGGCCGGTCGGACCTTCCCGCGACTTTGCAAGATATAGCACGTCTTGCGCCCTCGTGTGCTGGCATACGGCGCTGGGGGGCGGCGTCCCTCGATCTCGCGTATGTCGCGGCAGGACGTTACGAGGGGTTTTGGGAGCGTCGTTTGAACTCCTGGGATCTGGCGGCTGGCGTGATCATCGTGCGCGAGGCTGGCGGTCTGGTGGAGCCGATCAATCCGCAGGGCGATATACTTGCCAATGGTGAGATTATTGCATCAAACGAGCAGGTTTTCAGCGGATTTGCCAAGCTTGTGCGCGGCTAGCCGCTATTTTCTTTTGACCTTTGGCATGGCGTAGCGCGCAGGTGGATGCGGAGGGTGGCCGTGTGTTTTGTCCCAGAACACAGGCCCGCCCAAGCGGAGCCAGAGCGGCAAAGCCAGGAAAATCCCCGAGACAAAGCCGCCTGCATGGGCCCAATATGCAACGCCGCCGGTGTCCGGCGTAGCGCCCAAGCCGCCGATAAACTGCATCATGAACCATACCATCAGCATGATCCATGCAGGGATCGGGAAAATCTTTACGAAAAACAGAATGTCGATGCGCGCCTTGGGGAAAAGTAGCAGGTAGCCGCCCATGATACCCGCAATCGCGCCCGAGGCACCGACAGTAGGCACATAGGACAGTGGATCTGCGATGACATGTGCATAGCCGGAAAGCATGCCGGCCATGAGGTAGAAGGCCAGATAACGCAGATGGCCCATCCTATCCTCGATATTGTCACCAAAAATCCAAAGAAACAGCATATTGCCCGCAATATGCGCCCATCCTGCATGCAAGAATTGTGAGGTCAGCAGGCCTGCGTAGCCATCACCGCCGGTCACACGGCGCGGCAGCAAGGCGTAGTCATAATAGACCTGCGCCAAGGCCCGCTCATCGCCCGAAATGGGCAGCATGCTGAGGAATATCCCGATATTTGCGGCCATCAGCGCATAGGTCACATAAGGAACGCGGCCGGACGGGTTATGATCGCGGATAGGAAACATAGTCGGCACGTTCCGCGATCGGCTGTGGCTGGTCAAGAGTGTAAGTAGGGGATTTATAAGTAATTCTAAACGCTTGGCAGTGGGTATGCGCTCCGGCAGCCGGATGGCCTGAAGGGGTGCAGTCAAATTGAGTTTAAAGGGAAAAATTAAAAACAGTGGCAGGCGGGCCAGCTTCCTGCTGAAAGGAAGCTGGCGTTTACGTGTCAGGCAGAGGCACCCAGTAGGGCTGCATTTCCGCCAGATGCAGTAGTATCGACACAGACGTGGCGTTCGAGCCTGACGCGTGCGGTGTCTGGCAATCCACGCAGCAGGGGTATAATCGGGCCCGTCCGCTTGGCGAGTGCCTGATCATAGCTGCGCGCGCTTTCCTCGTCGCCCCACCAGATCACCCCCCCATAATCGGGACCTGTCGCCAGTGCATCTGGCGGTATCGCACCCTTTGTGACGACCGCGATACCGCCCAATG
Organism: Sulfitobacter guttiformis; assembly: GCF_003610455.1. Lineage (NCBI taxonomy): Bacteria > Pseudomonadati > Pseudomonadota > Alphaproteobacteria > Rhodobacterales > Roseobacteraceae > Sulfitobacter > Sulfitobacter guttiformis. The sequence goes on along the minus strand of NZ_RAQK01000001.1, from coordinate 475,459 downwards.
CCTCGACGGCACGCATTTGCGCTGCGGCTGTTTCGGCTGTCGGTCCGAGGCAGAGCAAGGCCGCGCGGGGCAGGGTAGAGAGGCGGTTGCTCTCGCCGGTAGGGCCGGGAAGAGACAGTGTGTCGAGGGTTTGCAAGGCCTCATTATGAACGGGAAGTGCTGGCAGCGTGCCGGTTGTGTCCCAATAAGCAGAGATGTCAGCAAGGTCAGGCGCAGAGAATCGCGGCAAATAGTTCGGTCCACCCGCTTTTGGGCCGGTCCCTGACAATCCCTCGCCGCCGAAAGGTTGGGAGCCTACAATGGCGCCAATCTGGTTGCGGTTAATATAGATATTACCTGCGGTGATCCGCTCGGATACGTGCTGTACCCGATCGTCGATGCGGGTGTGCAGGCCGAAGGTCAGGCCGTAGCCAGTGGCATTGATCGCGTCGATGACGCGGTCAAGCTCGCCAGCTTTAAAAGTGGCCATGTGCAGGACAGGGCCAAAGATTTCACGCTCCAGATCAGCGATACCGCTGATCTTCAGGATGGTGGGCGCAATGTAGGTACCCTCGGCCGGTGTGGGGAGTTCAGCGATGAGGCGACCCTCCTCGCGGGCAATTGCGATATGATCGGCGATGCCCTTGCGCGCTGTCTCGTCGATAACTGGCCCCACATCGGTGCTCAGCTGCCACGGGTCGCCCATTTCGAGGGCCTGCATGGCGCCGATAAGCATGTGCCTGATGCTGTCTGCGATGTCTTCCTGAACGTAGAGGCAGCGCAGGGCTGAGCATCGTTGACCAGCGGATTGGAAGGCGCTTTCGACGATGGCCTGCACGGCCTGTTCGGGGAGGGCGGTGCTGTCCACGATCATGGCGTTGAGGCCACCTGTTTCAGCGATGAGTGGCGTGCCCGGATCGCAGTGGTCGGCCATAGCAGTGCGGATGCGTTGCGCGGTGCCTGTGGATCCGGTGAAGGCCACACCCTTGATCCGGCTGTCGGAAGTTAGTGCCGCACCGATATCGCCTCCACCCGGCAAAAGCTGAAGGGCGCTGACTGGTACACCGGCCTCGTGCAGGAGCTTAACTGCCATATGAGCGATCAGGGGCGTTTGCTCCGCCGGTTTGGCGAGAACGGCATTGCCTGCCGCGAGCGCTGCGCTGATCTGGCCCATGAATATCGCAAATGGAAAGTTCCATGGTGATATGCAGGTAAACACGCCTGCAGGGGGCATATTGGTCGCCTGAGCTGAGTAATAGCGCAGGAAGTCGACGCCTTCGCGCAGTTCGGCCACACAATCCGGCAGTCCTTTGCCTGCCTCACGGGTCAGCAGGGCAAAGATTTCGCCAAAGCGTTCCTCGTAGATGTCGGCGGCGCGTAACAATGCTTTGCGGCGCTCTTCGAGCGGGGCAGCCCAAGGCGTCGCAGCATCAAGTGCCTGCGCCACATCTGCTGGTGTAGCAGGGTGTACGGTGCCGAGCGAGGTGGCGCCGGTCGGATTTTGCACGGCCTGCGCCGCGCCGCCTTTTGAACCGCCGACGATAAGTGGCGTCGCGGTCCAGGTCGCATCGGCAAAGGGCGCACGGGCTTTTTCGATTTCAGTCAGCGTCGGCGTATGTGCGAGATCAAAGCCGCGGGCATTCGCGCGCAGGGGCCGAAAGATTTCTGGACCACGCGGAATAACCGGAATTGATTCCTGAAGCTTGGAGAACGGATCGGCGGCGACCTCTTCCGGGGCCACATCCTCGTCTACGATCTGGTTTACGAAGCTGGAATTGGCACCGTTTTCAAGCAGGCGGCGTACCAGATAGGCAAGTAGATCCTTATGTGCACCCACAGGGGCATAAATGCGGCAGCGGCTACCGAATTTTTTCAGCACGATGTTATGCAGGGTCTCACCCATACCGTGCAGACGCTGGAATTCATAGGTTTCCTTGTCGCTGCCCATGTGCAGAACGGCGGCGACAGTGTGGGCGTTATGGGTCGCAAACTGGGGATAGATGCGATCGGTCATCCCCAGCAGCTTGCGCGCATTCGAGATGTAGCTGACATCGGTAGCGGCTTTGCGAGTGAAGACAGGAAAGCCGTCTATGCCCTCAACCTGTGCGCGCTTGATCTCGGTGTCCCAGTAGGCGCCCTTCACCAATCTGACCATGATGCGGCGGTCGTGGCGGACCGCCATATCATAGAGTGCGTCGATGGTGGCGGCAGCGCGGGGTCCATAGGCTTGAACCACAATGCCGAAGCCGTCCCAACCGGCGAGTGCGGGCTCCGCCATCACAGCATTGACTACATCGAGCGAAAGGCCAAGGCGGTCGGCCTCTTCTGCATCCACGTTCAGGCCCATGCCGGCGGATTTGGCAAGCAGGCACAACGCACGGAGGCGCGGGACGAGATCCTTCATCACGCTTGCTTCCTGAGCGACCTCATATCGGGGGTGCAGGGCGGAGAGCTTTACAGAGATGCCGGGGTTTTTGCGAATGTCATCATGCGTGCAGGCGCGTGCGATAGAAGAAATCGCGTCAGAATAGCTTAGGTGATAACGGCGGGCATCGCCTTCGGTACGTGCAGCTTCGCCCAGCATGTCATAGGAATAGGTGAAGCATTTTGCCTCCATTCCGGCCGCACGTTTCATCGCTTTGTGAATGTCTTCGCCCAGCACGAACTGGCGACCCATTTCTTTCATGGCACGGGCAACGGCAGTGCGGATCACAGGTTCGCCCAAGCGTTTGATTGCGGCGCGCAAATGGCGCACGGGACCAGGCTGTGCATCATCCAGAACGCGGCCCGTCAGCATGAGCGCCCAAGTGGAGGCGTTCACCATCGTAGAGGTGGAATGACCCAAGTGGCGACCCCAGTCGGAGGGCGCAATCTTGTCCTCGATCAGCGCATCCATGGTATCGGCGTCTGGCACGCGCAACAGTGCCTCTGCGAGACACATCAGCGCCACGCCCTCATCTGTTGAAAGCCCATATTCGGCGAGGAATACTTCCATCATACCGGGGGCGGTCGTGCCGCGAATGTCGCGGACAAGGCCAGCGGCCACAGAGGTGATATCTTTGCGATCCTGCGCGGACAAATTCGCAGTCTCGATCAAGGTGACCAGCACGCTTTCGGGTTCGGCATAGGTGCTCGCGTCGATGGTTGCGCGCAAGGAGGAGGAGGTGTCACGGGCCATTTGGTAACTCCATCAATGGTATTTTTCTAGTGTATTGCAGAATTCGCAGGCATGTTGACTTAAGATGCCCTGATTGCAGGGCGGATTGTGTTATTAAGGGTAAATTTATGGCGCAAAACACTTCTGACCTCGACCAGTTCGATCAGGCGATTCTTGCAAAGCTGGCCGAGGACGGGCGTATCAGTATTACCGACCTGTCAAAGCGGATTGGATTGTCGAAATCACCGACACAGGCGCGGTTGCGACGGCTGGAAGAAAACCGCGTGATTTTGGGCTATCGTGCGATGCTCAATCCGATCCGTCTGGGGCTGGATCATGTTGCATTTGTCGAGGTGCGCCTGACAGACACCCGCGAGGCGGCACTGGCGGCATTTAACGCTGCTGTTTTACGGGTACCACAGATCGAGCAAGCACATATGATTGCGGGTAATTTCGACTATCTGCTGAAGGTTCGCACGCGTGATATGAACAGCTATCGCGCCTTTTTGGGGGATACGATTTCTGCGCTGCCGCACGTGGCATCCACCTCAACCTACGTCGCGATGGAAGCCGTGAAGGAAGTGATGTTGTCTGACGGTACATAATATCAGGACTTGACGCAGAGGTAAGGCGCGCCATCCTATTTAGCATGCGTTTTCTTTTTGCCTTAGCCGTCATGGTCGGCCCCGCCTTTTCCACTGTAGTTTCGGCACAGGAGTGTCCCGCTGCGCCCGATGTAAGTGCGGAGATGGAAGGCTTGTTTGCGCAGGCGCAGGCGGCATCGGATTTCCGCGAGGGGCAGGCAGCGTCGGATGCGATGTGGAAGGTCTGGCTGCGGGCACCTGACGAGGCTGCGCAGGCGGTGCTTGATCGGGGAATGGCCGCGCGCTCAAGCTATAACTTTGTCGATGCTTACAGCGAATTTACGCGTTTGACCGAATATTGCCCCGACTATGCCGAGGGCTGGAACCAGCGGGCCTACATCGCATTTCTGCGCGAGGATTATGACGCAGCGTTGACGGATCTTGATCGTGCATTGGCGCTTCAGCCGCGCCATGTGGCAGCACAATCGGGACGGGCGCTCACGCTGATGAACTTGGGGCGGATCGCGGAGGCGCGCCAACAGATGCTGGAGGCTGTGGCCAATAATCCGTGGCTATCGGAAAAAGCGTTGCTGGCAAAAGGTGCCCCTTTGGGCGACACCGGCCAAGACATTTGAGTTAATTGAACCGTGCCATATTTACACCCGCGCATTGCTTTGTATGGTGCGGGCAGTGCGGGCGTGGTGGAATGGTAGACACACCAGACTTAAAATCTGTTGGGCGTATGCCCGTGGGGGTTCAAGTCCCCCCGTCCGTACCACAATAATTCAGCAAGACTTATGTGTTTCCTTTTGGACTTTCCGGGATGGTCGCACGGATTTATTCCGGTCGTCATTTTTGTCAGCGGTTACGCTGCGTCTTTGATAAGCAGTGTTTATGCATGAAGCGTCACAATGGTCAGAAGGCAGGCCACTTGGGCTTGCCCTCGCCTGTGTCAGTCCCGCTTGCCTGCGAATTTCTCCGCCCATTCCTCGCGCTGTTCGTCTGTGATCTTGGCAAACAACACCTCAGGCACTTCGAACACATGGCCCGCAGGCAGCTGGGCTACTGCGGCTGGAACATCGTTGGGCCAGCCTGCGTCGCTAACCTTCATGCCAGCAAGCATTTTCTCAGCAGCGTCGGGGATGAAGGGGGCAGCCAGAGTGGCGTAGAGCGGAATCAGGTTGAGCGCGAGGCGGGTTTGGGCCGCCGCAGTATCCGGATCGGTTTTGAAGGTTGTCCACGGCGCTTGAGCTTGTAGATATTCATTGCCCGCGGCCCAGATGGCGCGCAATTCTGCGGCTGATTTACGGACTTCCATGGCGTCCATAAGCTCGGCGTACTTCGCAACGCGGGTGGTCAGATCGGCGATGAGGGTATTCTCGGCATCGCCGTATTCGCCCGCCGATGGTACCGCTTCGCCGAACTTGGAACGGCAGAATTTGGTGATGCGGCTGACAAAGTTGCCCAGAACATCGGCAAGATCCTTGTTCGTGTCGGTTTGGAAGGCTTCCCACGTGAATTCTGCGTCGGACGTTTCTGGTGCGTGGGACAGTAGCCACCAGCGCCAGTAGTCGGCTGGCAGAATCTCCAAAGCCTGATCCATAAAAACGCCGCGCCCGCGCGAGGTCGAGAACTGGCCTCCATCATAATTGAGGTAGTTGAACGATTTGATGTAATCGACCAGCTTCCAAGGCTCGTTCGAGCCCATGATCGTGGCGGGGAAGCTGAGGGTGTGGAAGGGGACGTTATCCTTGCCCATAAACTGGGTGTAGCGGACGTCATCCGCACCTTTGTCGGTGCGCCACCAGCGCTCCCAATCAGCACCCTTACCTGCATCCACCCATTCCTGCGAACAGGCAATGTACTCGATGGGCGCATCGAACCATACATAGAACACCTTGCCCTCCATCCCCGGCCACGCTGCATCGCCGCGTTTGACGGGCACGCCCCAGCTAAGGTCGCGGGTAATGCCGCGGTCTTGTAGGCCGTCTCCATCGTTCAGCCATTTCTTCGCAATTGAAGTGGTGAGGACGGGCCAGTCGGTTTTGGAATTGATCCAGTCGCCCAAGCGGTCCTTCATCTTTGACTGTTTGAGAAACAGGTGCTTGGTGGCGCGCATTTCCAGATCGGTAGCGCCCGATACGGTCGAGCGGGGGTTGATCAGGTCTTCGGGATCAAGCTGTTTGGTGCAGTTGTCGCACTGATCTCCGCGTGCGTCCTCGAACCCGCAATTGGGGCAGGTCCCCTCGACATACCGGTCTGGAAGGAAGCGGCCATCGGTCTCGCTGTAAATCTGCGATTGCTCGACTTCTTCAATCAGGCCCTCATCGGCCAGTGCACCGGCAAAATGCTGTGTCAGGCGCTTGTTTTGCTCCGAGGAGCTGCGCCCGAAGTGATCAAAGCTGAGACCGAAGCGGGTGGCGATATCGGCCTGCACGGCGTACATTTCCGCACAATATTCTTCGACCGGTTTGCCTGCCTTCGCGGCGGCAAGTTCTGCGGGGGTGCCATGCTCGTCGGTGGCGCACAGGAACAACACTTCGTTCCCGCGGCCGCGCAGGTAGCGGGCATAGAGGTCGGCGGGAAGCTGGCTGCCCACAAGGTTTCCGAGGTGTTTGATCCCGTTGATATAGGGAATGGCAGAGGTGATCAGGTGACGGGTCATGATGGGGCGCCTTTACTTGTGTTGAAGCTGCTTTAGCAGGGGCGCGCCGTAGCTTCCAGCCTGTTCAATCCTTCGGTGCTGTGTCGCGGCTGCGCCCTGTAAGCCTGCCCACAACAAAGCTGGTGCGCAGTGAATTGATATAGCGGGTGCGGCGGCGCGGGCTTCGGCCTGCGCGCATACGGACGATACCGAATACGATCAGCACCGCGTGCCCAAGTGCCAACATTATAAACATCGACTGCGGTCCATAATTGTCGATCAGCACGGACGCGCCATAGGGTGCTGCGATGGCACCCATGGCGAACCAGAACATCAGCGCTGCCGACAGCTCGACCCGTTCGTCTGAGGAGGCAAAGTCATGGGCATGGGCGGCTGCGACCGAATAGATAGGGAAGGTGGTCAGGCCGAAGATACCCGAAGAAAGCAGGATGCCAGCAACACCCCAGCCTGTAGTCTGCATCGTGAACACGCAACTGCCGATGGCTGCAACCGACAGCCAGATTAGTACTTTTCTGCGATCGTATTTATCCGCCAGCCAACCGATTGGAAACTGCGCGATTGCTCCGCCGATCACAAAGCACGCCAGAAACCACGCGATCTGCCCTGCCGTCAGTGCCATTTCCTGTCCATAGATGGGCCCGACCATTCGGAAAGATGCGCTCGACAGGGCGGCGACAATCACACCCGCGACAGCAAGGGGGGACCGGCTATAGGCCAGCGCGGGGCGCAGGCGCGGGGACTTTGGCGTCTCTGGCTGCTCGGCGGTTGTGAGGGTGATGGGCAGCAGCGCGGCGCAACACAGAATGGCCAGCACATTGTAAGAGATGTAATCAGCAGGTGCGAGGATGCCGATGATCCCTTGCGCCGCGAGGCTGCCGGTCATGTCGACCATACGGTAGGTGCCCATTGCGCGGCCGCGTGTCTCATTGGTAACTTTTGCCTGGAGCCACGCTTCGACCACCGTATAGCATCCCGCGACACACAAGCCCGAGGCCACGCGCATCAGCGCCCATGCGTAGGGATCAATCACCATCATATGCGCAATGAGGCCGATGCTGCCTGCTGCGGTAAAGGCCGCAAATGCGCGGGAGTGGCCCACCGAGCCCAGCAGGCGTGGAGCGAACCAGCAGCCGATGAAAAAACCGAAGAAATGCGCGGAGCCCAGCATCCCGATTTCCTGCCGCGAAAACCCCAGCTCGGAGCCCGACAGCACGTCGAGCGGGCCAACCCCACCGGAGGAGAGTTGTAGAAGGACGACCGAGAAAAACAGCGCCGCGAAAGAGATCATTAATCGCATGCTGCGATCTTGTGCGCATTTGCAAAGCGATGGACAGCGAAAACCGACAGGGTGGCGTCGCGGAGCGCTGAAAATATGTGCCGCGCCGCGAATGTCGGTTGCATGGCGCTGGGACGGGCGTAGTTTGCGGCGAAATAAGGATGAGAGGATATTGCGATGCAAATGACGAAACTGGGCCGCACCGATATCGAGGTATCGAAGTTCTGCCTCGGCTCCATGACATGGGGCACGCAGAACACTGCCGCCGAAGGACATGCGCAAATCGACTATGCGTTGGCTAATGGCATCAACTTTGTCGATACTGCCGAGATGTATCCCGTCAACCCGCTGAGCGCAGAGACGCAAGGGCGCACCGAAGAGGTGATCGGCGAATGGTTTGCCAAGGGGGGCAAACGTGCCGATATGGTTCTGGCGACCAAACATTCCGGCAATGGCATTGAATACGTGCGGGAGGGCAAGGACTTTACCGCAGAGTCCATCCCGCTGGCGCTTGAGGGATCACTCAAGCGGCTCAAAACCGATTATGTCGATCTATACCAGTTTCACTGGCCCAACCGCGGCAGTTATATGTTTCGCAAGAACTGGACTTTTGATCCGTCTTCGCAGAACCGCGCGGAAACGATCCAGAATATCGAGGACTGTCTGGGAGCCCTGCAGATCGAGGTGGACAAGGGCCGTATCCGCGCCTTTGGCATGAGTAACGACAGTGCTTGGGGGCTGACGCAGTGGGCCAATGCGGCGGAGCGCGTCGGCGGACCGCGCATTGCCACGGTGCAGAATGAATATTCGCTGATGTGCCGTTTGGCCGACACGGATGTCGCCGAGGTGTGTCACAACGAGGATATTGGCATGTTGTCCTTCTCGCCGCTGGCTGCGGGCTTGCTCACGGGGAAATATCAGAGGGGCGAAGTGCCGGAGGGGTCGCGGATGTCACTCAACGGAGAGTTGGGCGGGCGCAAGACGCCGCGTGCGTTTGAGGCGGTGGATGCCTATCTGGGGGTGGCAAAAAAACACGGGCTGGATCCGGTCCAAATGGCAATGGCCTTCGTGCGTGACCGCCTGTTCATGGCCAGTGCGATTTTCGGCGCGACCAGTTTGGAACAGCTGAAGCGGATCATCGCGGGCGCCGACCTGGTGTTGGGCGAGGAGGTGATGGCCGATATAGATGCAGCCCACCGTGCGCATCCGATGCCTTACTAACCGCAGCTTGGGCCAAACACGACATCGGATGGCCGCATTAGGGGATGGAAATGTGCCATCCCCTCGCGCAGTATCGCGCAAAATATCAGGGAGTTTGCCATGCCACTTACCATGAACCGCGAGGTGTTCATCACCTGTGCCGTAACCGGATCGGGCGCCACACAAGACCGTAGCCATCATGTGCCACGCTCGCCTGAGCAGATTGCCGAAAGCGCGATACTGGCTGCAAAAGCGGGGGCGGCGGTGGTGCATTGCCATGTGCGCGACCCTGAAACGGGCGCGCCAAGCCGTGACGTAGCGCTCTACCGTGAGCTGACGGAGCGGATCCGTGACAGCGATACTGATGTGGTGCTGAACTTGACTGCTGGTATGGGAGGCGACATCGTATTTGGCGGAGTTGAGGCCCCCATGGACGTCAACACCGATGCCACCGATATGGTGGGCGCCACCGAGCGGATGGCCCATATCGCCGAATGCCGTCCCGAAATTTGCACGCTCGATTGCGGAACTATGAATTTCGCCGAGGCCGACTATGTGATGACCAACACGCCCGGTATGTTGGTGGCTATGGGCCAGATGATGACCGATCTGGGTGTGAAGCCCGAGATCGAGGCTTTTGACACAGGCCATCTGTGGTACGCTAAGCATCTCGTAGAGCAGGGTATTATCGACAGTCCCGCACTGGTCCAGTTGTGTATGGGCGTGAAATGGGGCGCGCCTGACGATCTCAACACCTTTATGGCGATGGTAAACAATGTGCCCCATGACTGGACGTTTTCGGCATTCGGGCTGGGCCGTAACCAGATGGCCTATGTCGCGGCATCCGTGCTGGCAGGCGGACATGTGCGCGTGGGCCTTGAGGACAACCTGTGGCTTGATCGTGGTGTTCTGGCTGAAAACCACCAATTGGTCAGCCGCGCACGCGGAATTATCGAAGCGATGGGTGCGCGCCTGATCGGACCACAGGATGTGCGCGAGCGGTTGGGGTTGCAAAAGCGTATGCCGAAATGAGATTTTTTTTCGTGGGCACGGTAATGCTGGCGCTGGGCGCCTGCGCCGCGAATCCGCCCAAGGTTACGACTCTTCAAGGGTACCGCGACCCGGATGCGTTGATCGGTGTAACCTCCCGTTTCGAGGATGCGAAATTTGACGGGCTCTGGTACGTGCGGGCGCAGTTCGATCCGGGTGTGCCGAAATTATCGTTTCGTCTGACCCCGACGTCTATGCGTCTGGGGGCGCCTGTCTGTGATGTATCGGGCCTGTGTGGCGAGGTGGCCGAAGATCTTGCCTTGCGGCGCAACGGCAAGGGGCGCTTTACCGTTACAATGCCCAGCGGCGAGGCGCGGGAGTTTTGGGTCTTGTGGGTGGACGAGGGGTTTCGCACTGCGGTGCTGGGCAATCGCGATGGCACATTTGGCTGGATCGTGGACCGCAGCACCACGGGCGGCGCAGACCGGATCGCGGCTGCCCGCGAAATACTGGACTTCAACGGGTATGATGTACGCAAGCTGAGGATGATGAAATGAGCAAAACGGCTGCGATTATTGGTGGAGGAGTCATCGGGGGCGGCTGGGCTGCGCGCTTCTTGCTCAACGGGTGGAATGTGTCGGTGTACGATCCCGACCCGCAGGCGCAGCGCAAAATAGCTGAGGTACTGTCAAATGCGCGGCGCTCCCTGCCGGGCCTGACCGATGTTGCGCTGCCTCTCGAAGGGACGCTGACGTTTTGCGACACGATTGCGCAGGCGGTTGCAGGGGCCGTCTGGATCCAAGAAAGCGTGCCGGAACGGTTGGACATCAAGCACGCGACACTGGCGCAGATACAGGCGGCTTGCGACGCGGATGCGTTCATCGGCTCCTCCACCTCGGGTTTTAAGCCGACAGAATTGCAGCGGGGCGCGTTGCGGCCTGAACAAATCATGGTCGCGCATCCGTTCAACCCTGTATACCTTCTGCCGTTGGTCGAGGTTGTTGCTACGAATATGGTCATAGATCGCGTTGCTTCAGCCAAGGCGATTCTTTCCTCGCTGGGGATGTACCCGCTGCACCTTAAAAAGGAGATCGACGCCCATGTGGCCGACCGTCTGCTAGAGGCTGTCTGGCGCGAGGCGTTGTGGCTGGTAAAGGATGGCATCGCCACGACAGAGGAGATCGACGATGCTATCCGCTACGGCTTTGGCATTCGCTGGGCGCAGATGGGTCTGTTCGAGACGTACCGTGTGGCGGGAGGCGAGGCTGGAATGAAGCATTTTATGGCGCAATTCGGGCCCGCATTGAAGTGGCCGTGGACAAAGTTGATGGATGTGCCCGACTTCAACGACGCGCTTGTTGATCTGATCGCAGGACAGTCGGACGCGCAATCGGGCATGCATGCCATCCGTGATCTGGAACGTATTCGTGACAACAATCTGGTGAGCATGCTGCGGGCCCTCAAAGCGCAGGATTGGGGCGCTGGTGCACTGATCAACGCGCAGGAGGCCGCAATGCGGGCGGGAACTGTGCACGGTGCTGTCGCGGCTGATCTGGATCCTGCCCAACTGGTGGAGACCGCGCACCGCACGGTGCCGCTCGACTGGACGGATTACAACGGGCACATGACGGAATCGCGTTATCTGCAGGCCTTTGCCGATGCCACGGACAGGTTCATGACTATCATCGGCTGTGATGCTGCATATATCAAAACCGGTGGCAGCTATTTCACCGCCGAAACCCATATACGCCACATCGACGAGGTCCATGCTGGTGCTTTAATCACCATACGGACCCGTGTGGTGCTGGGAGAAGGCAAGAAAATGCATTTGTTCCACGAGATGCACGAGGGCGACAGGCTGTTGGCCACAGGCGAGCATTTTCTGCTCCACGTAAGCCTTGAGACCCGCAAACCCACAGCACCGGTACCGCAGATCGAGGCGGCATTGATGCGGATTGCAGCGGGTCACGCGCAATTGCCGCTCCCTGCGGGAATTGGACGGGCCATCGGCGCACCACGGTGAAAAAGCGGGGCCAGTTGAAGGTTCGGCTTTTGGCAGTCGGAAATAATTGCGCAGGTGCGCGCTTATCTTTTGGCGCATAGATCTGTGGCTGGTCATGGCGGGGCGCGGTCTTGATGAGATCTTTTTCAACAAACCCAATCGGGGCTTTGTCTGTCCGATGAAAACCGCGCTGGCGGCGTGAAGGAATTATTATGACCATGCCCGATCTCTGGATCGTTGTATCGCTGATGGCAGCGATTTTCCAAACGGTTCGTTTTATGCTGCAGAAAGTGCTGGCAACCTCGACGCTATCAGCGGCGGGAGCGACATTCGCGCGCTTTTTATACTCTGCGCCGTTCATTGCGCTGCTTTTAGTTGGCTATACGCAAGCAACTGGGGCGCGCCTGCCGGCGCTTGATGCGCGGTTCTGGGGGTTTGGCCTGTTAGGCGGCACGACCCAGATTTTCGCAACAATTTGTGTGGTTCTGCTTTTCAAAGAGCGCAATTTTGCCGTTGGGATCACATTTAAAAAGACCGAAGTTATCCAAACTGTGCTGGTGGGCGCGATTCTGTTGGGCGACCGCGTCAGTTGGGGCGGGCTGGGTGCAATTTTGCTGGGGCTGGTGGGACTGTTGCTTTTGTCAGGGGAAAAGGAGGCGCGCGGGTTTCGCCTGTCAGGAATGGCAAACCGTGCGGCCGGTCTGGGCATCGCGAGCGGTGTCCTGTTCGCCTTTTCGGCGGTAAGTTATCGTGGCGCTTCGCTAACGTTAGCGACTGATGATCCACTGATGCGGGCCGGTGTGACGCTGATGGCAGTAGTGGCAATGCAGACTGTGATCATGACGGTCTGGCTCTGGCTGCGGGAGCGGGGGGAAATGACACGGGTCTGGCAGGCACGTCGGGTCGCGGTATGGATCGGCCTGACGTCCATGGGCGGTTCTCTGTGCTGGTTTATCGCCTTCACGCTGCAAAATGCCGCCTACGTAAAAGCGTTGGGGCAGGTGGAACTGATCCTGAGCGTGATAGCCTCAACGTTGTTTTTCAAAGAGAAAATAACAGTGCGCGAAGCAATCGGGATGACGGTCCTTGTTGCGTCGATCCTGTTGCTTGTGCTCGTGATCTAGGGCTTGGAGGTGTAGGGTGCCGCGTGACCGTGCAAGCGCAAAAACAGGCTCTCTTCGTCATTGTTCTTGAAGTATGGGACAGAGGTAGGCGCGTTGAGGTCGCGTGCGCGGGCTTCTACCTCGGCGAGAACTACCTCGGTTATGAAGGGCATATCGAATTTTCGCGCCTGTGTGAGGGGCACCCACTGAAGGTGTGAAAGCTCGTCGCATGCAGCATCGAAATTATCGGGATCGCTGGCAACTGCATCAGCATCAAGCAGGAAAAACCGTGCATCAAAGCGGCGGGGACGTCCGGGAGGGGTAAGGGCACGGAACACAAATTGCAGCGGCGCCGCGTGCGGAACATGGCCCGTTGCCGCGAATGTTTCCCAATCGGGAGGAATGTCGCCCTCCCATGTGCCGCGTGTCCCGAGGATCAGGCCGGTTTCCTCCCACAACTCGCGGACGGCAGCGACAGGGATCGCGTGTGCGAGGTCGGCATCCGCATCCTCACCGATGCGGGCCGCGCATTGTGCGGTCAACGGCGTGGCGAGGGGGATATGCGCATCGGCTGCGTCAACAGCCCCGCCCGGGAAAACAAATTTATTTGGCATGAATGCTGCATTCGCGCCGCGCTGCCCCATCAGGATTGCAGGGTTTGTCATGCGGTCGCGGATCACAATAACAGTGGCGGCGTGGCGGATCGCTGTTTTATCGATGCTCATAGGGCCTTCGGTTGTTCGGGGCGTTGTCAGGTGTCTCGGGCAAAGCCGCCCATTCCCTTGGCCCATTGAAAGCCGATCAGGGCCCCCTTCAGTCTGGGTAGAAGGTAGAGCGACAAACCGACCGTGCCAACAGCAAAGATGGTAAAAAGGACAATCGGCTCTGGGCGGAACTGCACAAAAACGATGTGCAACAACGGCGCCATCAGATGACCGACGATCAGAATGGTTATATATGCGGGGCCGTCATCGGCGCGGTGATGATGGAATTCCTGCTCGCAGACGGTACAATGATCGTGAACCTTCAAATACCCGAATAAAAGCGGACCCGCACCGCAATTGGGGCATCGTCCGCGCCAACCGCGCCGCATCGCAGGCATTCGAAGCCGTTCGGAAGGGTCGGTGACCTCATTTGCAGGAAGTGCAGCGGTATCAGTGGCGGAATTTGGCATGTTAGGTCCTAAATCGCGGTTCATTCCCTAAATGGGCCAACTGAAGCCAGAATAAAAGGTGGCGATTTGTCTCAACGGGCGAGCCCAGAAGTTTTTTGCATGTTTTGCGACGGAAGATGCGCGGGGATGCGTATTACTCCCAACTGCACGGCGACAACGGGACCAAACAGGCGCCCGGACCGCGCAGCCACATAACAAATGGAGAACACCATGTTTAAGGAAACACTCACTGCATTGGCCATCGTGGCAGGTCTGGTTGCAACGACTGCACAGGCTCAGGATCAGGACCGCGGCACAAGACAGCAGGAGCGCTTTGCCCAAATTGATGCCAACAGCGATGGCCAGATCACGGCGGAAGAGATGTCGGCACAGGCCAACGAACGTTTTACCGCTGCCGATGCGGATAAAGACGGCGCGCTCAACGCCGAGGAGATGAAAGCTGCCACTCAGGCTATGTTCCGCGACCGCTTGCTCAAAAGGTTCGATGCCGACAAGGATGGCGCCTTGAGTGCACAAGAACTGGCAGCTGTGGACGACAGCAAAATGGGCAAGCAGGCGGCAAAACGCTTTGAGCGGCTGGATTTGGATAAAAGCGGGGGCGTTACCCTCGAAGAGATGCACGCCCGTCGCGATCCCTCAAAGATGATCGAGAAGCTGGACACAGACAAGAACGGCTCGTTGAGCATGGAAGAGTTTGCAAAAGCCCGTGACCATGGCAAAGGTCATGGCAAGAAAGACGACCATAAAAAGGGCTGAGGTCCGGATCAACCGGTAGAAAATTCCACCGGCTGTTGAAAGAACGAGGTCCGGCATATTGTCCGGCCCTGCATATTGCGGGGCTGGATCCCCCTGACGGCATCTGCGGAAAGAAGCTCTTGAAAGATACGAGCGATCATAAAGAAAACGGCGACTTCGACGGGGTGCGTGATGCCGATGCCGCCTTGCTTGCCCGCTATGCGGCGGGAGACGGAGCTGCGGCGCGGATATTGTCCGCGCGTCTTGCTCCGCGGGCGTATGCGCATGCATACCGCGTACTAGGGGACCGGGCCGAGGCAGAAGACGTCACCCAAGAAGCATTGTTGCGTCTGTGGAAGCAGGCCCCGAAATGGGATGACGGGCGCGCACAGGCGGCAACATGGCTATACCGTGTGGTGGCCAATCTATGTATGGATCGCCTGCGTACGCAGCGGACGCAAACACTCGACGAGATTGATGCGCCAGTAGACCCCGCACCCGCGATCGAGACGCGTCTGCAAAACGCGGCGCGCCATGATGCGCTACAGGCTGCGCTTTTGCGCTTGCCCGAGCGGCAGCGACAGGCAGTAATCTTGCGGCACATCGAAGGGTTGGCGAACCCTGATATCGCCGAGATTTTGGACGTGGGTGTTGAGGCCGTAGAGAGCCTGACAGCCCGCGGTAAACGGGCGCTTTCCGCCGATCTGGCAGCACAGCGCGATGCATTGGGGTATGATGATGACACAACCTGAAAAATTTGATCTGGAGGCCTTTTTCGAGGATGCACGTGCCACGCCGCCCCAGATATCGCAGGATCTGGCAGCTCGTATTGCTGCGGATGCGCAGGCGCAGATGCCACGACAGCGGAAACTTCTACGGCTCTGGCAGCGGATTTTGGGCGGAATTGGCGGTCCTGCGGGGTTTGGCGGATTGGTCACGGCGACGGCGGTCGGCTTCTGGTTCGGCGTAGCGCCACCGGCAGATGCGATGGACCCGCTGGTCCTGTTGGGCGCGGTCGAGGTAATGGCTGACGAGGATGTGACGGATCTGACCGGCTTTGGCTTGTCCGGTTTCGTTCTGGAAAATGATGAGGGATGATATGATGGCTAACACAGGCAGCAAAAGACGCTGGATGCCAGTGATTTTGGGGGTCTCGCTCGCGATCAACCTTGCAGTGGCAGCGGCCCTTGGCGGTGCTGCCTTGCGCCATCAGGGCGACGAGCGTGGCGGCGGTGGCCCCCGCGGCGGCGCGAAAGGCAGTGCGATCTTTATGAAGGCCCTTCCCCATGAGGCACGGCAGGCGATCCGCGAGGAAATCAAGACTGTCCCGCGTGCAGCATCAGGCGGTGTCGATGCGATGCTAGAGGCCCTGCGCCGTGAACCGTTCGATCACGCAGCCGCGATGGGCGTTCTGGAAGCGCAGCGCGATACTGGCGCGCAGCAGCAACGTGTTGTCAGTGCGGCATGGCTTGCGCAGGTTGCCGCGATGAGTGTTGAGGAGCGCGCCGCCTATGCGGACCGGATAGAGGCGTTTGAAGCTGACAACAAAGTGCGAAAAAAGGAGCGCTGATCGTTGGGTTTTACTATGTTCTGCGATTTGTGACTATCAAGGTGGCGCGTAGATCACCCGCCTCAGCTGCTTGTTCAGGCCGCTGGGCTGGCCTGGGAAAGGCTAAAATTTACGCGGTTACGCCCCTGCATCTTCGCGGCATAAAGTGCTTTGTCTGCATGATCGAGCAGGGTACTTGGTGTTTCGGGTATACCGCGTTCCGCTTGAAACGGCGCTTTGCTCATGGCGAGGCCGAGGCTGATGGTGATGTGAACCGGATCAGCCGCACCGGGGATGATAAAGGGCGTGCCGCCGATTGCATCGCAAATACGGTGTGCAAGGGAGCGCGCTGTGATCACATCGGCTGCGGGCAGGGCGATGAGAAACTCCTCCCCGCCGATCCGCGCAACCATATCCGATCCGCGTACCGCCCTGCGCAGCCTGCGCGCGGTTTCCACCAGAACAGCATCGCCGGAGGCATGGCCATAGAGGTCGTTGATCCGTTTGAAGTGGTCCATGTCGGCGACGATTACTGCAAACGAGATCTGCGTTGCAGCACTCCGCTCGATCAGGCCACTCAAATACGGCATGGCATATCGGCGATTATAAAGACCCGTCAGCGGATCATACGCCGCAGCCTGCAGGCCGGTATGAACGCTTTGTAGAAGATGGGCGAGCTGACGCTTGCGCTTGAGTAATATGTCAATCCGCACCGCCAATTCGGCGGCCTCAAATCCACCTGTCATGACATCATCAGCACCCAAGTCGAGAGCTGACGTCGCCTGTAAGGGATCTTCGGTTTTCTGGATAACAAGTAGCGCGATATCCTGCATAAGTGCACTGGCCCGCAAGGCTGAGATCAGGCGCAAGCAGGTATCACTTTGTGAGAGGTTGTCGGGCAAAGCCAGAACAATGGCATCTGGGGGTGCGCCCGCATTCAGGGCTGCCAGCGCTTCGTTGAGCAGCGTCACACAGTAACTTGCGCGCATGTGGGGCAAGAGCTGGCGCACCCAGCCCTGTAGTGGCGCCGCCTCGTTTCCGATGATCGACACGGCGATGGGGCGGATGAACTCCCCCGGGGCTTCAGCGAGGCCGAGTGCGCAGTTGGTATCCTCGCGCAGCTGCCATTGGGCAAAGGTCCGGTGGGCGCGAATCATATTGCGGACCCGTCCCAGCAGAAGCGTCTCGTTAACCGGTTTGTTCATCACGTCGCAGACGCCTGCGCGCAATGTCGCGAGGCGCCTTTCGGGATTATGGGAGGAGGCAACTGCCAGCACCGGCAAGGTCGCGGTTTGCGGCATCTTACGCAGATAGGTGCATAAATCCGCAGCAGTACCGTCAGGTAAATTCATTGCTGTGAGGACAAGGTCTGGCTTGTGCTTGGTAATCATTTCAAGCGCTTCGACGACTGTGCCAGCCTGCACAACCTGATAAAATGCCGCTGTTAGTTTAACCTTCAGCACGATACGGTTGGTCGAAATACCGTCAACGATGAGTATGTTGCCCTGCACTTTCGATCCTTTCCCGCTGCGTGTTTTTGTTGGCTTCAGTTTTCTGACCAAATGATTAACAAAGCGTTGAGATTTTGAGCTAATGGAGAACGTTCATGGCCCTTACGCGAAATGCCGCCGAGACCATCGCAATCGAGACTTTGACATGGCTTGTCGGGAATGAAGATTTGTTGCCGGTGTTCCTTGGATCGACCGGCGCATCGGCTGCAGATATGCGCAGCGCGGTAGACAACCCCGACTTTCTGGGGTCGGTGCTGGATTTCATAATGATGGACGATGCTTGGGTAATCGCATGCTGTGATGCGCAGCGCATCCCCTATGAGCGTCTGGCAGAGGCGCGTATGGGATTGCCCGGTGGTGAGCAAAGGCATTGGACATGACTGGAAAAAGCTTCGCAGTCAAAGGCCTGTGCTTTGACAAAGACGGTACGTTGTTTGATTTCTCTGCAACTTGGGAGGCGTGGGCGCTTGCTTTTTTGACCCGTGTGGTTGCCGGCGACCGTGCGCGCGCGTCCACGATCGGAGCGGCGATAGGCTTTGACATGGCAACGGGAAAATTTGCCCGCGACAGCCTTGTGATTGCGGGGACCCCGGGGGAGATCGCCGATGTGATTGCGCCCCTTATTCCCGGGCTGTCCCGCGTTGATCTGCTCATCATGCTTAACGAGGAAGCGGCGACGGCGCCGCAGCAGCCAGCTGTGCCGCTGGTGCCTCTTTTGACAGGGCTGCGGGCGCAGGGGATCGCACTTGGCGTGGCGACAAACGACAGCGAAACGCCCGCACGGGCGCATCTGGCTGCCGCGGGCGTAACCGACCTGTTTGATTTTATCGCGGGCTATGACAGTGGGTATGGCGGAAAGCCTGCGCCGGGGCAGTTGCTGGCTTTTGCCGCTGCCGTTAATCTATCACCCGCGCAGATTGTGATGGTTGGCGACAGTACGCATGATCTGCACGCGGGTCGTGCCGCGGGTATGCGGACCATTGGCGTGCTCACGGGAGCGGCCGGTGCGGATGTACTGGCGCCGCTGGCGGATGTGGTTCTGCGCGATATCGGGGAAATTCCGGGGTGGCTAGAAACTCAGGGCGCACTTTGAACTCCTAAATACGACATAAACTGTCGCTCTTGTATGGGCTGTTCTTGGTCGGCTGGGGCCTTCTGGCGGGACCAGTAAAAGGAGCGGCGCCATGACTGAAGAGCCGAAACGCAGAACCCGCGGTGGTGGGCGCGCAGGTGCGAAAACCCGTCGGGGCACCTCCGTCATAGAGCAGATGCCATGGAACCCGCCTGTCAACATCGATCGCCCGACAGAGCCACTGGGACCGGAGGGTGTCGCGGCGATCCATAACGGCGCAATGCGTATTCTCGAGGAGATCGGGATCGAGATTTACAATCTCGAGGCGCTGGAGATTTTTCGCAAAGCGGGCTGCACAGTCAATGGTGAGAATGTTCGCATGGACCGCGACATGGTTATGGAATACGTGGCCATGGCCCCGTCGGAATTTGTTATTACGCCGCGCAATCCGGATCGTGCCATTACCATCGGCGGGAAAAATCTGGTGTTTGGGAATGTCTCCTCACCGCCAAACTACTGGGACATGGCCATCAACCGCAAGGTGCCAGGCACGCGCGAGATGTGCCGGGATCTTCTCAAGCTAACGCAATATTTCAACTGTATCCATTTCGCGGGCGGCTATCCCGTGGAGCCGGTCGATATCCACGCCTCGGTGCGACATCTGGATGTTTTATATGACAAACTGACGATTACCGATAAGGCCATGCATGCCTACTCTCTCGGGAAGGAGCGGGTCGAGGATGTAATGGAGATGGTGCGGATCTCTGGGGGATGGACGCACGAGGAATTCGAAGCCAGTCCGAAGATGTATACTAACATCAATTCCACCTCGCCGCTGAAACATGATATTCCGATGCTTGACGGCTGGATGAGGATCGCGCGACGCAATCAGGGGCTTGTTGTGACGCCCTTTACACTGGCGGGGGCGATGGCGCCTGTGACAATGGCAGGAGCGGTGACCCAGTCCATCGCCGAAGCGCTGATCGCAGTGGTTCTGGCCCAGATTATCCGCCCCGGTGCGTCGGTAGCCATCGGGACGTTTACCTCAAACGTGGATATGAAAACCGGCGCGCCGGCCTTTGGGACGCCGGAATACATGCGCGCCACGCAGATGACCGGACAGCTGTGCCGCTTCTACGGGCTGCCGATGCGGTCTTCGGGGGTGTGCGCGGCCAATGTGCCGGACGGTCAGGCCATGTGGGAGACCTCTAATTCTCTCTGGGCAGCCGTGCAGTCGGGCACAAACATGGTTTATCACGCGGCTGGATGGCTTGAGGGTGGCTTGATCGCTAGTCCCGAGAAATTCATAATGGACTGCGAAATATTACAGCAAATCCAGCGCTATATGGCACCCGAGATTTGTGCAACGGGACCGGACGAGATCGCATTCGACGCAATCAAAGAGGTTGGTCACGGCAGTCATTTCTTTGGCATACAGCATACGCAGGATCGCTATACTACTGCATTCTACCAGCCATTCCTGAGCGATTGGACTAATTATGAAGGCTGGGAGGTGGCGGGTGGCATCTGGACGCAGGAGCGGGCGCATCACATGTTCAAGGAAATTGTCGGCAGTTTTGAGGAGCCGCCGATGGATGTGGCGATCCGCGAAGAACTGGCCGGTTTCGTGGCGCGGCGTAAATCCGAAGGCGGCGCGCCAACCGATTTTTAACCACGTCTGCACGACGATCCCTTATCTTAGTATCTTGTTAACGCCTGACCGCCATCACTGTGGGACAGCAAAAACAAGAGGCAGCCATGCACGGGCTTATCAATCGCAGTTTCCAGAATTATATGACCGACGGTTATGGCCAGTCTGCGTGGCTGGAGGTGGCGGCACGTGCGGATGTTTCTCCTCCTGAGTTCGAGGCGATGTTGACATACGATGATGCGGTCGCCTCAGCGGTTGTGGACGCGATGGGCGCTGTCCTGCGGCGGGGGCGCAGTGAAATCATGGAGGATGTTGGCGCTTATCTTGTGTCACATCCCAATACCGAAGCTGTGCGGAGGCTCCTGCGTTTCGGTGGTGTGAATTTCGAGGATTTTCTGCATTCGCTGGATGACCTGCCTGATCGCGCGCGTATGGCCGTGTCGGATCTACATTTCCCCGCGATTGAGCTGCATGGACATGCCGATGGTCGCTATCGCCTGATTTGTGACAGCCCGATGCCGGGATTCGGGTATCTGATGATGGGGGTGCTGCGGGTGATGGCCGATGATTACGGCGCGTTAGCTCTGCTCGAACTTGAGGAAGGCGCCAACGGTAAAGAGACCGTGCGAATTCAGCTGGTAGTAGCAGATTTCGCGGATGGTCGCGCCTTTGATCTGGGCGCACGGGCACCATGAAACACATGGCAAACACTGACGTGATGGACGTGTTATGTCCAATGCATCTCATGCTGGATGCGCAGGGGGTAATCACACACGTGGGGCCGACGACGCAAAAGTTGCGCCCTGATATGGCACTGGTCGGTTTGCCGTTTCTGGAGGCATTTACTGTACGGCGGCCGCGCGGTGTCGCAACTCTGACGCAGTTATGGGCCGCGCAAAGCCTCAAACTGCACTTGGAGCTGGCAGGTGAACCGCCCGCACGGCTTAAGGGGGTACTCGTGCCAGACGGGCGCGGCGCCGCAATCGTGAACCTGTCTTTCGGAATCTCCATTCTGGATGGTGTGCGGGACTACGCCCTGACCAATGCCGATTTTGCCGCGACCGATCTTGCAATTGAAATGCTCTATCTGGTCGAGGCGAAATCGGCGGCGATGGAATCCTCGCGCCAGCTGAACCTGCGCCTGCAAGGGGCCAAAGTGGCAGCCGAAGAACAGGCGTTTACCGATACCCTTACCGGTCTCAAGAACCGCCGTGCGCTTGAACTGCTGCTGGAACGGTTACTCGCGGCCAATGCATGTTTTGCTGTGATGCACATCGATCTGGATTACTTCAAGGCGGTCAATGACACTCTGGGCCACGCAGCAGGTGACCATGTTTTGCAGGTTGTTGCCGGTGCGATGATCGAGGAAACCCGTGTCACGGACACCGTTGCGCGGGTTGGTGGTGATGAATTCACGGTGATCCTCCCCAATGTCAGTGATATCGACGTGCTGGAGCGGGTAGGCCGTCGGATCATCGAGCGGATCGAGGTGCCGATTCCTTTCAAAGGGCAAGTTTCTAAGATCTCTGCGAGCATTGGCACCGTCTGGATACAGTCCAGCAATACGGCCACGCGTGCGACAGTTATGGAGGATGCAGATATCGCGCTTTATGCTTCAAAAAAAGAGGGGCGTGCGCGACAAACCATGTACACGCCCGAACTCCGCGATACTGCAAATTCGGGGCTGCGTCCCAAAGGACGCAGCAAAAGACCATCGTAAGCAGATGTGTGCGGCAATGATGGCAGCGCGATTACCAGACACTACCAAACGGATCCCATTGAGATCGTTTAAACAACGACCGTCTTCCAAGAATGCCTGCGAGGCTATCGCCGACCTCTATCTGCACCGCAAGTTAACTAGGGATTGCAGCTAATGCGCATTTTGACCGATTTAGGCTCGGATCAAAACAATCTCTCCGCCGGCAATTTTCGTTTACTTGATCTATTCAAGGCATCTTTTTCTGTCGATGGGCGAGAAACGTGGGCTGTAATCCTGCCAGCCTGCGTGGGTTCTGGCGACAACAAATTTGGCAATCTTTAACGGGCAGTTCCTTCGATTGAAATGAACGCTCGGGTAAGTTCGACATGAGACTGCTCCGCATTGTCGAGGTGCTGCGCAAAGATGTCAGGAGTGAGCGTTGCGGATATTCAAACGCTCAATATACGCAGACGGTAAAGCGGGTTGGGCTGCTATCGGGCTTTGTGCGTAATTTGCCCGATGCTTTATAGTAGCCCCTTGATTATGCTGTAACGCGGGGTGATCGGATTTGGTGCGGCTGCGGTTGACCTTGCACTATAAAATGTTTGGTAATGTAGGACTGGCCAATACGCCTGCATAAAAATCTGCGGGTCGCGCCGTTTTTGCGGATTTTCCTTTCGTTTTGCGCTGGTAGCACAGGTTCCCCATACGAAAAGCGATACGGGTCACAAATGCATACCTGCATCAGAAACGGCATCTCGCTTACGCGGGGCAGTGGACCGCCCCGCAGACCTGGCGTAATGCTTTGGATATGAGCAAACGCCCCTTCCTTATAACCCGTATTTGCAACCGATTTCGTGAGGTTGCGCGCCGCCGCCGGTTTGCGGGAGCGGTTGAACATTTGCATGGTCAGGGCTTTTCGGTTCCGCCCGGTGAGGTGCTGGCAATCGTTCTGGTGCGGGACGGGTGTTACTATCTGGATGCATTTTTTGACTATTACCGCGCGCTGGGCATCCGGTATTTTGCTTTTGTCGACAATGGCTCAACCGATGACACGGTCGCGCGGATCAAGGCACAGGAGGGATGTGTGATCGACCGCGTCGAGCTTCCATTGGCGCAGTACGAGGATTTGATGCGCCAATACCCGGCGCAAAAATACGGGACAGACCGCTGGTGTCTTTATGTTGATATGGACGAGCAGTTTGATTTCGAAGGACGTGAGCAACACGGCCTTCCTGCATTGATCAACTATCTGGAAGGGCGCAGCGACACTGCGCTGTTGGCGCAAATGCTCGAGATGTTTCCCCGTGCGCCTTTGGCCGCAGTTAAGGATCTCACATATTCACAGGCGCTGACCGCTTTTGCACAATATGACATCAGCACAGTGAGTAGTTTTGACTACCATTCGGACAAGATCGAATTCAGCGCACTTTTGGCGGGCAATACGCTGGGTTCGGATGCGCTCCAATTCAAATTCGGCGGGGTGCGCGGCAAAGTGTTTGGCGAGGCCTGCTGTCTGACGAAGCATCCACTGATTTTTAACGGCGCGGACGTGGTGCCTGCGCCGCATCCGCACCTGTCGCAAAATGTCCGAGTTTCGGATTTTGATGCGGTGATCCGGCATTATAAATTCGCGGGCAATGTTGCCGCGCGGGACGCGGCCAGCGCGGCGAGCGGGGATTTAGCACATGGCGAGGATCAGGCGCGTCTTGCGGTACTCGCCGCGCAGGAAAACCTGACGCTTCACTCGTCCGACGCACAGGTTTGGACAGGGATCGACCCGCTCTATGATGCAGGTTTTTTGGTACGATCAAAGTCATATTCCACCTTTTTGGCGGAGAGCAACACATGAGTGTCGGCGCAATTGTTATCGGCCGGAATGAGGGGGCACGACTGATCGCGTGCCTTGATGCGCTGACGGATGTGACCCCCGTGATCTATGTCGACAGCGGCTCCACTGACGGATCGATAGCTGCGGCACAGGCGCGGGGCGCGCAGGTGGTACCGCTGGACATGGCACAGCCTTTTACAGCGGCGCGGGCGCGTAACGCTGGATTGGAGGCACTGCCAGAGGATGTTGATCTGGTACAGTTTCTGGATGGTGATTGTATTGTTCGGGGTGGATGGATCGCGCAGGCACAGGCGTTTTTGGAAGCTACACCCGACGTTGCTGTCGTTTGTGGGCGACGGCGCGAGATGTACCCACAGGCCAGCATTTATAATGCTCTGATTGATGCAGAGTGGGATACCCCCGTAGGTGAGGCACTTGCTTGTGGCGGTGATGCCCTGATGCGGGTGGGCGCGCTGCGTGCTGTTGGTGGATACAATGCGTTGCTGATTGCGGGGGAAGAACCTGATCTGTGCTTGCGGCTGCGCGCCGAAGGTTGGCGGATCTGGCGGTTGGACGTTGAAATGACAGCGCATGACGCGCAAATCATGCGTTTTGATCAGTGGTGGCAGCGGACAAAACGGGCTGGCCACGCCTTTGCCGAAGGAGCGGCACTGCATGGATCATCGCCTGAGCGGCATTGGGTCGCCGAGACGCGGCGCGCGCTGATGTGGGGGATGGCGGTGCCGCTCCTCATTGCACTCCTCACGGTTTTAATTGGCCCTTACGGGTTGCTGGCCGCTCTGGTGTATCCGGTACAGGTGATGCGTCTGGCGCGGCGCGGCGGATGGGCTTGGGCTGTTTTTTCCGTTCTGGGAAAACTGGCAGAGGCGCAGGGCGCGATAGGCTATTATTGGCGCAGGTTGAGTGGCGGGCAAAGAAGCCTGATCGAGTATAAGTAACTTAGCGTTGGCACCATGCATCCAGCGCTAGGCGTGGCAGAATGGCGAAGCATTTGGCATAGCGCGGCACCATGCGGCGCGGGCTTTGCAAAGCACGCCAAAGCCATTCTAGCGCCAGTACGCGCATAATTTTGGGTGCGCGCACCTGATGGCCGGATAGAAAATCCAGTCCCGCCCCGATCGAGGCAAACCCGACAGCGGGAGCGCGGTTGCGCGCAAAGGCGGCGAACAGCTCCTGTTTGGGCGCACCTAGAGCAATAAAACACAGCCTTGCCCCGCTGGCATTTAGAATTTCACAAATTTCGGCTGCCTCGGAGCCTGTGGGATCAAAGCCGTAAGCGGGCGCATGGGACAGCACGATATTTACCTGCGGCACGCGGGTTTCCAGCGCAGATTGTGCACCTGCAAGGGCTGCGTCAGAGCTTCCCATAAGAGCAACGGGCATCCCCATTTCTGCTGCTAATTCCGTGAGCGGGATAACCAGATCAGAACCCGGCATAAGCTCAAGGGTCTGGCCCGCCAATTGCGCAAGCCAGATGATCGGGCGGCCATCGGCCACCACCATATCTTGCGCTCTATATGCGTTGGCAAATGCAGTATCGACCGGCAGTTTGGTCAAGTGATCAAGGTTTAATGTGGCAAGGGCGAATCCAGTGCCCCGTGAAAAGCATTCGCCGACCGCGTGAAACAATGCAGCGCGTGTGGGAATATTAACCTCTACCATGGAACGTCCGCTGCCGTATTTCATGTGATGGCTTTGCTCATACGAGACACGATTGTGTGAGTTTCGGATCTTCGTGGGGTCAACTTATACATCCGTTTCAACATTTTAGAGGGCAATTTATCTGTGTGGAACTTTATCTGCCGCAAACTACCTTGATGACATGGACATGCCTAGAGTGTAATTATCGGTACTTCACCCGCCAATGCGTTCAAGGAGCCTGATGCCAAATCCTATTGCATATCTGATGCTTCTGATGTGGCCTGCGGTCTGCCTTGTGCTGTTTCGCACCCAATCGGTCGAGCGGGCGGTGATATGGTCAATCCTCGGCGGCTACTTGCTGTTGCCACCATTGGCGGAGTTCAATCTGCCGCTGGTGCCCGCGATGGACAAGGTCTCGATCCCGAGCCTAAGCGTGTTGGCGATCCTTGTTTTTGCGACGGCATACAGGGTCCGCCTGTTGCCAGAGGGGCGGATTGCGCGAGTATTGGTTGTGCTGCTGATATGTAGTGCGATCCCCACAGTATTGACCAACCGCGAGCCTATCCTGTTCGAGGTGTTGCGCGGTGCGGACCCCATCCTTTTTCTGGTGGATGCGCTGCCCGGTCAATCGGTACGTGACATCGGATCGGTTCTGATTGCGCAGGCTCTGACAGTTGTGCCGTTTCTAGTGGCGCGGCAATTTCTTAGCTCAGAAAACGGGTTGCTTGAGTTGCTGCGCGCCCTGATGGTAGGCGCGCTATTCTACTCGATCCCGTCGCTGATCGAAATACGTTTTTCCCCCCAGATGAATGTCTGGGTCTATGGATTTTTCCAGCACAGTTTTGAACAGACCATGCGGGCCGGTGGATACCGTCCGATTGTGTTTTTGCCGCATGGCCTCTGGCTTGCGCTGTTTGTCTGTACGGCTGCGATGGCGGCGGCGGCCCTTGCCCGTGTGGCACCGAAACTGAAGCGGTGGAAAGCTGTCTTATGGACGGTGTATCTGATGCTATTTTTGCTGGCGTGTAAGAGTGCGGCTTCAATCGCATACGGTATGGTACTTGTGCCGATGATCTATTTCGCGCCGCGCCGGTGGCTGGTTCTGTTGGCCACGGTTTTTGCCCTTATCGCGGTGACCTACCCGATGATGCGCAATCTTGGTGTTATCCCAACGGACGCGATTGTGGCCAAGGTGGCGGAGGTCAACCCCGACCGCGCCCAATCATTGGGTTACCGTTTCAATAACGAGGAACAGTTGTTGGAACGGGCGGCGGAAAAACCTGCTTTCGGTTGGAGCGGGTGGGGCAGGAGCCTTGTGCGTGATGCCGAGGATGGCGAGATTTTGACGATCCCCGATGGTCGGTGGATCATCGTTTTTGGCAGCTTTGGCTGGTTAGGGTATATTGCGGAATTCGGGCTGCTGGCGCTGCCGCTTTTGTTGCTGGGCAAACATGTCTTGCGCAATCGCGATGTGGAGTTATCGCCCTACATCGGGGCTGTTGCGCTTATCTTAGGGATCACCTTGATTGATATGTTGCTCAACGCGACGCTTACGCCGTTTACGTGGCTGACGGCAGGGGCGGTGCTGGGGTACATTGAGCGGCTCAATCCGCGCCAAGCCGCTGTGCCGCGTCATACCTTGCGCAGCACGCCCGTGATGGGCGGTGGGTCAGCGCCCGCACAGCGCACATTGCTTTAGGGGGCGGGTTTATTCGGGCGTTCGTGTCGATTGCGCGCGCGACTTCGGGCGGAGATGTCCTATTGTATCCTGCGTGACATTGAAGAGGATTTTTCTGCTGTGGGTTCCTGTGCTATTGTGGGGCGATTAAGCGGCGACATTGGATAAAACGCCATGAAAACGACATTTTCGAAAACTAAGACCGCGGCGGGGCAGTTTTGCCTGCCTGCTTAGATAGTTCGTATTTTATTCAAGTTCAGGGGATACCGCCCCGACATGTGCGGATTAAAGGGTAAGAACATATGACTGATCAGAGCCGCAATATAAGATCGGCGGGCGAGGATATCGCTATTGTTGGCATGGCCGTTAATGTGCCCGGCGCCGATACTGTGGCTGCGTTCTGGGAAAATCTGCGCACCGGAGTTTCCTCTATTCGCAAACTCACCGAAGACGAACTGCTGGCCGCTGGCGAAACGCCAGAGAACATTGCGCGCAAAAACTATGTGCGCGCGGCGGCTGACCTAAAAGGGTTCGAGACATTCGATGCCGACTTTTTTGGCTTCTCACCCAAAGACGCTGCGATTCTGGATCCGCAGCACCGTAAGTTTCTTGAGGTGGCGTGGGAGGCGATGGAGCAGGCGGGCCATGTGCCAGAAAACGTGGCAGGCCCCATCGGTGTCTATGCAGGCTGTGGCATGGGCAGCTATTTCTATTTCAATATCTGCTCTAACCCCGATCTTGTTGATGATGTCGGCATGTTTTTGTTGCGCCATACCGGCAACGACAAGGATTTTCTCTCGACCCGCGTGAGCCATGTGTTTGACCTGAAAGGGCCGTCAATCAATCTTCAAACGGCTTGCTCGACATCGCTGGTGGCGATTCATTATGCAGCTGCTGCGCTACGCGCCGGTGAAGTAGATATGGCGCTGGCTGGTGGTGTCACGATCGAACTCCCGCAGGGGCGGGGCTATACTTTCAAGGAAAATGAAATCCTGTCGCCAGACGGTGAATGTCATGCATTCGACCATCGCGCACAGGGCACGGTTTTTGGCTCTGGCGCGGGCTGTGTCGCCCTCAAGCGCCTTTCAGACGCTCAGGCCGACGGGGATCACATCTGGGCCGTGATAAAAGGATCCGCGATTAACAATGATGGCGCGGCAAAGGCCGGATATCTGGCACCATCAGTCGATGGTCAGGCTGATGCCATCGGAAAGGCGCTGGCTGCGTCTGGCGTGCCTGCTGACCAGATAGAGCTGATTGAATGTCATGGCACCGGCACCTATCTTGGCGACCCGATTGAGGTGGCGGCCCTGACCGAGGCTTACCGGATACAGACCGACAAGGTTGATTTTGCCAAGATCGGATCGGTTAAAACCAACATCGGGCATCTGGATACTGCGGCGGGCGTTGCCGGTCTGGTCAAGGCATCGCTGGCGCTGCACCATGGGGCGATGCCGCCCTCGCTGGGATATGAGGCGCCGAACCCCGCGATCGGGTTCGAAGGCAGCCCGTTTTCGGTAAATGACGTGCTCACGCCATGGCCGCGCCGCGCCACACCGCGCCATGCGGCCATTAATGCGCTGGGGGTGGGGGGCACAAATGCCCACGCCATTCTGGCCGAAGCCCCACAGCGTGCACTCTCCGAGGAAAGCGATTTCCCGTTTCATATCTTATGCATTTCAGGGCGCTCCAAAGCGGCACTGGATGCGAATACGGCTGCCCTAGCCGCACATTTGCGGGCGCATCCCGAGCAGAATCTCGCGGACGTGGCCCATACCCTGAAAAACGGACGGCGCGGATTCGAGCGGCGGCGTGTTGTCGTGGCAGATACACATGCCGCGGCGGCAGACCTGCTGGAGGCAAATGATACCCGCCGTGTATTCACCCATGAGCGACTTGGCATTGCGCCAGAGGTGGTCTTCATGTTCCCCGGTGGAGGCGCGCAATACCCAAATATGGCCCGTGATCTCTATGAGACCGAGCCGGCCTTCGCCGAGACGATGGACCGTGGGCTGGACTATCTCGCTCCGCAGATCGACTATGATATTCGCGCGCTCTGGCTGCCTGAGGGCGACAATGATCGCGCCGCGCAGATTCTCAAAAAGCCATCGGTGCAGTTGCCGCTGATCGCGATTGTTGAATATGCGCTGGCGCAGCTGTGGATGAGTTGGGGGGTTAAGCCCACGGCCATGGTTGGCCATTCAATGGGAGAAAATGTTGCCGCCTGCCTCGCCGGTGTGATGAGTTTCGAGAACCTGATTGATCTTGTTTTGCTGCGTGGGCGCCTGTTCGATACTGTGCCTGCTGGCGGCATGCTCAGCGTGCCCTTGTCGCTGGCGGCGACGCGGCCATATTTAGGTGACGATCTTGATATCGCATCGGTAAACGGACCGGAGCTAACAGCGATTTCTGGCCCTGATGCCGGGCTGATGGATCTAGCGGCGCGGCTGGCAAAGGACGGTGTCGAGAGCCAGCGCATAGCCATAAACATTGCTGCCCATAGCCGGATGTTGGAGCCAATTCTGGCCGAGTACCGCGCCTTTCTTGCAGGTCTCCATCTGCAAGCGCCGAAGATACCGTTTATGTCCAACCGCACCGGTGTCGCTATCACATCGGCACAGGCGACAGACCCGGATTACTGGGTGGACCAGCTGCGCAATACGGTAAATTTTGCCGATTGCATCGAAACACTCGCCGCGCGCGACGGTCGGGTGTTTCTTGAGGTCGGTCCGGGAAAAGCGTTGTCATCGCTGGCGCAGATGTGCGCCGCGCTCAAACCGGCCCAAGTGATGAGTACCCTTCGACACCCCGATCAAGAAATCGCGGATGACATGTATTTCATGGGTATTATCGGAAGACTTTGGGCTTGCGGTGTCGAGGCCGATTGGGACCAGATCTGGGGCGAGGCGCGGCGCAACCGTGTGGTTCTGCCAACCTACCAGTTTCAGCGAAGCCCCTATTTTATCGCCCCTTCAACACAGGTGGCACGCGCGGCGGCGCCCGTGATTGCGCGGGTGGATGATCTGGCCGATTGGGGCGCTGTGCCTGCATGGCGTGCACAGTATCCTGATGTCGACGCTGATGCAGGTGCAGCGATTGGCGCCGCTTCGGCAGATGAATGGTTGGTGTTCGCGGATGATGACGGCATCGCGGATCCGGTGATTGCCCGGTTGGAAACTGCTGGTGCCTCGGTATCGGTTGTCACTGCCGGCGACAGTTTTTCGAATTTGGGCTCAGGCCGTTATACTCTCGCTCCGGAACAGGGGCGTGACGGATATGATGCGCTTATGGCGGCGTTGCTGGCATCGGAAAAGATGCCGACGCGCATTGCGCATTTCTGGGGGGTGACGAAAGGCATGGGTCACCGCCCGGGCAGCAGTTTTTATGATCGTATGATCGAACAGGGGTTTTACAGCCTTCTGTGGCTGGGCCAGACATTGGCCGAGCGCGAGGACGCGCCCCAGACCCATCTGAGTGTGTTTACCAATGGCGCGGCACGCGTCGCTGATGAGGCATTGCCCTATCCCGAAAAGGCCATGGTCAGCGGCCCTGCGGGCGTGATGCCCCACGAAATTGCGAATATGACGGTGGCCACAATTGATCTGGCTTTGCTGGATGCTCCGGCGCGAAGCGGCTTTTTTGCCAAACGCGGTCTTCCCGCGCAGGACATCACGGATGCCCTGCTCGAAGAGTTGTTAGCGACGCCTGCTAATGCGGTTGTGGCTCTGCGCGAAGGGCGCCGTTTTGTGCTGGCGTTCAGGCCACAGCGACTGGCGGCTGTGAAGAATCCGCCGCTGAAACGCGGTGGGACATATCTGATTACCGGTGGCTTCGGGGGCATCGGGCTGACCATTGCTGCCGATCTGCTGTCCTCGCACGCCGCGCATGTTGTTCTGCTGAGCCGCCATGCGCTGCCCCCCCGCGAGACATGGTCGCGTGTATTGCAAACGACCCACGCCAGCGATGCGGTGGCTCGCCGTATTCGTGCCGTGCAGCGCCTTGAGGCGATGGGCGGTACGGTCGAAGTGGCCGCCGCCGATGTGGTCAATGTGGTCCAGATGCGCAAAGTCATCGAGGGGCTTCTTGCGAGCGGGCGCATCGACGGGGTGTTCCATGCGGCCGGTGTTCTGGATGATGCGCCGATGCTGGGTAAAACGCAGGCGCAGGTGGATGCAGTGCTGGCGCCAAAGGTACAGGGCCTGCGGGTGCTGGACCAGTTGTTGCCCGATGGCACGGTCGATTTGATAGTGTTGTTTGCCTCGACGTCCACCGCGACACGGTCGGCAGGGCAGGTTGATTACGTAGCCGCGAATGACTATTTAAATGCATTCGCTAAGGGGCGCGCAGGCGCACAGACCCGCGTGATTGCGGTAAACTGGGGCGTCTGGGCCGATGTCGGGATGGCGGCTGAAGCTGTGGGCCACACCCCCGCGGAAACCTTGCCACCTCGTGAGATTGATGCTCCGTTTCTTGGAACTGTAGAAGTACTGCAGGGCGAAACGCGGTTTGCCACCGACTTCAACGCAGCCGATGATTGGGTGCTGGACCAGCACCGCATGGTAGACGGCAGGGCTGTCATGCCCGGAACCGGCATGGTGGAGGCGCTGGCGCAAGCCGCCCTCGGCGCGGGTCTAACGCTGCCGGTCAAGCTGAGCGATCTGTACTTCCTGCGACCGCTTGATGCGCCTGAGGGACTGTCACGCCGTATGCGGATTTCGCTTTTGCGCGATGCGGGTGGGTTTAGCGCCGCACTGCGCAGTGATTGCGTATTTGACGGGCGCAGCGGTTGGCAGACCCATGCGGAAGCGGCGATTACGGCTGCACGAGCCAAGACGAAAACCATTGACCTCGAAGCGCTTTCGGGTCGCTTGGGCGCTGTAGAAGATCGGGACGGAGCGCATATGCCGACCCGTCAGGAGGCGCATTTGCGTTTTGGTCCGCAATGGCAGGTGCTGCGCGCCCGCCAGACCGGCCCGCGTGAAGGATTGGCCCGCCTGACGCTCGAGGCACCACTGGATCCCGCACAGATTTTACATCCTGGATTGATGGATATGGCCACGGGCTGGGCTATTGATCTGGCGCCGGGCTATGACGGGAAGGACCTTTGGGTACCGATGTCCTACGGCGAGATTGCGGTGTACGCTCCACTTTGTGCAGAAATCTACAGCTGGGTCCGGCTGAGCGCTTCGGGCGAGGATGATGCGCGGTTTGATGTAACGGTTTGCGATGCCGAAGGCCTTGTGCTCGTTGAGGTGCGCGATTTCTCGATGACCCGGCTCAAGGGTGGATTTGCGGCACAGGCCGCGCCGTTGCGTGCATCCGAAGTTGTGTTTAACGGGGATGTAGCAGACGCCGCGCGCCCCCAGACGGACGCGGAGGAGCGGCTGGCATACCTAGTCTCCCAAGGAATCACTGCGTCCGAGGGACCGCAGGCTTTGGCGCGGGCACTCGCACTTGGCGTGCCTCAGATCTATGTATCGTCGCTACCTTTGGCGGCCTTGATTACTGCGGCCGACACACCGCCCCGAGAGCTGCCGAAGGGGCAAAGTTTCGAGCGTACCGATCTGGAGGGGTTCAAAGCACCGGAAGGGGCCGTGCAAACCGGTTTGGCCGCGATGTGGGAAAGCCTACTGGGCGTCTCGCCGGTTGGGACCGACGACAGCTTTTTTGATCTTGGTGGTCACTCGCTCATTGCGGTGCGCCTGTTTGCCAGCATCAAGCGCGCATTCGGGGTGGAATTCCCGATTTCGGTTCTCTTCGAGGCGCCGACCATTGCGGACATTGCGGCGCGGATTACGGCACAAACCGGCGCGGTAGCCGATGTAGACGCGCCCGACGTCCAGGGCCACAAACCACAATTT
The DNA here is from genome assembly GCF_003610455.1 of Sulfitobacter guttiformis. Lineage (NCBI taxonomy): Bacteria > Pseudomonadati > Pseudomonadota > Alphaproteobacteria > Rhodobacterales > Roseobacteraceae > Sulfitobacter > Sulfitobacter guttiformis. The sequence continues at coordinate 442,080 of NZ_RAQK01000001.1, read as the reverse complement.
ATACATCTGGTGCCACTCAACGGCGTCAAACCCGCTAAGGCGACCCCGCTTTTTGTGGTCGCTGGGATGTTCGGAAACGTGTTGAACCTACGGCATCTGGCGTTGCAGTTTGGGGCTGAACGCGCGGTCTACGGGCTTCAGGCCCGTGGGCTGATCGGAGATGCTGCGCCGCATCAGACAGTGGAGAGCGCGGCAGCGGATTACCTCGCAGAAATCCGCGAGGTTCAGCCCGAAGGACCCTATCTGCTGTCCGGTTTTTCGGGGGGCGGCATAACGGCCTATGAGATGGCGCGCCAGCTGAAGGCTGCGGGAGAAGAGGTGGCAGTTCTGGCGCTGCTGGACACGCCGCTGCCCGTGCGCCCCTCTCTGAGCAGATTCGACAAGGCGCTGATCAAGTTGGCCGAATTGCGTGATAAGGGGCCGAAATACCTTTTGGAATGGGTGCAAAACCGTATCGCGTGGGAAAAATCAAAGCGCCAAGCGACCGAATATCAGGGTACTGCAGCGCAATTCAACAACACCAAGATCGAAGCCGCGTTTTTACGGGCCGTGGCGATTTACAGGACCCCTGACTGGGACGGTCCGATGATTCTGCTACGTCCTGTCTTGGACCAGCGTTTTGCCGTAAGTGGCGGAAACTGGGTCAGTGCAGCGCGGGAATATGTGTTCGCTGACAACGACTGGACACAATATGCGCCGCATGTGCGCGTGATCGAAGTGCCCGGCGACCATGACAGTATGGTGTTGTCGCCGAATGTGGTGGCAATGGCGGCAGAGCTGCGCGAAATCATCAACGAAGCGCTGGCCGATACCACCCCGCGCCATGCTGCGGCAGCGGAGTAGCGCCATGACACGTCCCGCTGTTTTATGTATCCTGCTCAATTTTCGCACGCCTGACATGACGTTGCGCGCCGCCGAAGCGGCGCTCGCAGACCTCCATTCTGTCGGCGGAGAGCTTGTGATCGTCGACAATGCATCTGACGATGGCTCCTTCGGGATGATCGCCCGCGAGGTTGCAGGGCGCGGATGGGCCGAGGGCGGATTGGTCCGCGTTGTCGCCTCCCCGATCAACGGCGGTTTCGGGGCTGGAAACAACATCGGTCTTCGGATGCGGCTGAGCGACGGACGCGCACCCGATTATTTTTATATCCTCAATTCGGATGCCTTTCCTGATGCTGGCTGCATCAAGGCGCTGGTTGAGCACCTCGAGATGCACCCGCAGGCCGGCATTGCGTGCAGCCATGTGCGCGGCGAGGATAATCAAACCCACACTACGGCCTTCCGGTTTCCGAGCATCGCGGGGGAGTTTGCGGGTTCGGCTCGCCTGTCGCTGATCGACCGGATGTTGCCCGATGCGCCGGTGCCGCTGCCCCAGCCCACGACCACCACAAAAGTAGACTGGAGTGCGGGGGCCAGCATGATGCTGCGTGGCGCAATGCTTGATCAGATCGGAATGTTCGACGAAACGTACTTTCTTTATTTCGAGGAAACGGATCTGTGTCTGCGCGCTGCACGTAATGGCTGGTCGTGTTGGTATGTCATCGATAGTCGTGTCGTGCACATCGGCTCGGTATCGACGGGGATGAAGGTCACGCGGCGGATGCCGTCTTACTGGTACGATTCTCGCCGTCACTATTTCCTCAAAAACCACGGCCGTGCCTATGCTGGCGCGGCTTTGTCTGCCCATATTATTGGGGCTGTCCTGCACCGCCTGCGGGTCGGGATTGAGGGTAGGCCACCGCAAGATCCGCAATGGTTCCTACGTGATCTGGTCACCCATGCTGCCACCCCGTACCGCCTGTCCCCGGAGGACCGCTCATGACTGCTCCGTTCAATACTTCTCCCATTTCTTGCGTGATCCTCGGAGATCAATCGCTTACCATTGCCTGTGCCGATATGATCGTTGCTGGTGGGCATCATGTTTTGGCTGTCGTGACCACGGATGCGGATGTACGTGACTGGGCCGAAGGGCAAGGCGTTTCGGTATATTCCAAGCCTGCCGATTTGGTGGATGCAGCACTTGCTCCGTTCGACTGGCTGTTGAGCATCGCTAATCTGCGGATCATCCCGGAACCTGTGCTGGCCCTGCCCACATCGGGCGCGGTGAATTTCCACGACGGTCCCTTGCCGCGTTACGCGGGCCTCAACACCCCCGCATGGGCAATCATAAACGGCGAAGCGCAGCATGGCGTCAGTTGGCATATGATTGAGGGTGGCGTGGACGAAGGCGATCTTCTGGCGCAGGAGCTGATTGATATTGCCGACGACGAGACCGCGTTCAGCCTCAATTCCAAGTGCTATGCCGCAGGGATGGAGAGTTTTGGCCGCGTGATGGCGCAACTGGAGGCCGGCACGCTGGAGCGCAAGGCGCAAGACCTGAGCCAGCGGAGCTATTTCAGCCGTGACCAGCGCCCTGCGGTGCTGGGTCTTATTGATTTCAGCCAGACCACCGCGAAGATCGAGGCACTATTGCGGGGACTGGATTTTGGCGGCTACTGGAACCCTTTGGGCGTGGCGAAAATCGCATTTGAGGGTGCTGTATTTACAGTGGCCTCCGCTGTGCCAGCGCAAGGGGCTGGTCCTGCAGGTGAGGTGCTTTCTGTCGGCACGGCGCACATAGTTGTTGCGACGGCGGATGGCGCTGTCGCGCTTGACGGGATCAAGTCATTCGGCGGCGCTGCGCTGCCTTTGGTCGGCAAAAAGCTCGATACCACGACACAAGATCTTGCAAACGCTGAAAAGCAGATATTGAAAGACGAGATGTATTGGCGCGCAAAGCTCGCCACGATAGACGTTCTGCCAGTACCGCTTGCTACAGGGACAGCGTCGGGAGAGTATATTTCGCGCAGAGTTGAAGCGAAGGAAACGGGTAGCGAGGCCGCTATTGCGGCACTGCTTGCCGCAGTAGCCCTTGGTGCGGGGCAGGCGGGCGATGTGGGGATGGCTATCACTCCGAGTGCGGGCAGGTTTGCAGCGTCTTGGGTGCCACTACGCAGTGATATGCCCCTGCAGCCGCAGCTTGCGCGCATTTCCGAGACTGGCGGTTTCGCGGTCGATCTGGTCCTGCGTGATCCTGCGATCAGCGACGACGCGCCAGTGATCATGATCGCTAATGCGCCTGTAGCGGGAGCAGTGCTTACAGCCCAGTTAGAAGAGGGGAGCCTAACTTTGCACGCTGATCGTGGTCAGTTGTCAGAGGCAGCACTGGATTTGATTGCCGCGCGGATTGCGCATTCTCTGGGCGGGGACAACGACTTGCCTGCGGCGGAGAGGGAAGCATTGCTCAAGACGTGGAACGCCACGCAGACAAACTATACTGCTTTGCCGATTCATAAAAGCTTTGAGGTGCAGGTCGCAGCCACGCCTGATGCGACCGCGCTTGTTTTCGAGGAAAAATCCCTCAGCTATGATGCGCTCAACAAAGCGGCTAACAAGCTTGCGCACCGTTTGATCGCCCAAGGTGTTAAAACGGGTACGCCTGTAGGTCTAGCAACCGCACGCGGTGTCGATTTGCTGGTTGGTGCGCTCGGGATATTGAAGGCGGGCGGGGCATATGTGCCGCTCGATCTTGCGTATCCGGCCGACCGGATCAGCCATTATATCGCTGACAGTGGTGCGCCCGTTATCGTGACGCATTCGACCCTCGTACAGACCTTGCCTCATGTGAATGCAAAGCTGTTGGTGCTGGACACCGACAGCGCGCTTGCGACCGCGCCCGACATCAACCCGGAGGCGGGCGCAGGGCCGGATACGCTTGCGTATTTGATTTATACATCCGGTTCCACCGGCACGCCAAAGGGTGTCATGGTCGGCCACGGCAATGTCGCAAACTTCTTTGTAGGGATGGATCAGCGGATTGAATATGCGCCGGGTGATGCATGGCTGGCTGTAACCAGCCTATCGTTCGACATCTCCGTGCTCGAGCTCTTTTGGACGTTGTCGCGGGGGTTCAAGCTGGTGCTTGCGGGCGATGACAGCCGGACCGAGCTTTCGCGCGGACCTATCGCCGCAAAGGGAGAAATTGATTTCAATTTGTTCTATTGGGGCAATGACGATGGCGTCGGTCCGGAAAAATATCGGCTGTTGCTGGAGGGGGCGAAATTTGCTGATGTTAACGGGTTTAACGCTGTTTGGACGCCGGAGCGTCATTTCCATGCCTTTGGCGGTCCTTATCCAAACCCGTCTGTGACTGGGGCTGCTGTGGCTGCGGTCACGCAGAACCTCGCTGTACGCGCAGGATCTTGCGTGGCACCCTTGCACCATCCTGCACGGATCGCGGAGGAATGGGCTGTCATTGATAACCTCACAAACGGACGTGTGGGGCTGGCGATCGCCAGCGGTTGGCAACCTGATGACTTTGTGCTGCGCCCCGAAAATACGCCACCTCACAACAAGCCTGCGATGTATGCGGCGATCGACCAGCTGCGCGCCCTGTGGCGCGGGGATGCGGTTGAATTCCCGACCAGCGACGGAACTCCCTTTGCGGTCGTTACCCAACCGCGTCCGGTGTCAGCCGAACTGCCCGTATGGGTGACGACAGCGGGTAATCCCGAGACGTGGAAGGAAGCGGGGCAGATCGGGGCAAACGTCCTGACCCACCTGTTGGGCCAGTCGGTCGCGGAAGTTGCCGACAAGATCAAGATCTACCACGCTGCACTGCGCGATGCAGGCCATGATCCGGCGGATTACACGGTCACCGTGATGCTTCACACTTATTTGGCGCAAACGCGGGACAAGGCTGAAGAGATTGCCCGTGAGCCGATGAAGGCTTATCTACGCTCCGCCGCCGGTCTGATCAAACAGTATGCATGGGCCTTTCCTGCATTTAAAAAACCCCAGGGGGCGACCAGCCCATTTCAAGTCGATCTGGAGGGGTTGGATAGTGACGAGATGGAGGCGATCCTCGAATTCGCTTTCCAGCGTTATTTCAATGATAGCGGGTTGTTCGGGACCGTGGAGGACGGTGTTGCACGGGCGGAAGAGCTTAAACGTATCGGCGTGAACGAGATTGCATGCCTGATCGATTATGGCATTGCCGTGGACACAGTATTGGAAGGGCTGGTTCCGTTGGCCGAAGTGCTAGGGCGCGCCAAAGCCGGTACCGCGCTGGCCGAGGATGACTTCTCCCTCGCCGCACAGTTGATCCGTCACAAGGTGAGCCATATGCAATGCACACCGTCGATGGCGCAGATGATGGTGATGAATGACGGGACCCGCAATGCCTTGGCGGGGTTGAAAGAGCTGATGGTCGGGGGCGAGGCGCTATCGGGGACGCTCGCGGCTGATTTGCTCAAAGCTTGCGGCGGGCATGTGCAAAATATGTACGGTCCGACCGAGACTACGATATGGTCGACGACCCAGCGGGTCACACATGCCGAGACGACTGCTGCCATCGGTACACCCATCGCCAACACTCAGGTTTATGTGCTGGATGAGGCACTGGCGCCGCGTCCTGTTGGTGTGGCAGGAGAGTTGTATATCGCGGGTGATGGCGTCACCCACGGCTACCATGCGCGTGAGGCGATGACCGCAGAGCGGTTTGTGGATAATCCTTTTGGTGCGGGGCGGATGTACCGTACCGGCGATCTAGCGCTTTGGCGCGAGGATGGCACTGTCGGGTTTATGGGACGTGCGGATGATCAGGTGAAAATACGCGGCCACCGGATCGAGCTCGGCGAAATCGAGAACGCATTGAGCGCGCAGGAAGGTATCAGCCAGGCAGTTGTTGTGGCCCGTGATGCGCCCGGTGGTGCGCAATTGGTTGCCTATGTGATTGGTTCCGCCCTGAATGAGGATGGCTTACGACGTGCACTGTCGGCACGGTTGCCCGACATCATGGTCCCTTCGCGGATTATCGAGATTGCGCGCATGCCGTTAACCCCGAACAAGAAGATCGACCGAAAAGCGCTGCCTGCTCCCGCGCCCCGAACCTCTGTCGCGCCTGCTGGTGGTCTGGATGACGCGCCAGAGGGCGGCACGCAAGCTGCTATTGCGTTAGTCTGGAGCGCAATTTTGGGGGTGGCTGTAATCCGGCCCTCTGACAATTTCTTTGCGTTGGGCGGTCATTCGTTGCTGGCGGTGCAAGCGCACCGCGATATCAAGGCGGCGCTGGGGCTGGACAAGCTGGGGATTACCGATATTTTCCGGTTCCCTACGTTGGAAGGTCTGGCGGCACACCTGGACAAAGGCAAAGCGCCTGCGGAGCCAGAGATCGACGTGCAGGATGATCCGGCGAGGTCTGAAACGATGTCTAAACGCCGTGCGATGCGCGCAGGTCGGGTCAAGGCCGGTTCGTGAGCCTTGACCCCGCATTGGTCTGCGCACTCACACGGTCGGTTTTGCCGACAGGTCTGGGGGTTGCAGCGCGGGACCCGACCGTGATGCCGGATGATGTGGACAAGACCGAGGCGGCGGCACTGGCGCAGGCCGTGGACCATCGCAAATGCGAGTTTCACGCGGGGCGTAGTGCTGCGCGGGCGGCGATGACATCGCTTTCGGTGGCAATACAGTCTGTTGAAATGGCGGCTGACCGGTCCCCGGTCTGGCCTGCGGGAATTACGGGTAGCATCTCACACTCCAAGACCGCCTGCGTTGCAGCAGTGGGGATGTCGGCTGATTGGGCAGGCATCGGTGTCGATCTGGAAGAGGCGACCCCGCTGGATCCGCTGTCCGTTGCCGTGGTGTGCACAAGGGCGGAGCGCGTCTGGCTGGGGCTGCAACCGGCCTCGGAGCGGGGGCTTATGGCAAAGCTCATTTTCTCCGCCAAGGAAGCAACCTATAAGGCGCAATATAACGTTTCGGGCAGGTTGTTCGGGTTCGAGGTGCTTGAACTGGAGATTGATCGGAGCGACAACCGGTTTAAAGCTTACTTCCGATGCGACCAAGGCCCTTTTGCCGCGGGCACGGTTCTACACGGGAGCTATGCCCATGCGGTTGGCTTGCTTGTAACGGGGGTCGCGATTAGGCACTCTGACCTACAAGCACCCAACAGTTGAAAGAGGAGTGGACGAATTGCTGACACGTCGGGGCATAGTGCGGGCAGGCGCGGGCGCGCTGGTGGGTCTGGGCGCTGCGATGGCAGGGCTTGCAGGCACGCGGGTGTGGCGCCTGGCGCAAGCGCGCAAAAGCTACGGGCAGGCTCTGCCGGCCCCTGACGGGCCGCTGAGAGTATTTCACCTTGGCCATTCTCTGGTTGGGCGCGATATGCCTGCGATGGTGGCGCAACTTGCGCCTGTGGATCATGATTTTCGCAGTCAGCTTGGATGGGGCACACCGCTTCGCGCCCATTGGGAGCCGGATGTTCCTGTGAACGGATTCGATACCGAGAACGACCATGAGAATTTTTTGCCCGCCCGCGATGCGCTGGAGGGAGCAGGGTTCGATGCAGTCGTCCTGACAGAGATGGTAGAGTTGACCGATGCAATCCGCTATCACGACAGTGCCGCTTATCTGGCGCGCTGGGCCGGTCTGGCGCGGGAGGCGCGGCCTGATGTGCGCCTTTATCTTTACGAGACATGGCATAACACCGATGATCCGGCAGGTTGGCTCAACCGGATCGATACCGATTTCGAGGCGCTCTGGATGGAACGCGTGGCACTGCCTGCGGCGGGGCGTATCGGTGCGCCGATCTATATTGTGCCGGGAGGTCAGGTGCTGGCCGCGTTTGTGCGCGCCATCGAGGCGCAGGGCGGTGTTGGCAATATTGCGAACCGCGATGCCCTGATGGCCCGCACGCCGGAGGGGGCAGTGGATACGATCCACCTGAGCGATCTCGGAGGCTATCTCATAGCGCTCACGCATTTTGCAGTGCTCTACCAGCGCAGTCCGCTCGGCCTGCCATTGGCATTGATGCGTGCGGATGGCACGGCGGCGCAAGCACCGGACCCGCAAGCGGGGGCACTTATGCAGGAAATAGTTTGGGACGTGGTACGTGCCAATAAATACACTGGGATAGCAGTATGAGCGATCTGGCGAGCACATTATTTTCGGTAGTTATGGTGGGCCACAGCTTGTTTGGAACCGCCGGCCCGGACATGCTGGATGCTGCGCTGCGCGAAACGAGTGCGCAGGTCGAGGTGCGCGAGCAGATCATCAATGGGGCACCGCTCAAATATAACTGGGAGAAGTCGAGCGAGGCACAGGGAATTGATGCCCGCCGTGTGCTGCCGCAGGGCAAAACAACCGATCTGATTATCACAGAGGCGATCCCGCTGGCCAATCACCTGCAATGGAGCGAGACCGAAATCTATGCGCAGGCCTTTGCAGGGCTGGCCCTGAGCGGAAAGAGCGACGCGCGGGTTTTTGTTCAGGAAACATGGCACAGCCTGAAAAGCGGCACGGGCGAGGTGGTCGAATTTGACGAGAACGCCGATACGCCATGGCGCTTGCGTTTGCAGGAAAACCTGGCTGACTGGGAAAGTATCGTTGCGTTGCTGCGCAAGGGGCAGGCCGGTGCGGATTCGCGCGTGCAGCTTATTCCCGCAGGTCAGGCGCTGGGTCGGCTCGATGATGCGATTGAGGCGGATGAGGTGCCAGGTCTACAGTCGATCAGCGATGTGTTTGATGATGATATTCACCTCAATGCGCGGGGGCATTATTTCGTCTCGATGGTACAATATGCGATCCTGACAGGCGCCAGCCCGATAGGATTGCCCCATACCGTAAAAGACCGGTTCGGGCAGACGTTTGACGGGCCGGATGCCGAGATGGCCGACGCGATGCAGCGCGTGGCACTCGAGGCCGTTAAAGCCTACACGCGTGCCGAGATTGCGGACGCTTCGCCGCGGGTAACGCCAGCGGCAGCTCCGGTCGCACCTCGTGCTCCTCCTTCCCCCCCAGCATCCGAGGCAAAGGAACCACTGACCCCAAAGCCTGCGCAACCGGAGCCAACACAAGAGCAGACGCAAGCAACGCCAGCCCCACAGCCGCAGTCCACATCCCGCGAAGCGCCAGCGGGTGCCATTGCGGTTGGCCTTGCGCCAGTGACGGATTGGGCGGCACAGCAGCCTTTCCTTGATGTGATGAAAACCGCGCGGCCATGGCTTGGGCATCTCAAAAACCAGTTTGGCGGCATCGAGAACGAGGCGCTGGTTGCCGGCGGGCACATCGACGCGGATGGCTGGGTGCGTAGCATGCCGCGCGAAGCGGTGTCGGTGGGTACACTTATCCTCACAGATTTGCCGGCGGCGGCGGCTCCGTCTTTGCAGGGGCGGTATGTGCTACGCTATGACGGAGCAGGTGTAATCGAGCCTGCGGGGCGTGCGACAAACATAAGGTACGCGCGCGGCGAGGTGCAGTTCGATTACACACCGGGGCCGGGCAGTGTGGAGCTGCGCATCCAGCGCACCAACCTCGCTAACCCCATACGTGACATCACTGTGGTCCGCGAGGACCGTCTGGCGCTGTTTGACTCCGGTGCCCTGTTCAATCCCGACTGGACTGACAGGCTGGCTGCGTTCGACACACTGCGGTTTATGGACTGGATGGAGACCAACAACTCGACCCAGGCGCTATGGGAAGACCGGCCATTGGTCACTGACGCCAGTTGGGCGCATAAGGGTGTCCCGCTTGAGGTAATGCTGGCGCTGATCAACAGTCTGGGCAAAAATGCGTGGTTCAACATGCCCCATCTCGCCGATGATACCTTTGTGCGCAATTTTGCAAAACTGGTTCAGGGTGGGATTGATCCTGCGCGCACCGCTTACGTGGAGTATTCGAACGAGGTGTGGAATTTCCAGTTCGCCCAGACCCGCTGGGCTGACGAGCAGGCACAAGCGCGCTGGGGGCAGGCGGATGTCGGAACACAGTTTTATGCGATGCGAGCGGCGGATGTAGCGCGGATCTGGTCGCAGGCGTTTGCCGCAGGACAGGCAAAGCTGGTCAATGTGATCTCGACCCAGACTGGCTGGCTCGGGTTGGAAGCAAACATCCTTAACGCACCTCTGGTCGTTGCCGAGGGGCTGCCCAAACCGGTGGAGGCGTTTGATGCCTATGCCGTTACAGGTTATTTCGGCGGCATTCTGGGGCTGGAGGCGCGCGGCGAACAGATGGAAAGCTGGCTTGACGAAAGCGTTAAGCGCGCAACACAAGCAGCGCAGGCTGAAGGGTTAACGGGTGCAGGTCTTCAGGAAAGGATCGAAGCCACACAATATGATTACGCCACAATGCTTGCCGCGCAGGAGCTCGAGAACGGATCGGTTAGCGGACAGAATGCGGATACCATAAGCGATCTGGCGGGGCGGGTTTTCCCGTATCATGCACAGGTGGCAGCGGCGGCAGGCCTTGAGCTTATCATGTATGAAGGCGGCACCCATATTGTCGGTATCGGCGCGCAGGTGGATGATCCCCGCCTCGCTGCGTTTTTCGAGCATTTCAATTATACCCCGCAAATGGGCGCGCTTTATACCGCGCTGCTGGAGGGGTGGGCCGCATCAGGCGGGCGATTGTTCAACGCCTATGCTGATGTGTACGTTCCCACCAAATGGGGCAGCTGGGGCGCGCTGCGGCATCTGGACGACGTTAATCCGCGCTGGGACGCGCTGGTGGCCGGACAGTGAGTATTGATTGCAGTATTCTGATCCCCGCCCATAACGAGGTCGGGTATATCGAGGCTTGCCTCGAGGCGCTGCTGGCCAGTGATGTAACCGGTGCGCAAGTCGAGGTGATTGTGATGGCCAATGGCTGTACCGATGCCACGGTGGATACTGCGCAGGGTTACGAGGCGCGGTTTACGACCAAGGGCTGGCCCCTCACCGTGCTGGATATTGCGCAGGGCGGGAAGATGAGTGCACTCAATGCCGGTGATGCCACGGCGCGTCATGCGGCGCGTATTTACGTGGATGCAGATGTGATCGTGTCGCCCCTTCTGGTTGCACAGCTTGCCGAAATCCTTGAGACGGATGTGCCGCGATATGCCAGCGGCGGGCCGGTTGTAACTGTTGCCCAAAGCGCGTTCACCCGGATCTACGCGCGTTTCTGGGAAAGTCTGCCATTTTGCACCCACGGCGTACCCGGCTTCGGCGTATTTGCAGTGAACGGGGCAGGGCGCGCGCGCTGGGGCGCATTCCCCGACATTATCTCGGATGATACCTTTGTGCGTCTCAGCTTCGCCCCGTCAGAGCGGGTGCGCGTCCCCGCCACCTATCGCTGGCCGATGATTGAAGGAGCATCGCGGCTTATCAAGGTGCGGCGGCGTCAGGATATTGGTGTGGCAGAGGTAAAGGCGCTCTACCCTGCGCTTTGGGCAAACCATGATCAACTGTCCGAGGATGTACTGCCGATGTGGCAGCGTGCGCTGCGCGATCCGATAGGTTTTTCGGCATTTGCCTTTGTTGGTATTGCCGTGCGCCTGCCCCATTCGCGTCAGGAGCGTTGGGCGCGGGGTCGTTAGGGCGCTGCAATCAGCGCAGCGAGTTTTGCAGCCTCGGCGTCCACATCGTGGCGGGCCAGCACGCGCGTACGCGCGGCTTTTGTCATCTGCTCAAGCACCTGTGGCGCGGTATCTGCCATTTCCGCCATCGCCTGGGCCAGAGCCCCAGCATCGCCCGCAGGCACCAACCAGCCGGTTTCGCCCTGCTGCACCAACTCCGGAATGCCAGCAATATACGTGGCGATCACAACACGACCTGCAGCCATTGCTTCCATAATTACCATGGGCAGACCTTCTGCAAAGCTTGGCATGACCAGCGCATGCGCTTTTTGTAATTCTTCCAACAATTGGTCCTCGTCGAGCCAACCGGTCAGGGTGACATGGTCGCCAAGGCCCAGATGGGTTATCCGGCCTTCGATTTCGCCGCGCATCTCGCCATCACCGATCAGGGTCAGGTGGGATGTCGGGTGTGATTTTAGCAGATCCGACATCGCCTCGAGTGCTAATAATTGCCCTTTTTGCTCAACGAACCGTCCGACGGCTACAAATCGCATGCTGCCATCGGGCAGAGGGTGCGGTGTGGGGAAGCGGGCGGCATCAATGCCGCAGTGGACAACTTTGATCTTGCTCCAATGATCCGGCCCTACCCAACGGCTCAGCTGGCTGCGGCCATAACTGGTGATCGCCACGGTAAATTTGGATCGCTGGACTTTTGTGCCCAATGACAGGGCCCGCGGTGCATCATATTCCTCGGGTCCATGCACGGTAAAGCTATAGTCCGGGCCACCAAGAGCCTGCGAAAGCATCGCAACACTTGCCGCATTCGTGCCGAAATGGGCGTGGGCATGTGTGGCTTGCGCCGCTCTGGCCACTTGGACGACATAGGCACCCTCAACCATATAAATTAGATGTTTGAGGATACCGGACTCGGAACGGCGGCCACAGGCAATTGCGAGTTTGAGAGCGCGGGCAAAGCGCTTTGGATCGGCACAAAAGTTTTGAAACACGGCATGCAACAATGCGGTGATACCTGCGCGCAACACATATTGGGTCGCGGCGGCCTCCTCCAGATCCTGGGTATCGACCAGCGCCATATCCCCTGCGCGCATCGCCAGCCGTGTCACAACATGACCCTGCGCTTCAAGGGCGCGGATTTCGCGGCGGATAAAACTATGGCTGGGCTGGGGATAGCTGTTGAGAATATAAGCGATGTTCAACGGGGCATCCTTCGTCTGGTGTCATTCCGGCAACCTTGGCTCTGGCACAAGCGCGGTAGGGGCGTTAGCAAGGTTGTAGCAGTAAATCCGGAGATAAATACGGCAAATGGGTGGTCTTTTGCAGCAATTGCGAGGCGGGCGTTTGATGGCACGCGTGATACGCAGCACCTCGTGGATCTTGCTCGGTTACGGTGGCTCTCAGGGTCTGCGCCTCGCCTCAAACCTGATCCTGACGCGAATGCTCTTTCCCGAAGCCTTTGGCATGATGGCGCTGGTCGGGCTGGTCACGGTAGGGCTAATGCTTTTTTCCGATGTGGGAATTTCACCGTCGATTGCGCAAAGCAAACGGGGTGATGATCCTGATTTTCTCAATACCGCATGGAGCATTCAGGTCATACGAGGCGCGGTTTTATGGGGTATCGCAAGCGCGCTGGCCGTGCCGTTTGCCGCATTTTATGACGCGCCTGAACTGGCGGCATATTTGCCTGTTGCTGCGCTTGCGCTGTTGATCACAGGTTTCAATCCAACGCGGATCGAGACGGCGCACCGCCATTTGCTGATGGGGCGCCTGACGGTTCTTGATCTGGCGGCCCAAGTCATCGGCATCGCTGTTATGGTTGCCCTTGCATGGTGGTTTCAATCGGTCTGGGCGCTTGTGCTGGGGGGCGTTGTTACATCGTTGGCGAAATTGGGGCTGACATGGGTCTACCTGCCAGGGGCGCCCAACAGGTTTCGCTGGGAACGCTCGGCAGTGCGCGAACTGGTCACTTTCGGAAAGTGGATATTTCTAAGCACGGCCTTCTGGTTTTTCGCCTCGCAAGGGGACCGTGCTGTGTTGGGAAAATTCCTCAGCCTCGAGAGCCTCGGCATTTATAATATTGCCTTTTTTCTTGCTACATTTGCCATGCAACTGGGCACAGCAGTGACAGGGCGGGTGATGATCCCCGTCTACCGCGACGCGAAAGATGAAGTGGGCAAGATCGCAAAACTCCGCTTTGGTATCAGCGTGGTAACGCTCGCGCTTCTGTTGACGATGGCTGTGGCGGGGCCTTGGCTGGTGGAGGTGCTCTACGATCCGCGATACGGGGCGGGCGGGGCCATCGTGACATTACTGGCGGTGGCGTTGATCCCGCAGGTCATTGGCATGAGCTATGATCAAGCGGCACTGGCAGCGGGAGATTCGCGCCGGTTTTTTGTCGTCTCTGCGAGTCGTGCCGTGTTCCAGATCGGTTTTTTGCTCATCGGAGTAAGCTACTACGGCATCACGGGTGCGATTATCGGCATCGGGCTTGCGCATCTGGCCACGCATCCGGTCATTATCTGGCTGGCGCTGCACCATGGTGCATGGGACGTACGCCATGATCTGGCCTGCGCCTTGGTCGCAGGCGCGCTGGGTGCTGCTGCCCTATGGCTGCACTGGGATGCGATCGTGGCGCTTTCTGCGCTGACTTAGGTCTGGCGCGATTCAAGGCGGGCAGCACGACCTGCCTTGCCCGACTGGCGCCGCTTTTCGCGGGCCATCCGCCACTTAGAACTTTGGTATTTCGGTGCAAGCTCGGGGATGGAGACAACAGGCATCACGCCGGTTTCACGCTGCATCTGGCGGGCAGAGCGGATGATGGGACGGCGCAGCTCCAGCAACCATGCAATAACAAATGCGAGAACGGTAGAGGCTGCTGCCCCCATGATAGCGCGCTTTTTCTTGCTCATTGTGATCGGGTAATCGGGTACCTGTGCTTCTTCGATGGTGGTCAGCCGCTCACCCTGCGAACCGACTTCGAGATTGAAACCAACCTGCGCCTCGTTTCGGCGTGTCGCAATCACCTCGAGTTGGGTGCGCAGCTGTTCCATGCGGCGGTCAAAATCGGCCAATGCGCGCTGGATCTCCGGTGAGCCCTGTATCGTCTCACGCAGGGCAATGCGGCGGGCATCCAGCAGACTGCGCTGTTCCGTTAAGGTGCGAAGTTCTGCATCAAGCGCCCGTTCCTCACGGTCCACCGTAGAGGCGCGACCCGCGCGATCTATCTGCGTTCGGGCCGTCTGTGTGGTGATGATCTCGCGGTCCAGTCCCAGAATTGCCTCGTTCAACTGGGCGACCTCCGAAAGGCGGAATTCCACACCACCATCAACCGTTAGGTCGTTCTCGTTGCGATATGTCTCAAGCTCGGCCTCGAGGGAGGCGATATTATCCAGAACGACCTGTTCCTGATTTTGGAAAAACGCGAGGGTCTGTTCGGTCTGGTCGCGGCGCTGTGCGGCCATCAGATTGCGGGTTTGCTCGGCGAATTCATGCGCCACATCACGGGCAAGCTGGGCCTGTTCCATCTGTGCGGTGATAGTAAGGACAGAGATGGTACCATCATCTGCAAAGCCCTCGCGCGCAGCAGCAACGCCGTTGATCGTGACCGCCTGCCGCAAAAGCTGGACCTTCTCGCTGGGCTTCAACGCGGCGAGATTGCTGTAAATATTGTATTTATCTATGATTTCCTGAAGGCTGGCGCGCGCCATTAGCTGTTGCTGGATCAGCTGGAGACGGCGCGCCGAGGAGCCTTCGACGGTTGACCGGGCTAGTTCGTCGTTGATTTTGGGCTGCTCGATCTGAATAACTTCCGAAGACTGGTAGAGATGCACATGGCTCATCGCCCAGTAAAGCCCTGCGATGCTGCCTGCGAGGATCACAAACGCGATCACGCCGATCCTGCGGCGGGTCATGTCGATAAAATCCTGCCAAGTATAGATGGGACCCATAGTCGCCTGCCTCGAACCTGCTGTATCGTCCCTGAATTGGAACATATCGCCCTAAAGGACGACATTTTTTAATAAATGCCGATAAATTCAGGCGATTATATGACGTCTTTGCTTCTGCATAAAGCGCGAAGAGCGCGGCAGCGCTAGAACCGTTCAATGCTGGAGGCGCGCGCGCGGTTCAGGATCACGCCGAGCAGCGGCACCTGACCGCCCAGAATACGCTCGCACTCGGCCAGATGCTTAGCCATGGTGCGGGTCCCGTCGGAGACGAGCAGAACGCCGTCCAGTTGTGGCAGAAAGGCGGATGTGTCATCAAACGTGAGCATAGGGGGCAGATCGAATAACACGATGTCGGGGTTAAGTCCCGCGCGCATCTCCGCAAGGCTGGCCAAGGTTGCAGGGTCTTGCATGATTTCAGCAGCATCGTTTTGCGGCGTGGCGCACAGGCCAACCGCAAGGGTATCACTGGTGCGGAGAATATAATCGCTGATCGCCACATCGCCTGCTAGAAAATCGCGCAGATTGCCTGTCTCGGATGCATCAAGATCTAGCATTTGCGCAAGACCTGGAGTGCGCATGTTGAAATCCATCAAGACGGTGCGCGAAGAGGGGACGCGCGACAGGCTCGCAGCGAGATTGGCGGCTGTAAATGTATTGCCGCAGCCCGACGTAGGCGAGACAATGCCAATGTTGACCCAGCCGTGTTGTTTTACAGTTTGGCGAAGGCGCGTGCGCAGCAGGTCAAATGCGCGGGACACATCGGTCGCGCGGAAATCCTCTTCGGCCTGACTGCCAGCGAGGATATGCTGGTCGGTGCCGGGCACCTGCTCGTGCAAAAGACCCCACAGATCGCGAGGCGTGGTTGCGGTCACGCCTGCATTGGAATCCAGACGCGCAGTGATCGCTTTTGGCCCTGCCTCAATTACCGCATCGGCTTCTTCTATCTCCGCTGGCGGAGTTTCGGCAAAGCGACGGGGACGGGTGAAACTGCCTTGCGCAGGGACCATCAGATCGCTGCGTGCTTCCACACGGTCTTCGGTCGAGGATGCAAATGTATCCTTCATGGTGCCAGACTTTCGGATTTTGAACATAGGCTTTAATATAACCTATGTCGGTGTAGTTTCAAAGGTAGGCGACGTAAGAAGACGTTGTTCGCCAAGCGCTTCAGCAGCCTGTACGGCGCAGCATCACACCAACAGTTTTGAAGATGATCCCAACGTCGCCTGCAACAGAAAGGCCTTCGTTATAAGTCGCATCAACCTCGTTGCGGAACGAAAAGCGGTTTTCATTGCGGGCAGAGATTTGCCACAGACCGGTTATGCCGGGACGCAGCGCAAAGTAATGCGCCGGATTACCGTACATCGGGAGCTGTTCAGGCATCATCGGGCGTGGGCCGATCAGGCTCATCTCGCCGGTCAGAACGTTCCACAACTGCGGCAGCTCATCGACCGAAGACGAGCGCAGGAATGCACCAACGCGGGTAACGCGAGGGTCATGGATTAACTTCTGTTTCTCGTCCCACTCGCGGCGCATTTCGGGATCGCTCGCGAGGTAATCTTCTAGGACCGCATCGGCGTCGCGCACCATCGTGCGCAACTTCAATATCGAAAAGCGCTCGCCGTTGCGGCCCAAACGGTCCTGGCGATAGAATGGGTTTCCGCCTTCGACCCACAGCGCAATCATGCACACCGCCATTATTGGCAAAAAGAATGGAAGACTCAGCACGACGAGTACCGTCTCGAGCAACCGCTTTCCACCATTGCGATATACACTGCCTGCGATCTGCGCAGGACGCGTTGCCGGAGCTACAGTCTGATCGGGCAGGATGAAAAACGGGTCGGATGCACGGGCAAGCATTCCTTGCACCGTCGTGTCACACGTTGCCGAAGCAAGTCTTCTCAAGCCGTAACCGGGCTGATCCGCATCAAATTTCTTCATAGTCCAAAACCCCCAAGGGTCATGTAGCATTCTGCACAGACACTCCGGTACATCCGGGGCCTCTTTTATCTCGCGAGAATCGGTTTAACGGGGGCCTCCCAAGGCAGAAGAGGCATGGCGTTTAAAGCGTCTCTCGATTCCGCTGCCCTTAGAAGGCGTTGGAAAGTTTTTTGAGTGGGATGGCACATGCCACCCTGTAATAGTCCGGAAAACTAATCCAGCTAATCCTCGACACTTAGATAACAGATTTTCGACACATTTCAGGGGGAATTTTCGAAACAAACTGTTTCATACTGGTACACTTCTCACAAAAAATTTCCCTCTGGATCAAAAAGCTAACAATTTCCGGAGGGTCAAGGTGGCAGCCCGTAGGGGAGTCGAACCCCTCTTTTCAGGTTGAAAACCTGACGTCCTAACCGATAGACGAACGGGCCACACTTTGTGAAGCCGTCTTTAGGCAATTGACGGGAATGGCGCAAGTCGAAATTTTCGCTCCAGCACATTTTTTAGCATTTTCAGGCGCGTGCTGCGTCTTCCAGTCGCAGTTGTACCGTTTGGCGGCCCTGCCAAGAGTTTATGTCCAGACGTCCGGCAAGGTGAAAACGGGCCCCGCCATGCCCTTCGAGCGCAGGACCAAGTGACGAATCAAAAGCGCCGAAGCAGATCGCATCAATACGACTGCCGTGACCATCACCAAAACTCACCTTGAGATGGGTCTCCCCGACGCGGCGGGCAGAGAAAATACGCATGTCGGCAAAAACGTAGCGCGGTGCCGAAGCACCGGCACCGAAGGGCCCCGCTGATTCGACGGCCTCGGTCAGTTCGACACTGGCGGCTGCGGGCATCAGCATTCCGTCGAGACGCAGATCGGAGGGGCCCCGCAGATGTGCGCCCTGTTTCTCCAGTAGTAATGTCAGCTGGGCCATCGCGTCCTCCAGCTTATTTTCTTCCACAGTCAATCCGGCGGCCATCTTGTGGCCGCCACCTTTGAGCAGGACACCCTGCATGCTCAGTTTCTGGATGCAGGCCCCCAGATCGACACCCGAAACCGAGCGTCCCGATCCTTTTCCGATGCCGCCGTCCAATCCGATCACCACGGCAGGGCGGCCTGTCGCTTCCTTGAGGCGGGCGGCGACGATTCCGACCACGCCGGGGTGCCAGCCTGCACCGGCGGCCCATACCAACGCGCCGGAAGTTCCGCGCTCCTCGGCTTGCGCAAGGGCGCTTGCACGAACCGCATTTTCGACTTCGCGGCGTTCTGTGTTGAGCAGATCCAGCTTTTCGGACAAGGCGGCCGCCTCGTGCGGGTCATCCGTGGCAAGCAGACGCGCGCCCAGATCCGCCTTACCCACGCGCCCGCCCGCATTAATGCGTGGCCCCAGCATGAACCCCAGATGATAGGCGGCGGGTGCAGTATCCATACGGGCAATGTCGGACAGGGCGCAAATGCCGACACGCTCGCGGCGGGCCATCACCTTGAGGCCTTGGCGCACAAATGCGCGGTTCACCCCGACAAGGGGGGCGACATCGGCCACAGTCGCAAGGGCCACCAGATCAAGCATGGCCATCAAATCGGGCCCTTTTACTTCGACCCCCCGCAATTGGCGCCCCGCCTCCACGAGCATCAGAAACACAACAGCGGCGGCACACAGGTGTGCCAGTGCGCCATCCTCGTCCTGCCGGTTTGGGTTCACAACAGCATGGCAGTCGGGCAGCGTCTCCCCGCCCAAATGGTGATCGAGGACGATAACATCCGCACCTTTGGCCGCCGCGATGGGGCCGTGGGACAGGGTGCCGCAATCGACACAGATGATCAGATCATGAGCGGCGGCAAGTTCGGCCATTGCCTCATCGTTGGGGCCATAGCCCTCGTCGATACGGTCGGGAACATAGAGCGTGGCCACCCGCCCCATCTGGCGTAACCAGACCAGCAGGAGCGCGGCAGAGCTGCCGCCGTCGACATCGTAGTCCGCAAAAACGGCAATGCGCTGCTTGTTTTTGACGGCCGTCAAAAACCTTGCCGCCGCCTTTTCCATGTCACGCAAGGATCGTGGATCGGGCAGCAGGTCGCGCAGGGAGGGGGCGAGAAAGGCCTCTGCCTCGGGCGCTTCGACGCCACGACGCGCAAGCACCTGACAAACGGCCATGGGCAGCTGGGTCTGCTGGTGCAAAGCCTCGGAGGCGCGGACGGCACTGACATCAGGTCCGATCCAGCGGCGTCCAGTCAGCGAGGCATCGACGCCCAGAAATGTGGTGGCATTGTCCATTTGGCTCTCCACCTTTTCAGGTTGCGGGCATAGTCTGCCCTTCAGACTTCCTCGATCCGCAGGGCAACCGGATCGCCCGACACGACGCTTGTTGCACCGAATGCAGCGAGGGCATGATCAATGTCGGCGCGGGTGGTTTTATGGGTCACAATCAGAACCTGTGCGCGGTCTTTTACATGGCCATATTGGCGCATGCGGTCGATAGAGACAGCAGCATCGCCCAACACCGACGCGACCTTCGCCAAGGCACCCGGTTTGTCCATCAGCGTCATGCGCAGGTAATAGGCAGCGGGCCGCTGACTCGTGGCGGGCACTGCGGCAGTGAGGGTGGTTGCGGGTTGGCCAAACGTGGGGCCGCGGTAGCCGCGCGCGATGTCGCAGATATCCGACAACACCGCACTCGCCGTGGGGCCGGCACCGGCTCCTGCACCGCGCAACACGATCTGGCCGACCGCATCGCCTTCGAGAACGATCATGTTTGTCCCGCCCGAAAGCTGCCCCAGCGGTGAAGTGTCGGGGACCAGACAAGGCTGCATCCGTTGCTCAAGACCGCGACCGGTGACCTGAGCCACGCCCAACAGCTTGATCTTGTACCCCATATCGGCGGCTGCTCGAATGTCCTCGATCGAGACACGCTCGATTCCTTCCAGTTCGATACCTGCGAAATTTACCTGCGTCCCGAAAGCCAGCGACGACAGGATCGCAAGCTTGTGCGCGGCGTCAATGCCGCCGACATCAAGCTGTGGATCAGCCTCGAGATAGCCAAGACCGTCAGCTTCGGCAAAGACATCCGCATAGGGCAGGCCTGCATCCTCCATTCGCGTCAGGATATAGTTGCACGAGCCATTCATGACCCCCATCACGCGGGTGATCTGGTTGCCGGCTAAACCTTCGCCCAATGCCTTGATCACGGGGATGCCGCCTGCCACGGCGGCCTCGTATTTGATTACGCTGCCTTTTGCCTCGGCTGCTTCGGCCAAGGCCTGTCCGTGCATGGCAAGCATCGCTTTATTGGCGGTAATAACGTCTTTCCCAAGAGCAAGTGCCGCATCTGTCGCGTCTTTTGCCGGGCCGTCCTCACCGCCCATCAATTCGACGAACACGTCTACATCTTCACGCTTGGCCAATGCGACAGGATCATTTTCCCACGCATAGGACGACAGATTGACGCCACGGTCCTTTTCCTTCGAGCGCGCAGAAACGGCGGTGATCACAAGGGGGCGACCGGTACGCGTTTCCAGCAGAGCGGCCTGTTTGCGCAGAATTTGTACAACACCGGCACCCACCGTTCCCAAACCCGCAATCCCGAGGCGAAGTGGCTTTGACATGGGGTGTTTCCTTTGCGTGAGTGACGTTTGCGCCGATGTATCCCGTTCGGCACTGCCACGCAACGCAGCAAAGCGCGCAAATGCGGGCTATCTGAAGCCTTGAGCCAGCCGTTGGCGTTCGGGTCCGCTGAGCACGGAGCCGCTGAGCCGTGCGGCGCGCGCCTTGAGCGCAGTAACTCGCGCATCTATTTCGGCGCTTGCGAGCGCCGGCTCTACAGCGCTGGTTTGGGCGGCGGCCAGAATAGGCGCAATCGGAACAAGGTTGGGATAATCTGCTGATGTCAGCTCGGGGGTCAGCGTTCTGTCAAGCTCCGGAAACTGGGTGCAGGCCCCGGTAAGAGCCAGACTGACCCCAAGGGCCGCAATACGGAGCGCGTTTTTCATACCATACGGTTTGCACCACCTTGGGCGTGCCATGCAAGGGTCTTGGGCACGTTGAACCCAAGTCGAAGGTGCGGAACGGGTTTACTTTTTGAACGTGTGTTCAGATATTGGTAACCATGGCACGCACTGCAGGATCACATTCGGACATTACAGGCCCGCGCGTGCGCGAGGCCGCACTGCGGTTGTTTGCACGTGGCGGATATGCAGCAGTGTCCATGCGGGCCATTGCGGCCGAGGTCGGAGTGCAGGCGGGCGCCCTTTATAATTACACGCCTGACAAGCAGACCTTGCTGTTTGACCTGATGGAAGGCCACATGACCGAGCTTCTGGCGGCTGGTGTGGACGATCCGGCGCTGGGGGCGGAGGCACGGTTGCAGGCGTTCGTCGCATTTCACATCCGGTTTCACCATGCGCGGCCTGACGCGGTTTTCATCGCTTATATGGAGTTGCGCAATCTGTCGCCCGAGAACTTTGCCCGCGTCGAAGCGCTGCGGCGCGAATACGAAAACGGGCTGGAGAGCATCCTGCGCGAGGGGGTCGAAGCGGGCATATTTCGCGTGGCCGACACCAAGATCGCGACTCTTGCCATTATTGCTATGCTCACCGGCGTGAATACGTGGTTCCGTGCCGGTGGGCGGCTGTCGATCGAGGAAGTCACCGCGCAGTATTGGGACATGGTGCGCCGCGCGGTGAGCTGAGAATCCTAATGTGCAGGCTTTATGAAAGTACCGTTGTTCAACTCCCGCACAGCCTGCATTAGCTCCTCTCGGGTGTTCATCACAATGGGACCGTGCCAGGCGACAGGCTCATCTATTGGGGCGCCGGAGATCAGCAAGAAGCGTAGGCCATCAGGGCCGGCCTGCACCGTCACCTCGTCACCTGTGCCGAACCGCACCAGCGTGCGGTCCCCAGACATGTCACGGATGTTCAGCTCTTCGCCCGCAACTTCCTTTTCCAACAAGATACCTGACGGGCGCGAGGCATCCAGAAACGCGCCAGCCCCCTGAAAGATATAGGCGAAGGCCCGGCGATATGTGTCGATCTTAAATGTTTTTCGCACACCGGCGGGCACGGTCACATCAAGGTATTGCGGGTCGGCGGCGATGCCGTCGACAGGCCCGCGCTTACCCCAGAACTCGCCCGTGATGACGCGGACCATCGTGCCGTCATCGTCGATAACCTCTGGGATCGCATCGGAGGTGACATCCTGATAGCGCGGCGCGGTCATTTTTTGCGCCGAGGGCAGATTGCCCCACAGCTGGAAGCCGTGCATTTGGCCGCGCGCGTTTCCATGGGGCATTTCCTGATGCAGGATGCCGCTGCCTGCAGTCATCCACTGCACGTCACCTGCACCCAAAGTGCCGTTGTTTCCAAGGCTGTCTGAATGCGCGACCGTCCCCTCAAGGACGTAGGTGATCGTCTCGATCCCGCGGTGCGGGTGCCATGGGAAGCCTTTCTCAAAGTCGATCGGGCGCTCGTTGCGGAAGTCGTCAAACAGCAGGAAGGGGTCAAGCTCGCTTGGGTCCTGAAAACCGAAAGCGCGATGTAGTTTGACGCCTGCGCCTTCCATGGTTGGCTGGGCGGCGCGGGTCTCGAGAGTGGGACGAATGGACATGTTGCGGCTCCTCATCGCGGTTTCCTCGAATGTAGGAGGGGGTAGCGATCGGGGCAATGGGTGCTGGTGCAGGGTGTCTGTGCGCGGATGATCAGATTTGAACACGGTCGTTTTTGGACAGGACAGGGTGCGCGCGAGCAGTGAGGTTTAACAACAGGCAAATCTTAGCAGTAGATGAAAAGGGGGATGAAATGAAAATCGGATTTATCGGATTGGGAAATGTGGGCGGCAAGCTGTCGGGAAGTTTGCTGCGAAACGGCGTGGATCTGAGCGTTTTTGACCTTGATGACCAATTGGTAAATGCGAAGGTCGCAGCAGGTGCGCGGGCGGGTGGTAGCCCTGCGGACATGATGGGGGACTGTGATGCGGTGATTACATGCCTTCCCAGCCCTGCGGCAAGTGCGGCGGTCGTGGCGGAAATGCTGCCACAAGTGACAGCTGGGAAAATCTGGCTTGAGATGTCAACTACGGACTCGTCCGAGATCAAGCGGCTCGGCGCGTTGGTGCAGGCGGCGGGCGGCGAAGCCGTGGATTGCCCCGTGTCGGGCGGATGTCACCGTGCGGATACCGGAAATATCAGCATTTACGCGGGATGCGCGCGCGCCACGTTTGAGCGGGTACTGCCCATACTCACGCATATGGGGAGGCGGATTTTGCACGTGGGCGAGGTGGGAAATGCCAGTATTCTCAAGGTAATGACCAACTACCTCGCTACGGCGAACCTGCTTACGCTCTGCGAGGCGCTGACGGTGATGAAGGCACAGGGGATGGATCTGGGCATGACCTATGAGGCGATTGCGATGTCGTCGGGAAACAGCTTTGTTCATGAGACGGAAAGCCAACTTATCCTGTCGGGGTCGCGGGATGTGAATTTCACCATGGACCTAATACAAAAGGACATTGGCCTGTTTCAGCAGCTGGCGGACGAGGCTGCCGTCCCGCTGGAAATCTCGCCCTTGATCATTGCGATGATGAGTGACGGGCAAGCGCGTTATGGCATGCGCGCGCAGAGCGACAGGATGATCGAGCGACTGGAGGAGGCAACAGGTCTGCAAATTCTGGCAGATGGATTCCCGACAGAGCTGGTGGATGATGAGCCGGAGGAGCGCGGATGCGAGGTGCAGCCCAAAAGAAGGATCCGGTAACCGCGGGCGGGCAGTAGTCGAGGTGCTTTGGTTCGGATTGATCGGACAATGGTTCAAAATTACACGCGATTGGTGTTGTACACTCTGCTTTTGGGCGCTTGCACCTGACGGGCCCGCAGCGGAGTGATTGGTGGATATGCTTGCCCGTGCGCGGAACTGCAGCTAGGGGGTTTGGCAAAGGAGTGCTGTAATGACACCGTATGAAGAGCTGCCGGAATTTGACCCGAATGAAGTACTTGCCTCTGCGGGGGCCTCGGCGGGACGCCGGTTTTTGGGCCTCGTGTCCATGGGGGTACTGGGACTGATGCTGATCTATATTGCGGTGGTGCAGTCGCCCGCGCTCGAATGGCGGCTGTTTTTGCTGGTGTTGGGGGTTGGATCGCTGTGGCTGGTGGACCGGATGCGCCGCGCCACGTCCAGCCGGATTGAGCTGACCGAAACCGAGTTGCGCGACAGCGACGGCACGGTAATCGCGCTGGTGGCGGATATTGACGGACTGGACCGCGGTTTTTTCGCGTTCAAACCGTCAAATGGTTTTCTGGTGCGTACAACGACCAAAGGGGCCAACGAATGGCGCCCGGGCATGTGGTGGCGTGCGGGGCGGCGTATCGGCG
This sequence comes from Sulfitobacter guttiformis, assembly GCF_003610455.1. Classification (NCBI taxonomy): domain Bacteria; kingdom Pseudomonadati; phylum Pseudomonadota; class Alphaproteobacteria; order Rhodobacterales; family Roseobacteraceae; genus Sulfitobacter; species Sulfitobacter guttiformis. Next base: position 417,456 of record NZ_RAQK01000001.1, on the reverse strand, counting down.
TGGGCGGGATGATGCCCGCACACCAGAGCAAGCAGATCGCCGAAATTCTGGCCGTTATCATGGCCAAGCGCGAGATCGAGAATAACCGCTGAGGCACATAGAAAACCCCCGCAAGGTTGAACCGTGCGGGGGCTTTTTGTTGTTATGAGCGAAGTATTCGATCAGGTGCCGGGATACTGGTTGTCCGGCAGATCGACCCAAAGCACCTGCGGCGCATAGCGGGGGCGGGTGAAGACAAAGTTGTCGATCTCCTGCGTGCCCAGACCTATGTTGAATGGCGGCTCGTAGCGGGCAAATGTTTCGACCACGATCATCCGCTCGTTGTGAACCATGTGCGGCAGCTTTTCTGTCCAGTTGCGCACGTTCTGGTTGCTCAGGGCGGTATAACCTCCTGTCACTTTCGACCAGTCCAGCTTCATGATTTTGTTGGTTGCGTCGTAGCGTACAACCGACACCCTGAGCGAGCTGTCTTGTGGCGTGCGGGTCAGGGAGTTCAGCAGATGGTGCGTACCGGTGAGATAGTCGCCGTCCAGCGGCAAAGTCTCGCGGGAGATCATGTCACCGATGGTAAATGCGGCCTTCTGGTGTGCGCCATGCTGGCGAACAAGATCAAGCATCGTGATCGAGGAGATCATCACCAGAAACATCAGCGGGATCATCACCATTGCTTCGATGTGCGCGGCGCCGGCTTCTTCGCGGGTAAACCGCGCCTTCAGCAGGGATTTTATTTTAGGCATAAACATTATCTTGGCTCCTGTACGAAGGCACTCATCGAGACCATGGTTCCCAGACCTTTGTCATCTGTTCCCAGCAACTGGCCAAGGCCAAGGGCTCCGAAGACGGGGCTGAACTTATAGCAGGCGCGCAGCAGCATCAGTTCGTGCTGTTGACCCAGTGACCAGCCGCGCACCGGTGTCACCGGATGTGGTGCGTTGGTGCAATCCGGCAGGGCGGGCAAGCCTACAAAGCTGCGCGGGTTAACGGGGACCATCTCAAGGCGGATGCGCTCTTCACAGTTTGGCAGGCCGCCCGAATTGATGCAGATTTGCTGCTTCAGGTTATCGTGGGTGAACTGTGCGGCTGTGTTGAGCCGGATGGCGCGCGTAGTGACTTCGAGGCCGTGATCAAGCTGGAACTGGCGGTTCGAGTGGGTTGTAAGCTCCACGCCAAAGGCAAATGTTACAAACAACAAGGGGAGCATGATCACGAATTCGAGGGTGTAGACGGCGCCGCTGTCTTCTTTGCGGAACCGCGACAGGTGGTTTTTCAAGCGGGTAATCATTGTGTGAGCCTCAGCTGGTTGATCTGGCGTGCAATCGCGGTGAACGCCTCTTTGATTTCGACACCCTCGACCCGGAAGAAGTGGCTGGGGGAGGAAGCGCAGTTGCGCATGACGTTTGCACCCTGGTCCGTGACCTCAAAGCCGATAGACCAGATCACGATGTTCTTTTGCTTGGCGGCGGTGCAGATGTTGTTGAGCAGGCTGTCACCAAACGAGGCCCAGTATTTCGACTCGCTCCAGAGGTGTCGCTGGCTCGACGATACGTAATTTCGCACATACCAGTCGAAGCTGTACGAGTTCCAGTGTGCATAGTGACTGGAGTTTGCGTACACCTGTGGATTGATGCGGTTGGAGGAGGTGTTCTCTCCGTCCGTCATGAGAATAACGGTTTTAAGCGTCTCATTATCGTTAAATGCCACGGGGCGATTGGCAAATGTCGGGTCGGTTTTGCCTTTGGAGGCGAGACGGGCATTGATCGGCTGGAAGCTGGGATCGAGCAAGCCTGCGGCCCACTTCATCCCCAGAAAGATCGAGGTGTTCCCGTTCGGAGACAACCGTGCGATTTTGTTCTTCAGCGCTGTTGTATCTTGGCTGAAGGCCTCAATGTCGTCGTATTGGCCATAGCGGCAGGCCGGATTGGAGCGGTCATTCGAGTTCGAGTTGCCCCAGAAAAAATGCTGCATCTGGTCGTACTGTTTGGCCGTGCCATTCGAGTTGAGGCCAAGGGTGGTGGTGCCGAAATCGCTGTCCGAAAATTCCACACAGTGGCTGTAGTTATGCACCTGCCTGACGTTCAGCTCTGTCATGATATCTTGCCCGGCACTGACGTGCTCGGCGTAGGGCACGATCGAGATCGACACCAGATCCTCGGTTGACGGGTTGATCACAGCATCCACAAAGGAATTGCCGGCATCACGCAAATTGCTCATCTTATTGTTCCAGCCCATGGAGCCGGAAATATCGAGAACAAGTGAAATTTCCACGTTGTTCACGCGTTCTTCGGCTTCGGCAAAGGCGTGGACACGCAGGGCATCGGAGACCTTGTTGCGGTCATCCAGGCCCGCAGCGGCTTTCTCGGCTTCAGTCATATCGCGATTAAGGTCCGTACCCTGCCACTGGACGCTACCGGTATAGTCGCCGCGCACGGTGTTTGTTGCGATCACACCCGAGACGTTAACCCCGACGGTGCGATAGTTCAGGCCCTCTGCCACGTTTACCGTTGTCACCAGATCTGGATAGTTGCTTTTGTCAAAGTAATCGCGGACGACCTCTTCGCGGGGCATCGTCTGGTCCAGATCGGCGGCGGCCAGAACGGCGCGGTCGGCAAGCTGTTGCAGTTTGACGCGGTGATACTCGTAATTGTTGAGATCCCATGAGACGCCTGCAAGAAGGGCTGTCATTGCGATCAGCGTGATTGCTACAACCGTAACGTTCCCTTCTTCGTCTCGTACAAAGCGGTGCAGGAACGCCTTGTGCATCTTTCTCGCATCAGCAGGGATGCAGGTTGTCGAGAATAGTTTTTTCATCATCGTCACCTTTCAGGCCCGGCCCTGTCTGAACGACACGGTCTTTGGCAGATTTCACCCGTTTAAATGACGGATGAAGGTGGTTAAATTTGGGCGAAATAAATGAAAAATAACGAATTTTAATCAATAATTAGGCACAATGCGGCATGTTTACGTTCAGTGTTTCTGACAGGTTAACAATATGCCTTTTTCTGGCCTTGCCGATGTTTCTGGAGATACAGTTGCCAGTCACGGTGTTCGGCTTGGATGGGCTTGACGGTTAATGTCAGGGTTCGCGGACCACCTCGAATACTGTTTCAACCTCTCGATTATCCGCTGCGTTGCGTGCACTGGCAGGCTAATTTACTAATTGGGTCATGAGAGCGCCGTCAAACGCCGGCTCTTTACCACGGTTGACCTATTTGGCCGTGATTTCCCATCTTGCTTTGCTTCGATCAATATTGCCTAATAGGGCAACATGTGGGGTGGGGATTAAAGGAAGGGTTTGCACATCGATGGCCTATCTGACCTTCCGCTCGTCTGCGGGTGTTTAAGATTGTGAACGAAGTGTTCAAAAAAGTGGCACTTTGAAAACTCTCGATCTAGTGTCGGGCAGGGCGCGGGAATGATTCCCGCAGCGGCCCGCGTGATCCCAATTTTTACACCTTACAAAGGCAGATCTTTCCCATGAGCCAAATCCAGAACGAGCCGAGCTTTCGCGACAGTGTAGAAATCATGTTCAACCGTGCCGTTGAGCTGATGGACCTGAAGCCCGGTCTGGTCGAGAAAATTCGTGTGTGCAACGCCACCTATACCGTGCGCTTCGGCGTGCGCCTGCGGGGCGATATCCATACATTCACTGGATACCGCTCGGTTCACTCCGAACATATGGAGCCTGTGAAGGGGGGCATCCGCTACTCTCTCGGGGTCAACCAGAACGAGGTAGAGGCGCTTGCAGCCCTGATGACGTTCAAATGCGCGCTGGTCGAAGCGCCGTTCGGCGGATCCAAGGGCGGTTTGTGTATTGATCCCAAGGAATACACCGAAGCCGAGCTGGAGCTGATCACGCGCCGCTTTGCCTACGAGCTGATCAAGCGCGATATGATCAACCCCGCGCAAAACGTCCCTGCGCCCGACATGGGCACGGGCGAGCGCGAGATGGCGTGGATCGCGGACCAGTACAAGCGGATGAACACAACCGACATCAACTCGGCCGCGTGCGTGACGGGCAAGCCGATCAATATTGGTGGTATTCAGGGACGCACAGAAGCCACGGGCAGAGGCGTGCAATACGCTTTGCGTGCGTTTTTCCGCGATGTGCAGGGCGTGAAGAAGGCAGGCATGTCTGGCACATTGGACGGCAAACGGGTGATTGTTCAGGGTCTCGGAAACGTGGGCTACCATGCGGCAAAGTTCTTGAGCGAGGAAGATGGCGCACCAGTGATCGGTGTGATCGAGTACAACGGTGCGATCTGGAACGAGGACGGCATCGATATCGAGGATCTCAAGCAATATATCACGGAGCACGGCTCTCCCGAGGGGTTTGCAGGGGGTGAATTTATCGCGCACGGTGAGACCCTGCTGGAGCGCGAGTGCGACATCCTGATCCCTGCCGCTCTTGAGGGGGTGATCAATCTGGGCAACGCTGACCGGATCAAGGCGCCGCTGATTATCGAGGCGGCCAACGGTCCCACCACAGCAGGTGCAGACGAGATTTTGCGCAACAAGGGCACGGTGATTATCCCCGACATGTACGCAAACGCCGGTGGTGTTACAGTGAGCTATTTCGAATGGGTCAAGAACCTGAGCCATATCCGTTTTGGCCGGATGCAGCGGCGGCAGGAAGAGAACCGCCACCAGCTTATTGTGGACGAGCTTGAGCGGATCAGCCGAGATACGTCGATCAATTGGACGCTCAGCCCAAACTTCAAGGAGCAGTATCTGCGTGGGGCGGGCGAGCTTGAGCTGGTGCGCTCGGGGCTTGATGACACCATGCGGGCAGCCTACGAATCGATGGCGAAGGTCTGGCACGAGCGCGATGATGTAACGGATTTGCGCACTGCCGCTTATCTGGTCGCAATCGGGAAGGTCGCAGCAAGCTACCACGCCAAAGGGCTGTAGTCTGACTGCGTTAGCGGACTTAATAACCGCTTGATTTGTGGCGGGTAGAGGGGGCGGTGGCTGCGATAGTCGCCGCCCTTTTTTATTTGTGCTTTGGTCGGGGGGGGCATGTTTGTGATCGGGCTGTCGCGTTGCTTAGTTTAAGGGGCTGTGGGAGCGATTGGGCCGCAGGGGCATTTGGCGATTGCGAGGCTGGTGCATGTTTGCCAGACTGACCAAATCTGCACAGGAGGGTGACCATGCGGTTTTCGGGTTGGCGTATTCTGCGCGAGGGATTAAGCGGCAACAAAGGCTGGCAGCCCCATTGGCGCGATGCCGAGCCGAAATCAGAGTATGACGCGATCATCATCGGCGGTGGCGGGCATGGCTTGTCGACGGCCTATTACCTCGCCAAAGAGCATGGGATGACGAACATTGCCGTGATCGAGAAGGGGTATCTGGGCGGCGGCAACGTGGGCCGCAACACGACCATCGTGCGCGCCAACTATTTTCTTGATGGCAACTCGCAGTTTTATTCGCACTCGCTGAAGCTATGGGAGAGCCTTGAGCAGGACCTCAATTACAACGTGATGTTGTCCCAGCGCGGGCAGTTGATGCTGTGCCATTCGGACGGGCAGCGGGACGCCTATGCGCGACGGGGCAATAGCATTGTGGGGCAGGGCGATGATGCGGAGCTGTTGGATGTGGCGGGGGTAAAGCGCATCGCGCCTTATCTGGATTTCGAGAATACGCGGTTCCCGATTTATGGCGGCTTGTTGCAAAAGCGTGCAGGCACGGCGCGGCATGATGCGGTGGCTTGGGGCTATGCCCGTGGGGCGTCCGAGCGGGGTGTTGATCTGATCCAGCAGTGTGAAGTCACGGGCATCGATATCGAGAATGGTGTCGTGCGCGGGGTTCAGACCACACGCGGGGCGATACGGGCCAAGAAAGTGGGAATTGTGGTTGCCGGGCGCTCTAGTCAAGTAGCGGCGATGGCGGGGATGCGCCTGCCCATCGAGAGCCATGTGTTGCAGGCCTTTGTGACCGAAGGGCTCAAGCCCGTGATTGATAACGTGATCAGCTTCGGGATGGGACATTTCTATATCAGCCAGTCGGATAAGGGGGGATTGGTATTTGGCGGCGATCTCGATTTCTATGCGTCTTACGCGAGCCGCGGGAACCTGCCTATGGCCGAGCATGTGATGGAGGCGGGCATGACCCTGATGCCGATGATCGGGAAAGCCAAGGTGTTGCGCAGCTGGGGCGGGATTATGGATATGACGCCTGATGGCTCGCCCATCATCGACAAAACGCCAACTGAAGGTTTGTTCATCAACTGCGGCTGGTGCTACGGCGGGTTCAAGGCGATCCCGGGATCGGGCAATTCCTTTGCGCATCTGATGGCCACTGGGCAGCATCATGCGCCCGCAGCGCGCTACAGGCTGGACCGGTTTCGTACAGGGCGTGGCATTATGGATGAGGAGGGTACTGGTGCGCAGCATAATTTGCATTGAGGTGCCCGTGTCGGGTGCGGGATTGGTGTCTGGTTCCCAAATAAGAAAACGGCGTTATGGGGTGTTTTTGTGAGGATCGTTTGTCCGCTCTGCGGGGCGCGGGATCGCCGCGAGTTTTATTATCGTGGCGCCGCGCTGCTGCGACCTTCGGTAGATGCCGAACCGGACGCGTGGGACGCTTATGTGCATTTGCGCGAAAATCCTGCTGGCCGTACGCGCGACTTGTGGCAGCATGATGCGGGCTGTCGGGCGTGGCTGGTGGTAACGCGTGATACGGTGACCCACGAGATTTATGGAGTCGAGCTGGCGGCAAAATTTGCGAAGGATGCGGGCACATGAGGGTTGTGGAAATCGGCTCGGGGGAGAAGATCAGGTTTCGGTTCGACGGGGTCGGATACACGGCGCGTTCAGGTGACACCGTGGCCTCGGCATTGTTGGCCGCGGGCGTGCGGATTGTTGCACGATCCTTCAAATACCATCGCCCGCGCGGGGTTTTAACAGCGGGGAGCGAGGAGCCTAATGCACTGATCACGGTCGGGCGCGGCGCGGGCGCGGAGCCGAATGTACGCGCAACCGTGCAGGAGGTGTATGACGGGCTGGAAGTGTTTTCGCAGTCGTCTTGGCCATCATTGCGCTTTGACGCGATGGCAATCAATGATCTAGCCGCGCCGTTTCTGGGGGCGGGATTTTATTACAAGACGTTTATGTGGCCACGCGCCTTCTGGGAGAAAGTCTATGAGCCGGTGATCCGGCGGGCGGCAGGTTTGGGGCGTTTGAGCGGCAAGCACAATCCCGACACCTATGACCGGGCGTTTGCGTTTTGCGATCTGTTGGTGGTGGGCAGTGGCCCGTCGGGGCTCATGGCGGCGCGTGTGGCGGCGGATGCCGGACTTGATGTGATCGTGTGCGACGAGGATAGTCGCATGGGGGGACGGATGCTTGCCGAGGTCGAGGATGTGGGGGGGATCCCCGCTGCGGACTGGGCGGCAAGAGAGGTTGCGCGGCTGGCGACGATGCCCAATGTGCGCCTGATGAAGCGTACTACTGTGACGGGAGCCTATGACGGCGGCGTATTCGGCGCGCTTGAGCGGGTGACGCATCATGTCCCGCGCAGCGCCGCCCCGCTTGAATGTTTCTGGCGGATTACGGCCCGACGTACGGTTCTGGCAGCGGGCGCGCTGGAGCGGCCGATTGCCTTCGAGAATAATGACCGGCTGGGCATCATGATGGCAGGGGCGGTGCGGGCCTATTTGAACCGCTGGGGTATTGCAGCGGGCAAGTCCGTGGCCGTCTTCGGCAATAACGATGATGCTCACCGTACAGCGCGGGATTTGCATGCTGCGGGCGTGAAAGTGGCCGCGTTAATCGACAGCCGTGCGGATGCGGCAGTGGGGGATGTGCCATATCCGGTGCATCTGGGTGCGCAAGTGTGCGGATCTTCGGGGCGCGGGGCATTGCGCAGCGTGAGGGTGCGCAATGCGAGCGGCGAGATTACGATTGCAGCGGATTGTCTGGCAATGTCGGGTGGATGGAACCCTACGGTGCATTTGACCTGTCATATGAACGGGCGGCCCGAATGGCGCGAGGAAATTGCGGCGTTTGTGCCGGTGACGGGGATGATTCCGAATTTGGAGGCGGCGGGAGCGTGTAATGGCGCATTCTCGACGGCGGCATGTTTGGCCCAAGGGGCTGCTGCTGCGGGGCGTGTCATCGAGGCGCTGGGAGGGGAAGCCGCAGTGGAATTGCCTGCGGCAGAGGATGCGCCCTACCGAATTGCGCCCCTTTGGGCGGTCGCGGGCAAGGGGCGCGCATGGCTGGATTTCCAGAATGATGTGTCGGTCAAGGATGTGAAGCAGGCAGCGGCGGAGAATTTCCGCTCGGTCGAGCATATGAAGCGCTATACCACTCAGGGCATGGCGACGGATCAAGGCAAGAACTCGAACGTGGCCGCATTGGCCGTGCTGGCGGATGCCACGGGCCGGGGAATTCCCGAAACGGGGGTGACGACATTTCGACCACCATACAGTCCTGTGGCGATTGCCGCGATGGGGGCTGGTGCGCAGGGTAAAGGATTTGCTCCGCAGCGGTTCACCACATCGCAGAAGCGCTCGGTTGAGATGGGCGCACCGATGATCGAGGCGGGGCTCTGGTACCGGCCCAGCTATTTTCCGCGCGAGGGTGAGACAATCTGGCGGCACTCATGCGACCGTGAGGTGGGCTATGTCCGGCGCACTGTCGGTGTCTGTGATGTCAGCACGCTCGGCAAGATCGATATTCAGGGTCCTGACGCCGGTAATCTTCTGGATTTCGTCTATACCGGCATGTTCTCGACGCTCAAAGAGGGGCGCGTGCGATACGGCCTAATGCTGCGCGAGGACGGAACGGTGATGGACGATGGCACCTGTGCGCGGATGGGGGCAGAGCACTTTGTGATGACCACCACCACTGCGGCAGCGGGGGATGTGATGCGGCATCTGGAGTTCGTGACCCAGATGTTGCACCCCGAATGGGTGGTGGCATTTACCAGCGTGACGGAGCATTGGGCACAATTTGCTGTGGCGGGCCCAAAATCACGGGAGTTGTTGAACGGGCTGCTCGATGCGCCTGTTGATAACCAGAGTTGGCCGTTTATGGCCTGCGGCGAGATAGGCGTGATGGGTGTCGCGGGGCGGCTTTTCCGCATTTCATTCTCGGGGGAGCACGCCTACGAGGTTGCCGTGCCTGCGCGTTTTGGGGCGGGGCTCTTTGCCGAGCTGGTCGCACGCGCTGAAGCTTTAGGGGGAGGCGCCTATGGGATGGAAGCGCTCAATGTGCTTCGGATTGAGAAGGGGCACATCACACATTCCGAGATCCATGGTCGGGTGACTGCCTTTGATGTGGGAATGGCGAGGATGATCTCACCCAAGAAGGATTGCGTGGGCAAGGTGCTGGCAGGGCGCGAGGGGCTGGTCGATCCCGCGCGTCCGCGGCTGGTGGGTCTGCGGCCTGTGGGCGCGGTCCAACAGTTGAGTGCTGGTGCGCATATCTTTAACACAGATGCGGCGCATGTTCATGCGCAGGATCAGGGGTATGTTACTTCCGTATGTTTCTCACCCGATGTGGGAACCATGATCGGGTTGGGGTTTGTGAAGAATGGCCCTGAGCGGATGGGGGAGAGGGTGGTTGTACGCGACCATATGCGCGATCTGACCGTTGAGGTCGAGATTTGCAGCCCCTTGTTTGTGGATCCTGAAGGAGGGCGTGTGCGTGGATAGATTGCAAGCGTCGAGCCCCTGTGAGGGGCTGTTGCCGGTCACGATCGGAACTTTGACAGTGGCCGAAATTGATCTGGGGCCGATTGCATCTGTGACGCCATTTGCTGCCGCTTCGGGTGCGGCGCTGGGCCGTGCGCTGGGTCTGCCGTTTCCCCCGCCGCTGGGCACCAGTGCCGCAGGCGATCGGCGCTGTATCTGGATCGGACGGGGGGAGGCGCTGTTGACGGGCGCAGTGCCTGATCCCGCTCTCGGGGCGTATGCTGCGGTGGTGGATCAGTCTGATGCATGGGCTGTTGTGACGCTGACCGGTGCAGGCGGGTCGGACGCATTGGCGCGGTTGGTGCCGGTTGACATGCGCCTGCGGGCCTTCGGAGTAGGCGCGACAGTTCGCACGCAACTGGGGCACATGAACGCCAGTATCACCCGAACGGGCGAAGACCAGTTCATGATCGCAGTTTTTCGCTCAATGGCGGCGACACTAGTTCACGATTTGACAACCGCACTGGAAGCGGTCGCAGCGCGGGCATAAGGTGCGCACAGAGTTATTGTTCTGGAGAATGTAATGATCCGTGTACTGAGTTTTATTTTATCTGTCGCTGTGGCGACACCATTGTTTGCCCAAACCGTGAGAATCGAGGATTGCGGTTATCAGGGGGATGTTGTCGCTGCGGTGCAGGCGGCGCGTGTCGCCCGCGTGGGCGAGCGTGAAGTGGCCGAACATATTGCAGGCACAACGCCTGAGTGGCCCGAAAAATATAATGCGATTGTGCCACTGGTGACTCCTTGGGTTTATACCATGAAAATGGGCGAAGTGCGCAAAGCCGATCTCAAGGCCGCATGGAACGAGATGTGTCTGGCGCAAGAATAAGCACCGTAGCAATGGGCGGCGCATCTGGACTCTGAGCCTGCGCTGCCCATATTGGACGGTATGAGCCTTCCACCCGGATTCCTAGATGAGTTGCGCACCCGTTCCAGCCTGTCACAGGTTGTGGGCAAAAAAGTCGTGTGGGATGCGCGCAAATCCAACCAGGGTAAGGGCGACATGTGGGCGCCGTGCCCCTTCCATCAGGAAAAGTCTGCCAGTTTCCACGTCGATGACCGCAAGGGATTTTATTACTGCTTTGGCTGTCACGCCAAGGGGGATGCGATTTCCTTTGTGCGAGAGACGGAGAATGTGACCTTTATGGAGGCAGTCGAGATATTGGCCGGCGAAGCCGGGATGCCCATGCCCGAACGCGATCCGCGTGCGGTTGAGAAGGCCGATGTGCGCAAGGATCTGGCCGATGTGATGGAGCTGGCGGTCAAATGGTTTCGCCTGCAACTGCGCACGGGAGCTGCTGGTGCCGCGCGGGAGTATCTGGAGCGGCGCGGCCTGCCGCAGCAGGTCTGTGACCGTTGGGAAATCGGCTTTGCGCCCGACAGCTGGCAGGGATTGTGGGATGCCCTCAAGGGTAAGGATATTCCCGATGACCTGATTATAGGCGCGGGTCTGGCCAAGCCATCTAACAAGGGAAGCAAGCCCTACGACACATTCCGGGGCCGGATCATGTATCCGATCCGTGATGCGCGAGGGCGCGCAATTGCATTTGGCGGTCGCGCTATGGACCCCGAAGACAAGGCGAAATACCTTAACTCGCCCGAGACTGAACTTTTTGACAAGGGCCGCAGCCTTTATAACGTCAAGGATGCGCGGGTTGCCGCGGGCAAGGGACAGCCCTTGCTGGTGGCCGAAGGATATATGGATGTAATTGCGCTGAGCGAGGCGGGATTTGGTGCATCGGTGGCGCCGCTTGGCACGGCCATTACCGAAAACCAGCTGGCGATGCTGTGGCGGATAAGCGACGAGCCTATAATTACCCTCGACGGGGATGCGGCGGGGCAGCGCGCCGCATTGCGACTGATTGATCTGGCGCTACCGCTGCTGGAAGCAGGCCGGAGCTTGCGCTTTGCTATGATGCCGGAGGGTAAAGACCCTGATGATCTGCTGAAATCAAGCGGGGCCGGTGCGGTGCAGACGCTGTTGGATCAGGCGGTGCCGATGGTCCAACTGTTGTGGAGCCGCGAGATCGAGGGCAAGAATTTCGACAGCCCCGAGCGCAAGGCGGCACTGGACAAATCTCTGCGTGAAAAAACAATGCTGATCAAAGATCCAAGCATTCGCAGTCATTATGAACAGGCACTCAAGGAAATGCGCTGGGACCTTTTCCGGTCCAAGCCCAAAGCCGGCGGCGGCATGCGTGTGGCACAGCCGCGCAGCAGCGGACAATGGGGCCAGCCATGGGGAAGCAAAGCGCCGCAAGGACCGTCTGCAGGGGCAAAAGCATCCATGCTTGCAACGGCAGCGGATTCGCGGGCCACGGATCATCTGCGTGAAGCAGTCATTCTGGCGGCCTGCATCAGCTGCCCTCAGTTGGTTGAGTCTTTCGAGAGCGGGCTGGAGAGGATGGCCTGTTTGGACGGGGACCATCGCCGGCTGCGCGATCTGGTTCTGAACAATGCAGGTGAAGGCGTGGCGGTGTTGCGTGCGAAAATTGCGGCGGATTTGGGTGCGGATGCCCTTGAAACACTTATGGGTCAACGCCATGTCGCAATAACGCCTTGCATTAGAAAGCCGGGCGACATCGAGATCACTAAAATGACCATCGCCGAGGAGTTGGCCAAGCTGGCGGCGGTGCGCGGTCTTAAGGACGAGGTGCAGGACGCAGCGGATGATTTGACCGGAGAAGCGGATGAAGGCCTGACATGGCGCCTTGCCGAGGCGGCAAAAGCAGCAGATTTAGCGCAGCGCGCTGGTCAGGAAGACAAAGCAGAATATGTAATAGCAGATAATGGTGCACGGCTCGATCGCGAGCAGGTGGCGAAAAGCCGGAGCATGTTCGACCAGATCGACTTCTCCAAAGGCGGAAAAAAGAGGCCCTAACAGGGGCTTGGTTTGTGACACGAGGGCCGGAATTGTGGCGCGCGGGTTACCAAATCTCCGCAATTAGCGGAAAAATTAGGATACGGGTTTAAGAATCACCTCAAACCCCGCATGATTCGGAAAACGAATCGCCTGCCGGTGATTCGCTTAGGGACAGATAGGAGCTCTTTATGGCTGCGAAAGACACCAACGAAGACACAAAGCGTGACGATCAGGATTCCGGTCACTCGCTGGATATGTCCCAAGCTGCTGTGAAAAAGATGATCGGTGATGCCCGTGAAAAGGGTTACATCACCTACGACCAGCTCAATACCGTGCTGCCGCCCGATCAGGTGTCATCGGAGCAGATCGAGGACGTGATGTCGATGTTGTCCGAAATGGGCATCAACATCATCGAGGACGAAGAAGGCGAGGACGAAGACAAGGGCGGCACCGATATTGCCACCACCGATGGTCCAAAAGAAATCACGCTTGGGTCCGGTACTTCTGAGAAACTCGACCGTACGGACGATCCGGTTCGGATGTACCTTCGCGAAATGGGCTCTGTCGAGTTGTTGTCGCGTGAAGGCGAGATTGCGATCGCAAAGCGGATCGAGGCTGGTCGCAATACGATGATTGCGGGCCTGTGCGAGAGTCCGCTAACGTTTCAGGCGATTACGATCTGGCGTGACGAATTGCTTTCCGAAGATATTTTGCTGCGCGATGTCATCGACCTCGAGGCAACATTCGGCACCCAAATGGGCGAAGAGGGCGCGACCGCGCCTGTCGTGCCCGTCGTCGGCGCTCCCGTCGAGAGCAAGTCGGACGGCCAGCCGGAGCTGGATGCGGACGGTAATGCGATTTCAACAGACGATGATGATGACGAGGACGAAGACGAGCAGGCGAATATGTCGCTGGCCGCGATGGAGGCTGCGCTGAAGCCGCAGGTTCTCGAAGCGCTCGACCTGATTGCAGATGATTACGTCAAGCTGAGCCAGATGCAGGACAACCGGATTTCTGCCCAGCTGAACGAAGACGGTACTTTCTCTGCCAAAAACGAGAAAGCCTATCAAAAACTGCGCTCGGAGATTGTGCTGTTGGTGAATGACCTTCATCTGCACAACAACCGCATCGAGGCGCTGATCGACCAGCTCTATGGCATCAACCGGCGCATCATGCAGATCGACTCTGCCATGGTTAAGCTGGCGGATCAGGCCCGGATCAACCGCTCCGAATTCGTAGAGGCGTACCGTGGTCACGAGCTTGATCCAAACTGGATGGAGCGGATGGGCGACAAGGCCGGTCGTGGCTGGCAAATGTTTATCGAGCGTTCCGCGGACAAAGTGACCGAGCTGCGCACTGATATGGCGCAAGTGGGCCAGTATGTGGGTCTTGATATTTCCGAATTCCGCCGCATCGTGCAGCAGGTCCAGAAGGGCGAGAAAGAAGCCCGTCAGGCGAAGAAGGAAATGGTCGAGGCTAACTTGCGTCTGGTTATTTCCATCGCAAAGAAATACACGAACCGTGGTCTGCAATTCCTTGATCTTATTCAGGAAGGTAACATCGGTCTGATGAAGGCCGTGGACAAGTTCGAATACCGCCGCGGCTATAAGTTCTCGACCTATGCGACATGGTGGATCCGTCAGGCGATCACTCGCTCCATCGCGGATCAGGCGCGGACGATCCGTATTCCGGTGCACATGATCGAGACGATCAACAAGCTGGTGCGCACAGGCCGCCAGATGCTCCACGAGATTGGCCGGGAGCCAACGCCGGAAGAATTGGCCGAAAAGTTGCAAATGCCGCTTGAGAAGGTCCGCAAGGTGATGAAAATCGCCAAGGAGCCGATTTCGCTTGAGACACCAATTGGTGACGAGGAAGACAGCCAGCTTGGTGACTTCATCGAGGATAAGAATGCGGTGCTGCCCTTGGACAGTGCCATTCAGGAAAACCTCAAGGAAACCACCACACGTGTCCTCGCCAGCCTCACACCGCGTGAAGAACGTGTGCTGCGGATGCGTTTCGGTATCGGCATGAACACGGACCATACGTTGGAAGAAGTGGGCCAGCAGTTTAGCGTAACACGCGAGCGTATCCGCCAGATTGAAGCCAAAGCATTGCGCAAGCTCAAGCACCCGAGCCGCTCACGCAAGCTGCGCAGTTTCCTCGACCAGTAAGCTCATTGTTCGGAAAAAACCCTGTCCAAGGTCAACTTGGGCAGGGTTTTTTTATGCCTGCGGTACATTGTGGCGTGAGGTGCGTGCCTGACGTCAAACCTGATTGTTGGAGTGAACATTAAGGAAGGCAGTCTGCTCTTCACGGGGCTTTGATTTTGACCTGCGGGTGAGGGGGGCTATCTATGGATTACCCCTTAGAGGAGAAGCCTACTATGCGACGATCGTTTCTATACTCGGCAATTGTTGCCACCGCCTTTGCGTCGACACTGCCTGCGTATGCCAATACTCATGTGTTCCGATCTGTAAATGATCTGGACGTTGTACCGATCAGTGCCACTTCATTCGCGGTCATCGAGGCGCGGGGCGAAGGACCTCAGGGCATGTGGTGTGCCGCGGCAGAATACGCCGAGCGGCGATTGGGTGCGACGAGCCGTGTTTACATCAGCGAGGCGCGGGGACCCTCCCGCGTGGAACCGGGCCGCAATTCGGTGGTATTCACAATTGATCCCTCAACCTTGAGCCAAGGGCCGTTTCAGTCGATCACGATCGGCACATCGCAGGTGGGTCTGGGCCTTCCGGTTGCCCATGCGCGCCAGTTTTGCCGCAAGGAAGACTTCGACATTTCTCTCAATCTGCCCGGAAGGGACTGAACGTGAAAATCCGATCAAAGTTTTTGGCGGTCTTTATCTTGACCGCAGCGCCCCTGTCGGCGCAGGAGTTCACCGCGCGAAACGGTGTGACAGTTGCAGCCGTTGGTAAGGGTTTCAATGTCACAGGCGACGCCGGGATCGGGGCGCGTGGCGTCTGGTGTGGTGCTGCTGATTATGCGCGATCTGTCAAAGGAGCTACAGGGGCGCAACGCCTTTATATCGCCGAAGATAGAAAGCGCGGGTTCGGGCAGCGCGGTCCCGTCACATTTACCCTTGATCCCAATGGTCTGACGCCCTCTTCGACGGTGATTGTGGGCGGGTCTTTGGGCCGTGCTGGTGCAAACCTGAGCGTCGGGCACGCCTTTGGTTTTTGCGCGGATCACAAGTTACAGCGGGCTGGCGGCCGCTTCTGACCAGCTGATAAAATGGCTGTGGGCTGTTGACTTGCTGACGCAGCATATTGGTTTCGGCGTCTGCAATGTCCCCCGCCAGACCCCTTATGTTGTAGGGAATTTCTAGACTACCCAAAACCTATGGCTTCCCCTATACCTGTGGATAAGTGGGGCGGTGATCCCACAACAGAGGCGGATCAGGAATAAGGGGACAGGCCAATGCGCTGCCCGTTTTGTGGAAATATTGATACTCAGGTAAAAGACAGCCGTCCGGCGGAGGATCATGTGTCCATCCGGCGCAGGCGGTTTTGCCCGGCTTGCGGAGGCCGGTTTACAACTTACGAGCGCGTTCAGTTGCGCGATCTGGTTGTGATCAAATCCTCCGGCAAGCGGGAAGATTTTGACCGTGACAAGCTGGAGCGCTCAATCCGGATTTCGATGCAGAAGCGCCCGATAGAGCCTGAACGTATCGACCAGATGATCAGTGGCATTGTACGCCGCTTGGAGAGTATGGGAGAGACGGACGTTGGCTCCAAACAGATCGGCGAGATTGTGATGGAGGCGCTGGCGCGGATTGATACCGTTGCTTACGTGCGTTTTGCCAGTGTTTACAAAAATTTCCAGCAAGCTGATGACTTCGACAAATTCGTAGCAGAGTTGCGGCCACAAACTGCCGGTGAGCCTGAGAGTTGAGCGATGCGCGCTACATGGCGCTGGCCCTGTCGCTGGGGCGGCGGGGGTGGGGCAAAACCTGGCCCAACCCTGCGGTTGGCTGTGTTGTTGTATCGGATGGAATGATTGTGGGGCGCGGCTGGACCGCGCCTTCGGGCCGCCCGCATGCCGAAACGGAGGCATTGGCGCAGGCTGGTAGTGCCGCCAAGGGGGCTGATGTATTTGTCACGCTGGAGCCTTGTGCGCACCATGGCCGGACACCGCCCTGTGCGCAGGCTTTGATTGATGCAGGCGTGGCGCGGGTGGTCATTGGCGTGCGCGACAGGGACGAGCGTGTCGCGGGGCGCGGGATTTCGATGCTTCGCGCTGCAGGGGTCAGTGTTGTGACAGGCGTGATGGAGGCCGAAGCCCTTCAGGATCATGCCGGATTTTTCAGCCGGCTAGAGCAGGGGCGGCCAATGGTCACCCTCAAGCTTGCCGCGTCCTTTGACGGGCGTATTGCCACGGCGACGGGCGAGAGCCAGTGGATCACTCAAGGCCCTGCGCGGCGTTTGGTGCATGCGATGCGCAACGTACATGATGCGGTAATGGTCGGTGGCGGTACGGTGCGCGCCGACGATCCCTCGTTGACAGTGCGCGATATGGGAATTGTGCAACAGCCTGCGCGGATAGTCATCTCGCGCCGGTTGGATATTCCGCTGAGCGCAAAGCTGGCGCAGACTGCGGCGGATGTGCCGCTGATCCTGTGCCATGGGGCTGATGCGCCCGATGCGCTGGTGGATGCATGGACAGGCATGGGGGCAGTGCTGATCAGCTGCCGCACCGCCGGTGGCCAGCTTGATATGATTGATGTGATGCAGAAGCTCGGCACGCACGGCTTGACGCGGATTTTCTCCGAAGGAGGATCGGAGATCGCAGCAAGTTTGCTGCGTGCGGATCTGGTGGATCATCTGGCAGGGTTTACCGCCGGCGTCGTGATCGGTGCCGAGGGGCTCGCTGGAGTTGGCCCGACGGGTCTGGCTCGCCTGGGGCAGGCGCCACGGTTTGATCTGGTCGAGACACAGGTTGTGGGGCCGGATGTTTTGCACCGTTGGGTGCGCAGGCGCGCCTGACTACTTGCGCCACAGGTGTGCGTAGCGGCGGAATTTGCTTTGTAACTTTGAAACGGTGCGGTTCGCGAGGCTTGGCTTGTTCAGGTCATTTTCGACGAGGCGTAGTACTGCGATTTCAGCTGGACACGGCAAGCCTGTCTTCGGATCGAAATAACGTGGATAATCGATGAGTGTGGCATGCGCCAAAGCTTCAAGGCTGGGGCGTGCGCGGCGGCGCGGGGGGACGTCGGACAGGTCGGTTGTGAGCCCCCAGCCCGCATAGAAGGGCGCGCCGTAGGTTGTGACGGGAATGCCCCTGAGAAGTGCCTCGAACCCCATCAGCGATGTCATTGTGTGCACTTCGTGGACTTGCGCCAGTAGGGCGGAAGGATCGGTTTTGGTGATAATCTGGTCGGCTGCGGCGGGATTGGAAAGGGCGCCCTCCCGCAGGCCCGCTTCAACGTCCGGATGGGGCTTGTAGAGGATTATTGCATCGGGATGGGCGGCGCGCACCGTGTCGAGAAGGGCCTGATTTGTCGTCACGTCGCTGGTCCCCCTCCGGATAGAGGCATCGTCGGCCACCTGTCCACACACAAGGATACGGTGACCGTCAGGCAGAGCACCGGGGGGATTTCCGGTATTATATTTGCTCAAGCCCGCCGCAATCAGCGATTTGATCAATCGGGCGGCGCGTAATTCCTGATCAAGGCGCGCTGTAGCGCGGCCTTCTATCATCCGCTCGAGCCGCGAGGGGCGGTCCGGGTCATAATAGATACCCAGATCATCGGTCACCAATGACAGGGGGGGGACCAATGAAGCGCCAAGGCCGCGAGAGCGGATGAAACCGTCTTCTATGCGGGTGATCCCTTTGACCTCTGCGCCGATTTTGCTGGCCCAGACCATTTGTGGACGGTCAGAAATATCCACTGGTGCATCGGCAAAGACAAGCGGCCGGTACCCGCCGTAGAATTTTTGCAAGTGGTCGCGCTTCCACCCGCTCATACCTGTGGCGCACCAGCCATGGCGGTCCTCGCGCCAGCTGCGCGCCTGTGCCTCCAGTGTGTCGATCGCTGTCTCCAAGGTGCACAGGGTATCGCGGTAGGGGTCATACCAACGCGGATAGAGTATCATTGCCGCGGCAAAAAGCTGCGAGCGGGTCAGGATGCGCTGGCGACGCTGGATCTCGAAGGCATCTTCGGTCAGGCCCCAACCGGCATAGAAAGGTTGGCCGAAGACTCGCGGCTTGTGGCCTGCGAAAATCGCCTCGAAGCCCAAGCCTGAGGAAACGGTATAAACGCCAAGTGCACCCTCGAACAGGGCGTAGGGGCTTATCGGGTCGCTCAGGAACTGCGTTCGCTCGTTCAGATCGCTATCGCGGAAATAACCTGTTCTGTGGCCTGCGGCGGTTTCGGGATGGGTTTTTATCAAAATGCGCGCACCGGGATGTTCCTCTTGCGCATAATACAGCATTTCAAGGAATCGCGTGCGGTCGGCGCCCGATGCGGTGACCGAAGCGTCGCCTTCCGTCTGGTCGATGACCACCACATACCCAGCTGGAGGGACAGGCGTGTCGAGTGGGATCGCGGCATATTTGCTCAGATGCGCCTCTTTGATCCGCGCAATGCAAGTGCGTGCACGGTTGAGCAGGGCAGTGTCATCAAGCGGATGTGTGGCCAGCAGCACCTCGAGGTCAGAAGGCTTGGAAGGGTCAAAATGCGCGGCACGGTGGTCGATCACAAGGCCTAGGGGCGGCTCTCCGTCGCGGCCCGGAAAGAGTGAGCGAAGTTGGGCGTCTTCGATGCGTACAACGGGCGCCTCACAGGCGATGGCTACGCCCTCTCCGCGGTGGGCGGTGGGCGAGTTGCCCCAAACGGCGACGGCATCGCCTTCGCGTGCGGGCAGACCCAGATGGATGGAATAGCCTGACAGTTGAAGGATGCGGCGGATGCGTTCTTGTGTAAGGAACCCGCCATTATAGACGAAAAGCCGCCGGTCCTTCGTCGAACCGGCGGCGCTTTCGTGATATATTTCAGGACCAAGGCCCATCGTGTCAGCCGCCGGACAGTGAGGTAATGCTGCCAGCAGAGGTTGCGGTGCCGGTTATGGCTGTGATGACCTTGCTCCACTGCGTGAAGGGCGCTTCGGTGACGTAGAGGGTGTCTCCGTCGCGGATCACGAAATCACGCGCCATAAACATGCCATTCGGCTCTGTCAGGTCAAGCACGTAGACGAGGCGCTGTGTCCCTTCCAAATCGTTACGACCGAGCACTTGCTCGGCCACTTCCTCCGGCTCGTTGCGCAGCACAAACACGCCAGTAGGGTCGGCGGAGGCGGCAAGCAGGCCGCCCACTTGTGCAATAGCTTCGATCGCGGAGAGGTTCTGCGTCTCGAACGGGACACGGGCCTGAGAACCCGTGGCGCCGAGCGCAGTGAACGAGCGGGTATCTTGCTCGACGAGGATTTTGTCACCACCCCGCAGGGCGATGTCCAGTTCAGGATATTTGTAGAGGTCTTCAAACCAGATTTTGCCACTCGCTGCACCGCGGATCACGGTAATCTGTGCAATCTCCGGAGAGATGGTAATGCCGCCTGCACGCGCCAGCATGGTTGCTAGCGAGCGGGTCGGACGCTCGATAGGGAAGACGCCCTGACCGCCTACGGCACCGACCAATGACACGGTCGATCCGTCACCGGCGGCGCGGCGTACTTCGACCTGTGGATCGGGGGTTTGATCGGCAAGTTTTGCGGTAATGATGCGGCGAATGGCTTCGGGAGAATTTCCCGCCGCCTTGATCCGGCCTGCATAGGGTATGAAGATAAAGCCGGCGCCGTCGACCTGTACTTCTTCCAGCGTGGCGGGTGCGCCTTCGGTGCCCAACAGGCTGTCATCGACGTTTTCATAGACGGTGATGCCAAGCACGTCACCAGCGCGGATCGTATCGGAGCCAAGTGTGCCGGCATTTTTGAACGCGGACGAGAAACCAAGTGCCGGTACCACAGCGGTAGCACGGGTGACACGGTCATTGACTGCGACGACAAATGCGTCGCCTTCGCGCTGAACGGAGCCTGAATAAATCTGGCGTTTATTTGGACCTACCTGCGGCAATCCGCAAGAGGCCATCACGGCACAGGCCGTAACGACTGCGATGGGGCGAGCCCACCGGATGCTAAGGGTTTTCACTGCCCGGTCTCCTCGACCTATGTTCTGCCTCAAAATCGCCGATTGTTTCGACGTATTAAGAGAGACCCTATCGGAGTTGTGCCGCAAAATCTACCAAAGGCTACGAGTTTTGGCTGGGGAGGTGTGAAATGTGTGGCATTGCTGCCGCGTTGAGGGCCAGGATTCGGCTGAAGGCACAAGGGGTTGTGGTTGTTAGTTCACGAGCCGCAACTGCTGGCGCGGGGGGGCGGTGCCTGAATCGAGTGCATCATAGGGATCATCAGGGCCAAGCATCATATCTACGACCTGACGCATCAGCTGGCGGCGGCCGCGTGCCGAGTAAAATCCACCGGGTAGTTGGCTTGTCTCCAGAAGATAACGGCGAAAATCTTTGTAGGCGCGACTATCGGGTCGGGTTGCAGTCTGGAAGAATTCGGGCAGCGACTGCTCGGAGACAAATTCGGGCTTGTCATAAACGGCGCGGCCAAAGACCTTGAGCGGGATGCCGCGCCATAACACCTGTTGGCCTGCGGTGGAATTTACCGTCACGGCAGTGCGCGCATCATTCAAAAGCTGTGCTAGTTTGCCACCGCGCACAAAATGGACGCGTTTGCTCACGCCGTAGGCTTTTGCCAGACGCCGGATGTCATGGCGCACAGGCGCGCGGCCATCTTCCAGCGGATGGGCCTTAACGACCAGATGATGATGGCGGGGCGCGCCTTTCGCAAAGCCTGCAATAACCTCTTCGAGAAAATCGCTCATGGTAGTGAAGGGCGAATGCATTTGGAACGAACTGTCGTGTTCGAGTTGGAGCAGGGCGAGATGGTAGGGAAAGCCACCCAAGCGGATTCGCAGCGTTTCGATCCGCCGCTCAATCCCCTGAAACGGCATCAACAAGAGGCGCTTGAGATAGAGCGCGAATTCGGCTGTTACGGGCAAATCACGGTGGGGGCGGAAATTGCGGTAATCACCGTTTCTAAACATCACGAACCAATGATAGAGCGCGCCATAAAAAATGTGCTGGCGCATATCGCCCCAGTGGCCGGGAGGCAGGGGAGCCTCCATATCGGATTTCTCGAGCGCCTTTTGCATATCCGGAATCGACATATCCATTAGGCGCGAATTGCCGTTGGTGCCGTCGCGCTCATACGTGATCCAATAGGGACGCATATAGCCCTCCTCGAATACGTGGACCGTTAGGCCACGTGCGCGGGCTTGTGCCACCGCTTGTGCATGGATTGGCCGCGTATCGCCGTATAGCACAATATCTGTTACTAATTTATCAGTTAGAAGGCTCTGGAAGGTTGCGGGCCAGTCCTCGACCGTGCCGCGAAAAGGGATATAGGTGCGCGGATGAAACCAGAATGCGCGGTCGCCTGCGTTAAAACCTACACGCCACACATCCGCGCCTGCCGCCCTGAGCATTTTGCCCAAGCGGTTAAAGAAGGGACCATGAGGCCCTTGCAGGAACAAAAATACCCGATTGTCGGGGGCGTGCGGTGCCATGGTGGGCTTTCCTTGGTTGCTCTTCGTCTTATTTAGTCTCAAAACCTTGTCGAGAATAAGGCTATTATAATGGCCTGCGCACCCTAAACCGGAGGAACATAAATGTTTACGGGGATTATCACCGATATCGGAACCATAGCCGACCTTCATCAGGAGGGCGATCTGCGCGCGCGGATCACTTGTGGATATGATACCGGTCGCATCGACATGGGGGCGTCAATTGCCAGCGACGGTGTGTGTCTGACGGTCGTGGATCTGGGGCCTGACTGGTACGAGGTGCAGGTGAGCCGCGAGACGGTGGATATGACCAACCTGGGCGACTGGAAAACAGGCAAACGCGTCAATCTTGAACGGGCGCTGCGCGTGGGTGACGAGTTGGGCGGGCATATTGTCTCGGGTCATGTGGACGGCGTGGCCGAAGTAATCGCCATGCGCGACGAGGGTGACAGCACGCGCGTGACATTGCGTGCGCCTGAGGCGCTGGCGCGGTTTATTGCGCCCAAAGGCTCGGTTGCTCTTAATGGTACCTCGCTCACGGTGAACGAAGTTGCGGGCTGTGACTTTGGCATCAATTTCATCCCGCATACCAAACTGTCGACCACATGGGGCGACACTGCGGTAGGTGATCGTGTAAACCTCGAAATCGACACACTGGCCCGCTATGTGTCGCGGCTGGCCGAGATGACGTAGGCGCGCTGTGACGCTGCGGTTGCTCTGGTCATGGGGCCGTGTGTGCGGTACTGCAAAGGCCAGATATAAAGGAGCCTCGTGATGAGCTTTGAAACTCCCGGTCCTGTCGAGGCCGAGCTGGCAAATGCCATTTCACCGATCGAAGACATAATCGCCGCTTGTGCCGCAGGCGAGATGTACATTCTGGTGGATCATGAGGACCGCGAAAACGAGGGTGATTTCGTAATTGCCGCCGAGTTCGCGGATGCAAATGCGATTAATTTCATGGCGACCCACGGTCGCGGTTTGATCTGTCTGCCGATGACGCAGGATCGCGTTGATACGCTTGAGTTGCCGATGATGGCGACCAACAACTCTTCGCGACACGAGACCGCGTTTACCGTGAGCATCGAAGCGCGAGAGGGCGTCACAACTGGTATCTCTGCTGCGGACCGTGCCCTAACCGTAGCGGTAGCAATTGATCCCGAAAACGGTGCAGCCGATATAGCGACGCCGGGTCATGTTTTCCCGCTGCGCGCGCGCGACGGTGGTGTGCTGGTGCGCGCAGGCCACACAGAGGCGTCGGTCGATATCAGCCGGTTGGCCGGACTAACGGCGGCGGGGGTGATTTGCGAGATTATGATGCCAGATGGCACCATGGCGCGCCTGCCTGATCTGGTGAAAATCGCTGCCGAGCACAACATGAAGATCGGTACCATCAGCGATCTGATCGCTTACCGCAACAAACACGATAACATGCTGGTCCAGCGGGACGACCGCATGGTTGTGTCGGCGCATGATGGCGGCGATTGGCGGATGCGGGTGTTTGAGGACCAGATTTCCGGTACCGATCATGTTGTGCTGAGCAAGGGCGAGATTGGCGATGGTGCACCGGTGCTAACGCGCACCCACGCGCTCAACGCGCTTGAAGATGTGCTGGGTCTTGGCCCCAGTGCGCCGGACGAATTACCGCGGGCGATGCGTCTGATCGCCGAAGAAGGGCGCGGTGCGGTGCTCTTGTTTCGCGAGCCGAACCCGCGACTGCGCCTCGACAAGGATGATGAGGCCCCGCGCACGATCAAGCGAACAGGGTTGGGCGCGCAGATATTGGCAGCTCTCGGTGTTCATGAATTGATTTTGCTGACGGATAATCCACAAACAAAATACACAGGGCTTGAGGCCTATAACCTCAAAATTGTGGGCCACCGCCCGATTACGCAGGAGTAGAAACAATGGCCGCATCTGTTCAGCATACCGTTTTACCTGCACCGGAATTCGACAAGCCTGTGAAAATTCTCATCGTGGTTTCGCCTTATTACAGCGATATCGCAAAGGGTCTACTGAGCGGGGCGAAGGCCGCACTCGAGGCAGCGGGCGCGACTTTTGAAGTGGTCGAGATGCCCGGCGCGCTGGAAATCCCTACCGCAATCGGTATCGCCGACCGGCATAGTAATTTTGATGGGTTCGTGGCCTTGGGCTGCGTAATTCGGGGTGAGACGACCCATTACGAGACAGTGTGTAACGACAGCTCCCGTGCGCTCCAGTTGTTAGGGCTTCAGGGTTTGTGCATCGGGAACGGCATTCTGACAGTCGAGAACAAGGCGCAGGCTGACGTGCGCAGCGATCCGGACGGCCAGAACAAAGGTGGCGGGGCGGCATTGGCGGCCTTGCATCTGGTGGCACTGGCTCGTAAGTGGTCGTCCTCACCATCGGGCATCGGGTTCAAGCCGCAAGGCGCGGATACCATCATGGCCGGATCATTGGATGGAAACACGACCCTATGACCACGCCTGACCGCACCAGCAATATGACCGGCAACATGAAACGCAAGATGCGATCGGCTTCGCGGCTTTATGCGGTGCAGGCGCTTTTCCAGATGGAGCATTCGAATCTGTCCATTGACAAGGTGCGGCTGGAATTCCTCGACCATCGCTTTGGCGAGATGATGGACGGGCAAGAGATGCTGGAGGGGGACGAGGCGCATTTCACCCGTGTTCTTGAGGATGCTATCGCTCATCAGGCATCAATCGACCAGATTACCGACCGCGCTTTGGTGGCCAAGTGGCCGCTCGGGCGTATTGATCCCACGTTGCGCGGACTTTTTCGTGCCGCCGGAGCCGAGCTGCGCGATGAGGCCACCCCTCCGAAGGTCGTGATCGCTGAATATCTCGATCTGGCATCGGCATTTTTTCCGGATGGCAAAGAGGCGCGGTTTGTAAACGCAGTGCTGGACCACATGGCCCGCGAGGCGCGCCCAGAAGCGTTTTAACGCGGCTTCGATCAGGGCAATCCCAGACTTTACAGACTATTGCTCGACCACGGACATTTGCCACTGAACACTTGGCTCATTCCACTCAGCGCTGAACGCTATATAAAATCACTAAAATAAGGTGTGGCGGGACCGCCGTTGCCGGGTCGGTTGTATTCCCGAGGACCTGTATGTACAGGTGGGCGCCGGTTAACGTAACCAGGGCTATGACAGAGCCAGCTCCCTCGGATTTGCTTAAGGCCACTGGAATGTAACGTCAGTCGCGCAGGGCAGAACCCGCCACTCCTCATAGATAGGAGCGTAGATGCTCCACGGCAAGGGGTATCACTGGGGGAGGGCCGCAATAAATTTGTATCGCACCAGTTCTTCGGGCAGCAGCACATAAATGTCATCGGGTGGTGTAACTAATGCGTGCTGCATGACCAGCGGGTCGATACCCATTTCGTCGAGATAGCGCATAACCAGCCCTTGACCGCGCTGGATGTCCTCAACTGCGACAAAGGCTGGTAGCAAGGTGTTTTCCCCGAAATAATGTTGGTGTACGCCGACAAAGGCTGTCTCGGGGACAGACCGTTTTGTACCTGCTGCCAACAGATATGGGCAGGCGGAGTAGCAGATGTCGCCGTCCCGCATTTCCGTCTCCAGCCCTGCAAGGCGTAATGCACGGCCAAGTTCCAGCGCGTCCTGCACCGAGCCGCCCGGAGAGTTGAGGATCGCACGGGTGGGGGGTGTTGGAAGTTCTTCTATCTGCTTCAGGATACGAGGGGCGTCTCCGCCCGCGATCTCACCCTCAAGCAAGATGCCAGCACCACCCGACACCACAGTGAGCGTCAGACGCTCCGGTAGTGGCTCACCGCTGTTTGGCACGCTGCGGCTGGGAGAAAAGCGGCGGGTCTGGTCGCCCGGGCGCACAGGCTCCGACAGATTGGGTGATTTTGGACCCAATCGCGGCAGCGAGAAGCCGTTTTGCAGGTCTCCCACGAACAGCAGGCCTCCTAACACAAGCTGGAAGCCGAGGACGCCCATCAGAACACGGGCGACCGGATTGCGTTTTGGGGCGTCACTCATTGCGCACCGGGTTTTACGGGAGGAGGGGATGGGAGCGACGCAGGAACAGGCGCGCCGGCCTTCATTGTGTCTTCCATTTCCTTCATGACGGCGATGGCCGCGCGCAATTCGGCCAGTGTCATGCTATCCTCAACGGCAGTGCCTTCACGGCCTGCGCGAATTGCGGATTGCGTGATCGCAAGGATGAAAACCAGTACGGCGGGCAACAGGTCGATAGCGATTGCGCCAGCCCATGAAGGAATGAAGTTCCGCGCATAGAGGATTACGGCATCGGCCGAAGAAATAGGGGTGTAGGTGGTTTCGGGCGGCGCCGGCAGGGCCTCTACCGCTTGGGCAGCGCGGGCCAGCGTTAGCGCGCGCTGGGACAGGACTTCGAGGACAGAGGTTATCGTAGCAGACTGGTCATTACGGATCTGGGCAGAGCGGCCGTCAAGCTCTGGCAGAACAACCGAGGCAGAGAGGTCTTGCGCGGCACGCTCCACCAGTGAGGCCACAGAGAGCTGGCGCATTTGTGTGATGAGACCGGCAAGGCGGACGGCTTGTTCGGAAAACTCGACCGAGCGTGCCTCGACGGGGCCTGCCTCAACGGTGAGTGCGCGCATCCGGCTCAGGATCGCATTCCCTTCGGTGAAGGCGGCATTCACGAGCGGTGTCTGGGAGGCGATCTGCGCCTCTAGCCCGGCCAGTTCGGATGATTTTTGGCGCAGGACACGGAACACGGCACCGCGTCCGGCAAGGCCTGATAGATCGCCGGTGGCCTCTTGTTCGCTCAGATCTTCGAAAGACTGGCGCACGCGAGCCACGTCACGTTCAAGCCCTTGTGCTGACAGGGCAATTTCGTGCGCACGTTCCAGCGAGACCTGATAATCCTGCACCGTCTTTGCCAGATGCTGCTCGACGGCTGCGGATCCTGCTAGGGCCGCCGCATTCAGCCAGCTCGACATTGCGATAATCGCAAGCGATCCAAGCGCCATCGCGCCCATTAGGCCCACCCGCGCGCGTGCGCCGCGCACTGCAGGGAACAGGCGTAGCATGTAGGACCAGAAAACAAAGATCCCCACCGATACGGCCACGGAATACGCAATTGCGGCAAAGGCAGACATAGCCCCGTTATCATCCAGAAGCGATGAAACCCCGAGATAGGTATAAATCCCCGAGGCCACAGCCAACACGCCAAGGGCGGTGCCGGAGAAGGTGTCGAGCCATGTCAGGTGACCCTCAAGCTCGCGCGCGTAGCGCACACCACGGGCGCGGGTGGAGGGGTCTTCGAGATCGCTCATGCGGGAATCCTATCGTTGAGAAGTTAACAGATAAGCGCTGCGGGGCAAAAGGCCAAGGCAGACAAGGGCTTGTGCATGTTCACGATATGTTCATAATATTGGGGATGATCGAGCGTTCTATCCTCCAACCCGGCCAGCTGTTGCAGCGCGGCGTATCGCGCCACTTGGCCAGCTACGGCTTTGCCTGCGTGGAGGAGGTAATTCCCGCGCGCGGTTTGCGGGTTGATGTAATGGCCTTGGGACCCAAAGGAGAGGTGTGGGTGGTTGAGTGCAAATCGAGCCGTGTCGACTTCACCTCGGATTGTAAATGGCAGGGTTATCTGGAGTGGGCGGACAGGTTTTTCTTCGCCGTGGACGAGCATTTTCCAGTCGAACTATTGCCTGATGATCAGGGTTTGATCATTGCGGACGGATATACAGCAGAGATTTTACGTATGGCACCGGAGGCGAAACTGGCGCCGGCGCGGCGCAAGGTCATGGTGCAGAAATTTGCAACGACAGCCGCGCGACGCTTACAGCTAATGCGCGACCCGGAAATGAACCCGGACCGAGATTAGTGACTGACAGCGCAGTGTCATCCCAAATAACAAGTCTCAGCGGCGTTTTTTTCCGCCCATCTGCGAGGCGGCTTTTGCGGCGGCTGTGATCTCTTCGGCGATCTCGCGGGCCTCATCGGGGGTGAAATCCATCGGGATTTCGATGCCTGCGCCTTCAATAAACAGACGCACCATGCCTTTGTCTGTAGGCCCGATTTGCAGGTTGGCTTCAATATCGCGTTCGTCGTTGATACCCATGGCGGTATTTCCTTATCTGATCCGAAGATATCGCTAGCGCCGGCGCGCTTGAATGGCAAGTGGTGCGGGGATAGGATCTTGCCACGAGCAAGTTTGATTTGCGCACGTTCTCCCCGGCGACCGTGATTGGATAATGGATCGCCACATCGCGCAATACTGCCGGTCAGAGGGCATGGATGCGAATTTTTGGCGTTCGGGTAGGCCAGATTTTAGATGACTATATCTCTGGCTACGACCCCAAGCGTGAGCGGGTTTGGATCGCATGGTAGGGTGGTGTTCGCCTCGACTGGATTTTTTGTGGGCGGTTGGACGGTAGCAGAGCATAGTTGCGCCTGTTCCATTTGGCACCAGCCGCCCTTTGCTTGGGGAGAGGGAGGGCCGAATGCCGGACACACGCACGGCATAGGTGAGGCCGCAGGGCTATCACGAGAAGCAGCTTTGAACCCATGAAAGCCATGCAGCAGCCTGTACTCTTTATCTGCGCAACGGTTGGCAGGTCATCGATCAGAAGGCAATTGTCTCGTTCGGTCAGGATTTGATCGAGCAGACGATGCGGCGGCCACAGTAGGTGCGCGCGTGCAAAGTCTGCATTTGATACTCAGTGCCGGGCGAATGGATGAAAAAACCCTGCCAATAGGAGTTGACGGGCGCGCAGTAGCCCTCTAATCACCACCGCAGTGCCGGAGTAGCTCAATCGGTTAGAGCGCGTGGTTGTGGTCCACGAGGTAGTTGGTTCGAAACCATCCTCCGGTACCACCTTCAAAAATTAATGCTTTTTGAATGTGTGGGATACAGGGTACTTTGCTTAAGCAACTCGGCTCACCTTTGATGGAATATCAGTCAGCCCATATTTCCCTCAGTCCACCACAACAGTTTGTCGTAGCGCGCCAGTCATCCGGTCATACACCAAAATCTCGCCTGCTTCTGTTACGATCGCATACCAATCAGGGGCTTGTGTGAAAGCAATTGCCTTTGCGCCATCGGGCAATGTGATCTCGCTCGGCAAAATTGGCATATCGCTGGTCAGGCGCGTGACAAGCAGGCCGATAACGATTACGACCCCAAAAACCATGACCGTTGTCAGGACCGTGACCATGCGCCGCAAAAAACGCAGGTTTGCCGGCTCTGCCAGATCGGTAAGTTCGGGAAGTTCATCCATGTCGCACCGCCGTATATCGTTTATCTTGGGGGAAACACCCCCGCCGCGCCTTGATAAGGCGCTTGCCCGTGATGTGCCAGAGGATGCGAACCTTTCGCGCACCCGCCTGATGAAGTTGATTGATCAGGGCGTGGTGTTTGTGAATGGCGAGGTCCAACGCGATCCACGTGCTGTTGTAGGCGAAGGCACAAAGATTGACATCGATGTAGAGGAAGCACAGGAAAGCCACATCCTGCCCGAGGATATACCGCTCGAGATTATATTCGAGGATGCTGACCTTGTGGTGATTAACAAGCCTGCTGGCATGGTCGTACACCCCGCACCCGGATCGCCCTCTGGCACGCTGGTCAATGCACTGCTGGCCCATTGTGGTGACGATTTATCGGGCGTGGGCGGCATGAAGCGCCCGGGAATCGTCCACCGGATCGATAAAGAAACCAGCGGCCTTTTGGTCGTGGCGAAATCGGATGCTGCGCATCACGGGCTGGCAAAGCAGTTCGAGGCGCATACGGTCGAGCGGTACTACCGTTGTCTCGTTTACGGCGTGCCAGATGCGAATGATCCGCGCTTGCGCGGAGTGAAGGGAGTCAACTTCGAGGCGGGAAATATCCTCAAGATGACCACCGGCCTTGCGCGGCACAAAACCGACCGGCAGCGGCAGGCGGTTATTTTCAATGCGGGGCGTCATGCGGTCACGCGGGCGCGCACGGTTGCGCGGTTCGGCACGCCGCCCGTACTGGCGTTGATGGAGTGCTGGTTAGAAACCGGGCGCACACACCAGATTCGTGTGCATATGGCACATGCGGGTCACGGGCTGGTCGGGGATCCGACCTATGGCGGCAAGCGGAAGCTGGCGCGCGCGGCACTGCCAGAAACTCTCGCGCAGAGGATCAAGGAGTTCCCGCGTCAGGCCCTGCACGCAGCCGTTCTGGGGTTTGTGCATCCCGTCAGTGGAGCGGCGATCCGGTTCGAGGCGCCCCTTCCTGCGGATATGACCGAATTGCTTGACGCGCTGGAGCCTACACGGGCCTGATACCTGTCATAAATTGCACAAGACTGTGAAGAATTTGATGGATCGTTTTGCCTTCCTCTTTGTTGTGTAACTGTAAGCAAAACGGTGATCTCCGATCTTGTAAGGCAAGACCGGCAATCCCATATTGATGTTAAGCTCTGTTACATGCTTGTAAAAGAAGGGCGCCAAGGAAGGGACGAACACCATGGCCAATTATGCAAATCTGCCGGCACCAACGCCCGAAGGCGGTCTCAACCGCTATATGCAGGAAATCCGGAAGTTCCCGTTGCTGGAGCCGGAAGAGGAATACATGCTCGCCAAAGCGTGGGTGGAGAAGGAAGATACAGCCGCTGCACACCGGATGGTCACCTCCCACCTGCGACTCGCTGCGAAAATCGCCATGGGCTACCGTGGTTACGGGTTGCCGCAAGCGGAAGTAATTTCGGAGGCCAACGTTGGCCTGATGCAGGCGGTTAAACGCTTTGATCCTGAAAAGGGTTTCCGCCTTGCGACTTATGCGATGTGGTGGATCAGGGCCTCGATTCAGGAATATATCCTGCGGTCATGGTCACTGGTGAAGCTCGGCACCACATCGGGCCAGAAAAAGCTGTTCTTCAATCTGCGCAAGGCCAAGAATAAGATAGGCGCGCTGGAAGAAGGCGATCTACGACCCGAGAATGTTACGACCATCGCAACCCAATTGGGCGTCACGGAGGCCGAGGTCATATCGATGAATCGGCGGATGTCGGGCGGGGATGCCTCGCTCAACGCGACTGTCGGCTCCGAGGGCGAGGGGACAATGCAATGGCAGGACTGGCTAGAGGACGAGGACGCCGATCAAGCGGGGGACTACGAGGCACGCGACGAGCTTGAGACGCGCCGCGAGATGCTGGCCGAAGCGATGGACGTATTGAATGACCGTGAGAAGGATATCCTGATGAAGCGGCGGTTGTCAGACGAGACAATCACGCTTGAGGATTTGAGCGGCGAATACAATGTGAGCCGCGAACGGATTAGACAGATTGAGGTGCGCGCTTTCGAAAAGTTGCAACACCGGATGCAGGAACTTGCTGGCGTAAAAGGTATGGCCGTCGCGGATTAACAGATAAACCGCACCGAAAATACAAAAGCCGCTCCCTTTTGGGGGCGGCATTTCTATTTCCACATGTTGGTTCGGGGTCCGTGGCAAGGCGCCCCTATTTCAGAGGGGCGCCTGTGCGGATCCTATTCTTCCATCGCTTCCAGTTCGTCGATAAAGCCTGAAATCATGCTCAGCCCTTTATCCCAGAACGCAGGATCCGAAGCATCGAGGCCGAAGGGGGCGAGCAATTCCTTGTGGTGCTTGGACCCGCCAGCCTTGAGCATGTCGAAATATTTATCCTCAAACCCTTCGTGGCCGCTTTCGTAGACCGCGTAGAGTGCATTCACGAGGCCATCCCCGAAGGCGTAGGCATAGACGTAGAAGGGCGAGTGGATGAAATGCGGGATGTAGGCCCAGAAGGTCTCGTAGCCGTCCATGAACTCAAACTCTGGCCCAAGGCTCTCGTCCTGAACACTCATCCACAGTGCGTTGATGTCATCGGGCGTTAGTTCACCGTTGCGGCGGGCGGCATGGAGTTTGCATTCGAAATCATAAAACGCAATCTGGCGGACGACGGTGTTGATCATATCCTCCACCTTGCCCGCAAGCAGGACTTTGCGCTCCGACTTTGACTTGGCGTTCTCGAGC
Organism: Sulfitobacter guttiformis; assembly: GCF_003610455.1. Classification (NCBI taxonomy): domain Bacteria; kingdom Pseudomonadati; phylum Pseudomonadota; class Alphaproteobacteria; order Rhodobacterales; family Roseobacteraceae; genus Sulfitobacter; species Sulfitobacter guttiformis. The sequence goes on along the minus strand of NZ_RAQK01000001.1, from coordinate 385,274 downwards.
ATTTTTCGGAACGTTAGCATTTCGCCAAACACAGAGGCCGTTTCCGCCAGAGTGAGCGGCGTGGAGGACAGCATCTCGCCCTGACCGGCGGCGAGGACCTGATGCACTCCGTGTCCCAGCTCATGCGCCAGCGTCATTACATCGCGGGGTTTACCCAGATAGTTGAGCATTACATAGGGGTGCACATCGGTGACGGTCGGATGCGCGAATGCACCTGGCGCTTTGCCCGGCTTTACGCCCGCGTCGATCCAACCTTTGCGGAAGAAAGGCTCTGCCAGCTCCCCCATACGTGGATCAAAGGCAGTATAAGCGTCCATCACCATCTTCTCGGCGCGAGGCCAATCGACGATTTTCGGGTCTTCCATCGGCAGGGGCGCGTTGCGGTCCCAAACCTGCATCGTGTCCAGCCCCAACCATTTTTTCTTAAGCGCGTAGTAGCGGTGCGACAGCTTGGGGTAGGCCTTAACCACAGCATTACGAAGCGCCTCTACAACCTCAGGCTCGACGTGGTTGCTGAGGTGGCGGGCGGTTTGGGGTGTTTCCATTCCGCGCCAACGGTCCATCACTTCTTTCTCTTTAGCTTGGGTGTTGTGAACACGGGCGAAGGTTTTGATATTCTCTCCGAAAACCTCTGCAAGCTCACGGGCACCGGCCTCGCGGTTGTCCCGGTCGGGATCAGTCAGCAGGTTCAGCGTGCCTTCAATGCCCAGCGTCTCACCGTTCACGTCGAATTGCAGGCCCGCGATGGTTTCGTCAAACAAGCGCTCCCATGCGTCCCCCACGACGCCCATATCGTGTAGAAACTTCTCCATCTCATCGCTCAGCTGATAAGGTTTCATCGCGCGAATACGCTCGAATATGGGGGTGTAGCGCGCCAGATCGGCGTTCTGGCCCAACAGCGCGTCGAGGTGTGCATCCGCAAGTGTGTTCAGTTCGAGCGTAAAAAACACAAGAGGGGTGGTGAAGCTGGTGATGTTTTCCTGCATATCGGACATAAATTTCGCGCGACCGGAATCGGTGGTCAGCTGGTAATACCGAAGGCCAGCGTAGGACATGATGCGACCGGCAATCTGGTTGATCTTTTCATTACGCAACACACAATCGAGCAGACCTGCAGCGTCAAGCGTGCCAAGCTTGCCCTCATAGTCCGCTGCGAAACTTGCGCAGGCTTGCTCCAGCCAATCGAGATCGCGCTTGAGCTCGGGGGCGTCCTCTGCGGTATAAAGATCGTCGAGGTTCCACTCAGGCAGATCGCCAAAGGATGGTTTTGCACTTGAGGCATTGGCGTCACGGACGGGAAAAGGCAGTGAGAACATGGGAAATCCTTTAAACATTTGTGTCATAGGTAGGGGTCGCCACCCGGAGGGGCAAGGCGTGATCAGCCGTAAATACGCAGCATTTCATTGAGATCTTCGAGGGTGTTCGCCTCAGTTGCCGGCTTGTCCTGCCGCCAGCGCAGCATTCGCGGAAAGCGCAGGGCGACACCGGATTTATGGCGCGGCGAGGCCTGAATGCCCTCGAAGGCGATCTCGAACACATGATGTGGCGTGACCTGTCGCACGGGCCCGAAACGCTGGAGCGTATTTTTGCGAACCCATGCAGTGATCTTGCGAAACTCGGCGTCAGTCAGGCCGGAATAAGCTTTGGTGAACGGAACCAGCGCCTCGCCGTCGCGGACGGCGAAGGTGTAATCGGTGAACAGGTTGGCACGGCGACCCGATCCTGATTGGGCATAGATCATCACCGCATCGATTGTCAGCGGTGCCAGTTTCCACTTCCACCAGTCACCCTTTTTGCGTCCTGCGAGGTAGGGGCTGTCGCTGCGTTTGAGCATCAGGCCTTCCGCTTGCGCATCACGTGCGCCGTCGCGGTACGCATGGAGGTCTTGGGGCGTTGTGAAAGGGAGTTGCGGCGACAGTTTTATCGGTGCATCCGGCGGAAGGTCCACGCAGGCCGCCTCCAATAGGGCGCGGCGCTCCCTAAACGGCAGCGTGCGGATATCTTGGCCCTTCCACTCCAGCATGTCATAGGCGTGCAGCACCACCGGGGCGTCCTTAAGCATCTTTTTCGGAACAATCTTACGTCCGATACGAGGTTGTAAGGTGTTGAAACTGGCGGGAAAGGCCTGATCCGTGTGCCAGACAAGCAGTTCCCCGTCCAGCACTGTGCCATCGGGGAGGTAGTCAACAGCGCGGGCGAGCTCTGGGAAACGATCGGTCATCAGCTCTTCGCCGCGCGACCAGACGAAATGCTCACCCCCGCGGACGATGAGCTGGCCACGGATCCCGTCCCACTTCCATTCGGCGCGCCAATCATCTGGATTGGCGAGGGACTCAGGCCCGTCCTCCAGCGCGTAGGCGAGGTAGAAAGGGTAGGGACGCGAAGCATCCGCAGAGGCGTCTTGTGCCTCGATCAGCGCATGCCATGTGGTATCGTCAGGGTGCCAGTTGCCCATGAGGCGATGCGCAAGCTGAGCTTCGTCCTGATCTGTTGCGCGGGCCAGAGCGCGGGTCATCAACTTCTGGCTTACGCCGACCCGCATCCCTCCGGTTATCAACTTGTTGAAGATGAAACGCTCCGTCCCGCCGAGACGCGCCCACGCGTCTAGGACAAAGGCCTTTTTGGTTGGCTCGTCTGCTTTATAAACCTCACGCAAGTCATTGATCCATTGGGACAGTGAGCGATTGTCGCTGGTCTGGTTCGGCGGCAGGACAAGGGCAATAGTTTCGGCCAAATCACCCACCACCGGATAGCATTCTTCAAAAAGCCACAGCGGAATGTCAGCCACCTCCGCACCCCATTCGCGCAGGCGGGTCGTTGTTACAGCGCGTTTTGGACGGCGGCCAGAGAACAGCGCGATTGTCCAAAGCTTGTCCATGTCTTGCGCCTGCTTGAAATACTCTGCTAACGCATTGACCTTTATTGTTGTTTTCGTGCTTTGATCAATTGCTGTAAAGAGGGCCGTAAACGCTTTCATGTGGCCTCTCCGTTGTCGTCGGCGGCATCCAGATTTTCGCCCTCGAATTGGGTCGGGACAACCTGTGCATTATATCCTTGTTCATTAAGGTATCGCGTGAAGGTGTCGGTGTAACCATGTGTTACATATATATTTTCAGCCTCGGTTTGCTTGACCGCCCACAGTAGTCCTTGCCAGTCAGCGTGGTCGGAAATGACAAAACCACGGTCGCTTGCACGTCGTCTGCGCACCCCGCGCATTGCCATCCAGCCAGAGGCGAAACCGCTCTCTTGAGGACCGAATTTTTTGGACCACGCAGAACCAAGTGCGGAGGGAGGCGCGATAACAATGGCCCCTGGGTGGGTTTTTGCAGTGACTTCTTTATTTGCGAGCCGCGTTTCGGGCAGTATGATGCCTTGGGCACGCATGACGGCATTGGTGTTTTCAACTGCCGTATGACACAAAATCGGGCCTTGATCGGGATCAAGCATGGACATGAGGCGCTGCGCCTTGCCCAGCGAGTAGGCCCCCAGAAGTGCAGTTTTACCGGCTGCAGCGCAGCTGCGCCACCAATCGTTAAGCTGGGCTGCAACCTCCGTTTGTGCCGCCCAGTTAAAAACGGGGAGACCAAAGGTACTTTCGGTGATGAAATGGTGGCAACGGACGGGCTCGAACGGGGTGGACAGTCCATCGTCGATGATCTTGTAATCACCCGACGCGACCCAAACCTCGCCGCCCACTTCGACGCGGATTTGCGCGGATCCCGGGACGTGTCCGGCCGGATGGAAGGATACCGTGGCACCGCCGATGATACGCTGTTCGCCGTAGGCGATGCCTTCGGCGGTAATGTCGCCCAGACGGTGGCGCATCACAGGAAGGGCGTCATGTGTGGCCAGATAGCTGCCCATCCCCCAACGGGCGTGATCCGAATGGCCGTGGGTTATGAGTGCACGGTCCACCCGCCTCCACGGATCGATATAGAAATCGCCAGCAGGGCAATAAATGCCTTCAGGAGTAAATGTAAGAACCGGATCATGCTGCATGCATTAATATGTAGGAGGTAAAACTGGCTGTGCCAGCCCTAGCCTGTGGTTGTGTTAAGAAACATACCGGCAATTTCATCGAAAATCGGGAGACGTATTTCAGGCACTTCCATCAGCACTTCGTGTTCGGCCCCTTCAACGATGCGCAGTTGCCCGCCTTTCCAACCCTGCATGCGGGCGTGGATGCGTGGTACGTCGACGATCCGCTCGTTGGTCCCCACAAATGTGAGGCTGGTGAGGTTCGGGGCGGCACGCTGTGACAGATGCTGTGTCTCTGCCAGAGCTTCGCGCAGCCAGACATAGCTGGGGCCGCCAAGCTGCAGTGCGGGATGCGCGGTGATCTGGTCGCGCATCATGTCATACATTTCTGCATCTGTGGTCAGCATGTTATCGTCGAAGGGCGCTGTCAGCGGGTATGGCGTTGTGGTGGTGCCCAACGGCATGCGGTGACCTTGGTTCAGCTTTGGCATCAGGCTGCTGAGGAGTTTTGCGGGCAGCCGCATATGCGGCGCGATATGAATACCCCACATTGGCGCGGTGAAGGCGGCGGCCTGTACCGACAGCCCCTCCATAACGGCGCGCAGGCCGATGGCGCCACCCATTGAGTGGGCGACCATAAAATAGGGGCGTGGCAGATTAAGGCTGCGTGCAGAACGAATAAGAGCGGCTACGTCTTTTTGATAATCCGGGAAATGGTCGACATGGCCGATAAGCGGATCGTCGAGAATTCGGTCAGCAAGGCCCTGACCCCGCCAGTCGATCGCCGCGCACGACAGGCCCCGCGCCGCAAACTCCGCCGCTGCATTTGCATATTTTTCGATATATTCGGTACGGCCCGGAAAAATCAGGACCGTGCCCTTCGCCTGCTCCGCCGCCCAAACACCAAGCCGTATCTGCTTTGCGTCGGATGTTTTGAGCCAATACGCCTGGCCGTTGTCAGGGCCGGGGTAAATGTCGGTGAACAGAGGGGCAGGCGTAAGGGTCATAGGGTTGGGTCGGTTATGCCAACGCAGAGGCCAGCTTCATCGCCATCCCCATGTCACCATCGACCTTGAGCTTGCCGGTCATGAAGGCCGATGTCGGGTTCGTATCGCCCGACATGATGCCCTGGAATGTCTCCGGATCGGCGGTGAGGGTCACATCAGCTTCTTCGTCGCCAGCACGCACGCCGGAATCATCAACCATTACAGAGCCTTCACCCTCGATCTCGAATTTCACAGTGCCGCCGATTTCAACGCCGTCCATCTTTGCAGACAGTACTTTTACCGCTTCGTTGATCATGTCGCTCATTATTTGGCCCTTTTTTGGCAAATGGTGGCGGTCGTCACTAGAAATCGCTCCCCCACCTGTTACATTCACTGTTGTTATGGTCAGATACATCGTCAACCTCAAACATACCGTTACGGCACTTGGATGTGCTGTGTTGCTGTCTGGCCCCGCAAGTGGGCAGCAGGCGCCGCAGATATCCGAACTTTTGGAGGCGTTGCGCACCGCGCCGCCCGAGCAATCAGCCGCTGCAGTGCGTAATGTTGAGCGCGAGTGGTCACGCTCCGGCTCTGCTGCGATGGATCTGTTGCTCAAGCGCGGGCGGGATGCGATGGCCGTAGGTAATTTCGATGTAGCGATCGGCCATTTGACTGCCTTGACGGATCACGCACCTGATTTCCCCGAAGGGTATCACGCGCGCGCAACTGCATTCTACCGCGCCGGGTTATATGGTCCTGCGCTCGATGATCTGGAAACGGCCCTCGCGCTCAACCCCGACAATTTCAACGCAATTTTCGGCCTTGGCGTTTTGTTTGAGGAGCTTGGCAACGAACGCCGCGCTGCCGAACTTTACCGCCGTGTGCTGGCGCTGAACCCGCACCATGAAAACGCCGAAAAGGCGCTTGAACAACTTAAAACGATCGGTATTGGTCGCACCCTCTAATCCAAGTTAGGACATTGCGGTGAACACGCAAGGCAGGGTTGTGGCAGTTTTGGGCCCGACCAACACCGGCAAAACGACCTACGCGATCGAGCGGATGCTGGGGCACCGGACAGGTGTTATTGGCCTGCCTTTGCGTTTGCTTGCACGCGAAGTCTATGACCGGATTGTAAAGGCGCGAGGACCATCCGTGGTGGCGCTGGTCACGGGCGAGGAGCGGATCGTGCCGCCGCGCACACAATATTGGGTGTGTACTGTCGAGGCGATGCCTGAGGGCATGGGTGCTGATTTCGTCGCCGTAGATGAAATCCAGCTCTGCGCTGATCCTGAGCGCGGCCACGTCTTTACAGATCGTCTTTTGCGCGCGCGGGGCCTGCATGAGACGTTGTTCATGGGGTCTGACACCATGCGCGGCACCATTGCCGCACTGGTACCCGAGGCGCAATTCGTACACCGCGAGCGGATGTCTGAATTAACCTATGCAGGTCAGAAAAAGATAAGCCGGATGCGTCCCCGTAGCGCAATTGTGGGGTTTTCAGTTGAGAATGTTTATGCAATTGCAGAGCTGATCCGCCGCCAAAAAGGGGGGGCAGCAGTGGTTATGGGCGCGCTCAGCCCACGCACGCGTAATGCGCAGGTCGATATGTATCAAAACGGCGAGGTCGATTATCTGGTGGCCACGGATGCCATCGGGATGGGTCTCAATCTGGACGTCGATCATGTGGCGTTCAGCTCCCTTTCGAAATTTGACGGGCGACGTATGCGCCCCCTTGCCCCCAATGAGCTGGCGCAGATTGCAGGGCGGGCAGGGCGCGGCATGAAGAACGGCACTTTCGGCGTAACAGGCGATGTTCCCCCGATGGATGACGGTGTGGCGCGTGCAATCATGGATCATAAATTCACGCCCCAGACCAAAATCAACTGGCGCAATCCGAACCTTCAATTCGGCACAATCGCCGCTTTGATCAAATCATTGGAGGTGGGCCCCGATCATGAGCGGCTGGTCAGGGCACGGGAGGCGGATGACCTACGCGTGCTCAAGACGCTCGGCGAGGATGCGGAAATCGCCGCGCGCTGCACCGACGGCCCTTCTGTTAAGCTGCTGTGGGATGTCTGCCGGATACCGGACTTTCGCAGTATCTCGAATGCCGAGCATGCGAACCTGCTGGAGCATATTTACAACCATCTCCATCAACGCGGCAGCATCCCTGACGACTGGCTGGCGCGACAAATAAAACGTATTGATCGAACCGATGGCGACATTGATGCGTTGAGCAAGCGACTGGCTTTTATCCGAACGTGGACATATGTGACCCAGCGCAAAGGATGGACAAATGACGAAAGCCATTGGCGCGGGGAAGCACGTGTCGTAGAAGACAGACTGTCGGACGCCTTGCACGAACGTTTGACCCAAAGATTTGTAGACCGGCGCACATCCGTGCTTTTGCGCCGGCTAGGACAGAAGGAAGCCATGGTGGCCGAAGTGAATAACGAGACCGGTGAAGTAACCGTTGAAGGTGAATTTGTAGGCAAGCTGGACGGTTTCCGGTTCCGCGCTGACAAAGGCGCAGGCACGGCTGAGAATAAAACGATCAAGACGGCAGCGCTTCAGGCGCTGGCGCCTCAGTTCCATTTGAGGGCTGACCGTTTTTATAATGCGCCGGATACAGAAATTGATTTCACCGAGCAGGGTGGCCTGATGTGGGGCAGCTCGGCTGTTGGGAAGCTGGTTACTGGATCCGATGGCCTGAAGCCTCAGGTTGAAGTGTTTGTTGACGATGTTGCCGGGCCGGAGGTTGCACAAAAGGTGCAGCGCCGCTTGCAACATTTCGTTGATCGCAAGATCGCAAACTTGTTTGAGCCGCTTTTAGCCCTCAAGAATGATGAGGCTCTGACGGGGTTGGCGCGGGGCTTTGCCTTCCGCATGGTTGAGGGCTTTGGTATTTTGCCACGGGCGGAGTTGACCGAGGAAGTCAAATCGCTTGATCAGGATGCACGTGGTGCGCTTCGCAAACACGGTATCCGTTTTGGCCAGTTTACAATTTTTATGCCCCTTTTGCTAAAGCCTGCGCCAACACGGTTGCGGCTGGTGTTATGGTCATTGACCAAGGGCTTGTCGGAATTCCCCGAATCGCCTCCTCCGGGTCTCGTAACCATCCCTGTAGAGCAGGGTGCGCCTGCCGGGGCCGACACAATGTCGGGCTACCGTAATGCGGGTACGCGGGCCATCCGCATCGACATGCTGGAGCGTCTGGCAGACATGTTGCGCGCAGAGGATTCGCGCGGCGGTTTTGAGGCAAAGGCCGATATGCTGTCGATATCAGGCACAACGCTGGAACAATTCGCCGATCTCATGCGCGGCCTTGGATACAAGGCCGAGGCGGGCGAGCGCACAAAAGTCAAAATAGTGACCGAGGTGATGCCGAAAGCAGCGAAAGACATTCCAGCCGATACGCCGATTATGGATGTAAACACGCCTCCTGAAGGCGCGATCATAGATGATCCTTCTCCTGCAATGCCCGCAGACATCGATGAAGCGGTGGCGGCTATCGAGGATGAAGGTATCGCACCGATCCTCTCGGAGCCGTCCGAGGGGGGAGAGGTCGCAGCCGCGATTCCGGACATGTCTGAAACGGAAACGCCACAAGGCACTGCACCGGATGCGCAGATCGCGGGCGCCGAGATGGAGACATTTTATACCTTCACGTGGGCGCGTGCGCCGCGCCGCCAGCCACCTGCAGGCGGGGACCGTCCTAAAGGTAAGGGTAAACCAAACCAGCGCGGGAACAAAAAAGGACCACGCGACGGAGATAAGAGCGGTAAGGTACAGAACTTCTCTGCTCGCCCTGCAAAACCCGAAAAGAAGATCGACCCTGACAACCCGTTTGCTGCGGCCCTGATGGGCCTCAAGAATGATAAATAACAGGCTGATATGACAGAAACCCCTGCGCAAAAACTCCGACTGGATAAGTGGTTGTGGTACGCGCGGTTTTTTAAAACACGCACTCTGGCGGCAAGTACTGTCGCCGGGGGGCATGTGCGGGTGAACGGCACACCCGCTTACAAACGCAGTGCGACAATTACGCCCGGCGATGTGCTGACTTTCCCCAAAGATGATCATATTCGTGTGATCCAGATAGATGCACTGGGCATGCGGCGCGGCCCTGCACCCGAAGCGCAGGCACTTTATACCGATATGGCGCCGCCTGAACGCGCTGACAGGGACAAAATTGCGCATAATCCGGCGTTTGAGGGAAAAGGTCGCCCGACAAAGCGCGACCGCCGTCAGCTTGATCTTTCTAAGGCACGCCACCTTGAATGATGGGCGTGGCTGTTCTAGCTACTGGGCAGGATAACCTGACAGAGACAAACCCATGACTTATATCGTGAACGACGCCTGTATCGCCTGCAAATATACCGACTGTGTCGAGGTATGCCCCGTGGATTGTTTCTACGAGGGGGAGAACATGCTCGTGATCCATCCCGATGAATGTATTGACTGCGGTGTATGCGAACCGGAATGCCCTGCTGATGCGATCCGTCCCGACACTGAGCCGGACATGGAAAAGTGGGTCGAATTCAACCGCATGTATTCAATACTCTGGCCGGTTATTATTACAAAGAAGGATCCTCTGCCATCGGCAGAAGAGATGGACGGAAAAGAGGGCAAAATGGACCTTTTCTCCGAGACGCCCGGCGAGGGCGGCTAACCTTAAAGTGGACTGGTTGTTCAATACTTTTGGCCAGCTTAGGCTTGTGTTGCGCTGAAAAATTGTCTCCCTTTAAAGGGGGGCATTTTTGTGTTATGATTCTTTCGATGATAATACGATTAACACCCACAGACGCCGCCCTGCCACGGCGCATTTGACCATTAAATATTAGACGCGGGTCTCGCGGGCGATAGCCCGGTGGGTGCCGTGTTTGTTGCGCGTTGCCTCTTGCAGGCAGGGCCATTTCAGGAGCTTGAACAGCATGACGAAAACAAAAAAACTCGACTTCCGCCCCAACGAATTTGTCGTTTATCCGGCTCATGGCGTAGGCCAGATCGTATCGGTTGAAGAGCAGGAAGTCGCGGGCATCACGCTTGAACTGTTCGTGATCGCATTCGAGAAAGACAAGATGACGTTGAGGGTTCCAACCCACAAGGCCACCGAAATCGGCATGCGTGCTCTCAGCTCTCCAGATGTGATCGCGCATGCGATGAAGACCCTCAAGGGGAAAGCAAAGGTAAAGCGTGCGATGTGGTCCCGCCGGGCACAGGAATACGAGCAAAAGATCAACTCGGGTGATCTGATCGCGATTGCCGAAGTGGTGCGCGATCTGCACCGTACAGACGACCAGCGCGAGCAGTCCTATTCCGAGCGTCAGTTATACGAAGCGGCACTGGAGCGTTTGACCCGCGAAGTTGCTGCCGTCGCAAGTGGCGACGAACTGGCCGCAGCGAAGCAGATCGGTGATGTTCTGGAAAGCCGCATCGCAGCCTGATTGGTTTGAAAACTACATGAAACCGCGTCCGGCCCTGCCGTGGCGCGGTTTTTTATTTTAAAGGGCGGCTGCACAGATCAACAGGATCGCCGTCTCGCCCAGCTGTTGCGCAGCGCCCAAAACATCGCCGGTCTGTCCGCCGATCTTCCGCTTTGCAAGCAAGGCAGTTGCGAGACCGACGAGAGCAGCAACGCAGATGGCCGCGATACCGAGCGACCCCAAACACAAAAGTGCCGCTAACGCTCCGATAGCCGCTGCCGTGACTGCGGCCCTGCGTGGGGGCACGCCTACGCTGCGCGAGAGGCCGTCAACGCGCGCATGGGGCAGGCCGTGCATCAATGCGGGCATAATGCCCCGTGACAGCGCCGCTGCCGCCACTATGGCCCAGCCGCCACTGCCCAGCAGCACGCTCAGAGCGCTGATTTTTGCCAGACAGACAAGGATTAATGCCAACACACCATAGGTTCCGATCTGGCTGTCGCGCATGATGTCCAGCCGCCGCGCCGTTGTGGTGCCGCCCCAGAACCCGTCAAACATGTCGGCGAGTCCGTCCTCGTGCATCGCACCAGTGAGCAGTATCATCGCCCCCAGCGCCAGCACCGCAGACCCTGTTACCGGCAGCCCGAGCGACAGGGAAATCTGTCCTGTCAGCGCACCGATAGCGCCCACCACAAACCCGACAAGTGGATAGGCCCAGACCGCGCGCGGCCCCTGAGAGAACGCGTTCTCCGGCAAATGCGGCAGCGGCAAGCGGGTCAATAGCACGAAGGCCAGCCAAAGCTGGCGCAGGGGGTCGTTTTTATCCATCAAGGAGCCTTTTCCACGGTTGTGAGCTGCGCCCTATTGCGTAAACAGGCACAAGCACTGTGGCAATGAAGGTTATCAAAATGGTCGAGTTTTCTGATTTAGACGCGTTTCGCGCTGCGCTGGCGGATATGCCCGATGTTGACGCAGCGGCCCGCGACGGTGCCGCAGATCGCAATAGCCAGCTAACCAAACCGCCCGGCGCGCTGGGACGGCTGGAGGATATTGCGCAGTGGTACGCAGGCTGGCGCGGTAATTCGCAGCCGCGCATTTCAGCCCCGCAGATTATTGTGTTTGCCGGGAATCATGGCGTGGCGGCGCAAGGCGTGTCCGCCTTTCCGCCCGAGGTGACTGCACAGATGGTGATGAATTTCGAGCATGGGGGGGCCGCAATCAACCAGCTGGCGCGCGCAGCCGGTGCGCAGCTCGATGTGCACGCGCTCGAGCTTGACCGCCCTACGGATGATTTTACAAAGGGGCCCGCCATGTCGGCGGAAGATATGCTCGCCGCCCTCAGCACGGGCTGGAATGCTGTGCGCACAAATGCCGATCTGCTGGTGGTTGGAGAGATGGGCATTGGCAATACAACTCCCGCCGCTGCTCTCGCCGCCGCCCTTCTTGGGGGCGATGCTGCGGACTGGACAGGGCGGGGAACAGGCGTAGACGATACCGGCCTTGCCCATAAAACACGTGTGGTGGATGAAGGGCTGGCGCTGCACAAAGGGAAAGGCGACGGAATTGAGACGCTTCGCCGTCTGGGCGGTCGTGAACTGGCTGCGATGGCGGGGGCGATTGCGCGCGCGCGCAGCCTGCGTATTCCCGTTATCCTTGACGGGTTTATCTGCACTGCCGCCGCAGCGTGCCTTGCGCATACGCATATCAGCGCACTTGACCACTGCCTCGCGGGCCATCTCAGCTCCGAAGGGGGGCATGACCGCCTGCTGGCTGCCCTGAACAAATCACCGCTTTTGTCGCTCGGCTTGCGGCTGGGCGAAGCTTCTGGCGGGGCGCTTGCCATCCAGATTGTGAAAGCAGCGCTCGAATGCCACAGCGGAATGGCTACGTTCGCCGAGGCTGGAGTCAGCGGCAGTTAAGAGCGCCGGAACATAAAGCGGGAACTACGCAGCGGACCGCGGGACGCGCAAGCGCCTCACGCTTGCTTTTCCTCGTCTTCATCAGAGCGGTTCAGAAACGCGGTTTCCAGATCTTTTTCCAGCTCTTTTGCGCGTTTGACATAGGCTGGATTGTCAGCGGGCGCCACATCGGGGCGCCAAAGGCCTGCCAGCTCACGGACCGACATCCGGTCGTGATGGTAGAAGATCCGTTGCGCTTCTGCCGCCTCGTATTCCGACAGGCCGAGATTTTCGAGCGCGTACCGCCCCGCCCGCAAGGACCCGTCGAACATTTCACGGACGATGTCATTGGCACCGGCCTGATACAGGTGGTACACATCTGTGCGGTCATGGGCACGTGCAATGATATGAAGGTCGGGGCGTTGCGCACGGGCATATGCCACCAGTTGGCGAGCTGCCTTGCGGTTATCTAGCGCTACAACCAGAACCCGCGCATCGGCAAGCCCGGCCTTGCGCAGGACATCCGCACGCGTGGGATCCCCCAGAAACGCTTTGAACCCGAAGCGGCGCATAACGGCGATGGTATCGGGGTTATGATCCAGTACCACAGTTTCGAACCCCGAAGCCTGCACCAGACGGTTGACGATTTGACCGAAGCGGCCAATCCCCGCAATAATCACCGGCCCTTCTTCGTCGATTTCGTCATCGGGGGGGCGCACGGTGGCATCGGCACTGCGTTTCGAGATGACATCATGCAGAATAAACAGCAAAGGCGTGATCAGCATGGTGAGTGCAATGACCAGGAGCAGGGTCTCGGCCACCCCGTCAGGCATCACGCCCGTCGCCACAGAAAAGCTCACGAGGACAAAGCCGAATTCGCCCGCCTGTGCCAGTCCTAGCGCAAACAGCCACTGATCGCGTCCCCGTAAATTGAACATGCGCCCCAACACAAAGAGGATCACACCTTTTACCAGAATGACCAGCAGGGCCATACCCAGAATGATGGTAAGATCGGAGGCCAGCAGCTCGAAGTTGATGCCTGCGCCCACGGTAATAAAAAACAATCCCAGCAGCAGGCCCTTGAATGGTTCAAGGTCGGTCTCAAGCTCGTGGCGGAACTCGGAGCTGGCGAGGACCACTCCGGCGAGGAATGCACCGAGTGCAGGCGATAGACCGACCAGCATCATCGTGAACGAGATGCCGACCACGATCAGCAGGGCGAGGGCGGTATACATCTCGCGCAGGTTGGCCGAATGAATGTAGCGGAACACGGGGCGTGTAAAGAAGACGCCGGTGATGATGATACCGGCAATGGCCCCGATGGTAACAAGGGTTATACCCCACGCAGGCAAGCTTTCGATAAAGGTAAATGCAGCATCGGCAGGCGACGAAGAAGCATGCCCTGAGTTGCCGGCTGCGTCTGTTGCCGTATCGATGGAAATTGATCCGTCGGGTAATGCAACCGCACTTGTAAGGGTCACGGCGATCAACGGCAGGAACGCCAGCATCGGGATCACAGCGATATCCTGCGCCAGCAGCACCGAGAAAATCGAGCGTCCGCCAGCTGTCTGCATAAGCCCTTTTTCCGAGAGGGTCTGGAGGACGATCGCAGTCGAGCTGAGCGAGAGCGTCAGGCCAACCGCCAATGCCACGCCCCAAGGCTGGCCATAAGCCATAGCGATGCCCATGATTGCGAGCGTGCTAAGACCTACCTGTAGTCCGCCCAAGCCCAGCAATTTATGCCGCATGTCCCAAAGCGCTTTTGGTTCAAGTTCGAGCCCGATCAAGAACAGCATCATTACAACACCGAATTCGGCAAAATGCTGTAGGTCTTTAGTCTCAGCGCCCACAAGTCCAAGAACGGGACCGATCAGGATGCCCGCCGCCAGATATCCCAGCACCGATCCCAATCCCAGCCGCGCGGCGATAGGCACGGCTATGACCGCGGCAGCGAGATAGACCGTAGCCTGAAACAGAAAACCTTCCATGGGGATCCTTTTTAAGTGGGTAGTGGACCGTCGCGCTTGAGTTGGTCCATGACAATCTGGCTGTGCACACGCGAAACAGCCTTATGGGGCAGCAGGACCTCATGAATCAACCGGTTCAGCGCGGGTAGATCTTCACAATAGACGCGCAGCAGGTAATCTGCATCCCCCGTCATTGTCCACGCGCTCACAATCTCGGCACGGGTGGCGACAAGGCGCGCAAAGCTGCGGGAATGCTCGGGTCCGTGGGTGCCGAGGTGGACCTGAACGAATCCCTGAACTGAAAGCCCCAAACGCCTTGGATCAAGCTGAGCGGTGTAGCTTCGAATTACGCCGTCAGCCTCGAGCTTTTGACGGCGGCGGCCGATTTGGGAGGGGGAGAGGTTCAATGTCTCTGCGAGTTGATGTGCGGTCAGATGCGCGTCCTGTTGCAGGGCGTTGAGCAGTCTTTTGTCAATTTCATCCAGCATCGTGCGCAAGTTCCGCATAGTTCCCTATAATTATGCGGGAAGTTTTCGAAAATGACCATAGGTGTTCCCGATTATGCGCAAACTTCGTGCGCCCTGCGCGATATGGTAACGCAAATAGCTTAAATCAGGAGTACAGCCATGGGTCCTTTCCCGCACGATGCACCGAAATCCATTATCTCGCCCGAGAATCCCGCCGGAACGGACGGTTTTGAATTTGTTGAATATGCCTCGGCTAATCCTGAAGAACTGCGCGAGGTATTTCGCAAGATGGGGTACACCCATGTGGCCAATCACAAGACAAAAAGCATCGAATTGTGGCAGCAGGGCGATATCACCTATGTTCTGAACCACGATCCCGACAGCTTTGCCGCAAAATTTGTAGAAATACACGGCCCCTGTGCGCCTTCGATGGGCTGGCGGGTTGTTGATGCGAATGCAGCACTGGCCCACGCTGTCGCACAGGGTGCTGAGGAATATACCGGCGACGGCAAGGTGCTTGACGTGCCGGCTATCATGGGGATCGGCGGTTCGCTGCTGTATTTCATCGACCAGTATTACGACACCTCGCCCTATAACTGGGAATACGACTGGATCGCACAGTCAAAGCCGGAAGGCGTTGGTTTTTACTATCTCGATCACCTGACGCATAACGTATTTAAGGGAAACATGGACAAGTGGTTCAAGTTTTACGGCGATCTTTTCAACTTCCGTGAAATCCGGTTTTTCGACATCGCGGGAAAGTTTACGGGCCTCTTCTCACGGGCGCTGACCTCACCCTGCGGGCGCATTCGCATCCCTCTCAACGAGGATCGCGGTGAGACCGGCCAGATTGTTGCCTATCTGAAGAAGTACAATGGCGAAGGCATCCAGCACATCGCTGTAGGCGCGCGCAACGTCTATGACGCGACAGATGCGATTTCGGACAACGGGCTCAAATTCATGCCAGCGCCACCTGCTGCTTATTATGAGCTGAGCAAGACGCGTGTGGTAGGCCACACCGAGCCGATCGACCGGATGAAAAAGCATGGCATCCTGATCGATGGCGAAGGCGTTGTCGAGGTGGACGGCAAAGAAGGCGGCGAAACACGGATTTTGCTGCAGATATTCTCGAAAACTGTGATTGGCCCGATTTTCTTCGAATTCATTGAGCGTAAAGGCGACGACGGCTTTGGTGAGGGGAATTTCAAAGCTCTGTTCGAGAGCATCGAGCAGGAGCAGATCGACAGTGGCGAGCTTGAAGCGAGCTGAATAAATGATCGCGTTCTGAATAAAACAATGCGCGGAGTTTTATCCGCGCATTCGTTATGGAGTATTCAAATCGTGTGGGACCAAGTGGCGCAACAGCCGCTTCACGGCATTTGTAGCACAACGCTTCTGCCACTTCTGGAGTAGCGCAATTCGGAGTTTCCGATGGCCTCGACACGGCCTCCATCAATCCGGTCACCGACCTGAACCTTCTGATAGCGTCCATTAGACAGCCGGACCAAGGCGCGGCGGCTGGACGGTTTGCCGTAAATGCCGATCAGGTTTACTTTGCGCAGATTGATGGCATTTTTTACGGTGGCGCTGCGGGCAACTGATGCTTTTGACGGCAGGCTTGGCGCTAAAGTCCGAGGTGCTACGGTGGCGGCTGCTGCTGCAACCCGCGTTTCCTCTCCCAGTTCGGGAGTGGCACGCTGTGCGCGCTGCACTATTCGGGAAAAGTTGCGAGGCCGTGTGTCGGGGCGCACGGATTGCGCGGTTGCAAGGCGGGTCGCATCAACAAGTGCGGGGGCCGCAACGGACGCGGCTGTGGTCGGAACAATCAACGCCGCGGCGGCGGCAGCGGCAGCGGACTGTGCGGCGACCGCTGCTCGCGCTTCTGCAGTTTCTGCCGCTTGCTCGGCTGCCTTGCGGGCAGCTTCTTCTTCGTTTGCGCGATCTTGTAAGGATGCGGGGCGCAGCGACGGGCGGAAGGCGGCCAGCTCGACACGGCTCACGCCGCCAAGCTCTGCGCGCTCTGTTCGCTCCGAAAGGCCAGCGGGCCGGTTCTTTGGGCGCAAGGCAGCGAGTGCAGAGGTCGCGGCAGGTGCCTCGATAGCAGGCGCTGCCGCAAAGCGCACGAGGGTGGCTGGCGGCTTGAGCGGCGGGCTGCTCGCATAAAGCGTAAAGCCTTGTGGTGTAATCACACCTTCATTTGTAGGAACGATCAATCCATTTTGATCGAGTGCGGTTTGTTGGCCAAAGGGCGGTGGCGAGACCACCGCAGCAAGCTGTACGTCTGTCTCGAAGCCTTCCGGCGACGGGAGGGCAAATGCATCATTTGCTGTGCTGACCGGATCAATTCCACTGCGATAAACGGCAGTGTCAGGCGTTGCCGGACCTGACAGGGCAGTTTCGGGCGCTAAAGGCCAAATGCCGCTCACAGCGTAGCGTGCAGCTGCTTCCGCCTCAGTAATTACGGGGACCTGCGGTTCCGGGCGCAGGTTTTGAGCGGCCTCTACGGCTACGGTATCCTGCGCGGACAAAACAGGGTCGAGTGCTGCGATCTGTACACCGTCTGTAGTGCCGGTCACAACGGGCTCGACGCCTTCTGGAGTGCGGATCACTTCGGGGTCGATCTGGTTTTCAGGAGCCGAGGCGGTGGCGCGTGTGGTGTCTTTCCTTATGAGGCCGGCAAGCCCTTCATCCAAAAAAACGGCGGCCCATGCTGCCACGCCTGCAAGAAACACTAGCAAGATTACCGTCATAATCAGCCCAAGGAAGCGCGGTTTGCCCCCGACTTGCGCGGTACGTGCGCCGAAAACGGTCATCCGCTCGGCCTCGCTGCTCGTGGCGGGCAGGGCGGCGACTGGCGCAGCTGCCGGGGTGGTAACGCCTTTAACCGGTTTACGCCGGCTCAAAAATCCGCCCAAAGAGCGGGCAGCCGCAGATATCGGCGCTGAGGCAGCAGCAGCCGGAGCAGAGCTGGCAAAGGTATCCGGACCCGCCACAGCAGTGGCATTCGGAGTGCGCACAGCAATCCGTTGCGCACCACCAACAGGCTTTACAGTTCCCGTTATTTGCGTAGCCCGGCGGGTTGAAAACCCCGTGGGCGCTGCTGTTTCAGGCACCTTTATAGCCTCGTCCGGAATGGGGGTCGCCGATTTGAACGGACGCGGGGCAGGCACGGTCTGGGGCGCGCTTACTGACGGCGCGGCGGAGGGCGTTGCAGGAGCCTTTGAAGCTGAAACTGCACCGACTGCAGGTGCCGCCTTGGCGGTCGGGGTAGAGATTTCGGCGGCAGGGATTACGTCTGGTTCTGCCTTTATTGCCGGTTTCGACTCTGGAATATCTCCGCGGCTAACGCTTGGATCCGGCACGGCAAATTTCTGCGCCACTTTATCGACAGATGGGTCTGGCATTTTACCAGCTACAGTTATCTTGTCGGTGGGCTCAGGTGCCTGCGGGCGCTCCAGCTTTGCCCCTGTTTGGGCATCTGCGACCGGCTGGACCTGCATATCCCGCACCGGATCAGCGTCCGATACAGACGCCTCAGCTGGTTTGACCGCGGGCGATACGCGTGGTTCTGGCGCGGGGGCAATTTCGTCCTGTGCAGCCGCCGCTTTTGCATCCGGCCTCTCGTTGATTGTGGGGCTCTCTGGTGAAACCGGTTCAGATGCTCTCGCCACGACAGGCGAAGGGGACTCTTCTACTGGAGGATCTTTGGCTGCAGCCACTGGCGCGGGTATTCCTTGCGCGGGTTTCTGCGCGACCTCAGGCGCTTGGGGGGGCACAATCGCACCTACTATGACAACCGCTATACCGTCAGGCTCGACTGTTTCTTGGGGCTCCAGCAGATCAGCAGCGCCTTCGGTCAACCCGAAGAACGGCTCTCCGAGGTAAGGAGCATCGTCTGGAACGGCTACAAAACTTACCGGATGAAAGCGGTGCTCGGTTGCAAATGCCTCGGCCTCGGCGAGGGTTTCACGGGCGACAGCTGCGATATGTGTTTTCGCGCCATCCATGCTGATGTCATATGCCAACTCCGACAGTTCATAGGGCGTTGCATTGTGCAAGGCGCCCTCTGCCGCTTTGCGGCGCGCGGCCTCGGACAGACCAACGGTATCAATCGTCAGATATTTGATCTGGCTGGCTGGGATCACCAGTTTGGTGCGCACGCCGCCCGGCTCAAGACTGGCGGCGGTTTTACGTAGCACCGCAAGCTCGCCAACGAGATCATCCGCCCCGATCGGTACTTCACCGACCTCACGCCAGCCACCTGCGGCGCGATGCAGCAGTTTGATGCCTTCAAAAGACAACGAGAGAGCAAAATTTGGCTTCATGGGCGCCCTTTTATCACGGTCTGGTTAACCACAACTTCGTTTGTTGGGAGATTAACGCACAGTCGAGGCCAAGAAAAGGTCCGCAAGCGGAATTCGGCGGAGCCTCGCGGATATGCTCCGCGCATGAGTAGATCGTGCGCGGAGCGATGCCTTGATCAGGCTGTGGCCTGTGCCAATGCCTGATCCAGATCGGCAATCAGATCATTGGCGTCTTCGGTGCCGATAGAGACGCGGACAACGCTTGGACCTGCGCCAGCAGCTTCCTGCTGCTCTGGCGTCAACTGCCGGTGCGTTGTAGAGGCGGAGTGAATAATCAGCGAACGGGTATCGCCGAGGTTCGCAACGTGGCTGAACACTTCCAGTGTGTTGACCAGCTTGACACATGCATCATATCCGCCTTTGACCGCGAAGGTGAACAGACCACCTGCGCCCTTGGGGCAAACAGTCTTGCTACGCTCGAAATAGGGAGACGATTCGAGGCCTGCGTAGGTCACGTAGTCGATGCGGTCGTCTGCTTCCAACCATGCAGCGATCTTTTGTGCGTTGGCCACGTGGCGATCCATCCGCAGGCTCAGAGTTTCAGTGCCCATGAGAGTGTAGTGTGCTGCCTGTGGGTTCATGGTCATGCCCAGATCGCGCAGACCGACGGCGATGCCGAAGAAGGTGAAGGCCAGATTGCCAAAAGTTTCGTGAAACTTTAGACCATGATAGGCAGGCTCTGGCGCGCTCAGTGACGGGAATTTATCGGTCGCAGACCAGTCGAACTTACCCGAATCCACGATGCAGCCCCCGGTGACAGTACCGTTGCCTGTAAGGTATTTCGTGGTGGAATGTACGACGAGCGTCGCGCCATGCTCGATCGGGCGGCACAGGTACGGCGTGGCGGTGGTGTTGTCGATGATCAACGGGATTTGTGCTGCATCGGCTATGTCGGCAATTGCGCGCACGTCCATGATATATCCGCCAGGATTGGCGATGGCCTCGCCGAACACCGCGCGCGTGTCGTCGTCAATCGCGGCTTTCACAGCGTCCAGATCATCAAAGTCGACGAATTTAACGTTCCAGCCGAAGCGTTTGATTGTGTGACTGAATTGCGTGACTGTACCGCCGTAAAGGCGGGTGGATGCGACGATGTTGCGGCCCGGCATCATCAGCGGGAACAACGCCATGATCTGGGCGGCGTGACCGGAAGAGCAGCACACCGCGCCGACGCCGCCCTCAAGCGTTGCAATCCGCTCTTGCAGCACTGCGACAGTTGGGTTGGTTAGGCGGGAGTAGATGAAGCCGACTTCTTGCAGGTTGAAGAGTGCGGCGGCGTGATCGGCGTCGCGGAACACATAGCCTGTAGTTTGGTAAATAGGGGTCTGGCGTGCACCGGTCGCGGGATCGGGGCGGGCGCCTGCGTGGATTTGCAGTGTATCAAAGCCGTGTGTCATTGGTCTCTCCCTTTAAAACTATGATCACGATTACGGGATTGGCAGTGCGCAGACAAGAGCAGCGGCCATCTGAGGGAGATCCTCTGTGCAAGGTGGAAAAACGTCGGAACGTCAGTTCCTGCAATAGGCTGGAGGTGGAACGGTGCATCGCTTGGCCTATTGGGGCGCATGGGCAGGGGGGCACCTGAACTATGGATGCAGCTGAAAACTTGAATCATACCCAACAAGTATGTTGACGGAGGGCATCTTTTCGCATACATCACAAGTATGTTGAGGTTAAGGAGTCATAAAATGGCTGAGATCACAAAAATCACTAAAGACAAAGCAAACAAAGCTGCAAAAGCCGGCAAAGCCGGAAACGCAGACAAAGACGCAAAGACAGCAGGGGGCCGCGCACGCCGTCTCGAAAAGATCGAAAAAGCGTCGACCGTTACATTCATGCTGGAACTTCCAGTACGCAAGTTCATGGATGCGCAGGCGAAAGCCGCCGGTATGAACATGACACATTACATGCAGAAACTGGTTGAAACCCACGTGATCGCCACGGCACCCGCCGACGACGCGCTGGCGCTGCGCCTTGCTGCCAAGCGTCACGTCATTGACCACACTGTTGCGCTGGCCACCAAAATGGATGCGGAAGGTAAGTTCAACGAGAACTTTATCCTCACCGTGGTAGAAGAAGCGCAGAAAGACGCTGAATTCAAAGCCCAGTACGAGATCGCATTGGGCGAGAAAGATGCGGACGGCAAAGCCAACCGCGGGCGCGCCTCTTTGAACCAGCAGATTGGCCGGATGATCAAGAAATCAGTCGGTGCACGTGGGAAGCGTAACCCGCAGGGTCGCGTCATGCGTGCGCAGGTTCAGGACGCGGTTATTGCGACCTATACCCTGCTTGAAAAGCCGGTTGCAGCCACCGCCGAGGCGTAACCTCTCCAAAGGGGCGGCGTCATGGTCCGAAATGGAACGGGCGCCGCTTGAATTACGGTTTACAACCCTCGTTGAGTATAGAAGGCCTGCATACGCGGGCCTTTTTACTATTTAAAATCATGTTTCTCTGGCGGCTACCTCATCCAGTATCCATTAGATTTGAGGCGATTGCGAATTGCCTGTTCTTTGCGCGGCATGTTTTCGCGATCAAACATAGCGCGCGCTTTTTCCCCACGTCCCTGATATACCATCCGCTTGATCGGGTCATATGTCTTGAGAACTTTTTTGACCTTGTTAGGGGATGTCACATGCTCCAGTACCGCTACCACATGATCGCTCTCGCGGGCATAGAGTAGTGGCAGGAGGCGGTAGTGACAGCTCACCTCGCCATCAAGCAGACCCTCCGGCAGGGCGTCGCGTCCGCCACCCAATGCATGAATGACCAGTGGCAGTGCCACTTGATCCAGCCATGGATCAAACACCTGCGCACACAACTCGACTGGCGGGGTGTCACGGATCGCAATGGCATACTCCAGGAATTTTTTGCCAAATTCATGGGGGCATTTGTAAAAGAAGAAACCGGCGTTGAAATAGAGATAGCGCCGCCAGTACTCATCGGGCTGGCTCAGGTCGAGCGAGCTTTCGAAGTCGAGGTCGAATTTATCGTAAAGCGATTTCCAAAGACCGCTATAGCCCGGCCCGTAAAGCTGTGGTTGGGGCCATGTGTCCTCACGGCGCAGGGATGCCCCGGGGCGGTCGAAATCAAAAGGGACGGCGGCAAGGTCGCCGGTGATCAGCGTGTCCGTGTCGAAAAACACAAATGGTTCACCCTCGGGGAGATACTGCAGCATTTCGATTTTATTGCCAAAGGGATAGGCTTCGCCGAAGTGTTTGTTGTCAAAGGGTACTATCTCCGCACCCATTTCAGTCAGGGCATCCAGAACAGGCTGGCTGCGGATGGTCGGGTCTTTTTCCCAAAGCGGCCCCATCTGCGGCTCTGCCACCAGAATACGCCCTTTGAAGTCGGGGCTCATGGCGCGGAGGGAGGCGACGAAGATCACCGCTTCGAATGATAATCGCCCGTTTTGACCGACCACAACCACGTTGAAGGGTTTTGTCTTCTCCGTCTCGGGTGCCATGCTCTGTCCTTCAATGCCCCTGCGTGTCACAGGATGCGCGTTTTTCCACTACTATAGACGGCAAGGCGCGTTTTGGAAGTCGCCATTTTGCAGTGCAAATGAATGCGGCAGGGGGCCGCGTGTGGCATGGAAATTTCAAGACGCTCCAAACTGTTCAGCTGTTTGCCAGGTGATTCTCGAAGCCCTCGGAGAAACGAAAGAGACCAAAAAACAAAATCTCTGTCAAAACGCCATTGTAACTATTTGCGAAACAATGGAGGCGCCTAAACAGGGCCAATGCGGCGAAATCATGGCGATTGTGTCTATTTAGTGGCGGGTAAAAGCTTTTACTTTTCCCAGTAGGACCCGTTGTGCTTTGGACCTAGCCATTAGTTTATTAACAATTAGGAAACTACCGTAAGGAGCACTCAGAACTCCGTTACTGTCACACTAGGATGTGATCCAACCGCGACCATTCGTATTTCCGAAACAGACACAGGAACGCTGTTTATTCAGGTACTGTCCGGTGATCAGGGTATGCCTGTTGATTTTGACGGTCTGTTTTTCAACTTGTCCGACGATAGCACGATCGACAACATCAACTTCTCTCCGGAAGCCAACGACGGCAGCATTTTCTCGCCCGTGACAGGTATTCAGGCCGCGGCAAATGCGATTGATACGCTGCAAAATGGCGCGCAGGTTGCCGATGGGTATGACATCGGCATCCAGTTCGGCACCACGGCCAGCACAACACAGGGCGAGGTAGCAAATGCCAACTTTACTTTGTTCTCCGCCAATGGTCAGCCGCTGAGCATTTCCGATCTCGATATCAGCAGCTTTGCGGCTGTGGTAAACAGTGACGATGGTGTGAGCGGTCAGGTACTGACGACCGGTGACACCCCCGATGCAGATCCGGTGCTGGTCTCCAAAGAAGTGCTGTTCGACAACTTCAACGACATCCATGTAGCTGAAGACTCCTCAATCGTCGAAGGTCACACCAACTGGGCCGCAGCATGGGACAAACTTGTCACCAACAGCAACAACGAGGGGGTTTTGAACCTCCAGACGGTTTCAACAGATGGTCCTGTCACGCTGAGCTTTGATGCAAACGTACACAACACCCACCTGTTCGAGAATTCGGGCGCAATGGCGGACAGTCTGCGCGTCGAAGTAAGCATCGACGGCGGCCCTTGGGTATTGCTGGACGAATTTGCGGTCAATGATGCAGGTACCGCGCTTGTAGGCTCGCTGACGGGTCAGACATTCGGCAACTCGGCCGGTAATGTCCTCTACGAAGGTGGCATTCTTGATACGGCACAAGACACCGTGCAGTTCCGCTTTGACTCTGATGTCACGGCAGCTGATGAATTTATCAAACTCGACAACATCTCTGTCACCGCCTCCGAGGAAGTGGACGGCGCGGTGCAGTCGGTCGAAACTGTTCTCCTCTCCGAGGATTTCAACGCCATTGACGATCCAGATAACAGCACTGCAATCGAGTATGATGGCCGCTGGGATGTGAGGGGTGACCAGCTGGTAACAGATGGTTATAATGACGGAGTACTCAAAACCGCAGCCGTGGCGGCGGATGGCGACGTCACGTTGAGCTTTGATGCACGTGTCGAGGATGCGAGCCTGTTCGAAGCGTCCGGTTACTATGCCGATCACCTAACGCTTCAGGTACGCACCGAGGATGGCAACTGGCAGACGCTTGATAAATTTGTCGTCAACAACGCTGGTACGGCGCTGGTGGGCAGCAACACTGGCAACGAGATCACCGAGAGCGGCGGCACCTTGTCCTATTCCGGCGGCGCGTTGGACGATATCAACGGCAATGTTCAATTCCGCATTATCTCCGACATTTCTTCGAGCAACGAGCGAGTGTTCTTTGATAACCTGACCGTGACTGAAACAACCACAGAAGTTGTTGCAGACGGCGAAGCGATTACACTTGATTTCGAGGGCCTTTCTTCTGGCGATGTGGTCGATGGCCAGTTCGAGGGCGTTACGGTCTCGGCCCAGCGCGCTGGTGATGGCGAAGCCAGCCAGAACGATGCAATGATCTTTGACACCAACAGCCCTACAGGCGGCGATTACGATTTGGGATATAGTGACCGTGGCAACGCGCTCATTATCTCGGAGGATAACGATAGTTCTGACGCGGATGACAATGCGCGCGGCGGGACAATCAGCTTCGATTTCGACGCGCCATCAGAGGTTGTCAGCATCAAACTGCTGGATATCGAAGAGCACGGCGGCACGATTGACCTGTTTGATGTGGACGGAACGCTGATCAACACGGTCGACATTCCTGCGTCGGGCAACAACAGCCAACAGGAAGTCATCATTAACGCCGATAATGTCTCAACGATGAACGTGAACCTCGTAGGTTCGGGTGCTGTGGATGATCTGACCTTTATTCCAACATCTGACGAAGAGTTTGTCGATGATGGCAAGGGTGATCAATATGATGTCCAATATATTGCAGGCATTCCCGTGTTGCAGCCGGTGTCGAATGACAAACTGGTCGAAGCAATCGAAGCAATCGACGCAGTAGACGATGTCGAAGAAGACGATATTTTCATCTGATCGATCTGCACGTGAAATAAAAAGGGCCTCCGCCCCCTCTGGGGGGGGCAGAGGCTTTTTGCTGTTTTGGGGCTGTTGTTTTTTCAAGGGATGCGGATGCCCTATGTGTCATGCAAGACCACAAAGCTCCGAGGCTGCATAATGCTGCATTGAAGGCCATGCGGTACGAATATCAAAATACACGGGTAAAGGCCGGAGGCCCTTAACTCTCTTGTCTTAAATGAGATGTTGAGTGGTGGGCGACCCTGGAATCGAACCAGGCGTGCGTCTCCGCGAGGGAGTTACAGTCCCCTGCCACACCTTGCGGCCTGTCGCCCACTGGCGCTTGGATTACCTGCGGGTCCGAGGGGCGTCAACCTCTAATTCCGCCCGTTTCAAAGGATTTCTGTAGGGCGGTTGCCAGCAGCACGCTGGATGTCAGGCGAGGCTTGGCCTGCTGCGCGCAAACAGGTAGAGGATGGAGCCAAGCGCGCAATAGGATTGGGACTAAAATGAAAAAACCGAAGTGGGTTGTGGAAAAAGAGCAGGGCAAAAAAGCGGATGCCCGCGAGACGCTGTGGCTGTTCGGTCTGCACGCTGTTCGCGATGCGCTCATGAATCCCAAGCGCGAGAAGATCACGATGATGGTCACGCCCAACGCCTTGGTCAAACTCGAAGACGCCGTTGCTGCCAGCGGGGTCGTGCCCGAAGTTATTGATCCGCGCAAATTTCGCCCTCCGATTGATCCCGGCTCTGTGCATCAGGGTGTCGTGCTGGAGGTCAAGCCGCTGGATTGGGGGCGGATGGCAGATGTGTGTATCGGCAAGGCGGCACCGCGTGTGATCCTGCTCGACCGTGTGACCGACCCGCACAATGTTGGCGCGATCCTGCGCTCGGCGGAGGTGCTAGGCGCGTCGGCCGTCATCGGGACCAAGCATCATTCAGCGCCCGAAACCGGTGCTTTGGCGAAATCAGCCTCCGGCGCGCTCGAGCGTCAGCCCTATCTGCGAATCCGCAACCTCGCTGATGGAATCAAGGAGCTTCAGGATATGGGCTATCTTGTGCTCGGCTTGGACGGGGAGGCAGAGTTGACAATCGAAGCTGCGGTCGCGGGCAAGCGAGACCGCGCTGTGGCATTGGTCATGGGGGCTGAAGGCCCCGGCTTGCGCGAGAAAACCCGTGAAACGGTCGATGCTTTGGTGCGGATTGACGCAGGTGGTGGATTTGGATCGCTCAATGTCTCAAATGCGGCGGCGATCGGATTATATGCCACTAGAGATCATTCCTGACGCAGCGCAAACTAGCACAAGTTGCACCATCAAGGGGGAGAGGGGCCATCGCCCATCCGGCAAAAATCGCGACCTGTTGTCATTGCGGGACGCGTGCGATGTTGCTTATGGACACAGGGCATCACACGCTAAGCTGTGGTTCTTGCGGGGCGCCGCTGCGCAGTCTTAAACTGATGCCAACGACCGCGCCCGTCGCGCAGCCTGCTGTGACCCATCAGCCAACTCCACACACACTGCGCAAGTTGCCCAAAGCGGCACCTGCAAAGCGGGACAAACCGTTGAAAAGGCGCAAGGGCTTATTCCGCAAATTTGCGGAAGAAGCGTTTGAATTGATTGAGGATATATTAGACTGACCGGCGGATAACGGCGCATTGCCCGCGGCTTGCTTATTCATGCTTCGCTGCCCCTTACTATCTGCAAAGGGGGTTCCTATCTTTAGGTTAGGCAGGACGGATTGGAACACCCGCCCTGTTTTTTGTCCCTGTTCCTACTTTTTCAGCCTCCCGACAACGTTCGGGAGGTTTTTTTTATTCGCCGCGCCGATAGTATGGCCAGATGACATATACCGATTCATTCTTGAAAGAGATTCTCACACGCACAAAGCGGGTCGCGATTGTGGGAGTGTCTGATAATCCTGTACGCGCAAGCTACTTCGTCGCGCGGTATCTCAGTTTGCGTGGCTATACGGTCATACCGGTTAATCCGCTTTTGACTGGGCAGACCCTGTTTGGGACACCTGTGGTGGCCAGCCTGTTGGAGATCGAAGAGCCGGTGGATATGATCGATATTTTCCGGCGCTCCGAGGCTGTACCAGCGATTGTGGACGACGCGCTTGCCCATTTTCCCGATTTGAAGACGATCTGGATGCAGATCGGGGTGGAGCATGTGGAGGCAGCAGCAACGGCACAGGAACGGGGCGTTGATGTTGTACAAAACCGTTGCCCCAAGATTGAGTATCAGAGGTTGTTTGGTGAATTACGCAAGGGCGGGTTCAATACAGGCATTATTTCAAGTAAACTATGAGGCACGTTCGCACCACGACCACGTAGGCCAATAGGGTGGGCAGGTTGAACTTTTTTAAAAAAGAAAAACTAGCGGGAAGCCTTTTCGGCAATACCGGAAGTGGATTGCCGCTTTGCCAGAACTTCCATCACATCGGAGAGCGGAACATCGCGGGCGGCGAGCATCACCAGCAGGTGATAGAGGACATCGGCGGCCTCTGATGTGAGGGCCGCTTTGTCGTCTTTTACCGCTTCGATGATCGCTTCAATCGCTTCCTCACCGAATTTTTCGGCGCATTTTTCGGGACCTTTTGCCAGCAACTGGGCGGTCCAGCTCGAGGCGGGATCGGCGTCTTTACGGGTGAGGATAGTGGCGTAAAGCGCGTCCAGTGTGGCGCTAGCTGTTATTGAACGGGTCATGTAAGCCTCATTGGAATGCCGGCAGCGGCCATGTGCTGTTTCGCCTGTCCAATGGTGAATTCGCCAAAGTGGAATATGGACGCGGCAAGAACAGCGGATGCGCCGCCTTCCGTAACGCCGTCCACAAGATGGTCGAGTGTGCCGACCCCGCCAGAAGCGATTACCGGCATTGTGACTGCATCAGAGATGGCGCGGGTGAGGGGGAGGTTGAACCCTTGTTTGGTGCCGTCACGGTCCATGGAGGTGAGCAGGATCTCACCCGCGCCTTTCTCCATCATGGTGATCGCGAATTCAACGGCGTCGATGCCTGTAGATTTGCGCCCGCCATGGGTGAAAATTTCCCATTTGCCAGGGCTCACGGTTTTAGCGTCGATGGCGGCAACAATGCACTGGCTACCAAACTGATCGGCTGCCTCGGCCACGACATCGGGGTTGGCGACTGCGGCGGAGTTAAAGCTGACTTTGTCAGCACCAGCGAGCAGGAGCGCACGTACGTCTGCTACTGTGCGCACGCCGCCGCCGACTGTTAGCGGGATATAGCAATGCTCGGCGGTGCGGCGGACCATGTCGAACATTGTGCCGCGGTTCTCATGGGTGGCGTGAATGTCGAGAAAGCACAATTCGTCCGCGCCAGCGGCGTCATATGCGATGGCTGCATCGACGGGGTCACCCGCATCGCGCAGGCCGACAAAATTTACACCTTTGACCACACGGCCGTCGGCGACATCGAGACAGGGGATGATGCGTGTTTTAAGCATGAGACGGGTTTAGCTGTCGGCGAGGCATGGGGCAAGGTGGCTCTTGGTGTGAAAGCATTGGTTCTTTTTGTTCATATTTTTTGATTTGATCGGCAGGGATGCTGCCAATCGCCAACCGTAACAAGCAACAGAGCCGCACCACCGCCCGACCTAGCGTTGCAAGAAAACCCGACCTAACCGATCCAGATTAGGAGCAAGACTTCTTTATCCTGCCAGCGCATGAAGTGCCTCAGCCAAGTCGATAGCGCCATCATAGAGTGCGCGGCCGGAAATGGCCCCGCTGATAACGCCTGTGGCCTTTAGCGCTTCCAGATCGGAGAGCGAGGACACACCGCCAGAGGCAATAACTGGTATGCTCACTGCACGGGCCAGCGCGGCTGTTGCCTCAATGTTCGGGCCACCCATGGCACCGTCGCGCAGGATGTCGGTGTAAATGATCGCGGCAACGCCTGCGTCTTGAAACGATTTGGCGAGGTCGGTGACCATGACATCCGTCTCCTCCGCCCAACCTTTGGTGGCCACACGGCCATTGCGGGCATCGATGCCTACGGCGACCTGACCGGGAAAGGCGCGGGCGGCTTCGCGCACCAGATCGGGGTTTTCGACAGCGACCGTCCCGAGAATGACGCGGGCGAGGCCTTTGTCTAGCCATGTCTCGATCGTTGCCATGTCACGGATGCCTCCGCCCAACTGGGCAGGAACCTTGCAGCGCTTGAGGATCTCTTCAACCGGTGCGGCGTTTACGGGCGCGCCTGCGAAGGCACCGTTGAGATCAACCAGATGGAGCCAGGTGCAGCCTGCATCGACGAAGGATTGTGCCTGCGCGGCGGGATCATCGTTGAAAACAGTTGATTGCGCCATATCGCCATGAACAAGGCGCACGGCCTGTCCGTCTTTGAGATCAATCGCGGGATAGAGGATCATGGCCGTCGTGTCCTTATGTCTGGGTTGCGGGGGTTTTGCACGGATCGGGACCATGTGCAACGCGACCTTACGTTAAGCTTGCTCGAATGGGGGGCGATGCGCCATGCTCCCCAGCAGTTCTAGGGAGGAACGTGTATGAGAATGATTTTGACAGCGGCAATTGCGGCTATTTGTTTTGCGGGTGCGGCTTGGGCCGATCCGGCGGAGGGTACATGGAAGACCGAGGTTGACGATGGTGCATATGCGCACGTGAAGATGGGCATGTGCGGTGCAACCCTGTGCGGTACCATCGCGCGTACATTCAACGCCTCGGGGGAGTACAAGTCCGAAAATCTGGGCAAGAAACTGGTTTGGGACATGTCTCCGGCAGGCGGCGGCGCTTACAAAAGTGGCCAAATCTGGCAGCCTTCCACCGGCAAGACATTCAGATCCAAGATGGCGCTATCGGGGAACACATTAAACGTGTCTGGGTGCGTCGGGCCCATTTGTAAAAAGCAGACGTGGAGCCGCGTGAACTAAACCAACATCATTTGCGTGCCTCCGCCGAGCCATGCAGAAATAACATCACTAAAATGAGAGGCGCAGGTGTATCATAGATCTGCGCCTTTTGCTTGTGCTGCTGCGGCACAAGGGCTTGGGCGCGCTGGGGTTTTTGAAATGAAGAAAATTTTGAGCGTCGCTATTTTGGCGATAGCCAGTGGTGTGGGGACCGCGCAGGCCGATGTACCTATTGGCCTTTGGCAAAGTAATCCAGACAACATGGGCATCGTTTTGCACGTCCGCACGCGGGCATGCGGGCGGGCGATTTGCGGTCAGGTTGAGCGGGTCAAAGACCGGCGCGGTTATGATGCGCCCTCGCGTTCGGTTGGCCACCGTGTGTTGATCAACCTTGTCCCTGACGAAGAAGGCATGTTTTCGGGCGACGTCTGGGAGCCTGCAAGCAATAAGCTGTTACGGGCGCGGATGAAGGTTGAGGGCAATCTGATGCGGTTCGAGAACTGCAATGGAATGGAGTGCAGCAAGGTCACATGGCGGCGCGTGCGCTAACGCTTGGGGCTACGGCGCCCATTTCAGGAAATTTGTGATCATGCGCAGGCCTGTTGCCTGACTTTTCTCAGGGTGGAACTGCATGCCGAGCATGTTGTCGCGGCCTATTACGGCGGTGACGTCGCTTGCGTAATCAACATGGGCAAGGCGCTGGGCCGGATCAGTCACTGCCATGTGATAGCTGTGCACGAAATAAGTGTGGTCACCGGTTTTTATACCTTCGAACACGCTATGCGGCACATCAATGACCAGATCGTTCCAGCCCATATGAGGTACTTTCAGCGATTTGTCGGCAGGGGTGATGCGGGTCACTTCACCTCCAACCCAATCAAGTCCACGCGTATCTTCATATTCGCGGCCCCACGACGCCATCAGCTGCATACCTACGCAAATACCAAGGAACGGGCGCCCCTTTTGCTCGACCGCCTCGGTCATTGCGGCAAAAATACCGCTTTTCCCTTTGAGCGCTGCCATACAGGCGGGAAATGCCCCGTCACCCGGAAGTACGATGCGGTCCGCACGGGCGATCACGTCCGCGTCTGCTGTAACAATAACTTCGCCCGCATCTGCTTCGCGCGCCATCCGCTCGAATGCTTTATGGGCGGAATGTAGATTGCCGCTCTCGTAGTCGATTATTGCAGTCAGCATTTACAGAATGCCCTTGGTCGACGGTATGGCATCCGATTTGCGTGGATCAAGTTCGAGCGCGTCGCGCAGGGCACGGGCGACAGCTTTGAACGCGGCCTCCGCAATGTGGTGTGAATTGAGGCCGTGCAACTGGTCCACGTGCAGGGTAATGCCGCCATGTGTGGCAAAGGCCTGAAAGAATTCGCGCACCAGTTCGGTATCAAAACTACCAATTTTTGCAGTGGGCAGATCGACATTCCAAACAAGGAAAGGACGGCCCGACAAATCGAGGGCCGCGCGCACCAAGGCATCGTCCATCGGCAATAGGCAAGCACCGTAGCGCACGATGCCGCGTTTGTCGCCAACTGCCTGCGTCAGGGCCTGACCCAAAGCGATGCCAACATCCTCGACTGTGTGGTGATCATCGATGTGCAGATCGCCCGAACAGCGCACCGTCATATCAATCAGGGCATGCCGCGACAGTTGGTCTAGCATGTGATCAAAAAAGCCCACGCCGGTTTTGTTGTCGTAGACCCCTGTGCCATCGAGGTTAATCTCGACGCTGATATCAGTCTCGGCAGTTTTGCGGGTGATCAGTGCGGTGCGCATGGAGGGCCTCCGTTAACGGGTTTGTGTCCTTATAACAGTGCTGGACGCCGCGCCAAGGGGCGATGGGGGATTGCGGTGCTTGGGCCTTCGTGAGAGTCTGAGAACACGCGAAAACAGGAGCCGCCCATGAGTACATGTGTTTTCATCCAGATCCGGTGCCGTCCGGGGACAACCTATAAGGTGGCCGAGGCTATAACCTTGCGCGAAATCCATTCCGAGCTGTACTCGACGTCGGGTGATTTCGACCTGATGATGAAGGCCTATATTCCGAGCGATAAGGATGTGGGTGTCTATATCAATGACAACCTTCTTGACATCGAAGGGATCGAGCGGTCGCTCACAACTATGACATTCAAGGTATTTTGATGCGGGTTCTGGCCCTTGTGCTGATGCTGGTGGCGGGCACTGCGACCGCCGCGCAGCGTGTCTATGAGGGGGAAGAGGCTGCCGCGATCCGCTGCGCAAATATGATGGCGATGACGGGCGTTATGCTGAATGGGGCGGGGCTTATGGACACCCCGCAAAAGGACGTGCTTGTTGGAATATCGGTGTTGATCCTCGAACGGCATGTGGGAGGCAACTGGACCGAGAAGAAGCGCGCTATGGAGGCCATGCGGGACCGCCGTGGTGTCGAGGCGACGCTGGAAGACTACCAGCGCAATGCCCCTCTGTGCCTCAAACGGTTTCCAATCAACTGAATTCTGGCGCGATAGCACCCGGACAGATGGTTTCGATGCAGGTGAGAATATCGGTGACAGGCAATCCTGTCGCGGCCCTGATGGCGGCGCGGTAGGGGGGCAGATTTGTACATTCCAGCAGTATATGACGGTGAGTTGCGTTTTGGCTTTCGCGCAGCAGGGCAGTGATCTCATCTGTCGCTTGCGCCCTGTCGAGGTTTTTCCTGTTGCTCTTGATTACCTGCCGAAGATGGTTGGCTTCAGGCAAGCCGACGCGTGAATCCAGATAAGTCTGATGCTTGCCCAAATGTCCTTCTCCTAAAGCGGCCTCATCAAACGTAAGGATGCGTAATTCATCCGGCGCATATGTCTGCGCAAGATCGTCCAGCGCTGTCAGCGACGAGCTGATAAACGGGCGGTCGGTCATGGCCGCAAGGTGTGCCTGCCAATAGGATAGGAACCCGCAGGAAGTGACGATTATATCCCCCCGCGCCTGCGCCAGCGCCTCCTCGAAGGGGGCGATATCAATGGATTCCGGACTGTCCGTCACAATCCGCGCTACAGACGCCCCACAGATGCGGATGATTTGGGGCGGGCGCGCGTAGCTGTCGGGGCTGCCAACATCTCCCGCGATGCGCGGAAAACCGGTATCGAGTTGCAGGACGGTGACGTGCGGGATCATCTGCGCGCGTCACCTCGCCTGATTGGAGATGATCTTTTCCGGTAGCCATGTGGCCAACTCTGGCCAGATTACAAGGATGATCACCATGATCAGCATGAGACCGACCATCGGGAGGGCCACCTTGGAGATATAAGAGATCTCGTGTTTGGTCATGCCTTGAAGGACAAACAGGTTGAAGCCGATGGGCGGGGTGACTTGTGCCATCTCGACCACCACAACGATAAAAATGCCGAACCAGATCACGTCGATACCTGCGCCGCGGATCATCGGCTCGACGATGGCCATTGTCAGCACAACCGAGGAGATTCCGTCGAGGAACATGCCAAGGATTATGTAGAACACGGTGAGGGCTGCGATGAGGGTGATGGGTGACAGTTCAAGCGCGTTGATCCATGCGGCCAGTGCACGCGGCAACCCGGTAAACCCCATCGAGAGCGACAGGAATGCCGCGCCCATCAGAATGAGCGCGATCATTGCTGAGGTACGGGTGGCGCCCATCAGACTTTCGAGGAAAGTGTTGAAGCTGAGCGAGCCTTGAAACAGCGCCAATGTAAGCGAACCGATAACGCCCACGGCTGCGGCCTCGGTCGCTGTGGCCCATCCGAAATACATAGACCCGATGACCGCGCACACAAGGATCAGGACCGGCACCAGAAAGCGGCTCTCCGATAGCATTTTGCCAAATGACATCGCAGGTTCTGGGGCAGGGCGTTCGCTGGGGCGGATGTAGTGCCACGCCACGATATAACTCATGAACAATCCAGCCAGAACGAGACCGGGGATGATGCCTGCCATGAACAGTTTGATAATGCTTTCGTTGATCGAGACGCCATATACGATGAGCGTGAGCGAAGGCGGGATCATCAGGCCCAGCGTCGCAGCCCCTGCCAAAGTGCCTACGATCATATATTCGGGATAGCCGCGCTTGCGCAATTCGGGGATGCTCATTTTGCCCACTGTGGTCAATGTTGCCGCCGAGGAGCCGGAGACGGCGGCGAAGATCGTACAGCCCGCGATGTTGGTATGTAGCAGACCGCCGGGCAGGAACCGCATCCATGGCGCCAGACCTCGAAACATGTCCTGGCTCAGGCGCGTGCGATAGAGGATTTCGCCCATCCAGATGAACAGGGGCAGGGCCGTGAGGGTCCAACTGCTGCTGGAGGTCCAGATTGTGGTGATCATTGCGTCACCGGCAGGGCGGGTGGTAAACAGCTCAAGCCCTACCCAAGCGACGCCCATCAGCGCAAGGCCGATCCAGATCGAAGAGGCGAGAAGCCCGAACAGTACACATAGAAAGACGACCGTGGCATAGGCTTCGATCATTCTACCGCCTCCGAAATAATGGGATTCTTGCCCGTAATAATAGTGCGGTAGAGCGTATCCCACAGGGCGATGGCCAACAGGATCGCACCCGCCGACATGGCGAGTTGGGGTATCCAAAGCGGGGTGTATATCAAATCTGTGCTGGCATTGCCCATGACATTGCCCCATTCGCCGATCGGCGTTGCAGGCAGCGACAACACCGTGACGACCCATTCGGGGATCTGGTCCTGTCCCTGCGTGCGGTCATTGAGCATCTCGGAGAAAATGTTCGTCTTGACTGCGAAACGGGCAAAATATGTGGCGATGATTGCGGCCCCTGTGACTGCAAAAATATCGAGCCAGCGGGAGGTAAACCGGTTCCAGTTCAGTACGATAGACACGCGGATATGCGCCCCCCGCGTGAGCGCGTGGCAGAGCGCGAAAAACGATGTGGCTGCCATGGCGTAGCCCGCAAATTCTGTTGTTCCGGGCAAAGCGAAGCCCGTCCAGCGGGCGATCATTTGTGCCACGATCAACAAAAGGATCATGCACATGAAAAACGCGGCCACCGCACCGGAAGCAAAATAAACACCGTCCAGCACCCGCCAGACAGGTCGCAGCCGCCGCTCCATCGGGGCCTTGGCGAAAAAGCACACAACACCGAACATCAGGGGCAAAACAAACAGCCATACCCACAAAGGCAGACCAAACACCGGCGACCAGTCGCGCATTTCACATTTCCTTGGAATAAACCGCGCCCAGCCAAAGGAAGGGCGCGGTTGTGTCAGTGACGCTTAGTTCGAGGCGTCATAGGCATCGAGGATTGCCTGACCGTCCGCCCCTGCTGTCTCCAGCCACTCGGCCGTCATTTTCTCGCCAATGGCTTCCAGCTCTGCCAAAAACTCCGGCGAGGCATCGACCACGGTCATCCCGTTTTTTTCCAGCTCGGCAAAGTAGAAATCTGACAGCTCTTCGGACTTTGCATTACACGAAGCAGCGGTTTCTTCTGCTGCCTTTGTGACACCTGCCTGAACATCGGCATCGAGTGCGTCCCAAGCCTGCTTGTTCACCATTACATAGTTGCGCGGCAGCCATGCGTTGACCTTGTAATAGTGGCTCAGATTTTCCCAGACCTTGTTGTCATATCCGGTTGAGCCTGAAGAGATGAACGCGTTCGCCACCCCTGTTGCGAGCGCCTGTGACAGCTCCGCCGCTTCGATCTGGACTGGGATCATGCCCAGTTCTTCAGCGAATGTCGCAGTTGCGGTGTTGTACGAGCGGAACTTGAGCCCTTGGGTGTCAGCGGAGGAATTAACCTCCTTGTTGAAGTAGAAACCCTGACCCGGCCATGCGCATGTGTAGAGGGTATAGAGGTTCTGATCCGCCAGCTTTGCGTTTACGATTTCTTTCGCGCCATCCCAAAGTTTCTGGTTGTCGGCATAGCTGGTGGCGACGAAGGGCAGGTTGTCCCATCCCAGCAGTGGATCTTCGTTTGCATGGCTCGACATCAGACGTTCGCCAATGTTGACCTGACCGGTTTGCACCGCACGTTTGATATCACCCCCGCCAAACAGCGCGCCGCCGGCATGAACAGTAATGTCGATCGCACCATTCGTGTACTCGCGGACGCGATCCGCAAAAATCACCCCTTGTTCGGAGTGGAAGTTGGTGGCCGAATAGGCCATCGGCATGTCCCATTTTTGTGCGTGACCGTCGGCAAGGGCGGCTCCTGCGAGCAGGGCGGTTGTGGCTGCTGTGCATGCCAGTTTGCTAAGAATACTCATTGTCGTCTCCCGGTTGGTTGAGGCTCTGGTGGCCCTTACGCCTTGTATTTCGAGGGATCAAAAGCGCGCATGTCCATGTTTGGTGTGCGCGCCGATATCAGCTCTGCCAGCACCCGACCCGTTTTTGGCCCGCCTGTCAATCCAACATGCTGATGGCCAAAGGCGCTATAGCTGAGACCGCGGGTATCATTTGCTCCAATTAATGGTAGGCTATCGCCAGGGGCGGGGCGGTGGCCCATCCATTCGACCACGTCTTCGTATTGCAACGAGGGGAGGAGCTTTTTTACCTGACGGTGCAGCATTTCCAGCGGGGCACGGGATGCAGGGGCATCAAGGCCGCCAAATTCGATCACGCCTGCCGCGCGCAGCCGCCCGCGCATCGGTGTTAGCACGAACTTGCCCGACGCCACCATCATTGGCGCACGCGGCATCGTTGAGGGGTTTGTCATTTCGATATGATATCCGCGTTCGCTTTCAAACGGGACTTTTACGCCTAATTTATGGGCAATCTTGCGTGACCATGGCCCCATGGCGAAGACGATCTTATCTGCGCGCAGAGCGCCGTTTGCCGTCATCAGCGCGTTGACCGCCCCATCTGTCATCTCAATGTCGGTGATGTCGGCAATCAGCAGTGTGCCGCCCTCGGCCACAAAATGGTCGGCCAGCGCGCGCACATAGGCGCCGGGGTCGCTGATGCGGCCATGATTTTTGCAGCGCACAACAGTCTCGAATGTATCGGTGCCGAATACAGGATCATAGGTCGCGTATTCCGCACCGCTTACCACGTCATAGCGGACACCCTGCGCATCGCGCTTTCCCCAGCTATAGGCATCAGCGTCGAAATCGGCGCGGGTGGCATAGCCAAAACAATAATCCTCGGTGGTGATATATGCGGCGGCGGGTGTATCCGCCGCCAGCGCCTGATGTTGCTCGACGCTGTCGTGGAGCAGAGACGACATTGCCCTGCCATAGTGGTCGACATGTGCTTCGGTCGCATAAGACAGGTATTTGCGCAAAAATGGCACGAGGCGCGGTAGGTAGGACCAGCGTAGAAACAGAGGTGCGTCGCGGTCGAGCAACATCGCAGGTGCTTTGCGCAGCAAACCTGGTGTGGTGACAGGGACAACCGCCCCTGCTGCCAGCACGCCGGCATTGCCATGACTTGTGCCCGATGCAGGGCCGATCCGCTCCACCACAGTGACGTTGTGGCCTGCACGTTGCAGCCAAATAGCAGTCGATATGCCGACGATCCCCGCGCCTGCGACCAAAATATGCATCTGTCTCTCCTTCGCGATCCTGCTGCGGAAGAGCCTTATCAATGCGACGCGGATTGTCACGCACCTTAAGCAGCGAACTATTCGAGTGTCACATTGGCCCTGCAGATGCCGCTGGAGGGATCTGCGTGACCTACAGCCGCTGCATCCGAGAAAACGAGCGAATTCAAGTACCGGTCAAAATGCGCGCAGGGCGAGGTTCAGATGTTCTTGGGAGGGCCCAACGTGTCGCGCAGTTGTAGCGTTATCGTCAGCTCTTGCGCGCCAACACTTTGCCCGCCTTCTACCAATGCTATCAATGCGGTTGCCGCCTTGGTTCCCATTTCTCGGTGGGGTACGTGGACAGTCGTGAGGGCGGGGGTGACGACACGGGCCAACTCGATATCATCGAAACCGGTGACACTGACATCGTCCGGCACGCCGAAGCCCAGCAAACTGGCCCCGCGTAGCGCGCCTGCGGCCAACACATCATTGCCGCACATCACAACCGTCGGCGGAGTAGACGATTGCATCAATTCAGTCATCGCTATCTCGCCATTCTCGAACCCATAGGGTGTCTCGATCACTGTCATGGTGTCAGGTGAAATGCCACGCGCAGCCAGCGCATCCTTGATGCCCATGACACGGTTGGCGGCACGGTCATTGCCTTTGATTACGCCCGAAATGACCCCGATGCGGCGGTGGCCAAAGGTCAGGACTTTCTCTGCCAGCAGGGCCATCGCGGCGCGGTTGTCAAACCCGATCGCAGGCAGTGCGACGTCCGGTGCATAGGCCCAAGCGACTAGCGCAGGCACTGCCTGCCGCTCGAGATAGCGGTAGAGCGCGGGGTCGCGGTCATAGCCGATCAAAAGCAGACCGTCGGCGCCACGGGCCACAAGAGCGCGGATTTGCTCCTCCTCGATCTGCGGATCATATGAGGAACTCGACACCAGCAAAGTATAGCCGCGATTGCGCAACTCTTCTTGAAAGGCCTGCAAGCCACGGGCGAAAATCGCATTTTCCATCGTTGGGATAATCGCACCGATCGTAAATGTCCGCTTTGCCGCCATCACCCGCGCCCCGAAATTCGGGGTATAGCCCAGCGCCTCAACCGCCTTGAGCACGCGTGTGCGCGTTGACTGGACTACACGGTCGGGGGTGTTGATGCACCGCGAAACCGTCGCGGTGGAGACGCCTGCCTTTTTTGCGACATCGTCGAGCGTGGGGATCGAGCGGGTGTTTCGCATGAGGTGCCTCCTCTCCAAGCAGATACCACAGGATGCAAAAATGGAAAATAATTTAAAATCCGCACACTAACCGATTTGGAGCACACCTGAATGTAAGCGCTTGCATCTGACCCGTTCAAATGCATAGGATGCGGGTATATCCCGAACAGCAATAGGACTGTTTGCGCGGGAAGAGCACACCTTGATGTGGTGGGGCGATGTGATTGTTTTGGTTTATTGCGCAGGTTTCTTGCGGCCCGAGATTTATAAGTAGGACCCGACACATGACACGTGAATATCTGAAAAAAGCGACGCTGACCGCCAAATCCGACGCGTCCGAAACGCATGAGACCGTCAAGAAAATTCTTGCCGATATCGAAGAGGGCGGAGATGCTTCGGCGCTGGTATACGCAAAGAAGTTCGACCGATACGAGGGGAACGTCGTCTTGACCCCTGACGAGATCGAGGCGGCTTGCGCGCTGGTGCCGGAAAAGCTGAAGGCTGATATCAGGTTTGCTCATGACAATGTCAGACGCTTTGCCGAAATTCAAAAAAGCACGCTGACGGATGTGGAAATGGAGATAGAGCCGGGTTTCATTGCCGGCCAAAAGGCGATTCCGGTCGATGCTGCGGGATGTTATGTACCCGGCGGTCGCTACAGTCACATCGCTTCGGCCATTATGACGGTGACGACTGCCAAGGTGGCGGGTTGCCGTCACATCGCCGCCTGCTCCCCGCCACGGCCCGGTATTGGTGTCGCGCCTGCAATCATATATGCTGCGCATATCTGTGGGGCGGATAAAATTCTGGCGCTTGGCGGTGTGCAGGGGGTCGCGGCGATGACATTCGGCCTGTTCGGTCTGCCCAAGGCAAATATTCTCGTAGGTCCCGGCAACCAGTTTGTAGCCGAGGCCAAGCGCATTTTGTTTGGTCGTGTGGGGATTGATATGATCGCTGGACCGACCGACAGCTTGATCCTTGCTGATGCGCATGCGGACGCACATATCGTCGCGACCGATCTCGTTTCGCAGGCCGAGCACGGCTATAACTCGCCTGTGTGGCTGGTGACGGACGACCGCGGATTGGCGGAAAAGGTGATGGCACTGGTCCCCGATCTGATCGCTGATCTGCCCGAAACCAACCGCGAGAACGCCTTTGCCGCATGGCGCGATTACGCGGAGGTGATTTTGTGTGCTGACCGCGAAGAAATGGCAGCCTGCTCGGACGACTATGCGCCTGAACACCTCACCGTGCAGGCGGAAGATCCTGATTGGTGGCTGGATCGGCTGACCTGTTACGGCTCGTTGTTTTTGGGCGAAGAGACTACCGTTTCATACGGGGACAAGGCATCGGGCACCAACCACGTCCTGCCCACTTCGGGGGCCGCAGGATATACGGGTGGCCTGTCCGTGCATAAATATATGAAGATCGTCACGTGGCAACGCACCACCCGCGCAGCCTCCAAGCGTGTTGCCGAGGCCACTGCGCGTATCAGCCGTCTGGAAGGGATGGAGGGTCATGCCCGTGCGGCGGACGTGCGTCTGGCCAAGTATTTCCCGGGCGAAAATTTTGATTTGTCCGCAGATGGCTGATTCCTCTGCCCCCAATCCGCTTGCCCTGTTTGATCTGGCAGGCCGTGTTGCGGTCATTACAGGGGCAAGCTCGGGCCTTGGTCGCCGTGCAGCTATCGCTTTGGCTGCGGCCGGGGCGCTTGTAGTCGGCGTTGCGCGCCGTGAGGTGGCACTGGCGGATATGGCGCGCGCTGCGGGACCGGCGGCGGCATTTGTGGTAGGGGATGTGGCAGACCGCGCCAGATTGCCGGCGCTTGTGAGTGCGATCTCCGCCCCCTTCGGTGCACCCGATATTGTTGTCCATGCTGCAGGTGTAAACACACGGCAAGTGGCTGATGATGTGACACCGGAGGCATGGGATGCGACGCTGGCGCTTAACCTGACGGCGCCGTTTTTTCTGTCTCAGGCGCTTGTCCCTGCGATGCGGGAGCGCGGGTGGGGCCGGATCGTGAATTTTGCATCTCTTCAGACCACACGCGCCTTTCCGGCAGGCATCGCATATGGTGCCAGCAAAGCAGGCATTGGCCAGATGACCCGCGCCATGGCCGAAGCATGGTCAGGCTACGGGATCACCGCCAACGCAATTGGACCGGGGTTTTTCCCCACCGAGTTGACGGCGGCAGTGTTCGACGATCCCGCGCGTGCGGCACGCAATGCGGCGCAAACCTGCGCAGGGCGTAATGGCCGGATGGAAGATATGGACGGGCCTTTGTTGTTTTTGTGCTCTGATGCGTCGGCCTATGTGACGGGGCAGATCCTGATGGTTGATGGGGGGTTTACAGCAAAATGAAAGCGCTGGTCTATGAGGGGGTGGAGACGCTGAAATTTGTCGATATGCCCGATCCGGTCGCAGGCGCGGGGGAGCATCTGATCCGTGTAGAGGCCGTCGGCATTTGCGGCTCTGACATGCACGCTTATCTGGGCCATGATGCGCGCCGTCCCGCGCCGTTGATCTTGGGGCACGAAGCGGCAGGTGTGATCGTGGGTGGCGCCATGGACGGGCGGCGTGTGACGGTAAACCCGCTCGTGACCTGTGGCAGTTGTCCGGCCTGTGCGGCACAGCGCGAAAATCTGTGTCCCAAGCGCGAGATCATCTCAATGTTGCCAAGGCAGGGCGCGTTTGCGCAGTATGTCACCATGCCGGAAAGTAATCTTGTCACGGTGCCCGATGACGTATCGCTGGCCCATGCCGCGCTGGCAGAGCCTTTGGCCGTGAGCTGGCACGCCGTGCGACTGGCGCTGGAGGCGTCGCACCCAACTGCAGAACGCCGTGCACTGGTCATTGGTGGCGGTGCTATCGGCCTTGCTGCGGCACTGGCGCTGCGGGCGATGGATGTGGCCGATGTGACGATCGTGGAGCCCAACGAGATGCGCCGCACCTATCTGACGGCGCTAGGCGAGCAGACGCTGGCACAGGCGAACGGTTCATATCCGGTGGTGATCGACGCGGTCGGTTTCGCCGCCACGCGCGCGGCGGCGTCGGCCAGTGTCGAGCCGGGCGGCGTGATCGCGCACGTCGGGTTGGGCGAGGATGCGGGCGGCCTTGACGTGCGGCGTATGACTTTGCAGGAGGTGACTTTCATCGGCACGTATACCTACACACCGCAAGATTTTCGTGATACCGCCGCAGCAATAT
The DNA here is from genome assembly GCF_003610455.1 of Sulfitobacter guttiformis. Lineage (NCBI taxonomy): Bacteria > Pseudomonadati > Pseudomonadota > Alphaproteobacteria > Rhodobacterales > Roseobacteraceae > Sulfitobacter > Sulfitobacter guttiformis. The sequence continues at coordinate 343,372 of NZ_RAQK01000001.1, read as the reverse complement.
TTGACGGACGCCTCGGCGCTTTGGGCTGGTGTCAGCATCGCCCCCTGTCGGGAGGTGCCGCGGCCTTTGCGGCGCTTCGGGAGGGGCAGGTGGCAGAGCCCAAAATCATTCTTTCCCCATGGACCTAACACAGATGGCTCGGGGATTACGTGCTACGTCTCTCTCTTAATAATTCTCTGGAAAGGCTCTTTAAATATGAATATCGACAAAAAGATCACCGATGATCTTGTCGCTAATGACGTCTCCTTTGTGACCACCGTTCCCTGCAAGCAGCTGGCCGGTGTGATCGAAGAGATCGAGGCATGTGACAAAATTTTCCATATCCCCTCGAATAAGGAAGACGAGGGTATGGGCCTGTGTGCCGGTGCGTTTATGGGGGGCAAACGGCCTGCGATCATCATGCAAAACACCGCAATCGGGGTTACGATCAACACGCTTGCCACCCTGATCCAGTATTACCGCATGCCGCTACCGATGATCATTTCCTATCGCGGGGAGTTGCGCGAGCCGGTGGCATGTCAGGTCGAGATGGCTGTGCATACCAAGGCACTACTGGCCGAGATGAAAATCCCGACCTATCATTTTCACAAGCAATCAGACGTCGAGGAATTCGATGCCATTCTGAAATATACTTTCATGTGCAATAAACCGGTCGCGATTTTGACCGATGCCAACTTCTGGGGAGGCTATGGCGACCAATGATACGCTCTGAAATCCTGCGCGATATCGCGCCTATTCTTCGTGACCATCTGGTCATCTGCAACATCGGTCTGCCCAGCCAAGAGCTGCATATGATCGACGACCAGCCCACTAATTTCTACATGCTGGGAACCATGGGGTTGTCATCCTCCATCGGTCTTGGGCTTGCGCTATCACAGCCCAAAACCGTTATTTCCATCGACGGCGACGGATCGGTGTTAACCAACCTCGGCACGCTGCCGACCATCGCCAACAACGTGGCCGATAACTATATCTTGCTGATCATCGACAACGGCTCGTATGGCTCCACCGGCGACCAGCCGACCTATGCAGGTAAAAAGACCAAGCTGGAAAAAGTGGCGGTTGCCTGCGGCTGCGAAAACGTGCTGGTCTGCCGTGATGTAGACACCGGCAAAGTGCTGCAAGAAGCGATTGATAGCAAAAAGATGACTGTAATCGTTGTGAAATGCGACAGTGGCAACATCAAACTGCCGGTAATCACAATGGACCCCGTTGTGATCCGCGACCGCTTTATGAAAGCTGTCAGCGCATAAAAAAAGAAGGCCTTTAGGTCCACGAAGAGGGCGGCGTTTGTCTACGCCGCCCGCTCGCACCATTTCCGAGATGTTGTTCTTCCACCCAGGCTCAAGGATGGGTTTGCTTCACGTCGTTCGGCTATACGCCCTATTTAAGCTTTTGATATTCGCTTGGATTGTCCCGTGAGTGTTCTCAAAAACAGGACCGAGAGCCGCATTCAACTGCGTGTTTGAAATGATGCTGGCGGGAGGTTTTACCAAACCATACCACCACAAACAAAAAAGGCCGCCCGAGGGCGACCTATTTAATGTCCATCCGGGGTATGGATGGTCTAGCTGGAGCGGGCGAGGCGATTCGAACGCCCGACCCTAACCTTGGCAAGGTTATGCTCTACCCCTGAGCTACGCCCGCATCAGCTAGTGGGGGTGATTTAGCCCTACGCGCCTTGTGCCGCAAGAGGTAAATTGCCCTGTTGTGTAAAAAGTTTTGTCAGAGCAGTGCGTGGACCAAAACCGCCAGTGCTGACAGGACAAGCATGAAGAAAGTGAGCAAAAAACCTGATGCGCGCAGAACGCCAATTTGCGGGGTGGCCGACATTCCTATGGCGTGGCACAGACGCCCGGCCAGCAGCGAAATGCCCATGACATGAACTGCAACAGACGGCGCGCCCAGCAGCTCTGCACAAATCATCAAGATAACGGCCAGTGGCACGTATTCCGCGAAATTTGCTTGCACACGCACCGCCGTTTGTAAGGTGGCTTCGTCGGTTTTGTCGGCGGCCTTAGAAAGCGTGACCCGCTGTCGCACAACCAGTGCGCTGAGCACGGCGAACACCAGCGCCAGTAGGCCTGCGTAAATCGGCGTAATAATTAGCATTTTCGTTATTCCAGTTCTACCAAGAGGTCTTTTGCGTCGATCTGACCGCCTGCGGTGACGTGCACGGCCTTTACCACCGCATCGCGTTCGGCATGTAGGCCGGTTTCCATTTTCATCGCTTCGATCGTCAACAACAGATCGCCCGCTTTTACCGCAGCGCCGACAACAGCGCCAACAGAGGCGACAACGCCGGGCATCGGTGCTCCGATGTGATTGGGGTTTCCTACCTCGGCTTTGGGGCGCTGTTGTGTAGTTGCTTTGACAAGACGGTTTGGCACGCGGATCACGCGGGGCTGGCCGTTAAGCTCGAAAAAGACTTTTACCTCGCCGTCCTCATTGGTGTCTCCGATGGCTTGCAGGCGAATTTCCAACGTCTTGCCAGGGTCGATTTCAGCGGCAATTTCCTGTCCCGCTTCCATGCCGTAAAAAAAAGTAGGCGTCGGCAGGGTGCGTACAGGCCCATAAAGCGCATGGCGTGCCATATAGTCGGTATAGACCTTGGGATACATAAGGTAGCCTGCCAGATCCTCGTCATCGATGACCATTCCGTCCAGCTGCTTGGAGAGTTCGCCGCGCACGGCCTCAAGATCGACGGGTGCCAGATGTGCACCGGGGCGCTCGGTGTTGGGCACTTCGCCCTTGAGTATCTTTTTAACGATGGCGGAGGGGAAGCCACCGGGGGGCTGGCCAAGATTTCCGCGCATCATGTCGATTACAGATTCGGGGAAGGACACGTCGCTTGCAGGGTCCTCAACCTGCGAACGGGTTAGACCCTGCGAGACCATCATTAGGGCCATGTCTCCCACGACCTTGGATGAAGGCGTGACTTTAACAATATCCCCAAACATCTGGTTCACATCGCGGTAAGTGCGCGCCACCTCGGGCCAGCGGTCTTCGAGGCCAAGGCTCGCGGCCTGAGCCTTTAGATTGGTGAACTGGCCGCCGGGCATTTCATGAAGGTACACTTCCGATGAGGGGGCCTGCATCCCTGTCTCGAAGGCGCGGTATTGATGGCGGACGTCTTCCCAATAATCCGAAATTTCCCGCACGGCATTAATGTCCAGACCGGTATCGCGGTCGGTGTGGCGCAGTGCCTCGACCACTGATCCGAGTGTCGCCTGAGACGTGTTGCCCGAAAACGCATCCATAGCACAATCTACCGCATCCACGCCCGCTTCTGACGCGGCGAGGATGGTGGCGGTGGCGATGCCTGCTGTGTCATGGGTGTGGAAGTGGATCGGCAGACCAACCTCTGCCTTGAGTGCGCGTACCAGCACGCGGGCCTGCGCAGGTTTCAGCAGGCCTGCCATATCTTTAAGGCCCAGCACATGCGCACCAGCCGCCTTCAGATCCTTGCCCATAGCCACGTAATACTTGAGGTCGTATTTGGCCCGCTCGGGATCGAAAATATCGCCTGTGTAGCAGATTGTTCCTTCGCAGACCTTGCCTGCCTCTTGAACCGCGTCCATGGCCACGCGCATGTTCTCGACCCAGTTGAGGCTGTCAAAAACGCGGAAGACATCGACGCCACTGCTGGCGGCGGTTTTTACAAAATGCTGCACCACGTTGTCGGGGTAGTTGGTATAGCCCACGCCGTTGGAGGCGCGCAGCAGCATTTGGGTCATGATGTTCGGCATACGCTCGCGTATGTCGCGCAAGCGCTGCCACGGGCATTCCTGCAAAAACCGGTAGGCCACATCGAATGTCGCGCCGCCCCAGCACTCTACCGAGAAGAGCGTGGGCAGATTGGCGGCATAGGCAGGGGCCACTTTGATCATGTCATGGCTGCGCATACGCGTCGCCAGCAGACTTTGGTGGCCATCGCGCATTGTGGTATCAGTGATCAGCAGTTGGCGCTGCTGCCCCATCCAATCGGCCACAGCTTGTGGTCCTTTTTGCTCCAACAGATTGCGGGTGCCCATCATAGGCTCGGCGCGGGCGACGGGGGGCTGGGGCGCGCGTGATGCACGAACGGGCAGCGGCTTGTCCTTGGTCTCGGGATGACCGTTCACGGAGATATCGGCGATATAGGTCAGCACCTTGGTGCCGCGATCCAGACGTTTCTCAAAGATGAACAGATCCGGATTTTCGTCGATGAATTTGGTGTGGTAGGTATTGTCCAGAAACATCGGGTGTTTGAGCAGGTTTTCGACAAAGGCGATGTTTGTACTCACCCCCCTGATCCGGAACTCGCGCAGGGCGCGGTCCATGCGGGCAATCGCCTGTCCGGGTGTTTGTGCTTTTGCTGTGACTTTGACCAGCAACGAGTCATAATAGCGGGTAATCACCCCGCCACTGTAGGCGGTACCACCGTCAAGGCGGATGCCCATGCCCGTGGCTTCGCGAAATGCGGTGATGCGGCCATAATCGGGGATGAAATTGTTGAGCGGATCCTCGGTGGTGATGCGGGTCTGAAGCGCGTGACCTTGTAACTGGATGTCTGCTTGTGATGCCTTGCCGGTGGCTTGGGCCAGTGTCTTGCCTTCGGCAATCAGGATCTGGGCCTGTACAATGTCAATGCCTGTAACCTCCTCGGTCACTGTATGCTCGACCTGCACACGCGGATTGACTTCGATGAAGTAGAATTCATCGGTCTCCATATCCATAAGAAACTCGACCGTGCCCGCACATTCGTAATTTACATGGGCGCAAATTTTGCGGCCCAGCTCGCAGACGTGGGCGCGCTGTTCTTCGGTCAGGTAAGGCGCTGGCGCGCGCTCGACCACTTTCTGGTTACGGCGCTGGACCGAGCAGTCACGCTCGTACAGGTGATAGATATCGCCATGGCTGTCGCCCAGAATTTGCACCTCGACGTGGCGCGCCTTCATAATCATCTTCTCCAAGTAGCCCTCACCGTTGCCAAAGGCGGCTTCAGCCTCGCGGCGGCCCTCTCGCACCTTTTCCTCCAGCTCCGCTTCGGAATAAATCGGGCGCATGCCGCGCCCACCGCCGCCCCAAGACGCCTTGAGCATCAGGGGATAACCGACCTCGGCTGCTTCCTTCTTGATCGCAGCCATATCATCGCCCAGCACTTCGGTGGCGGGGATTACCGGCACGCCTGCGGCCATGGCAACACGGCGCGCCGATGCCTTGTCGCCGAGGGCGCGCATTGTTTCTGCTTTGGGACCGATGAAGGTAATGCCGTTTTGTGCGCAGGCATCTACGAATTCAGGGTTTTCTGACAACAGGCCATATCCGGGGTGAATTGCATCTGCGCCACAGGCTTTGGCCACGCGGATCATCTCGTCAATGCTCAGGTAAGCTGCCACAGGACCTAAATCCTTGCCGATGCGGTAGGCCTCGTCTGCCTTAAAGCGGTGCAGCCCCAGCTTGTCCTCCTCGGCAAAGACGGCAACAGTGGTTTTGCCCATCTCGTTGGCGGCACGCATAATGCGAATTGCGATCTCGCCACGGTTGGCGATCAGGATTTTGCGGAAGTCAGTCATGGAGGCAGGCCTTTCCCAATGGGGTACGGGCAATTTGTAGGCGCAAGTTACCGACAGTCGCAATGCGTGTGATTGGGTAGTGCCACGGTTTTTATAACCAAAATGGACAATATTCAGCAAATTTGGTGCGCAAGTGCGACAATCGGGGCAAAGCGATTTCCTAAATGTGCATTTTTCGTTGCATTTGCAAAAGGCCAGTGGCGATATCGCGAAAACAAAAAAACGAGCAGGGAATTATTCAAATGGCTATTTTTCAAAGTAAATTGATTAAAACGGTAGGTCTGTTGGGCATGCTTTTGGCGGTTGCCGGGTGTGCACGTGCCCCCGATACTGCTGCGGTCAGCACTTTACCCAAGGGTGAGCAACTAGACATTCGCAATATCCTTGCAGCCCATCCTAACAAAACCGCCTGTGTAGAGTATCAGGCTGCCAGCAATACCTGTGCCTCAATTATTAGCACCAGTATTGATGGCACCATCATGACGACAAAAGAGATCACTGCGCTGAGTATTCCGGGCACGACGAGTGTGCAAAACGTAGAAATTGTGAGCCGCAATCTCTTGCAGGGCGAAAAGGCGTGTTTTCGCGCGCCGGATTTGAGCACGACAGGGCGCGACAGCATGTCAACGGCGCTGCTGGCGGTAACCGGTGACCAGATCAACGAAATGGGCGGGATGGTGTGCAGCACTTATCATCGCTCGGGTGACGGTTATGTGATCAGCCCGATTGCTGCCAATGGCGCGCCATTCCCCCCGGGGGACAAGCGGGTGCAATTCATCCTTGGTGATCTCAAGCTGCGGGCCCAGTAAATTTAGACGAGTAGGTCTGCCTCATTGAACCTGGGCAGATCCTCCAAATTATTAGAGCCTGATCGTGGCGGGCAGCTCTGACAGGGTGCGCGCACCGATTTGACCCATGTTCGAGGCCATATCCTTGGCCAGAATATCGATCAGGTGGTCTACACCCTGCGGCCCGAGCGCGCCGAGCGCAAAGTGGAACGCGCGGCCGAGCATCACAAAATCCGCTCCCAGCGCCAGTGCGCGCAGGATATCCAGCCCGCCCTCGATGCCGCTATCGAAAATCAGGGGCAGTTTTGTTGCCGCGCGCACCTGTGGGAGCGCGTCGATTGCCGGTGGTGCGCCGTCAAACTGGCGGCCCGCATGGTTGGAGACCCAGATTGCATCAACCCCTAAACCCTCAAGTCGTACGGCGTCTTCGGGGCGCAGCACGCCCTTGACCAGAAAATCACCATCCCATTCCTCGCGCAGCCAACCGACATAATCCCAGTCGGGCGCGGTACGTAGCAAATACCCAACATGCGCCGTTGGCGAGAGGCCGTTGGTCGCCGCATTTGCATATTTATCAAGGCCACGCATATGGGGCATACCGCGTTTGGCCATACCCATTGCCCATGCAGGACGCAGCGCCACCTGTGCCAGAAGGCGCGGGGTCAGTCGCGGGGGATTGGTGAGGCCGGAGCGCACCTGCCGCTCGCGGCGGCTGGCCACAGGCACATCCACCGTAAGGATCAGCGTCGAAAACCCCGCGGCCTTTGCCCGCGCGAGCATATCGCGGCGAATATCTGCGTCGCGCGGCGGGTACATCTGGAACCATGCATGCGTGCCCAGGTGGGGGGCGATGTCTTCAGGGCTTTGAGTGGCGACAGTGGAAATGCAGTAGGGAATGTTTGCGCGGGCAGCGCCACGTGCCAGATGCCCCTCTGCATCGGGCCACATCAGGCCCGACATGCCAATAGGTGCGATACCAAAGGGGAGCGGCAGCTTTTTGCCCAAAAAATCTGTGCTCAGATCTGGGGTGAATTCACCGTGTAAGACCGAAGGCATCATACCGATGCGGTCCAGTCCTGCGCGGTTGCGCGCCTTTGTGGCCTCGTCACCGGTACCGCTGTCGAGATATTCCCAAACAAATTTGGGAATACGCCGTTGTGCGCGGGCGCGTAGATCGGACAGGGCGGGGTATTTTGAGTGCAAATCCATCCTCGCATTTGTCAGAGTATGCGTGTCGTTGTCCAGCGTCCGTTTGAGGTCTGATCCGGTTGTTTCGTTGATCTTATCCGTTGCGGTGTAGTTCCTTATACGTTGTTTAATCAGGAGACATTCCGGACCTTTTGGACACTCTTGAATAAGGCAGGTATTGTGCGGCCAGAACGAGAGATCGAACAGTTCTATCCACCTCGCGGTTGTCTTCTTGCGCCGTTGTGGTGTTCGAGGAAATCAGGGGCACAGACGCATTTTCCTGTGCGAGACGTTTTTTGGCGATCCTGCGCATCTCTGCCTAGGTCTCGTTCATGCTGCGAGACAATTCGGCCAAAAACACCTGCAGTGCCGACCAACTGGTCCGGTGCCAGCGCACCGTCCTCGACAGCGCTGAGAATGTCCGAAACCTGCTTCAGCCGCATTTCGGGTGACAAGGTGCACAACAAGGGTTGTACCAATATTTCGAAGCCGTCGACAGGGCAGGGTTAAACGGCACAGGGATGTATCCCAGATGGTCGTGCCGCCTTGCAGCTTAAATTTCTCGGGGTGCCGCACGGGCGCGTCGCTGCGCAAACATTCAGAATAATGCTGGATCGAATTTGCTGTCTGTTCGGGCGGTAAAAGATCGCTGAGCGCGCGGTCGATTGCGGTATTCATCAACAGACCTGAACCTTCCTCCTGGGCGTCGTTGATCGTAACCATCACGAATTTGGAAGTAGATACGTTAAGCTTGGCTAAGAACATCGGTATCGTGAATCGGTCAAGCTGACGACGAAGCACTTCGGGATCTTTTGGTGTGAACGCATTGCTCATAACTCCAGTTTTCGCTGGGAAACTCCCACTAGAACTTGGTTAGCGAGAGGTAAATGCAAGTAAAGTCGAGTAAAATTAAGCATATTCGAATAATGTCCAGTTACTGACATGAGGTCAGGTAATCTGCGTTTCGTCATGGAACATTGTGCGAACGTCTCTTTAAGTTGCGGCCAGATCACGCTACCTTACTTCTCATGAACGATTTTGATGAAAATGCCGCCTTCGAAGGCGCCTCACTGTCTGCACGTGCCATGGCGGCGCGCCCGCAGCCGTATCTGGACGGTCTCAACCCCGCGCAACGCGAAGCGGTCGAGACGATGGACGGCCCTGTCTTGATGCTGGCAGGGGCAGGGACGGGCAAGACCCGTGCGCTGACGGCGCGAATTGTCCATTTGATGAACACAGGGCGCGCCCGCCCGAACGAGATTTTGGCGGTGACCTTCACCAACAAAGCAGCCCGCGAGATGAAGAACCGTGTGGGCAGCATGCTGGGCCAGCCTGTCGAGGGGATGCCGTGGCTAGGCACCTTCCATGCGATCTGCGTCAAGCTGCTACGCCGTCACGCGGAGTTGGTGGGGTTGAAATCGAACTTCACCATTCTTGACACGGACGATCAGCTTCGCCTTCTCAAGCAGTTGGTTGCAGTTGAGAGTATTGATGACAAGCGCTGGCCTGCCCGGATGCTTGCGGGAATTATTGATGACTGGAAAAACCGTGCGCTGACGCCGGATAAATTGCCCGCTGCGGATGCGGGAGCGTATAATCACCTTGGGCCTAAAATATATGCGGCCTATCAGGTCCGGCTGCGCGAGCTTAATTGCTGTGATTTTGGTGATTTGCTGCTGCATATGGTCACGATCTTCCAGAACCACGAGGATTTGCTGCAGCAATACCAGCGCTGGTTCAAATACATCCTTGTGGACGAATATCAGGATACCAATGTGGCCCAGTATCTGTGGCTGCGTCTGCTGGCAGGCGGGCACAAGAATATCTGCTGTGTGGGCGATGACGACCAGTCGATCTATGGCTGGCGCGGGGCCGAGGTGGGCAACATTTTACGATTCGAGAAGGATTTTCCCGGAAGCCACGTCGTAAGACTTGAGCAGAATTACCGCTCGACGCCGCATATTCTTGCTGCTGCTTCGGGTGTCATCGCTGGCAACGAGGGGCGATTGGGCAAAACATTGTGGACCGATGCACAAGAGGGCGAAAAGCTGCGCCTGATCGGGCATTGGGACGGCGAGGAGGAGGCCCGCTGGATCGGGGACGAGATCGAGGGATTGCAGCGTGGCACACGTGGCTTGCGCAAATTCTCGCTCGATCATATGGCAATTCTTGTGCGGGCCTCCCACCAAATGCGTGCCTTTGAGGATCGCTTCCTCACCATTGGTTTGCCCTACCGTGTCATTGGCGGACCGCGATTCTACGAGCGGCTCGAAATCCGCGATGCCATGGCCTATTTCCGTATCGTGACCTCGCCCGACGATGATCTGGCATTTGAGCGGGTGGTGAACACGCCGAAGCGGGGTCTTGGCAAAGTTGCGATGCAGAAAATTCAGGGTACGGCGCGGCAGCACGGTACGAATCTTGTGGAGGGTGCGCGGCGCCTGCTTGGGGAAAAAGGCATAGGAGGCAAAGGGGCGACAGAATTGCGCCTGTTGGTTGAAGGAATCGACCGCTGGTCATCTAAATTACACGGCCCTCGCATCGAAGTGAACGATGACGCGGTGCTGGACGACGGCGGTCCAGTGCGGATGGAATTTGCCCCGCCCGAGATCAGCCACGTGGAGTTGGCCGAGATTATTCTGGACGAGAGCGGCTATACCGCCCACTGGCAAAATGACAAAACCCCCGAAGCGCCGGGGCGCCTTGAAAATATCAAAGAGCTTGTCAAAGCGCTTGACCAGTTTGAAAATCTGCAAGGATTTCTGGAGCATGTCAGCCTGATCATGGACAACGAGAAGGAAGGCGAGGGCGAAAAGGTCAGCATCATGACGTTGCATGCTGCCAAGGGTCTGGAGTTTCCCGCGGTTTTCCTGCCGGGCTGGGAGGATGGGTTGTTCCCTTCCCAAAGGTCCATGGACGAGAGCGGGCAGAAGGGCCTCGAAGAAGAGCGGCGGCTGGCCTACGTGGGCATTACGCGGGCCGAAGAAATTTGCACAATCTCCTTTGCCGCGAACCGCCGCGTTTTCGGCCAGTGGCAAAACGCTATGCCGTCGCGGTTTATAGACGAGTTGCCAGAGGCGCATGTTGACGTGCTTACCCCACCGGGCCTTTACGGTGGTGGTTTCGGGGCGGCCGCCATGCCCCAAAGTACGCTGCACGATGCGGCAGCGGAGGCGAATGTCTATAATTCTCCCGGTTGGCGGCGCCTGCAATCAAGGGCCAGCCAGCGTGGCATAAGCCAGCCGTCAGAATCCAAAAATATGACTATCGACATGACTGCGACCAGCAGTTTCACCATGGGCGAGCGGGTGTTTCACCAAAAATTCGGTTACGGGGCCATTATCGGTATTGAAGGTGACAAGCTGGAGGTCGCCTTTGAGAAAGCGGGTGACAAGAAGGTCGTCGCACGGTTTTTGGTCGCGGCGGATGATGTGCCGTTCTGAGACTCCATAATTTCTTATGCAATCACCGAGAGCCGATTTTATCATTTCGCCACGGTAGAAGTGAAATGTGTGACGGAAGCCGTCTGAAAGTAAAACGGCGCTTCCCAGGGAGGTGGGAAACGCCGTTCTATCACGTGCGACTTTCAATCGGGAGGAACGAAAGCGGCACTGTTGCAACGCGGGGTCATCGGGGAGGCGAGACTCTGCCGCGTCACATTTATCCTAACGAGCCGGTGGGAGGACCAGACCGCAAGGAATTCAATATTACTTCACCATTTCGGCTGCTTCGCGCGACAGGCGGCGAAAGTCACCACGGCTCATGCCGAGGTCGGCAAGGTCGCGCGCCGTCAAGGTGTACAGCTCGTTATAGGTCGTACGGTATGCCTTGCGCTGGCGCGCCTTCAGCGCGATTGCGGCAAAAAATGCTGCGATGCGGCTAGGCTGCTGGGATACTGCTGCGTGTGTGTCTGTAAAATATGTCATATCAATTTCTTTCATGCGTCTGCGTCTTGTTGTGACCAATATTTAAACCTCTGCGGGGGGTGTTCAACCTGCAATGCTGCAATGCGGCTATGCGTTTGCTGCATATGCGACGTTGGGTCAATGTATTGAATTATAGATAAATTAAATCAAGATCACATCACGGGTGTGTGAAGATGAATATTTTCTGAAGTTTGAAAAAAGGGCGACGATATCTGGGAGGAGATATCGCCGCCAAAAGTGAAAAGCAGCCTCGGGAGGAGAGTGAGGTACTTTTCGGTATTAAAGAAAACTCTCGGGAGGATTGTTTTCAAGATCAGTCTTACCAATTCTTTCTGCAGCTGCACAATCATTTATTTCGCATTTCTGCTATGCAGCATTCGCATAAGTGGGTAGCGCATGTTTTTTGTGCAAACAGGCTTGGTGAGGGCTAACCTGTGTGCGGTATGATAACGCGGTGCTGTGGCCTTGCGGTTTTTGTGCAATCTGCGATGTCAGAACCGACCCAGAGGAGAAGCACCATGGCCGTGACCAAAGATGACGTAATCGCAGCACTCGAACGGATCAATCTGCCTGATGGCCGGAGCCTGATGGCCCATGATCTGGTGCGCGCCCTGACGATCGAGGAGGGCGTTGTGCGATTTGTAATCGAGGCGCCCAACGCCGAGGTCGCCCGTGCAATGGGTCCGCTGCGCGATGCGGCAGAAAAACTGGTGTCGGAGATCGAAGGTGTTAGTCAAGCGAGTGTCGCACTGACTGCGCATGGGCCAGCGGCCAAGCCCCCCAGCCTCAAGATTGGCGGCCATCCCAAACCACAGGACGGTCCCACCAAACCCAGCGGCGTGCAACGTATTGTTGCCATCGGTTCGGGAAAGGGCGGGGTGGGCAAGTCTACTGTAAGCACAAATATCGCCGTAGCCTTGGCAAAACAGGGGCGTAAGGTGGGTCTGTTGGATGCCGACATTTATGGTCCCAGCATCCCGCGCATGATGGGTGTGAACAAACGTCCTGCCAGTCCCGACGGCAAAACCATTATTCCGCTGCATGCTCATGGCGTCACTCTTATGTCTATCGGTTTCATGATGGAGGAAGGGAAAGCCACGATCTGGCGTGGTCCCATGCTGATGGGCGCGCTCCAGCAGATGCTGGGTCAGGTAGAGTGGGGCGAACTTGATGTGCTTATCGTCGATCTCCCGCCGGGCACCGGCGATGTGCAGTTGACGCTGTGCACAAAGTCGGAGCTGACAGGCGCAATCGTGGTGAGTACGCCGCAGGACGTCGCCTTGATTGATGCGCGTAAGGCGCTCGATATGTTCGCCACGTTGAAGACGCCAGTTCTGGGCCTGATCGAGAATATGTCGATGTTTGTTTGCCCCGACTGCGGATCCGAGCACGAGATTTTCGGGCGCGGCGGTGTCGCGGCAGAGGCGTCAACGATGGGAGTACCACTGTTGGGGACATTGCCAATTGATCTGGAGACACGTCTGGCAGGTGATAATGGCACGCCGGTCGCTGCGGGCGATAGCCCGATGGCGCTGGCGTATGCGCGCATTGCGGAGGGGCTGATCAAGGGCGGTATGGCCTGAGCAAAAGGGCTGCGCCGGCAGTAATAGCGGCTGGCGCTCCCTAGTTCATGCGTCTGTCGGGCGCTCTGTATTGTCTAGCGGGGCTTTGTGTACCAAGGCGGCATAGAGGATTGTCAGCAAGCTGAAGATCAGCAGTCCTTCGATTACAAAAGACGGCAGATCAAGGAGCAGCAGGTGGCGCGGCTGCGTGAGGTCAAAATGCGCACTGGCGGCTGTCTGAACACCACTCACAAGTGCCAGAATGGCAGCTACGCCCATAAGCTGTGACGAGACGGGCGCAGTGAAACGCCAGCTGTCTGTCAGACACATCGGGTGGCCGACTGCCGCCGCAGGCAAGATCAGGCTAAGCCGCAATGACAACCAGATCAGCGAGAGCTCAGCGACGAACCCCGTCATTAACACAGAAATATACCCCGGTTCTGCGTTGAGTGCGGAGGCTGAGTGGTTCGACACCATGAGGGGCGTCATTAAGACCACATAAATCGTGATCTGGACGGTCGTCAGGATGACAATGCGCCAAAGGTATCCCAAAACAAGCGGTACGGTCAAAGGCCGCGGTGTTTCGGTGTTGCGCAGGGTGTGACGATGCCATGCGATCGCCATCATCGAATAGCCCAGAACAACTGCTGTCAGAAATATCCAATTCAAAGGCACGGCGTTCATGCGACTGCCTTCAAAGCTGCCGATTGCTATCTCGGGCGAGGTCACGCTCGCGATAATGCTGATAACGATCAAAACCAACAGTGCGGGACCCACCACCTGTAAGGTTTTGAGTGGCTCTTTTAGCAACAGTCTGAACGTGTGGCGAAGGAGGCTAAGCGTGGTTAACATTTGAAATCGTTCCGGGGCTATATTTTACCTTTTTGGCCCTTTGTAAGCGATTTCACAAGGCAAGCTCTCCAACCGGTGCGTGTGTGTGGTCGAAATGGGTCACTGCAACTCGGGGGGAGGCGCTCAGCCGCTTCGCTCCGAGGTGGCTCAAACCGTCCGAGAACGTCGTCATGGGAAATAATGGGCGAGGTGGTGGGAAATGATGGGAAGCTTCGCTTCGGCGCTGTGAATCAATGGGCTGGAATCAGCTTGTTTTGGGAACTCATGCTCGATTCGGCGTCTGGAATTGGATTTACATAGGAACAGAACGGGAATATAGCTTGTGGATAACTTTGACGTGTAACTTTTCTGGGAATTTGTGGGAAATTTAAGCACACTTATTCTGACACCATATGTAGTGACTATCTGTTTATATATCGCTAGGTATGCCTCTTTTTTTCAAAACATAAGTTAATATTTCAATTGGGCGCGCAGATTCCGACTAGGATCTATGGCGAAATTTTAAATTAATTGTAGACGCCCATGATTTCCCATGGCATCCCTAGTGCATCGGATGAGAGCGAGACACGGGGCACCAAACGACCCCAAAATTAAATAAAACTCTAGCAGGTTTCATACAGGCCTCGAATTCATCAGACCAAGAGATCCGGCGCGCGAGCGAGCAGACATCCCCCCAGGTGGCGCGCGCAGTCGGACTTCCCCACCCTCGCGGCGGGAATAAAGCGGCGGGTTGATCAGTGGCAGCAGATCAACCCGCCCTTTTTACTTCCAAGGGGTCACACAAAAATTGTGGACCTTCACAGGCACCAACGTGTGCGCAGGCAGGACGATAACAGCGCAAGTCGCGCAAATAGGGACAGTATAGTGAGCCGACGGTTCAGAGGCGAAAGCCAGCACAAAGTCGATACAAAGGGGCGGGTATCTATACCTGCCTCTTTTCGGCGTGTGCTGGAAGCCTCCGATCCGAACTGGGAAAACGGTGAAAACCCTGAATTGGTGATTGTTTATGGCGATCACCGTCGCGCTTACCTTGAATGCTATACAATGGCCGCGATCGAGGAAGTGGACGCAAAGATCGACGCGCTTCCCCGCGGCTCGATGCAGCGCAAAATGCTTCAGGCTATGTTCAACGGACAATCCTTTCCAACCACAGTTGATGAAACCGGACGCCTTGTGCTGCCAGCCAAGCTGCGTTCGAAAATCAACCTCGACAACGAGGCCTTCTTTATGGGAACGGGCGATACCTTCCAGATTTGGAACCCCGAGACCTATGATACGCAAGAGCGCGCCAAGCAAGAGGCATGGCTTAACGAGCTTCCTGAGGATTTTGACCCGATGGAGTTCCTGGACGGAACGCCGGGAGCGTAACAGGTCATGGCTGCCACCCCGACCTCCCCCCATATCCCCGTACTTCTGAGGCCGCTGCTTGCGGCTGTAGCGCCAGTGGCCGGCACATGGCTGGATGGTACATTCGGTGCGGGCGGCTATACTCGCGGTCTACTTGATGCAGGCGCGCAAAGGGTGATTGCCGTTGACCGGGATCCAATGGCGCACGAGATGGCAAAGCCTTGGGCCGGTGAATTTGGCGACCGGATCATCATGCAACACGGCGTGTTCTCCAAGATGGATGAATATGGTCAGGACCTTGATGGCATCGTGCTGGATCTGGGCGTGTCCTCCATGCAGCTTGATCTGGCAGAGCGCGGGTTTTCGTTCATGCGCGATGGGCCGCTTGATATGCGCATGTCCCAAGACGGGCCTTCTGCCGCTGATCTGGTCAATGAAGCCTCTGAGGAGGAGCTGGCCAATATTATATTCCTCTACGGGGAAGAGCGCGCCAGCCGCAGGATCGCAAAACTGTTGTGCATTGCGCGCACCGAAGCGCCGATCGTGCGCACGGCCGAGTTGAGCCGTCTGGTCGAGAGCTGTCTTCCCCGCGCCAAACCGGGGCAGAGCCATCCTGCTACCCGAACGTTTCAGGCGTTGCGCATCGCAGTAAACAACGAATACGGCGAGCTTTGGGAGGGTCTGATGGCCGCCGAACGCGCGCTGAAGCCTGGCGGTAAGCTGGCAGTGGTGACTTTCCACTCTGTCGAGGACCGCATGGTAAAGCGGTTCCTGACCGCACGTGCGGGGGCAGGGGGTAATGCAAACCGTTTTGCACCCGAGATCGAGCAGGATGCACCGCAGTTCGAGATCAAGTCGCGTAAGGCCATAGGACCCGACGCGCAGGAGCTGGAGGAAAACCCGCGGTCGCGCAGTGCCAAACTGCGGGTCGCCACGCGCACGGACGCCCCGAGTGGCACAATCGAGGCAAAGGCAATCGGCATGCCGATGATGAAGGAAAAGAAGCAATGAGATCCGTGATCTACGTTTTGACAGCTTTGGGCGTTATTGGGCTCGCGTTTTGGGCCTACCGCGAAAACTATGCCACGCAGGCGGTACTGAACCAGACCGATAGATTGCATTCCCAGATCCGTGACACGCATGCGCGGCTGGCCGTATTGCGCGCGGAATGGGCGTATCTCAACCGTCCCGACCGCATCAGGGAGCTGGCGGAAATGAATTTCGAACGCTTGCAGCTTTTGCCGCTGCATCCTGACCAGTTCGGACAGGTAGACGAGGTGCAGTACCCGATCCCGGAGTTGCTCCCGATTACCAACCCTGTCGATGTCTCCACGATGAATTCGGAGAATGACCTATGATCCGCACCCCGCTGCGTCCGCTTGCGCGTATCCTCGAGGCCCGCGCCAAAGGCGAAAACCCCGACGCGATCGAGCATCAAAATCGTCGCATCCGCCACGAGCAGATGCGCGACAAAGATCGAAGCCGCGCGGAGGGCCGCCTGCTGGTTTTGGGCGTGTGCTTCTTCTGTGCCTTCGCCGTTGTGGGTGCCCGCATGGGGCTTTTGTCGGTTTCCGATCCGGTTGAGCCACGAGCCCATGCGCCCGGCTCGGTGATCGCCAACACCCGCGCCGATATTGTCGACCGTAACGGACGTATTCTTGCGACCAATCTGGACACGCACGCGCTTTATGCCCAGCCGCCGCATATGATCGACAAGGAAGCGGCAGCGAAAAAGCTGGCAAAGATATTCCCCGATCTGGACGAAGCGCGACTGGTCAAGGATTTCACCGGCTCGCGCAAATTTTTGTGGGTGAAAAAGAAAATCAGCCCCGAGCAGATGCAGGCCGTGCATGACATCGGTGATCCGGGTCTGTTGTTTGCGCCGCGTGACATGCGGCTCTACCCTAATGGTAAATTGGCCGCGCACATCATGGGCGGCTCCAGTTTCGGCCGCGAGGGAGTGAGCGCCGCCGAGGTGATCGGCGTGGCAGGCGCGGAGAAATATTTCGACAATTACCTACGAGATCCGGCCAATGCAGGTAAGCCGCTTGAGTTGAGCCTTGATCTGTCGGTGCAGGCCGCGTCCGAGCGGGTGCTTGATGGCGGGATGAAGTTGATGAACGCCAAGGGGGCGACATCTATCCTGATGGACGTCCAGACCGGCGAAATCGTCAGTGTCGTCTCGCTTCCCAGTTTTGATCCTAACAACCGCCCGCGGCCCGCACTCGATGGCGATCCGTCCGACAGTCCGCTGTTCAACCGCTCGGTTCAGGGGGTGTACGAACTTGGATCTACGTTCAAGATTTTTGCTGTAGCCCAAGCGATGGAGTTGGGGCTGGTGAATGCCGACACAGTGATTGATACGGCAGGTCCGATGAAGGTCGGCGGCCACAGGATCGGCGAATTCGGGAACAAGAATTACGGCTCCATTACGGTTTCCCAGATCATCGAAAAGTCCTCGAACAGGGGCACTGGCCGCCTTGCGCTTATGATCGGTAAAGAACGCCAGCAGGAATTCTTGCGCAGTCTGGGCCTATTTGATAAGTCGTCTTTCGAGATTATCGAAGCCTCCGGTAGTATGCCTTTGCTGCCCGCGCGCTATACCGACCTGTCTGCGGTAACCATTTCTTACGGGCATGGGATCTCGACGACCGCGATGCATCTTGCGGCAGGGTATGCCGCGATCGCAAACGGGGGCCGCGTGGTCAAGCCGACCCTGCTTAAACAAAACGGCCCGCAACTGGGCAAGCGCGTGATGCGCGAGGACGTGGCTGCCGCTTCCCGCCGGATGCTGCGCGATGTTGTTATCGGGGATGATGGCACGGCGACGTTTGCCGAAGTGCCGGGGTATTTTGTGGCTGGCAAAACCGGCACGGCCGACAAGCCAAAGGCCCGCGGGGGCGGTTATTACAAGGACAAGACGATCACGACATTTGCGTCGATGTTCCCTGCGGAGAACCCGCGATTTGTGCTGATTGTAACGCTCGACGAACCTGTCGAAACGTCAAGCGGGGAGCCGCGCCGCACTGCTGGCTGGACTGCCGTTCCAATCGCGGCAGAAATGATCCGCCGTGTCGCGCCCCTTCTTGATATGCGGCCGGCCATTGAACCTGCACAACTCGCTGGTATAACGCTGACCAGCAGTAACTGATCCCGCAGGCGCCCCTATGACCACCCCATCCCGCAGCACGTTGAATTCCTTGGGGCTGATGGCCGCAGGGGGGGAAAACCCCGATCTCACTGGGATCGAAGTCGACAGCCGCCGCGTGGGCGCTGGCAAGTTGTTTGCCGCTCTACCCGGGACAGAAGTGCACGGCGCTACCTTTGTTGATGCAGCACTTGAGCGGGGCGCGGTTGCTATCCTTACGGATGCGAAAGGCGCCCAGCTTGCCGGCGTCGCGGTCCGGACGGCAGGTGCTGCGCTTGTAATCTCCGAGAACCCGCGTGAGGCGCTTGCGCGCAGTGCGGCGCTGTGGTTCGGCGCGCAGCCTGAAACTATGATTGCTGTCACGGGCACCAATGGCAAAACATCCGTAAGCACATTTGTGCGGCAAATCTGGATAGAGATGGGATTGGCTGCGGTCAATTTGGGCACCACAGGGGTCGAGGGCGCATGGTCCGCCCCGCTGGCCCATACCACGCCGGAGCCGATCACATTGCACCGCACATTGGCGCAGGCTGCGCAGGCCGGTATTACCCATGCTGTAATGGAAGCGTCTTCTCACGGTCTTGACCAGCGCCGCCTTGACGGTGTGACGCTTAAAGCGGCCGGGTTCACCAACTTTACCCAGGACCACCTTGATTATCACGAAACCTTCGAGGCCTATTTCGATGCCAAAGCCGCGCTGTTTGCGCGGGTGCTGCCAGAAGATGGCACGGCAGTGATAAATATTGACGACGCCAAGGGTGTAGAGATGGCAGCGATTGCCACTGCGCGCGGTTGTGGTGTGATTACAGTTGGCCGTGACGGGGGTGATCTACACCTTCGTGCACAACGCTTTGATGCAACGGGGCAGGACCTCCGGTTTGACTGGCGCGGAAAGACCTACCAAAAACGGCTGGAGCTGATCGGGGGGTTTCAGGCCGATAACGTGCTGCTCGCGGCGGCGCTGGTGATTGCTTGCGGCGCGGATGCGGCGGACGTGTTCGACACTATTCCCCACCTCACAACTGTGCGGGGCCGGATGCAATTGGCCGCGACCCGCGACAATGGCGCGGCGGTGTTTGTGGATTACGCCCATACGCCCGATGCTATCGCAACCGCACTATCCGCAATGCGTCCGCATGTCATGGGTCGTCTGATCGCGATTGTGGGGGCCGGCGGTGACCGTGACCGTGCAAAACGCCCGCTTATGGGGGCTGCGGCGCATGAAAACGCCGATGTGGTTTTTGTAACCGACGACAATCCGCGTTCCGAAGATCCTGCAACCATCCGCGCTGCGGTAATGGCGGGATGTCCTGACGCCACTGAAGTGGGCGACCGTGCCGAGGCGATCTTGCGTGGGGTCAACGTGTTACAGCCCGGCGATGCCCTGCTGATCGCTGGCAAGGGTCATGAGACGGGCCAGACCATTGGCGACGATGTGTTGCCTTTTGATGATGTGGAGCAGGCCAGTGTTGCGGTCGCGGCACTGGACGGAAGACTGGCGTAATGGGGCAACCGGCATGAGTTTGTGGACAGCAGCAGAGGCGAAGGCAGCAACGGGCGGCAGTGTTCAGGGCGATTGGGCCGTGAATGGTGTCTCGATCGATACCCGCACGATTGAGGCAGGCGACCTGTTCGTAGCACTCAAAGACGTGCGCGATGGTCACGAATTCGTCGCGATGGCGCTGGAAAAAGGGGCGGGAGCTGCGTTGGTGTCCCGCATCCCAGAAGGTGTCGCCCAAGATGCGCCGCTGTTGATTGTGGATGATGTCCTTAAGGCTCTGGAGGCGCTGGGAGCGGCGGCACGGGCCCGCACGCAGGCAAAGGTCATCGGGATCACTGGATCGGTGGGCAAAACCTCGACCAAGGAGATGCTTCTGGCGATGCTGTCGGCGCAAGGGCGCACCCATGCCTCCATCGCCAGCTACAACAACCACTGGGGGGTGCCGCTGACGCTGGCGCGGATGCCTGCCGATACGGAATATGCTATCATCGAGATGGGAATGAACCATCCCGGCGAGATTCTACCGCTGACGATGCTGGCACGGCCCCATGCCGCGTTGATCACCACTGTCGCCGCAGCCCACCTTGAGGCATTTGACAACATCACCGGCATTGCGCTGGAAAAAGCCAGTATTTTTGACAGCCTCGAACGGGGCGCACCTGCGGTCTATAACGCCGATGTGGAAACCTCGCCTATTCTGGCCGCAAAGACGCTGGATAAACGGCTGCACGGCATCGCCTTTGGCGAGCACGGGTTTGACTGGAAGCTCAAAGAGCTGAGCATTCAGGGCGATACCACTGTTGTTCAGGCTGAATTCGACGATAAGCCTGTTTTGTTCAAACTCGCCACGCCGGGCCGGCACTTTGCAATGAACGGGCTGGGCGCGCTGGCCATCATACAGGCGATCGGTGCTGATCTGGCACAGGCTATTGTCGTTCTTGGCCGTTGGACGCCCTATAAAGGGCGCGGCCAGCGCGAGGTCATCCAACTTGATCCGATCGAGGCTAATGTGCGTTTGTCGCTGATTGACGACAGTTATAACGCGAACCCCACTTCAGTTGCGGCTTCGCTCGAAGTGTTGGCCGGGGCCAAGACGATTGACGGTGTGGGCCGCATCGGCAAAGGCAGACGGATTGCTTTTTTGGGCGATATGAAAGAGTTAGGCGACGATGCTGTCGCTTTGCATGCGGGCCTTGCCCATCTGGAGGCGACCAAAACGCTGGATGTTATCCACTGTGTCGGTCCCTTGATGCGCGCACTTTATGATCTGTTACCCGCACATCAGCGCGGCGACTGGACCGAGACGGCGGCGGAAATGTGCGATGGGCTAAGCCACAAACTCGACGCAGGCGATGTTGTGCTGGCCAAAGGTTCGCTCAGTATGAAATTGGGTCTGGTCGTTGACGCCATCCGTAAAATGGGCCATCCGGTAACAGATATGTGACGCCCCTATGCGGGGGGAGCAGACCACGATCCTACAAGATGTGGATCAGTGCGCTGCTGAATTGGTAAGGACGATGTATGCTCTATTGGTTAACCCTGCTGTCGGATGGCGGCGATTTCTTTAACCTGTTTCGCTACATCACTTTTCGCGCAGGCGGCGCATTTCTGACTGCCCTTGTATTCGGATTTTTGTTTGGCAGACCACTGATCGACATGCTGCGCCGCACCCAGGGGAAGGGCCAGCCCATCCGCGGTGACGGTCCAGAAGGCCACTTCGCCAAGGCGGGAACGCCAACCATGGGGGGGCTGTTGATTGTGGGCGCGCTGCTCACTTCGACACTGCTATGGGCGCGGCTCGACAATCCGTTCATCTGGATGGTGCTTTTCGTCACAATGAGCTTTGCCGCCATCGGCTTTGCCGATGATTACGCCAAAGTGAGCAAGCAGACTGTCGCGGGCGTTTCCTCGAAAATACGGCTGTTGCTGGGTTTTGCCATTGCGGGCGTCGCATCGTTTTGGGCAGCGCAATACCACCCCGAGACGCTGCAATACCAGTTGGCGCTGCCGGTATTCAAAAATACCCTCATCAACCTAGGGTATCTGTTTATTCCTTTCGCGATGATCGTGATTGTGGGTTCTGCGAATGCAGTGAACCTCACGGACGGCCTCGATGGTTTGGCGATCATGCCGGTGATGATTGCAGCGGGTGCGCTGGGAGTGATTGCATACGCAGTAGGGCGTGTGGATTTCACGGATTACCTGGATGTGCATTACGTGCCCGGCACAGGTGAGATCCTGATATTTACGGCCGGTATCTTTGGCGGCGGATTAGGCTTTTTGTGGTATAATGCCCCTCCTGCGGCGGTTTTTATGGGCGACACCGGATCGCTTGCGTTGGGCGGTGCATTAGGTGCTATTGCGGTCGCCACCAAGCATGAGTTGGTGCTGGGAATTGTCGGCGGCCTGTTCGTGGTCGAGGCGCTTTCGGTGATTATTCAGGTCCTGTACTTTAAACGTACGGGCAAGCGGGTTTTCTTAATGGCGCCGATCCACCATCACTATGAGAAAAAAGGTTGGGCCGAGCCGCAAATCGTAATCAGGTTCTGGATTATTTCGCTGATTCTGGCAATGATCGGCCTCGCGACATTGAAAGTACGCTAGCACTGCGGCAAGCCAATGCTGGCGCTTTGCATCATACGGCAAAGTTTTTCGGGAAAAATAATAAAGCCTGTGGACCATGTTGATGTACGGTCCGCCGTAACAGACGCTTTTTTCCAGATACACCTGTAGTTCAGATAAATTTGGGCACGCGATGCCCTCGGGGAGAGTTCGACGATGATACCAGTTCAGGGCTTGAGTGGTTTGCGTGTTGCGGTTTTGGGCTTGGGTCGCTCCGGCCTTGCGGCGGCCCGTGCACTGCGGGCAGGGAATGCCGTGCCGGTGTGCTGGGACGATAACCCGCCCGCACGGGAAGTGGCCGAAGCGGAAGGGTTTGAATGTCTTGATCTGGCACGCGCCAATGCCTTTGACGGAATTGCGCGGCTGATCGTCAGCCCAGGTATTCCGCATCTCTATCCGGCGCCTAATTCCGTTGTTGTGGCGGCGCTGGATGCCGGTGTGCCGGTAGACAATGATATCGGATTATTCTTCCAGAGTTTTGCAACCTCCGAGTGGGACATGTTCGATGTGGCCCCAAGGGTGATCGCGGTGACCGGATCGAACGGTAAGTCCACGACCTCGGCGCTGATCCACCACATACTGGAGCATGCGGGGCGTAATTCGCAGCTGGCAGGCAATATCGGGCGTGGGGTTCTGGACATCGAGCCTGCGTCAAATGGGGGTGTCGTGGTGCTGGAGCTGTCGAGCTATCAGACGGATCTGGCGCGAAGTCTGACGCCTGATGTTGCAGTTTTTACAAATCTCAGTCCCGATCATCTGGATC
This sequence comes from Sulfitobacter guttiformis, assembly GCF_003610455.1. NCBI lineage: Bacteria > Pseudomonadati > Pseudomonadota > Alphaproteobacteria > Rhodobacterales > Roseobacteraceae > Sulfitobacter > Sulfitobacter guttiformis. The sequence continues at coordinate 320,117 of NZ_RAQK01000001.1, read as the reverse complement.
GGCATGCAGGAATGGGCGGGTATTTCGCGGCCAAGCGGAGGCTGTTTGCAGAAGGCGGGCCAGACCGTGCTGTTATTGGCGTGGACGAGCAGGAAGGCGCGTTTCTAGCGGGGCAGCTGAGCGAGGGGGCGGTCGATGACCGTGTGATCCGCGTAAGTGTGGACCGCAAGCTGGGTGGTCCCGGCTGGAACGTCTTTGCGCGCAAGGGGTTCCTGAGCGAGTACCGCAACGGCAAGCAGGCGGCTTCGATCGATCTGCGCGGGGTGGCCGGATTACCTGGTGCACATAACCACCAGAATGCTTGCAGTGCTTATGCTGCGTGCCGCGCACTGGCGATTGCGCCACGCGTGATAGAGGCGGCTTTCCACAGTTTTGCGGGCTTGCCACACCGCAGCCAGACGATCGGCGAAAAAGACGGTGTGCGGTTTGTAAATGACAGCAAGGCCACAAATGTGGATTCGGCGGCAAAAGCGCTGACCGCGTTTGGATCAATCCGGTGGATCTGCGGCGGCCTCGAAAAGGAAGGCGGGTTGGAAGGCCTGTCTGGTGCAGTCGATACGGTGCGTAAAGCTTATGTCATCGGGCGCGAGGCGGCGGGGTTTGCCATGCAGCTCAAGGTCGAGGCTGAGGTCTGCGGCACGATGGCTGTCGCTGTGGCACGCGCAATTGCCGAGGCCGAGGCAGGGGATGTTGTATTATTGGCACCTGCAGCAGCGAGCTTTGATCAATATGACAGCTTCGAGAAGCGTGGTGATGATTTTGTAGCGCTTGTGCGGGCGCATCTGGGCTGAAGCTTTAGCGCGCTTCGTTCATTGTTTGGGCGGCTGCCATTCCAGAGGACCATGCCCATTGGAAGTTATAGCCGCCCAGCCATCCGGTCACGTCCACGGCTTCTCCGATGAAATAGAGGTTCGGATGGTTTTTTGCCGCCATGGTGCGCGCATTGAGTGCGTCGGTATCGACGCCGCCAACTGTCACTTCGGCGGTGCGGTAACCTTCGGTACCATTGGGCAGCAATTCCCACTGGCGCAGATTGTCGATTAGCGCACCAAGGCGAGCATCCGACCAATCGGCCAGGTTTCCACCAAGATCAAAAACGCCTGACAGATGATCGACGAGGCGCGCGGGTAGGTGGCGCGACAACTCGGTGGTGAAGTTCCGGCGGCCCGTATCCTGTCGCTGGGTGCGCAGGGCCTCGTACATGTCGGGCGGTGCGATATCGACGGTAATGGTTGCGCCTTCGGTCCAGTAGGATGACGCTTGTAAAATCGCCGGTCCCGAAAGGCCGCGGTGAGTGAAAAGAAGTGCCTCTTCGAAGGCAGGTCCGTCTGCGCGTACGCGGGATGGCACCGCGACCCCCGAAATTTCCGCAAAGCGGCCCTCGGCAAAGGTGAATGGTACCAGCGCAGGGCGGATATCTGTCACAGGGAGGCCGAACTGGCGCGCGATGTCATAGGCCCAGCCTGTAGCTCCCATCTTGGGAATGGATTTACCGCCTGTGGCGATCACGAGGTTCTTCGCCCTAACCTGATGCGTCTTATCAGGCGTTTGCAGGGTGAAGGTGAAATGATCACCGTCTTTTTGCACATCACGCACAGTGCTGTTGAGCCGCAGATCGGTTCCGCGTGTGGACATCAGGCTTTGGAGCATCGCGATAATGTCTTTAGCGCTGTTGTCACAAAAAAGCTGCCCAAGGGTTTTTTCGTGCCACGCGATTTTATGCGCGTCTACCAGTGCGATAAAGTCCCATTGGGTATAGCGTGCGAGGGCGGATTTGGCGAAATGCGGGTTGGCAGAGATAAAGGCCTCCGCATCGGTATAGAGATTGGTGAAGTTGCACCGGCCTCCGCCTGAAATACGGATTTTCTCTCCCGCCGCCTTGGCGTGATCCACAACCAGCGTGCGCCCCTCCAGATGGGCCGCACACATCATGCCTGCGGCGCCCGCGCCAATGATTGCTGTCTCGAATTCCATACGTGCTGGTGCCTCATCGGGGGGACGTGGTCAAGCATTCGTGAACCGCCCTTGTGATGGTCCGCGTATTGTTTAGATATTCGAAAACACATAAAGGAGACGACCCGATGACAGCTCTTGCTGCAGGAAGCATTTTTCCCAAAACCGAAGTTCACACGCTGGGCGGAGAGACGACAGTGCTGGGCACGCCGAGGGGCGGTCACGACTGGCAGCTGGTGGTGGTCTATCGCGGCCTGCATTGCCCAATCTGCAAAACCTATCTTGCAAAGCTGCAGGAGGTCGAGCAGGCGTTCAATGCGCAGGGCGTCGATGTGATTGCCGTATCTGCTGACCCCAAAGAGAAGGCGCAGGCCTTTGCCGATGAAAAAGATCTTACGATTGCAATGGGATATGGTCTTACGCTCGAGCAGATGGGAACCCTTGGTCTCTATATCTCCGAGCCGCGCAGCCCCCAGGAAACCGATCGCCCTTTTGCGGAGCCGGGCGTGTTTGTGATCAACGCCGAAGGCGCAGTGCAGATCATTGACGTGTCCAATGCGCCGTTTGCGCGGCCCGATCTTGAGGGTCTTGCCAACGGGATCAAATTCGTGCGGAATAACGATTATCCTATTCGCGGCACCTTTGAGGGCTAATAGGCCCCGCAAAAGGGTGCAAAGACTCTAGCCGTGAGGCGAAAATCGCGCTACACTGCCTATCAGACCTCCGAAAAGGAGGCGAGACAGGCAGTGTAAGGCACGTACCCATGACAGAAATGGTCTTTGGCGCGGTTCCCGTGCGGAATGGCGAACCCATCCTACCGAAATGGTGGAGGACGCTCGATAAATGGGCGCTTTCCTGCATTCTGATGCTGTTTGGCGTCGGTATGTTGCTGGGGCTTGCGGCCTCGCCGCCACTGGCGGAAAAAAACGGGTTTGACCCCTTCCATTATGTGCAACGTCAGGCCTTTTTTGGCGGTCTGGCGATGATTGCCATGCTTCTGACCTCGATGATGTCGCCCACTTTGGTGCGCAGACTTGCAGTCGTCGGATTTCTTGCATCTTTTGTTGCACTGCTGTTCCTGCCGTTTTTCGGCACTGATTTTGGCAAAGGGGCCGTACGCTGGTACAGCCTCGGGTTTGCATCTTTCCAGCCATCGGAATTTCTCAAGCCTGGTTTTGTTGTCATCGCCGCGTGGATGATGGCCGCCAGTCTCGAGATCAACGGCCCTCCCGGCAAAGCATGGTCATTCGGCCTGTGTATCACCATTGTGCTCATGCTGGCGCTACAGCCTGATTTCGGTCAGGCCTGTCTGGTTCTGTTCGGCTGGGGTGTGATGTATTTCGTAGCCGGTGCGCCGATCGTCCTGCTGGTCGGGATGGCTGGCCTCGTTGTACTTGCAGGCACGGTTGCCTATTCAAATTCCGAGCATTTTGCCCGACGGATTGACGGTTTTCTCAGCGTGGATGTCGATCCGACGACGCAGCTGGGATATGCCACCAATGCAATCCGCGAGGGTGGTCTGTTTGGTGTTGGCGTGGGCGAGGGGGAAGTGAAATGGTCACTGCCAGACGCGCATACAGATTTCATTATCGCGGTCGCTGCCGAAGAATATGGACTGGTCCTCGTTCTGTGCATCATCGCGCTCTACACTTGCGTTGTCGTCCGTTCGCTAATGCGGCTGGTGCGTGAGCGTGACCCGTTTATCCGGCTTGCAGGTACCGGACTGGCCTGCATGTTCGGAGTTCAGGCGATGATCAACATGGGCGTAGCCGTGCGTCTTTTGCCCGCCAAGGGTATGACCTTACCCTTTGTTAGTTACGGTGGTTCTTCGGTAATTGCGTCCGGGATCGCCCTTGGCATGCTGTTGGCCTATACGCGCAGCCGTCCACAGGGCGAGATCAGTGCGCTGCTGGGGCGGAGCCGGTCATGAGCCGTCTGCCCCTCCTTGTAATCGCGGCCGGTGGTACGGGCGGGCACATGTTTCCTGCACAGGCATTGGCCGAGGTCATGTTAGCACGGGGCTGGCGCGTCAAGTTGAGCACGGATGCGCGCGGCGCGCGCTATACTTCCGGCTTTCCCTCGGCTGTCGAAGTCGAGCAAATTGCAAGTGCAACCTTTGCCCGTGGCGGTCTGTTTGCTAAGGCGATGGTTCCGTTTCGTATTGCGGGTGGCACGTTGAGTGCTGCATTTCGCATGTTGCGCGACCGCCCGGATGTTGTAATCGGGTTTGGCGGTTATCCGACCATTCCAGCACTGGGGGCGGCGTGGCTGCTGCGCCGTCCGCGCATGATACACGAGCAGAACGGCGTGCTGGGTCGCGTGAACGAGATTTTTGCCACCCGCGTTGACAGGGTAGCCTGTGGCACATGGCCCACGACTTTGCCCGACGGTGTGCAAGGGGTGCATGTGGGTAATCCGGTCCGTGCTTCCGTGCTGGACCGTGCCGGTGCGGGTTATATCGCGCCGGGGGATTACCCTATGGAGCTTTTAGTGATGGGCGGCTCCCAAGGGGCGCGCATTCTGAGCGATGTCGTGCCACCCGCAATTGCAGGGCTGCCCATGGACATCCTGCGCAACATCCGCGTCAGCCATCAGGCCCGCGAGGAGGACGGTACACGCGTTGCCGAGTATTACGCACAAAACGGTATCAATGCCGATGTGCAGCCGTTTTTCCACGATGTGCCACGCCGTATGTCCGAGGCGCAGCTTATCATTACCCGATCAGGCGCGTCCTCGATTGCCGATCTGTCGGTGATAGGCCGCCCCTCTATTCTTATTCCGTTTGCCGCAGCTGCGGGCGATCATCAGGTCGCGAACGCGCGCGGTTTGGTTGATGCGGATGCCGCAATCATGGTTCGCGAGGATGCGGCATATCCTGACAAACTTACCGAACTGATCCTGATGGTTCTGTCTGATGGCGCTTCGGCTACCAAAATGGCAAACCGTGCACTCGCCCTTGGTAAACCCGAAGCGGCCCAGATACTGGCCGATCTGATACTTGATCTTACGACGAAGGAAACGCGCGCATGAACGCTGCAACAAAACTGCCCGGTGATGTGGGCGCCATCCATTTCGTGGGCATTGGCGGCATTGGTATGTCCGGCATTGCTGAAGTGTTGCTGAATCATGGCTATACCGTGCAGGGCTCCGACCTTAAATGTACCCCGATCACTGACCGTCTGGCGGAGTTGGGCGCGAAAATTTTCGAGGGCCAGCAGGCGGGTAACATCGAAGGCGCGCAGGTTGTCGTTGTTTCCTCTGCGATCAAACGCGGCAACCCCGAGCTGGACGCTGCGCGCGCGGCTGGCCTGCCGATTGTGCGCCGCGCCGAGATGCTGGCAGAGTTGATGCGCCTCAAATCCAATATTGCCGTCGCGGGTACCCACGGCAAAACCACAACGACAACCATGGTCGCTGCCCTCCTTGATGGTGGCGGATTTGACCCGACTGTTGTCAACGGCGGCGTGATCCACGCTTACGGCTCGAATGCGCGTAAGGGCGAGGGGGAATGGATGGTCGTCGAGGCCGACGAGAGTGACGGCACGTTCAACCGGCTGCCGGCTACCGTTGCAATTGTGACCAATATCGACCCCGAGCATATGGACCATTGGGGCACAATCGAGAACCTGCGTCAGGGGTTTCTGGATTTTACGTCCAACATACCGTTTTACGGTGTGGCCGTGTGTTGCATCGATAATGTCGAGGTACAGATGCTGGTGGGCAAGATTACCGACCGCCGCGTCATCACCTATGGCTTTAGCCCGCAGGCCGATGTGCGTGCCGTGGGCCTGCACTATAAGGCTGGGGTCGCCTATTTTGATATCCACCTGCAAAACGAGGATATCACGATCAAGGACTGCCAGCTGCCGATGCCGGGGGATCACAACGTATCCAATGCACTGTCGGCCGTTGCTGTGGCGCGGCATCTGGGCATGAAGGCCGAGGAAATTCGCGCGGCCCTTAAAGGGTTTGGTGGCGTAAACAGGCGGTTCACCAAAGTCGGTGAAGTCGACGGGGTTACAATCATTGATGACTATGGTCATCATCCGGTCGAAATCGCTGCGGTTCTCAAAGCAGCGCGCCAGGCCACTGACGGACGCGTGATTGCGGTGCATCAACCGCACCGCTACTCCCGTCTGAGCCATCATTTCGACGAGTTTTGCGCCTGCTTCAACGATTGCGATGTTGTGGGTATTCTGGATGTCTATGGCGCGGGTGAAGAGCCGATCGAGGGCGCTGACCGCGATGCACTGGTTGCGGGATTGATCCAGCACGGTCACCGCCATGCGCGCCGTCTGGATGGACCAGAAGATCTGGCGCGGTTGGTGTCAGAGCAGGCACGGCCCGGTGATATGGTTGTCTGCCTCGGGGCAGGCACGATCAGCGGTTGGGCCAATGCCCTACCGGAGGCATTGCGCGCGCTTAAAGGTGTGGCGGCGTGATCGCGATTGTCCTGCTCCTGATGGTCGGTCTGGGACTTGCCCTGTTGCCGTGGCGGCGGGTGGCTCTTTGGCTGGTCATCCTTGCAGGCCTATGGGCGACTTCCTATTTCCTCTTGCCCTCTAACGTGTGGGAGCCGCTGGTCCTGCTGACGATGCCACCGCTTATTGCCGGCTGGCTGGTGGGACTGTTGGCCCGTGCCACACTGCGCCGGATGCGCGTCGCATGATGCTGGTGTGGCTCCTGATCGCTTGGGTTTTTGCGTCTGCTGCAGTGGCGATGCTGCCGATGCGCCGGCAGTATGTTCCAGGCGTTATTTTGCTGCTGGCTGCCCCTGTATTGATCGTTATGGTAGGGATCCAGTTTGGTTGGGTCTTTGCATTACTGGGTCTTGCGGCCTTTGTTTCCATGTTCCGTAACCCGTTGCGCTATATCGCGGCGCGGTTGCGCGGCGAACATCCGGAGATTCCCGAATGATAAGCCTGTCACTTACACTTGCTTGTGTCTGGGCACTTGTGGCCAATATTCTGGCCATGACCCCCAGTCGTGATTTTCACTGGCGCAACGCCTATATCTTGATCACTGTCGGCATTCCGATCGTCGGGTTCGTTGCGTATCAGCACGGACCTTGGGTGGGAATGCTGGTGCTGGCGGGGGGCTGTTCGGTCCTGCGTTGGCCAGTTATATATCTGGGCCGCTGGCTGCGCCGTGCAGGCCGTAATACCCCCGCGGAGTAACTGGCGATGATTTACATTCTTGTTGTGGGCCTTGCCATCTGGATGTTTGGCTGTGGCTATTCCGGCTACCATAAACGTTTTGGGCTGTTTGTAATTGTGCTTTTGACGGGCATGGGCCTCAATACTCTGTGGATGATGTTCGGTCTGGACGCCAGGCCGCTATCGCCGCCAGCGATCACCGCCCACGCAGCGGCACTCATGTATGCGATATCCGCGGTCGGTTTGGGGTTCTTGTTGGGCCGGATCGTGCGCGGGTTTCGCGACAGCAGGGTCACAGCGGATGACTGAACTGCCCCTCCCGCGCGGAAAGCTGACGCCGCAACGCACCTTATCCGATCTGACATGGCTGCGTGTCGGCGGTCCTGCGGACTACCTTTTCCAGCCTGCCGATCTGGATGATTTGCAATGCTTCTTGCGCGACCTGCCCCAATCTGTGTCGGTATTTGCCATGGGCGTAGGTTCCAATCTGATTGTGCGCGATGGCGGTCTGCGGGCTGTTGTGATCCGTCTGGGGCGTGGGTTCAACACCATCGAGATTGCGGACGGCGAGGTTACGGCAGGTGCCGCCGCGCTGGACGCACATGTGGCGCGCAAGGCGGCAGATGCGGGCCTTGATCTGACGTTCCTGCGCACAATTCCGGGCAGCATCGGCGGCGCCGTGCGAATGAACGCAGGCTGTTATGGCGTCTACACGGCGGATCATTTTGTGCGCGCACAAGCAGTGACCCGCACCGGTGAGCTTTTGACACTCACAGCGGATGACCTCAAATTCGCCTACCGCCAGAGCGCATTGACCGAAGGCGCTGTCATTGTCAGCGCCACCTTTGCCCCGCCACGCGGGGAGCCGGCGGCGCTTCATGTGCGTATGGAAGACCAACTGCAGAAACGTGATGCCACCCAGCCCACTAAGGAGCGCAGTGCAGGCTCGACATTTCGCAATCCTGCGGGGTTCAGCTCTACGGGACAGGCAGACGAGGTGCATGACCTAAAGGCATGGAAGGTCATACAGGACGCTGGCATGAAGGGCGCTACACGCGGTGGCGCACAGATGTCCGTCAAACACGCCAACTTTTTAATCAACACGGGCGGTGCCACAGCTGCCGATCTTGAGGGATTGGGCGAAGAAGTGCGAAAAAAGGTTTACGATAAGAGTGGTATCACGTTAGAGTGGGAGATAATGCGAATAGGCGAAAAATAAGCGTCTAATTTGCGGTGTTAATGCCACAAAAAGTGGCACAAAAAATCTGATGGGCCAAAAGGCTCCTACAAATAATAAAAGAGCTTTTCGAGCTCTGGGACATTGAAGGCACAAGGGTATGTCGAGCAGGACAAACCCCACGGTTGCAGTACTCATGGGCGGACCCTCGGCTGAACGCGAGGTATCGCTCAATTCGGGGCGCGCATGCGCGGCTGCACTGCGGGAACATGGCGGATACAAGGTGGTCGAGGTCGATGCAGGCCCCGATCTTTATGCCGTTTTGACGGGCCTTGCGCCCGATGCCGTGCTAAATTGTTTGCATGGTCGCTGGGGCGAGGACGGGTGCGTTCAGGGTATCCTCGAATGGCTTAAAATTCCCTATACCCATTCTGGCGTGCTGGCCTCTGCTGTGGCGATGGACAAACAGCGCTGCAAGGACGTCTTTCGCGCTGCTGGCTTGCCCGTTGTTGACAGCATTATCGTTCCCGCCGAGCAAGTGCGCGGCGGCCATGTGATGACACCGCCCTATGTTGTGAAGCCCAACAACGAAGGCTCGTCTGTCGGGGTGTATCTGGTGGCGGATTCAAACAACGGCCCGCCACAGCTGGACGATAGCATGCCCGAGATGGTCATGGTCGAGGCATTCGCGCCGGGGCGCGAGTTGACGACGACTGTGCTGGGTGACCGCGCTTTGACTGTCACTGACATCGTCACCACGGGCTGGTACGACTATGATGCCAAGTACAAAGAGGGAGGGTCTTCCCATATTGTACCTGCGGACATTCCCCGAGAGATTTTTGATCTGTGCCTCGATTATGCCCTGCGGGCGCATATTGCATTAGGCTGTCGCGGTGTGAGCCGCACCGATTTTCGCTGGGACGAGACGCGTGGTGCGGCAGGCTTGATCCTGCTCGAGACCAATACGCAGCCCGGAATGACGAGTACCTCGCTCACGCCAGAGCAGGCGCAGGCCACAGGTATCAGCTTTCCGGCGCTGTGCGCGTGGATGGTGGAGGATGCTTCATGCGCGCGCTGATAGCTAAAAAAGCACCCGTTGGACGGGCCGATCCGTCACCCTCGCGCTGGGCGTGGCGTATGCAGCGCCTGATGTTGACGCCGGGCATCCGTCTGGCACTACGCGCAGGCATTCCGTTTTGCATCACACTGGCTGCAGGCACATGGTATCTGTCCGACGAGGGCCGCCGCGGTGCCATTGAGCAGGCGGTCGACGAAGCGCGCGCCAGCATCGAAACGCGCCCTGAATTTATGGTCAATCTGATGGCTGTGGATGGCGCAAAAGACGAGCTCGCAACATACATCCGCGAAACTTTGCCGCTTGAATTTCCGGTTTCCAGCTTTGATCTGGATCTGGATGCAATGAGGGCCACAGTATCTGGGATTTCTGCCGTTAAGTCCGCATCCATCCGGATCCGTCCGGGCGGCGTGCTGCAAGTTGACATTGAGCCGCGAGAAGCGGTGGTGCTGTGGCGCAACGAGAGCGGGCTGTCCCTGATCGATGCGGGCGGAATGTATGTCGCCGCTGCCACCAGCCGTTATGCCCGCCCTGATCTGCCGTTGATCGCAGGCGAGGGAGCGGACCAGAATGTGGCCGAAGCGCTTGAGCTGATCAATGCTGCGGCGCCTCTGGGGGACCGCTTGCGCGGTTTGGTGCGTATGGGCGAACGGCGTTGGGATGTTGTCCTTGACCGTGGCCAGCGCATTTTGCTGCCCACAACCGAGCCGCTGCGCGCGCTCGAGCGGGTGATCGCACTGGAAGGTGCAAGTGATATTCTGACCCGCGATGTCGCGCGGGTAGACATGCGGCTAGCACGCCGTCCAACAGTGCAAATGACAAATGAGGCCGCCGCAGAAAGGTTGGCCCAACAGGCAGCGTTTGGGGCGAATAAATAATGAATGATCTTTACCAGAGCCAACGCACGATGCGGCAGATGCGCAAGGTCGCAATGCAGCGCGGTGTGGTTGCTATCCTTGATGTAGGTTCCTCGAAGATTGCGGCGCTTGTGCTGCGCTTTGACGGCTCTGCGCGGATGGACGAGGGGGGGGAGTTCGGCTCGCTCGCGGGTCAGTCCGGCTTTAGGATCATCGGTGCTGCAACGACACGCTCGCGCGGTGTCCGTTTTGGCGAAATCACGGCGATGGGCGAAACAGAGCGCGCCATTCGCACGGCTTTGCAGGCCGCGCAAAAGATGGCGGGGATCCGTGTCGATCATGTGATAGCGTGCTTTTCGGGCGGGGAGCCGCGCAGCTACGGCCTGGATGCGCAGCTGGTTCTTGAGGATCAGGTGGTCACCGAGCAGGATGTGGCCCGCGTGCTGGCCTCATGTGATGTGCCTGAATACGGAGAAGGGCGTGAAGTATTGCATGCCCAGCCTGTGAATTTTGCGCTCGATCACCGCAGCGGTCTGATTGATCCGCGCGGGCAGCTCGGCAACGAGCTGAGTGTTGATATGCACATGCTGACAGTAGACGCCGCTGCAGTGCAGCATCTGGCTTATTGTATCAAGCGTTGTGATCTGGAGCTCGCAGGCATTGCATCGTCGGCTTACGTGTCTGGAATTGCTGCACTGGTGGAGGACGAGCAAGAACTGGGCGCTGCATGTATTGATCTGGGGGGCGGTGCCACCAGCGTGTCAATTTTTATTAAAAAGCATATGATTTACGCGGATAGCATCCGCATGGGCGGTGATCATGTGACCTCAGATATCTCTTTGGGGCTGTCGGTTCCAATGGCCAACGCCGAGCGTATCAAGACGTTTTATGGTGGTGTGCATGCCACGGGCATGGACGACCGCGAGATGATCGAGATTGGCGGCGAGACCGGTGATTACGAGCACGACCGCCGCACTGCCAGCCGCGCGGAGCTGATCGGCATTATGCGCCCTCGCGTGGAAGAGATTTTCGAGGAAGTGCGTGCCCGTCTGGACGCTGCAGGATTTGATCATTTGCCGAGCCAGCAGATTGTGCTGACAGGCGGCGGCAGCCAGATCCCCGGCCTTGACGGGCTGGCCGCCAAGATCCTTGGTCAGCAGGTCCGACTTGGTCGTCCCTTGCGTGTGCACGGTCTGCCGCAGGCTGCAACAGGCCCCGGTTTTTCGTCGGCTGTCGGGCTCGCGCTGTTTGCGGCCAACCCACAGGATGAGTGGTGGGACTTTGACATTCCTGCCGACAGATACCCGAACAGGTCGCTCAAGCGCGCTGTAAAATGGTTTAAGGACAATTGGTGACCCCTACATCGGGTGCCCGAGACGAAATGCGGTGAAAAGTGGCAAAAAATTGCCTATATTTAGCGCCAAAAAGCCCTTTTTTACGTGACGACAGACTCCATGGCGTCTAGTGTTAAATAAATTTGGGACAAAAATGACCCGCGCGGTGCGGGCACAAGAACAGGCGGAACCAAGATGACTTTGAACCTCTCGATGCCGGGACAGGAAGATCTCAAGCCACGCATTACCGTTTTCGGTGTCGGCGGGGCGGGTGGAAACGCGGTCAACAACATGATCGACAAGAACCTCGATGGTGTTGATTTTGTTGTGGCCAACACGGATGCGCAAGCACTGCAGCAAGCCAAGGCGGAGAACCGCGTTCAGCTGGGTATCAAAGTGACCGAAGGTCTTGGGGCGGGCGCGCGCGCCTCCGTAGGGGCTGCGGCCGCCGAAGAGAGCATTGAGCAGATCGTGGATCACCTTGCCGGCGCGCACATGTGCTTTATCACTGCTGGTATGGGCGGTGGTACAGGCACCGGCGCCGCGCCGATCATCGCACAGGCCGCACGTGAGTTGGGCGTTCTGACTGTCGGTGTCGTGACCAAGCCTTTCCAGTTCGAGGGTGCAAAGCGGATGCGTCAGGCCGAGGAGGGTGTTGAAGCTCTGCAAAAGGTTGTTGATACGCTCATCATCATCCCGAACCAGAACCTGTTCCGTCTGGCAAATGAAAAAACCACCTTCACCGAGGCCTTCTCGATGGCTGACGATGTCCTGTATCAGGGCGTAAAAGGCGTTACCGATCTGATGGTACGCCCCGGTCTGATCAACCTCGACTTTGCCGATGTGCGTGCCGTGATGGACGAGATGGGCAAGGCGATGATGGGAACAGGCGAGGCCGAAGGCGAAAACCGCGCTATTCAGGCAGCGGAGGCGGCGATTGCCAACCCTCTGCTCGACGAGATTTCACTGCGCGGGGCCAAAGGTGTTCTCATCAACATCACGGGCGGCGCGGACCTTACATTGTTCGAACTCGATGAAGCTGCGAACCGTATCCGCGAGGAAGTGGATCCCGAAGCGAACATTATTGTCGGCTCCACGCTCGACGAGAGTCTCGGCGGATTTATGCGCGTGAGCGTTGTGGCAACCGGTATTGATGCGGTTGACGTGAACACCGATATTCCGGTCCCACGCCGCTCCATGTCGCGTCCGCTGAGCAATGAAGTGGCCGAGGCTGCTGTGATTGCAGCGCCGGCGCCCACACCCGCTCCGGCGCGTCCGGCACCGATTGCGGCTGCTGCACCTGCTGCACAGGCTCCGCAAGAACCTCAAACACCAAGCTTTTTTGACGAAGCGCCGCGCCAAGCTGCCCGTGCAGATAATACGCGCGACATGTTCGAGGGCCGTCGCTATGAGCCTATCGAGGACGCGCATGACGATGTTCCGGCACCGGCCTATTCACCCGAGCGTACGGCCTACGAGTCCCATCCAGAAGCAATTGAGGCAGAACCGGAAGCATTCATCGCACCGCGTGCGCCGACACCGGGGACACCATCGCCCGAAGCTATGGCACGCCTGCGTGCTGCAGCACAGCGCGCACAGCCGGTTGAGCGTCCAGCGGCAGCCGCCCCTGCACCCAAGCCGCAAGCCGCTGCACCGACGGTTCAGGGAGAGCGTCCGCGCTTTGGCATCAACTCGCTGATCAATCGCATGACTGGTTCCGAGGCCGAAGCACAGCCCCGTGCTGCAGCCCCCAGCCAGCCCGCGCGTCAGCAGCCGCCCGTGCAGCGCCAGCAGGCAGCAGCAGCTCCGCAGCCACGTCAGGAAGCCGATCCAGAGCAGGAACGCATCGAAATTCCAGCATTCTTGCGCCGTCAGGCGAACTAAATACCATCACATCGTGATGTAAAAGGTCGCCTTCGGGAGGCCTTTTTTCGTTTTAAATTAGCGTATTACGGTGTGAAGGGCGGTATTGCGCCGTTTTGTTACAGTGATGTTTCATTCGGTTGCAATCCTTGATTTGTGACTTGGCAACCGGGCGCGTAGTTAAACGTTAATCGAGTGCTAAACTTGAATTTGGACCGAGGATGATACCGTGCAGAACACAGTAAAAACAGCGATCAGCTTTGCGGGCAAAGGCCTGCACTCGGGTAAGCCTGCGACTGCTACCGTTCTGCCTGCGCCTGTTGGTCATGGTATCTGGTTCAAACGCACTGATGTAGATGTCGGTGACCGGATGATCCCGGCACGCTGGGATGCAGTCAACCGCTCGCCGTTGTGCACAAAACTGGAAAATAAGAGCGGCCTACAGATCTCGACCGTCGAGCATCTGATGGCGGCACTTGCAGGTTGTGGCATACACAACGCACTCGTCGAAATTGACGGTCCTGAAGTGCCGATCCTTGACGGCTCTGCTGCGCCTTTTGTGCGCGGCATCATGGGGCAGGGCGTGCAGATGCAAGCGGCACCGGTCTATGCCCTTGAAGTGCTTAAGGAAGTGACTGTTCGGGATGGCGATGCATCTGCGACAATCGCACCTTCCCACACGCTGCGTATTGATTTCGAGATAGATTTCACGGATGCCGCAATCGGCCACCAGCAAAAGTCCCTTGTGATGAACAACGGTTCCTTTGCCCGCGAATTGTGTGACAGTCGTACATTCTGCCGTCAGGCCGATGTAGACACGATGCAAGCGAACGGTTTGGCTCTCGGTGGATCTGCAGGCGAAAATGCAGTTGTTTTCGACGGCGCGGATGTCCTCAGTCCAGGTGGTCTGCGGCACGCCGACGAACCTGTGCGCCACAAGATGCTGGATGCTCTGGGTGATCTTGCGCTGGCCGGTGCGCCGCTGCTTGGCCATTATACCGGTATTCGCGCCGGTCATTCGTTGACCAACACGCTGCTACGGGCCTTGTTTGCAACGCCGGATGCTGTTCGTTTGGTGCAATGTGACGGAGAAATGGCGTCTCGTCTGCCGGGTCATGGACTTGTCTGGGATGAAATTCCGGCAGTTGCCTGAAAGCCATTAGAGAGTTAGAAGATGACAAGGCCCGGTGTGAAAGCTCCGGGCTTTTTGATAAATCCGGAAATGGGCGTTTTGCACCGCTGATTATTGTGCTAACACCATGGACAACAGGGGGCAAACTCCTGAAAAAGATCATAGCGGTAGTAGAGTAAGGATAGCCTAAGATGGGATTTGGAGGGACTTCAAGACGTCTTTCGGTTATGCTTGTGGCTGTCGCATCGCTCACGGCTTGTGGCGGCGGGCAAGACACCGGCCGCTTTACAAACAGCTTTGTCAACCGGCAGGAAATCCCGCTCGAGACGTATACGCCCGAGCAGATATTCGAGCGTGGCGAGTTCGAGCTTAACCGCCGCCGGCCCGCCGAGGGCGCCTTTTATTTTGCAGAGATTGAGCGGCTTTACCCCTATTCCGAGTGGGCCAAGCGAGCCCTGATCATGCAGGCGTTTGCCTATCATCAGGATGCCGATTATCCGAACAGCCGGTCTGCTGCGCAGCGCTTCATCGACTTTTATCCCGATGATGATGACGCCGCCTATGCCGCGTATCTTCTGGCGCTTAGCTATTATGACCAGATCGACGATGTGGGCCGCGATCAGGGGCTTACCTTTCAAGCACTCCAAAGCCTGCGCGAAGTGATCGAGCGTTATCCCGACAGCGAATATGCTCGTGGATCGATTCTAAAATTCGATCTTGCGTTTGATCATCTGGCAGGTAAGGAAATGGAAATTGGCCGCTATTATTTGCGCCGTGACCATTACACCGCTGCGATAAACCGCTTTCGCGTGGTCGTCGAAGATTTCCAGACAACGACCCACACCGCAGAAGCGCTGCACCGTTTGGTCGAATCCTACCTCAGCCTCGGTCTCACCGACGAGGCACAGACGGCGGGCGCCATTCTGGGCCATAACTACCGCTCGACCGAGTGGTACGAGGACAGCTATAAGCTGCTCACTGGTCGCGGTCTGGAGTTGAAATCGCTTGGAAATAACTGGCTTTCTGCCATTTACCGCCAGACCCTGAAGGGCGACTGGATCTAAGCCGTGCACATCGGCACATCTTCGACGGAACGCCTTTAATGCTGCGCGGCCTTGATATCTCTGACATGCTTATCATCGAGCGGCTGGAACTGAGTTTCCAGCCGGGCCTCAACGTGCTTACCGGTGAGACAGGAGCCGGTAAGTCCATTTTGCTTGATAGTTTGGGTTTTGTTCTAGGGTGGCGCGGCCGCGCGGATCTGGTGCGCCAGGGTGCGGCACAGGGCGAGGTTACTGCATGGTTTGATTTGGCCCCGAACCACCCCGCCCGTGCCGTGCTTGAAGAAGCCGGACTGCCTGTTGCTGACGAGCTTATTTTAAGACGCATAAATACCGCAGAGGGGCGAAAAACGGCGTGGGTGAATGACCGCCGCTGTTCCGGAGAGGTGCTGCGAGCACTCAGCGATACACTAGTTGAATTACACGGCCAGCATGATGACCGTGGGCTGCTCAATCCACGCGGCCACCGGACAATTCTGGATAGTTTTGGCGCACTTGACGATTTACGGGCAGCAGTTCGTGCCGCATGGTCCGACATGGCCCGCGCGCGCAAGGTGGAGGCCGCCGCCGCCAAAGCGCAGGATGAAATCCGCGCCGAGGAAGAGTTTTTGCGCTATGCCGTTGCCGAGTTGGACAAGCTCTCTCCTGAAGAGGGGGAGGAGGCCATTTTGGACACCAAACGCCGCATGATGCAATCGGCCGAGAAAATTCGCGGTGACGTGGTCAACGCCTATGAAGCGATGGGCCAGAGCGGAGCCGAGGCGCAGCTCGCTGATGCGTTTCGTTGGCTCGACGGGGCGGCAGCGCGTGCAGATGGTACGCTGGAGGAGCCGATGGCGGCGCTTAATCGTGCCATGATTGAGCTGGACACAGCGATGGACGGTGTGGTGCGTGCCATCGAGGCGATGTCGTTCGACACAACCGAGCTTGAGGAAACCGAGGAGCGCCTTTTTGCCATCCGCGGTCTGGCGCGGAAACATGACGTCCAGCCGGATGAACTGGCAGGCTTTGCGGATACCCTGCGCGCAAAACTCGACGCACTGGATGCAGGTGATGCGCAGCAGGCCAAATTGCGTGCAGATGTGCAGGCTGCCGAAGCCGCATACGCCAATGCTGCGACCGCCCTCACCGAGGCACGTACGGCGGTAGCAATCAAGCTCGACACAGCAGTTAGCGCTGAACTCGCGCCCCTCAAGATGGAGCGTGCGGTGTTTGCAACGCGCATCACGCCAGAGCAGGAAGGGCCTGAGGGACGCGACGAGGTATCCTTTACCGTGGCGACAAATCCTGGCGCTCCGGCGGGGCCGCTTAACAAGATCGCTTCGGGGGGGGAACTGAGCCGCTTCCTGCTCGCGCTGAAAGTATGCCTGACCCAGAGCCAATCCGGCCTCACACTCATCTTCGACGAAATTGATCGCGGGGTAGGCGGGGCGACTGCTGATGCGGTTGGTCGTCGTCTGGCTGCAATCGCACAGGGTGGCCAAGTGCTGGTCGTGACCCATTCGCCTCAGGTTGCGGCCCTTGGCGCGCATCACTGGCGGGTCGAAAAATCGGTTACGGATGGCATGACGACCACTAATGTTGTGCCCCTTGATCCGGATCAGCGCGTTGACGAAGTTGCGCGGATGGTAGCCGGCGATACGATTACGCAGGCCGCTCGCGAAGCCGCCCGCGCCCTCCTTGGCACCTGATGCCTTGAATACCGGCCCGCGATATGGTTTCCGCTGGGGAAGCCGATCCATGCCCTTTTCGAACCCGAGGCCCCGATGAACGCCCCCGCCCGCAGTTACGTGTCAGAACAGATCAATTTGGCTGTCACGAGTTGTCGCGTTGGCTGGGGGGTCTTGCGTCACAAAGGGCCCGGAAAAATTACCTTCTGGTTTATCGCGCTTGTCATCGGCATTGCCGCCGGTTTCGCGGCACTGTTTTTCCGTAAAGGCATCTATTTCCTCCAGACAAAGCTTTACGGTACGGATGATGTCCAACATTTGCATAGCTTTATCAGCGGGTTGGATTGGTACTGGATTATCCTGATCCCGACATTCGGCGGGCTGGTGTCAGGTCTTATTCTACACAAATTCACACACGATGCCCGTGCGCGGTCGGTTGCGGATGTGATTGAGGGCGCGGCCCTGCACGAGGGTAGGGTCGAGACAAAAGCAGGTTTAGCCTCCGCGCTGGCTTCTATGGTGACGCTCGGAACTGGCGGTTCTTCGGGTCGCGAGGGGCCTGTGGTTCACCTCGCTGCGGTAATTTCGACATGGGTGAACCGCCGGATTAATGCTGACGGGATCACGGGGCGCGACTTGCTGGGTTGTGCCGTGGCGGCGGGAGTTTCGGCCAGCTTTAATGCGCCCATTGCTGGTGCGCTGTTTGCGCTTGAGGTGGTGCTCCGGCATTTCGCGGTTCACGCTTTCGCCCCGATCGTGATTGCCAGTGTTGCGGGGACGGTCATCAACCGCCTCGAATTTGGCGGTGTGACAGAGTTTAAACTGCCCACAGTGACTGAGCTGCAATTCTACGTCGAGTTACCCGCGTTTCTGTTGCTGGGTCTGACCTGTGGTCTTGTGTCCGTTGCATTGATGCGTGCGGTTTTCTGGGCCGATGATTTTGGCAACAAGATCCAGAACCTCACAAAACTGCCGCGCTACATCCGCCCTATGGTTGCGGGGGCGCTGTTGGGGATAATTGCGCTGTGGTTTCCACACATCATCGGCGTAGGCTATGAGACGACTTCGCTGGCTCTCACCGGAGAGTTGGCACTGCATGAAGTAACTGTATTCGCCGTGCTAAAGGTCGTTGCTGTGGCGATTACGCTTGGTGGTCGCATGGGCGGCGGAGTTTTCTCGCCCTCGCTGATGGTCGGCGCTCTGGTGGGGCTTGCCTTTGGTCTGATTGCCACGGGGATGATGCCCGATGTTTCGGGCTCGACCTCGCTTTATGCGCTTGCAGGGATGGGGGCGGTGGCTGCCGCCGTGCTGGGTGCCCCGATCTCGACAACCCTCATCGTATTTGAGTTGACGGGTGACTGGCAGACGGGGCTGGCCGTTATGGTCGCTGTGAGCATGTCAACGGCGCTCTCGTCGAACCTTGTGGACCGCAGCTTTTTCCTGACCCAGATCGAGCGGCGTGGCATCCACCTTGCAAAAGGGCCGCAGGCCTATCTTCTGGCGATGTTCACAGCACTCAAAACGATGCGTTCCTTCGATCATCCACGTGCCGCAGACGAGCCACGCTGCTGGGAGATGATCGGGGAAGGGCTTTATATTGACGGTGCAGCAACACTCGAAACAGCGATACCGATATTCGAGAAAACAGGCGTGCAGTTTTTGCCGGTGGTTACCCTGTCAGCAGATGCCGCTCCACCTGAGTTGTTGGGCGCGCTTTTCCATGTTGATGCCCTGAATGCCTACAATCGCGCACTCGCGGCAACCGCCGCCGAGGAACACTCCTGAGCGGCGATATGATTGCGCAATCGATCGGTCTAGATCTGCTCGACAGTTATTTCTGGGATAGTGTGAAAGGCGAGGTAATCTTTGATCTGCTCAACAACATCGTTGGGTTCCTCATACGACCATACGACGTTCTGGAGCGTACGGCTCTTTGTCACCACACTGAAATAGCGTGCATCGCCTTTGTGCGGGCAATGGGATGTCTTTTCACTGGCGTCAAGGAACGCCATCGCTATGTCGCTGCGCGGGAAATAGATGACCGGTGGGTAATCTCCTTCCACCAGCTCCAGCGCTTGGGCGCTCTCTCCCAGCACTGCACCGCCCGCGCGCACGGTCCATGTACCTTGCGCTTTTCGTATCGTAATATAGTCAACCATTTCAACTCTCCCCCCGAAAATATTATGAAATCACAACACGCTAAATCGGCGCGGTTGCTTTATCTAACCACTCTTTTGCCTGCGGTGTAACCCTTGGCCCGATGTTCTCTGCAACCTGCGCGTGATAGGCATTGAGCCACTCACGTGCGGCAGGCTCCAACATATCTGCAACGACCAGACGCCTGTCTATTGGCGCAAATGCAAGCGTGCGCCATTCGAGCATCTCGCGGTGCGCGTCCCCTCCGGGAATGGCTGCGGCTTTCTGAACGACCAGCAGATTTTCAAGACGGATGCCAAAGGCACCCTCACGGTAATATCCCGGCTCGTTGCTCAGGATCATTCCCGCCTCCAACGGTACCATGCTCACCTTGCTCAGGCGCTGAGGCCCCTCGTGAACACTCAGATAGGCGCCCACCCCGTGGCCGAGCCCATGATCAAAATCCTGCCCCGCAAGCCACAAAGGCATACGCCCGATGGCTTCGATATGCGCACCAGCAAGGCCCCGCGGCCAGCGCAGGCGGCTCATTGCGATCATGCCGGCCAGCACACGGGTAAAGGCCTGTGCTGCTTCCAAGGGGGGCGTTCCGATGGCGATGGTTCGGGTAATATCGGTCGTACCGTCAAGGTACTGACCACCACTGTCGAGGACAATAAGATGGCCGTCCTCCAGCACGCTGTCGGTCTCGGTTGTTACACGGTAATGCATGATCGCACCGTTCGGACCGGTGCCTGCGATGGTTTCAAAACTGATATCCTGTAGCCCGTTGTCGCGCCGCCGGATGCTTTCGAGCTGGGTGACCACCTCGCTCTCGGTCAGTGTTCCGGCCTCTTGTGCGTCGAGCCAGTATAGCATTTCAACTATAGCGGCGCCGTCTCGTAGGTGCGCTTGGGCTGCGCCCTCGATCTCGGCGCTGTTTTTGCAGGCCTTTGGTAATGCGCAAGGTTCCTGACCGCTGACGGAAGCGTTGCCTAACGCATCGGCGACAAGCTGGGGTACGGTCGATGCGTCAATCCGCACAGGGCCATCCAACGCTTCCAAAACATCCAGAAATGCGCTGGGGGTATGCAGGCGTACTTCACTTCCCAGATGCGTCTCGAGCCCCTCGTATTTCGAGGGCTCCGAGAACAGATCAACGACCCCATCGGCGTGTAAAATCGCGAAGCCGTGGACGACAGGGTTGCGCTCTATGTCCGCGCCGCGAATGTTCAACAACCAACAAATACTGTCAGGAAGGGTAATTACGGCGGCCTTTTCGCCAGCCTCCGTCAGCGTTCGGGCAAGCCGCGCGCGCTTTGCCTCGTGTGTCTCTCCCGCAAATTCAACAGGATGTATTTTGGCCGGAGCCATCGGCGGGGCAGGCTGGTCCTCCCAGATTGCATCGACCAGATTGGCGGATTGAATCAGCTCGACGCCGCTCCCTGCCAAGGCTTTGGTTGCCTGCGCAATTTGCTCGACTGTATGCAGCCATGGATCAAAACCCACGCGCCCGCCATTCGGCAACTGGGCGCGCAGCCAGTCGGCCATTGACACTTCTGGCCAATGCACAGGAGTGTAAACATCCGCCACTTGTGCCTTTATCTGTGTGCGATAGCGCCCGTCGATAAACATACCTGCCTGTTCTTGCAAAGCCACACAGAAACCCGCAGATCCGGTAAATCCTGTGAGCCACGCCAGCCGTGCATCGCGTGCTGCCACATACTCGCCCTGATGTGCGTCTGCCCGCGGTATCACGAATCCGTCAAGGCCAGCGGCCTTCATCTGATTACGTATTTGTGCCAAACGGGGCGGGCCCTGATCAGGCCGTGCCTTGACCTCAAATGACTGAAACACCCGACATCCTCTTCTTCATTTTTTTTCCTGTAACCGCGGATCGTGCTTTCTCAGCCTGTGCGCCGCATCCCCATGACACGCGCCCGTTTGCGCGGGTCCGTATCAAAGAGCGAAGCAAGTTGCTCCGTCATGGCACCTGCCAGTTGCTCCACGTCAGTAATCGTGACCGCGCGGTCATAGTAACGGGTCACATCATGCCCGATCCCGATGGCCAACAGTTCAACAGCTTTCTTTTTTTCGACCATGCCAATTACGTCGCGCAGGTGCTTTTCCAGAAAATTCGCCGGATTCACCGATAGTGTGCTGTCATCCACAGGTGCGCCATCGGAGATCACCATCAAAATCTTGCGCGATTCCGAGCGTGCCATCATCCGCCGGTGTGCCCATTCCAGCGCTTCACCGTCGATGTTCTCCTTGAGCAATCCCTCTTTCATCATCAGTCCCAGATTGGGACGGGTGCGCCGCCACGGAGCGTCTGCGGATTTATAGATGATGTGGCGCAGATCATTCAGGCGTCCGGGACCGGTAGGGCGACCTTCATTGAGCCAATGCTCGCGGGCTTGGCCGCCTTTCCATGCACGTGTGGTAAATCCAAGGATTTCGACCTTCACGTTGCACCGTTCCAGCGTGCGGGCCAGAACATCCGCACAAATCGCCGCGATCGAGATGGGCCTTCCCCGCATCGAGCCGGAGTTATCCAGCAAAAGGGTTACAACCGTATCGCGAAATTCGGTATCTTTTTCGACCTTGAAGCTCAGCGGCGTTGTCGGGCTGGCTACAATCCGCGCCAGACGGCCTGCATCAAGCGTCCCTTCCTCAAGATCGAATTCCCAGCTTCGGTTTTGCTGGGCCTGAAGGCGGCGTTGTAATTTGTTTGCCAAACGGCTTACAGCACCTTTCAACGGTTCCAGCTGCTGATCGAGGTAGGCGCGAAGACGCTCCAACTCGGCGGGCTCTGCCAGTTCCTCGGCGCCCACAACTTCGTCATCTTCGGTCCGGTAGACGGTATAGTTCGGATCGGCGTCCGAGACGGGCTGCGGTTGAGGGGGCTCCATCGGGGCATCGCCCTCAGGCATTTCCGCCTCGTCGCCCATCTCCTGATCGGCCATTTCATCCATGGAGACTTGCGCCTGCGAGGCATCTTGCTGCTCGTCCTGCGACTGCTCGGGGGAGGCGTCTGCATCCTCCTCGTCCTGCTCGTCGTTGCCGCTGCTGTCGGGGTCGTCCTGCTCGTCGCTGCCTTCCTCGGCCTGATCTTCCTGATCGTCGTCCGCGCCGTCGGGGTCATCGCCCAGCTGGTCGGCATAGCCCAGATCGGTGATAATCTGACGCGCAAATTTTGCAAACTTTGCCTGATCGTCGAGGGCGTCTTCCAGATCAGCGAGCGTGCCGCCACAGCTGTCCTCGATATAGCCGCGCCATAACTCCATCACGTTATCTGCCCCGGCAGGCATATCGCGACCCGTGGCCAGATGGCGTACCAGATACCCTGCGGCGACGGCCAGCGGCACATCGGAGGCAGATTTGACCTGATCATAGCCCTTGCGCAGGGCCTCGTGCTTAATCTTCGCGTCAATATTTCCGGCAGTTCCGGGCATGTCACGGGCACCGACTGCCTCACAGCGGGCTGTTTCCATCGCCTCGTACAGATCCCGCGCCATCTCGCCCTGCGGCTCATAGCGGGCGTGGGTCTGGCCGTTGTGATAGCGACGATTGAGGGCGAGTGCGTCTGCCGTACCGCGTGCGAGCATCACTTCGTCGCGCGTCATGCGGCGGGTCACCTGCGGCAGGCGCATTGCATCACCGGACAACCCCGAAGGATCGACAGAATAACTGACCGTCAGATCGGGATCGTTGGCCATTACCTTGGCCGCTTCGGCAAGCGCCTTTTTGAACGCGTCGGCAGGATTGTCGGTTGGTTTAGACATCACATAAACTCCATACCGGTACCACGGCGATTAGTCATTATGCCGGACCGAAAGTCATACGCCAATGGCGTCTCACTTCGCGGTCCCGGTCTCTGGTGCGGCCTTTTTTAATTCTACATGTTCAATTTTGCGCATGACATAAAGATGGACGATCGCTACCGGATGCCGCTTTTATCCTTAACCCAAGCTGACGCTTGCAGCAGACTCCGGCAGTTCTTCGTTGAATAGACGCTGGTAGAATTCGGCTACCGTCTGACGCTCAAGTTCGTCACATTTGTTGAGGAAACTGAGGCGGAAGGCATAGCCCACGTTCTTGAAGATTTCGGCATTTTGCGCCCATGCGATCACGGTACGCGGCGACATAACCGTGGACAGATCGCCGTTCATGAACGCGGTGCGGGTGAGGTCTGCAACGGTCACCATTTGCTTAACCGTTTTGCGTCCTTCCGGGGTGTCGAAATGCGGGTTCTTGGCCAAAACGATTTGTGTTTCCGACTCAATGCTAAGATAGTTTAGCGTCGAGACCAGCGACCAGCGGTCCATCTGGCCTTGGTTGATCTGCTGAGTACCGTGGTAAAGGCCTGTGGTATCGCCCAAACCTACCGTATTCGCGGTCGCGAAGATACGGAAGTACGGATGAGGCGTGATCACCTTGTTCTGATCCAGCAAAGTCAGTTTACCATCTACTTCCAGCACTCGCTGGATCACGAACATAACGTCCGCACGGCCTGCATCATATTCGTCAAACACGATAGCAGTCGGCGTGCGGAGCGCCCAAGGCAGGATACCTTCCTGAAACGCAGTGACCTGCTTGCCATCGACCAACTTGATCGCGTCCTTACCGATCAAGTCGATCCGGCTGATATGGCTGTCGAGGTTAACGCGCACGGTTGGCCAGTTCAGGCGGCTTGCCACCTGTTCGATGTGGGTGGATTTACCCGTCCCGTGATAGCCTTGAACCATAACGCGGCGATTATGCGAAAACCCTGCAAGGATCGCCAGCGTGGTGTCTGCGTCGAATTTATATGTGCTGTCCAAATCCGGCACGCGATCAGTGCGATGCTCGAAGCCCATGATCGTCATGTCTGTGTCGATGCCAAACACCTCACGAACCGAGATTTCCTTGGTCGGGGTTGCGTTGAGGTCCAGTCCGCCGTCAGCCATGCTTTATCATCCTAAATCTATATGCCCCGCTCGGGGTCAACCACGTCTGCGATGCAACATATCGCGCAGAGGTTCAAGGGAAAGGCCTAAAATTTACCGCGCAATGCCGGCAGCCACGAAACCTGACTGATTTCCGTTGATCTACAAGGGATTTTCCGGCGTTTGGGTCAGGTGTAAAACATTGCCTGCCTAAACGGTTTTACTTTTTGTTTAATCGGGCACGGAGAAGCCCGTGACCCGACTGATTTTTTGCCGCGCTTTAGTCTTTGAAGTTGCGGCTCGACTTAAGCTGATCCCACGCCCAGACAACTTGCTGCAACTGCTCTTCTTGCGAGCGGTCGCCACCATTCATGTCCGGATGAAGAACCTTGATCAAGGATTTGTAAATCTTTCTGATTTCCGGTTTTGTCAGATTGTCCTTAGCGTCCAGAACCTCCAGCGCCTTACGCTCGGTAGGCGGCAAACGACGGCCTGCCTGCGGACCTTTGCCGGGGTTTTGCGTGGCATTGGCCCCTAGCACCTGATGCGGGTCCTCGATGCCCAGACGCGCCCATGCACGGGCTTCGGGATCTGTCATAGGCTTGGTCGGGCGATCCCAGACCTTGTCTTCGGACAGCTGCGCGTTCATCTCCGCTTCTGTGGTGCCGTGGAAGAAATTCCACTTCGTATTATACTCGCGGACGTGCTGCTGGCAGAACCAGAAATAATCATCCAGCACGTCAGGCGCTTTGGGCGCGCGGTATTTGCCGGCCTCGTCACATCCGTCATGATCGCAGACCCGTGTTGACGTCTCGGACGCGCCGGACATGCCGCGACGGCCGCGCGGATTCTTCTTTTTCGCGGAAGAAACCGACATGTCAAAACCAAAGGGATCGTTCTTTCGCATGGGTACACCTTTCCGACTCAAGGCGATCACTCTAGACGTGTGGTTGTCAGAGGGAAGGGGGCGGCGAAAAAAAATCGCTCCTGTAGGAGGGTTTATGCCAGTCAAAGACGAGATCGAAGCGGCGCTGCGGACAGCGTTCACTGTGGAGCGGTTGGAGGTCGAGGATGTGAGTGAAGCTCATCGCGGCCATGCAGGGCACCGCGAAGGGGGCGAGACGCATTTTGATGTTGCGATCACTGCACCGGAATTTGCAGGCCTCAGCCGTGTGGCAAAGCACCGCGCTGTACACAGCGCGCTCGGGGCTGGGCTGATTGGTCGCATCCATGCTCTATCACTGGATATTGCACCTTAACTTTTAGGGTCGGTGTCTTCTTTGGGGTCTGCTTCGGGAGTTCTCAGCGCCAGATTGCGGGCGCGGGCAAGTATGCTGAGGGAGGCCCCGATAGAGCTGTCTGCCTGCGTATCCTCGACGCCGTTATCGGTCAGGGGCGCATTCTTTGTGTCTTGACCCATTGTCGGGGGCTCGATGGTCTCGCTGTCGTCTTCGGCTATCTCTTCGGGGGCAGGCAGCAGTTCTGGTTGGAACTCCGAAGCGTCTGAAGCGCGGATCCGGCGAAACACCAATACATTTCGCCATTCGGTGGTGGTGCCGGTCAGGCCGGATCGTTCCTGTGAGGGCAGCGTCTCTGCGCGCTGATACTCCCAGCCGTAGCCTGCCATACCGTTCATCAGTTCCTGAACCGCGAAGGAGAACCGCGCCTCGGATCCCCGCACGCCTTTACCTTTAAGCCCTTTTGTAGGGGCAGGAACGACCTTGTATTCGTAACGGGGCATGTGCATGCTTTCGGACTGTTTGATGTGTTTTAGCGTGGCGCGGGCGGAAAGGGAACAGCGGTTTCAGCGCAGCAGCGCGACCTGCGCAGCGGCCTATTTGCTGTCGGAAGGGAGGGTGTGCTTTGTGCAGAAAATACAGGCAAACAGTACTGCGTGCAGCACTTTCACGCGCTCTTGCACTACTTTCTTACGATCCCGATTTTCCGGCCTGCCCGTTCGGGTAGAGGCAGATGGGCCTGTGACTGCTTCATCGCGGCCATATTCGCCATGATATCGTCGGGCATTGGGGCGACCTTCGGGGTATCGCCAGATTGATCCACATGCAGTGTGAGGGCTTCACCCGTCGCCGCGAGCCAGCCATCCTGATGCCAGAGTTCCTGAAATACATGGAAGCGTTTGGCGTCATAGTCGATGAGGTGGAAGGTCGAGGTCACCAGATCGCCTTCGTGCAATTCACGCACATAGCAAATGTGGAATTCGGCCACATAGGTCGTACAGCCGGTGCGGTCGCGGTAATCGGGGCCAAAGCCCAACAGCGGATAGGCCTGATCAGCAGATTGATCCATCAGCACCGAGTAGTAGGCCATATTGAGGTGGCCGTTATAATCGATCCATTCAGGCAGGACGGTGAGGGGCGTGGAGCGGAATGTATTTGTCATGAGCAAAGGCTAGCATGGCGTTTTGGATAGGGCGAGATGCGATGTGTATTTCAGACTACAGTCGGGCGCGATTATTTTGTCAGGGGTTGTCGTTGGGGGGGGGGATTGGAGCTAAACTTTGGCAATGCCGCGTGTGTGATCCGGGCGCAGAATTTGCAGAATTTAAGGAATTTGATTTGACCAAGACATTTTTCACGGTATCCGCCTTCGCGCTGACCCTTGCCCTGCCTGTGGCGGCGGATCCTGCTGTGGGGCTGGGCTTCAGTCTGTCGTTCGGCGGTGGACAGGCGGATGCGGGTGTGGGCGTGCGCCTGTTCTCGGACGATGACGAGGACAGTTTTGCCGCGACTTTGGGGCTTGATTACATGCTCAAATCGCGCAGCCTGCGGCCCACGGTGGGGGCGGCGTATTTGATGGACGGCAGCTATATCGGATTGGATATGGGGCTTGATCTACAGAGCCGCGAGTTTGATTTTGGTGTGGGGATTGGTGGGGTAAAGACGCAGCGGGATGGTGTGGCTGTGACCGGTCCAGACGAAACTCCCGATGGTGTTGGAGGTAATGACGATCTTGTTGGGCTATAACATTACCTAAAATCCTAAAGGTAGAAATTTAGAGCCATCATTCAGGTTCGCTAACTGTAAAGAAAAAGACCGAGGATTTATCGAACTGGGCGCACCGATGGTGACGCCCAGTTTTTATGTCAGCCTTTGAGCTTTGCTGCGACCAAGTCGTTGACGGCTTTGGGGTTGGCCTTGCCGCCTGTAGCTTTCATCACCTGACCGACGAACCAGCCTGCGAGCTTGGGGTTTTCCAGCGCTTTCGCCACCTGATCGGGGTTGGCGGCGATGATCTCGTCCACTGCGGCCTCAATAGCTCCTGTGTCGGTGACTTGCTTGAGGCCTTCGGTGTCCACAATCTCGGCGGGGTCGCGACCTGTAGTGTAGGTGATCTCGAACACGTCTTTGGCGATTTTACCGCTTATCGCCTCGGAAGCGATGAGGTCCACGATGCCACCGAGCATCGCAGGGGTCACGGGAGATTCAGAAATGTCTTTTTCGTCTTTCTTGAGGCGGCCAAACAACTCGTTGATGACCCAGTTGGCGGTCATCTTGCCGTCACGGCCTTGGGCTGTTTGCTCGAAGTAGGCGGAGCTGTCCAAGTCGGCGGTCAGCACGGAGGCGTCATAGTCACTCAGGCTGAAGTCGTTGATAAAACGCGCTTTCTTGGCGTCGGGCAATTCGGGAAGGGTTGCTTTGATCTGGTCTACCCATGCTTGCTCGATCACCAGCGGCAGAAGATCGGGGTCGGGGAAGTAGCGGTAATCATGCGCCTCTTCCTTGCTCCGCATGCTGCGTGTTTCCTGCTTTTCGGGATCAAACAAGCGGGTTTCCTGCGTGACTTCGCCGCCTGCCTCGACAATGGCAATCTGGCGGCGGGCTTCGACTTCGATCGCCTGCTGGATAAAGCGCATGGAGTTCATGTTCTTGATTTCACAGCGCGTCCCGAGGTGGGAGAAATCACCGGTGGCGGCGTATTTCTCATACTGACCGGGGGCACAGATAGAGACATTCACGTCGGCGCGCATCGCACCTGACTGCATGTCGCCGTTGCAGGTGCCAAGGTAGCGCAGAATCTGGCGCAGTTTGGCCAGATATGCTGCGGCCTCTTCCGGCCCGCGAATGTCGGGGCGCGAGACGATCTCCATCAGTGCGACGCCGGTGCGGTTGAGATCGACGAAGGACATATTGGG
Organism: Sulfitobacter guttiformis; assembly: GCF_003610455.1. Classification (NCBI taxonomy): domain Bacteria; kingdom Pseudomonadati; phylum Pseudomonadota; class Alphaproteobacteria; order Rhodobacterales; family Roseobacteraceae; genus Sulfitobacter; species Sulfitobacter guttiformis. The sequence goes on along the minus strand of NZ_RAQK01000001.1, from coordinate 291,625 downwards.
GTCCATGTCATGGATCGATTTGCCCGCGTCCTGTTCAAGATGGATACGTTCGACGCCGACCAGACGCGCCGTGCCATCGCCCATCTCGACCAGCACTTCACCCTCGCCCACGATGGGGTGATAAAGCTGGGAAATCTGGTAGCCTTGGGGCAGGTCGGGGTAGAAATAGTTTTTGCGGTCAAACGCAGACCACAGGTTGATTTTCGCTTTGAGCCCCAGACCCGTGCGCACAGCCTGCTCGACACAAAACTCGTTCAGCGTGGGCAGCATGCCTGGCATGGCGGCGTCGATGAACGACACGTTGCTGTTGGGCTCTGCGCCGAATTTGGTCGATGCGGCAGAGAAGAGCTTGGCTTGCGAGCTGACCTGCGCATGAACCTCCATACCGATCACCAGCTCCCAGTCCTGCTTGGCCCCTGCAATTGTGCGAACTTTTGGTGTGTCGTAGCTGAGGTCGAGCATGGTGTGGCACCTTATCAATGATTGGTGATTTTGGTTTAGCGGCGGGAGTGCGGCGGTTCAAGGGGCCGCGATGTCCGGCAGCTTCGTCTATCAGCTATCAGCCTTCGAGTGCTTTGATCATATCGACGCGCGTGGCGTGACGGCCTCCTTCGAACTGCGCGCCAAGAAACGCGTCGACGATCTGGAGTGCTTTTGTTTCGTCAACCACCCGCGCACCGATAGACAGCATGTTTGCATCGTTATGCTCGCGGATCATTTTCGCGGAAAACGTATCCGCGCAGACACCGCAGCGGATGCCCTTCACCTTGTTGGCTGCCATCATGATGCCCTGACCTGTGCCGCATAGAATAATACCCAGCGTGCAATCGCCCGAGGCGACAAGGCGCGCCGCTGCTTCACCGTGCTGTGGGTAATGCGTGCTTTCCGGTGAGGTAGGGCCGATATCGACAGCCTCGAAACCTTTTGCGGCAATATGGGTGGCGATGATCTGGCGCAGTTCAATAGCTGCATGATCGCTGGACAGGGCAATGCGGATTTTGGGGGCCATGGGGATGCTTTCGCGTTGTGACAGGGGGAGCGTGTGCGGTTTTCGCCGTGCTTGTCTCACTGTCGGGGACAGTTTTCAACAGCAAGACGGAGCAATACGCCTCATGGGTCGAGGGCGGCGGTTCAAGGCGGATGTTATAGCGAAAATTATATTTGTGTGACGCGCAGGCCAGCCTATGCTGAGCGGGAATGAGAGGCGGGGCGATGCCACCATCCGGTGTTACCCTCCGCGTCCGGCTGATAGGAGTTGCCAACATGACCGATGCCCTGCGCGAAGATGCGACATATCTGGCGGGGCTTGTGGCCTCCGGTGAGGCCTCCCCTGATGAGTTGCTCGACGAGGCGCTGGCGCGGGTTGCGGCGCTGAACCCTGCGCTCAATGCTGTGGTGCTGGTGCAGGAAGATGCAGCGCGGCGGGCGATCAAGGCCGGATTGCCCGAGGGGCCATTCCGCGGCGTGCCATTTTTGATCAAGGATTTGGGCGCAGAGGCGATTGATTTCCCATCACACAGCGGCTCGCATCTTTTGCAGGGTACCAAATACGGATTTGACAGCGCGATATTCGAGCGGATGCGGAGCACTGGCGTGGTGACATTCGGGCGTACCACATCGCCCGAAGGCGGCATCGGGCCGGTGACAGAGGCGGCTGTCTATGGCGGCCCGACGCGCAATCCGTGGGATGTGTCGCGCACCAGTGGTGGATCATCGGGCGGGTCGGGGGCGGCGGTCGCGGCTGGAATCGTGCCGATGGCGCATGGTTCGGATGGTGGCGGATCGGTGCGGATACCTGCCTCAAGTTGTGGCTTGTTCGGGTTCAAGGCGACGCGCGCGCGCTTTCCCGACGGGCCTGCGTCGGGCGAAGGTTGGGCCGGTATGGCGATTGACGGTTTTCTGAGCCATTCTGTGCGCGACAATGCCGCGATGATGGATGCCTGTGCGGGGCCTGATCTGGGCGCACCATATGTAGCCCCCGCGATGGAGTATTCTTACATGGAGTCCATTGCCCGCCCGCCAAAGCGGTTGAGGATCGGCGTATGCGAAACTACGTTTTCTGGTGGAGCGGTTGATCCCGAATGTCGCGTGGCGGTTCAAAAGACGGCCAAGCTGCTGGAGGAGATGGGGCATGCGGTGTTCCCTGCCTGTCCGGTGGCGGATCATGCGGGCATGATGCACGCATGGACCAAAATCGTGGCCTGCGGCACAGCCCTTTGGATCGATAAAACGCTTGAGGCGCAGGGGCGAGCCTTTCGGCAGGGCGATGTGCAGGGGGTGGCCGCAAGTGCGCGAGACTTCGCAAGCGGAATTTCGGGGGCGGAGTATCTGGCGGCGGTCAACAAGGTGCATGCCTACGGGCGGGCAATGGCAGCTACGTTTGACAAGTATGATATTTTGCTGTCAGCCACATTGGCCGAGCCGCCCGCATCTGTTGGGCGGTTCACCCATGACCGCGATGATTATGAAGGCTATCGCGTAGGTGCGGGCGGTGTGTTTGAATATTCGCCTTTCTGTGCGGCGTTCAATGCCAGCGGCCAACCTGCGGCAAGTATGCCAATGCATTGGACCGATAGTGGATTGCCTGTGGGGGTTCATCTGGCCGCGGCATACGGTGCGGATGCAACATTGATCGCAGTTTGTGCAGAACTTGAGCAGAGCGCGCCCTGGGCACAGCGCAAACCGGAAATGTTGCGCAACTACCTTGCCTAATGGGGACGCAAATCGCACAGTAGCAGCAGGGGGACGTTGAATTTGGTTGAAAATATCGCGATTGACGCACGCAATGTCGGCAAGATTTATGGTGCGGGGGCAAGTGCGGTAACCGCCCTCGGGGATGTGTCCATCGCGATAAAACAGGGCGAATTTTTCACCCTGCTGGGGCCGTCGGGATGTGGAAAAACCACGCTCCTGCGGTGTATCGCGGGGTTCGAGACGCCTACATCGGGGTGCATCTCGCTGTCGGGGCGCGACATTACTTATACGCCGCCCAACGAGCGTCCGGTGAATACCGTGTTCCAGTCCTACGCCCTGTTTCCGCATCTTAGTGTGGCCGATAATATCGGTTTCGGCCTTAAGATGCAGGGCAAGCCGCGTGCGCAGATCAAGGCCTCAGTGGAACGTGTGCTGGCGCTGGTCAAGCTGGAGGATTTTGCCAATCGCCTGCCCGCACAACTGTCGGGTGGCCAGCAACAGCGGGTTGCACTGGCGCGCGCGCTGGCGCCCGAGCCGGAGGTTCTGTTGCTCGACGAGCCGTTGTCGGCGTTGGACCTCAAGTTGCGCAAGGAGATGCAATCCGAGTTGAAGCGCCTGCAAACCGAAACCGGCATCACGTTTATCTTCGTAACCCACGACCAGGAAGAAGCGTTGACGATGTCCGACCGGATTGCGGTGATGTCCGCGGGGGCGCTTTTGCAGGTGGGCACACCGCATGATATTTACGACCGCCCGGTGAACCGTTTTGTAGCCGACTTCATTGGCGAGACGAATTTTGTGGAGGGCCGTGTCGAGGGAGAGGGCGTCCGGATCGGGACGGGCGACGTTCTTTCGGTCACGCTGGACGGGCAGGCGGGGGAGGTGACCCTTGCTGTGCGGCCGGAACAGGTAAGCATTACAAAGGCGGGGATGGGGATCGCGGCAAAAATCATCGACGCTACCTATCTGGGGACCGATACGCATTACATGCTGGAACTGGGCGACCAAAGCCGGATGGTGGCGCGGATACAGTCAAATTCGGCTGGCGGCTTGAAGGTCGGTGATGTGGTCGGCCTGCGGATTGATGCGCGTGCAGTTCAGGTGCTGAAATCATGAGGCGGCGACGCAGCAACGGGGCCAACGGATGGCTGTTGTCAGCGCCGGCACTTATACTTCTGGTGCTTGCGGCGAGTGGCCCGTTGCTGATTGTGGCTCTTTATTCAGTGCTGGAAAAGGGTGACTATTCAGGTGTTCGGTGGATACTTTCCGGTGATGGCTGGTTCAATGTCCTGTTTCAGCGCGATATTTTTGATCAAACCGTGAGCCTCGCGGATGCCAATCTGTCGATCTTCTGGCGCTCGGTCAAACTTTCGATCGCAACAACGCTGATCACTTTTGCCTTCGGTCTACCCACGGCATGGTTCATTGCCACGCGGCCTGCAAAATCACGTGCAATCTGGCTGTTTTTAATCACCATTCCATTCTGGACAAACCTTTTGATCCGTACGTTCGCGATTATGGAGGTCATCCGCAATCAGGGTATTCTCAATAACGCTCTGATCAAATTCGGGCTTATCTCCGAGCCGATCCAGATCCTCTATACCGATACTGCGGTTCTCATCGGCATGGCTTATGTCTATCTGCCGTTGATGGTCCTGCCACTCTATGCAGCCATCGACCGGTTCGATTTCAAACTGATCGAGGCGGGGTATGATCTTTACGCCTCACGGTGGCAGGTGCTGCGCGGGGTGATATTGCCCATAATCAGACCGGGCATTGTGGCCGGGTCCATACTTGTCTTCATCCCGAGCCTTGGCGCCTATGTGACGCCGCGGGTGCTGGGCGGGGGCAAGAATATGATGATCGGTAATTTCATCGAGTTGCAATTCGGGCAGGGCCAGAACTGGCCTTTGGGTGCTGCGCTGTCGACCGTGCTGCTTCTGATCGTGCTGGGCTCACTTATTTTGTATACTCGGGTCACTTCGAAGGAGGGTCAGAATGGCCGCTAGGCGCGCGTTCGATGTGACGACCCTGCCGGGCTTCACGGTTATCGCCATCACGGCATTTGTGCTGCTCTATGCGCCGATCATCACGCTGGTGATCTATTCATTCAACGGCGGCAATTCGGTAAACCAGTGGGGTGGCTTTTCGCTCGAATGGTATGCGGTCGCATGGAACAACGAGGCGGTGCAGGATGCCACGGCGCGCTCGCTTATTATCGCGCTTTGGGCTGCGGTCATTTCTACCACTGTCGCGACAATGGCTGCATTGGGTACTACGCGGCGGGGTAGGTTCCAGGGGCAGACCGTGATCTATATCATCATCAACCAACCGTTGATGGTGCCCGAAATTGTGACTGCGGTGGCACTTTTGATCTTCTTTTCCAGTGTGAAGATCGCGACCGGCTATACCGGCCTTGGCTATCTGATCCTTGCCCATTCCGCGTTCTGCATCCCCTTTGCCTATCTGCCGATCAAGGCGCGGCTGGAGGGGATGGACACCACGATGGAGACAGCGGCTGCCGATCTTTATGCAACGCCCTGGCAGACGTTCCGCTTTGTCACGTTGCCGCTGCTGTTGCCCGGGGTGATTGCGGGAGCGATGCTGGCGTTCATCATCTCGCTTGATAACGTTATCATTACGGAATTTGTAAAATCAGCGGGGCAGGATACACTGCCCACTTATATGCTGGGGCAATTGCGCCGCGCCCTGACACCGGAGGTCAATGCGATCTCGACCGCCCTTCTGGCGCTGACTGTGGTCATACTCACGGTCTTTTTCTTTGTAACCAAAAAGCGGGATTAACCCGCGCCTCATCAACTGGGAGATATCTGATGAAAACCACACTTCTTGCTACAACAGCCTTGCTGGCCAGCACCTTTGGCGCCTATGCCGAAGGGCAGCTTAACCTGTTCAACTGGGGCAATTACACCAGCCCCGAAATGATTGAGAAATTCACCGCCGAAACCGGCATCGAAGTCACGATCACCGATTACGATAGCAACACGACCGCGCTGACAAAGGTGGAGGCGGGCGGTTCCGGTTTTGACCTTGTCGTGCCATCGGCCAATTACATCCCCGTCTATGTGCGCAAAGGGCTCATTGCAGAGCTGGACCACAGCCGTATTCCAAACATCGGCAACATCGCTGCCGAATGGAAAGATGTGCCATGGGACGCGGGTCGGACCCACTCCGTGCCGTGGCAGTGGGGATCGGTCGGGATTGCAGTCAACAAAACGGTCTACAGCGGTGATGTTAATACTTCCGAGTTGTTCCTGAACCCGCCGGAGGAGTTGGTAGGCAAAATCAATGTCGTACCCGAGATGACAGATGTCCTCAACATGGCGATCTTCAATCTGGGTGGCGAGGCCTGCACCGAAGATCTGGAGCTGCTGAAAAAGGTCCGCGACAAGATGATGGCGGCTAAACCCAAGTGGCTGTCGATGGATTACGGCACCACCGATAAGCTGTCGTCGGGTGATTATGCAGCAAGCGTCAACTGGAACGGCTCGACCATGCGGGCGCGCGTGAACAACCCCGATATCGTCTACGGCTATCCGGTCGAGGGGTATCCCTTGTTCATGGATTCGGTCGCCTTGCTGGCGGATGCGCAGAACGTGGATGAGGCCTATCAATTCATCAACTTCATCCTCGAGCCAGAGAATGCTGCGATGATCTCGGCCTTCGCGCGCTATGCCAACGGTGTTGCCGGATCGGAGGAGTTTATGCCCGAAGATATGAAAACTGCACCCGAGATTGTTACACCTGCGGAGTTTGCAGCAGCGGGTCAGTTCCTGCCAACCTGCCCGCAATCGGCAATTGATCTATATACAGCGATGTGGACCGAGCTGCTTAAGTAAGCGGAACGGGCTGAAGTCTATTCAGGGCGGAGTTGCGCAAGCGGCTCCGCCCTTTTTTAATGGCTGAGGCCTCAAATGTCTTTGAAGCCTTCGAGGACGTTGACGGTGTTGATGCCAACGGCCTCAATGGCATAGCCGCCCTCCATGCAGAACACTGTGGGCAGCTTCATGCGGCCAATTCGGCGGCCTGCGTTGGTGAAGTCATCGCTGTCGAGTTTGAAAAAGCTGATGGGATCGTCCTTATAGGCGTCCACACCAAGCGAGATCACCAGTGCGTCGGCACCCCAAGCGGTGATTTTGCCGATGGCATCGTCAAGCGCTGCGGCCCATGCACCGTACCCTGTGCCCGCTGTCATGGGGTAGTTGAGGTTCAAGCCATCGCCTTTGCCGATGCCTGTTTCGTCGGCATAACCGAGGAAGTAGGGATATGCCTCTTGGGGGGCACCGTGCAGCGAGGCGAACAGCACATCATCGCGGTCATAAAACAGGTTCTGGGTGCCGTTACCGTGATGGAAATCAATGTCGAGGATAGCAACCCGAGCCGCCCCCTTGTCACGGAACATCTGTGCTACCACAGCGGCGTTGTTGATAAAGCAGTATCCGCCGTATTGATCCGCCGTGGCGTGGTGACCTGGGGGACGGCACAGCGCAAATGCAGCGTCTGCGCCTGCAGCGACATGGCCAAGGGCGGACTGTGCGCAAGCGGCTGATGACAAGGCGGCAGCCCAGGTGCCTGACGTAATCGCTGTCTCGGAGGCGTGGCAATAGTAACCGACCTTGCCGTCAATATTTGTTGGGATACGGTCAAGGTGCATGCCGCGCGCAGGCACATTGGCGGCAATAATCTCGCCCGCCATGCCCTCACGCTTCCACTCTTCCCACGCAGTCTCGAGAAAACACAGGTAGCCCGGATCGAGCAAGGTGCGGATGGGCGCCATATCTACCGGCCTGGGCGCCATGATATCGCTCAGGCCACGCTCGCGCAGGCGGTTAAGGACGTATTCGACGCGGGAGGGGCGCTCGAAGGGGGTGACGAACTCGCCTCCCGACAGTTCTGCTTGCGGGAAATGCAGACGGTGGTCTTCGCTGTAGAATGTACGCATATCAGATGTCCTTCATCAGGCGCAGCGCGTCATAGATGGCCGCGTGGGTGTTTCGTGCCGAGACGGCATCCCCGATGCGAAACAGCTGGAACGTGCCTGCGGAGTTTCGGTTGATGGTTTGAGGCGTGCCTGTAATCAGGGCCTCATGATCTACTGCGCCCGCATTACTGCTGTGGGGTTTGAGATCGAAATAGAGTTGGTCGAGCGGGAGCGTGCCGTAGTTTACGACAACCTGATCATAATCCTTTTGGGACGTGTGATCGCTATAGTCGGTGCCGATGGTGGCACGTAGCTTATTACCGGCCTTCTCGACGCCCAATAGGCGGCGGGTGACGGTAAAGGTCACATCTTTGTCCTGAAGCGCGCGCATGTAGGGTACGAGGTTCATCGCCATAATGTCAGGAGCAAATGTGCGGTCGGGGGTCATCACCTCGACCTTTGCACCGGCACCAGCGGCGATTTCAGCAGCTTGCAGGGCGGGATGATCGCCGCTTTCGTCGTAGATCAGGATGTTCTGGGCGGGTTGTATATCACCTGCAATGATGTCCCATGTGGTAATGACATGCGCAGCCTCGGTGTTTGTTTCGAACAGCTCTGTGTTGGGAATACCGCCGGTGGCTACGATGACAACATCGGGGTCAAGGGCCGTAATATCTTTGGCTTCCGCCCAAGTGTTAAAGTGAAATACCACATCACGTGCCGCGCATTGCGACATTCGCCAGTCGATGATCGAGATCATCTCGCGGCGGCGTGGGGTCCGGGCGGTGAGGCGGATCTGGCCGCCGGGATCGGGCTGTGCCTCGAATACAGTGACATCATGACCGCGTTCCGCCGCGACGCGCGCGGCTTCCAGCCCTGCGGGACCGGCCCCTATGATTACCACCTTGCGCGGTTGTGTGGCGCGGGCGATGGTGTGCGGCATGGTCAGCTCGCGACCCGTAGCGGCATTATGAATGCACAGGGCATCACCCGCCTGATAAATACGGTCAAGGCAGTAGGTCGCACCGACGCAGGGACGAATGTCATGCTCGCGCCCCTCGATGATTTTTCGCACGATATGGGGATCGGCCATATGGGCACGGGTCATACCCACCATATCAAGAAGTCCAGCCTCGATCGCGTGGCGGGCGGTGGCCACATCGGGGATGCGGGAGGCATGAAAGGTTGGCATACCGGTGAGCTTTTTGACCTCGCCCGCGAAGTCCAGATGGGGCGCGCTTTTCATGCCCTGCACGGGGATCAGATCTGTCATAGCCGGATCGGTGTGGATGCGGCCACGGATCACGTTCAAAAAATCAAGCTGTCCGGTTGCGGCGAGCTTTGTTGAAATTTCCAGCCCTTCGGCCGCGTTGATGCCACCGCGCTGCGCCTCGTCGGCGGTATAGCGGAAACCGATAATGAAATCTGGCCCGACACGTTTGCGCACAGCCGCCAGTACATCAAGCGGGAAGCGCATCCGGTTTTCCAGCGTGTCAGCGCCGTAAGGTCCGGTCAGATCGTTGGTCAGCGGTGACCAGAATTGATCGAGCAGGTGGCCGTAGACCTGAAGCTCGATCCCGTCCATTCCGCCCGCCTGCATGCGCTCGGCGGCATCTGCGAAGTCGCTGATGATCCTTTCGATATCCCAATCCTCGATGAGTTTGGGAAACGCGCGGTGCGCAGGCTCGCGGTGTTTCGACGACGAGAGGGAGGGCAGCCAGTCCCCTTTGTTCCATGTTGTGCGGCGGCCCAGATGCGTGAGCTGGATCATGGTGGCACAACCATGTTCGTGGCAGGCCTCGGTGAGGCTCCGTATATGGGGGACCACCTCGTCGCGGTAGGCAAGGATGTTGTTGAACACCGGCGGGCTGTCGCGTGACACGGAGGCCGAGCCTGCGGTCATCGCCAGCGCCACGCCCGCCTTTGCCCGCTCCGCGTGGTAGGCGCGGTAGCGGTCCGTTGGCATACCCTCCACCGGATATGCAGGCTCATGGCTGGTGGTCATTATCCGGTTTTTAAGCGTGAGATGTTTGAGCTGGAAGGGCTGGAGCAGGGGATCTTTGGACAATGCCGGTCCTTTCGCTTGGAGGAGTTCCGCCGTAGCTGCACCGTTCACCCGATTGTGCCTTGCGTCAAGGAAAAGGGGATTTTGCAGCGGCATCGCTGATGGTAGGACGGAGGAAATTTATAGTGCGATAAGGTGAGATTATGGAACTCAATGCCAATTTTGACGAGACTGTGCTGGTGGATTCGGAGCGGACCGAGTGGGTTGCTTCGCCGATGGCGGGGGTCGATCGGCGGATGCTGGACCGGATTGGTAAGGAAATAGCGCGGGCCACGACCATCGTGCGCTATGCGCCTGGCAGCCGGTTTTCTGAGCATACGCATTCGGGTGGTGAGGAATTTATCGTTCTGGAAGGCGTTTTTCAGGACGAGCACGGCGATTATCCGGCAGGTACCTACGTGCGCAATCCGCCGACGACGGCACATACGCCACGGTCCGATCAGGGGTGCACGATTTTTGTGAAGCTTTGGCAGTTTGATTTGGCCGACCGCACGCAGTTCAGCACCGTGATGGCCGATGCAGTGGGGCCGGTTGAGGCGGGCGTGGCCCAAGCCGTGCTGCACCGTGATAGGCGCGAAGTTGTGACCTATGCGCAGCTTGATGCGGGAGCGGCTTTCCACGATGCCGCTAAGGGCGGAGTTGAGATGCTGGTGCTTGAGGGCGTACTCAACCGCGAAGGTGAGACACTGCAAAAAGGCGCATGGCTGCGGCTTCCTTCTGGGCATGCGCTGGATGTTGTGGCGGGGCCAGAGGGTGCAAAACTGTGGATGAAGGCGGGCCATCTTGTCCACGCCCGAGCACCTGCATGAACACGCTTATCGTCGGTGGCGGTCTGTCCGGGCTGGCGCTGGCGGAGGCGATGGAGGCTGCGGGGCAGGAATATCTGCTCGTCGAGGCCCGTGCGCGGTTTGGCGGGCGGATCAAAACTGCGCTTGTCGGAGACGGCTATTTTGATCTGGGGCCTGCGTGGTTCTGGGAGGGGCAGCCGCGTATCGCTGCGCTGGTTGCGCGGCTCGGCCTTGAGGTGTTCGGGCAATATGCCAGTGGAGCGCTGACCTTCGAGGACGCGCAAGGGCAGGTGCAGCGCGGGCGTGGGTTCTCTTCGATGGAAGGATCGCTTCGGATCAATGGCGGGCTTGGCGCGCTAACAGAGCAGCTTGCGGAAGCACTCCCTGCGGCACGCAAGCGGGCGGGGGCGGCTGTTGTCGCACTGGAGCGGGGCGCAGAGGGCATCACTGCCCGATTGTCAGACGGCAGCACAATAGAGGCGCAGCGGGTGGTTCTGGCACTGCCGCCGCGTATTGCGACGCGCATCCGTTTCTCTCCAGCGCTGCCTGACGCGACAACTCAGGCGATGGAGGCCGTCCCCACGTGGATGGCAGGGCAGGCCAAGGCGGTTGCAATATATGAGCGTGCCTTCTGGCGCGAAGCGGGGCAGTCGGGGGATGCGACCAGCAGGCGTGGTCCGATGGTCGAAATCCACGATGCCTCGCCGGAGAGCGGTGGACCCTATGCCTTGTTCGGGTTTGTGGGTGTGCCGCCGGAGGGGCGTCGCAATTTGGATGTGCTACGCAGTCACATATGCGCACAGCTAGGGCGGTTGTTCGGGCCAAGTGCCGCACAGCCTGCACAGTTAATTGTAAAGGATTGGGCGGCCGATCCGTTTACAGCGACCGATAGTGATCTTGCACCACTCTTTGCCCATCCAGTCTATACTTTGCCTGCCACGATGCGGGGCCTGTGGGAGGGAAACCTTCATTTTGCGGGCACCGAAGTTGCGCCCCAATTTGGCGGCTATGCCGAGGGTGCGCTGGAGGCGGCGGAGGCGGTGCTGTCTGTGCTTCCTCACGATTGAGTGATTGCTCAAATTTTCCCATTGAGCAATCACTCAAGTCTGATTATCTGTCCGGTACAGATTAAGAAATGAGAAGGATAAATCATGACTAATTTCACCAAACACTCCATCGAAAGTGCGCCCGAAGCCTCCAAGCCTTTGCTGGAGACGTCATTCAAGAACAATGGCCGCATTCCGGGTCTGCACGCGATAATGGCAGATGCGCCACCGCTTTTGGCGGCCTACAACTTTGCCCACCAGCAGTTCATGGCCACCAGCCTGAGTGATGAGGAAAAAACGGTCGTCTGGCAGACTATCAACGTCGAGCAGAACTGCCATTACTGCGTGCCCGCCCATACCGGTATCGCCAAGATGATGAAGGTTGATGACGCGATCACCGAGGCGCTGCGCAACGAGACCGCGCTGCCCACGCCCAAGTTGGAGGCACTGCGTACCTTCACCCTTCTGGTCATCCAGAACCGGGGATTTGTTGACGAGGCGGATACGCAGGCGTTTCTAGACGCAGGCTTCACCAGCACGAATATCCTCGAGGTGATCCTTGGTGCAGCCCAAAAGCTGATGTCGAACTACACAAACCATTTTGCGAAAACGCCCGTGGATCAGGTTTTTGAGAAGTTCGCATGGGAGCGTAAAGGTCAGGCTGCGAAATAAGCGCTTCGGTATGATCGACGGATCGGGGCAAGGTTTCACTGCCCCGATCCATTGTTTTTAGGTTCAAATTACCCCCGCGCAGTGGTCGTGCGGCACCTTGCGTGATATATTGCCGACCACCGGCCGTGATAATGAAGAGGACGATCCCATGACGACCCCCCTGCGCATTGATATTATTTCGGATGTGATGTGTCCGTGGTGCATTATCGGCTATCGGCAGCTGTCGGTGGCTTTGGAGGCTACTGATGTGGCCCATGAGGTGCATTGGCATCCCTTCGAGCTAAACCCGCAGATGCCAGCCGAAGGGCAGAATATGCGTGAGCATATCATAGAGAAATATGGCTCCACGCCCGAGCAGTCTGAGCAGAGTCGTACCCAGATGACCGATTTGGGCACATCGCTGGGATTTGATTTCCAGTTCACGCCGGATATGCGTATGCATAACACGTTTAACACCCATCAGTTGTTGCACTGGGCGGGCGAACAGGGGTGCAAGCATGAGTTGAAGATGGCGCTGTTTACGGCACATTTCACCCATAGGCGGGATTTGTCGGACGTAGAAGTGCTGGCCGATATCGCGAGCGAGACGGGGCTGGACCGCGCCGAGGCTGCTGCTGTTCTGGCCGATCAACGCTTTGCCCCGCAGGTGCGCGAGCTTGAGCAGTTCTGGACCTCGCAGGGCATCCGCGGTGTGCCGGCAGTGGTGTTTGACCGTCAGCATCTGGTGACAGGTGCCCAAGGCACCGAGAACTTCACCAATATTCTGGAACAGCTGGCACAAGGGGCGGGCTGACTATGGCACGCGCTGCTCCCTATGACCGCGACAAGGCGCTTGATGCTGCGATGGCCGTGTTTTGGGAGAAAGGGTTTCATGCGACCTCGCTCAAGGATCTGGAGGGGGTGCTGGGCATGAAGCCGGGTAGCATTTATGCGGCCTTCATCAGTAAGGAAAATCTGTTTTTGCTGGCCTTGGCGAAGTATTTCGAGGGCTCGCGAAAGGGGTTTCGGGCGCAGATGGCGCAAGCTCCATCGCCCTTGGCGGGGTTGGCTGCACATTTGCGTAAATTCGCGCTGCTCGGTGCGGGAGATGCCGCACGGCGCGCTTGCATGCTGACAAAAACGCTGGTGGATACCCGCACGACGGACCCCGCCATCGCGGGGATCACGCAAGAGTATATGGGCGAGATGCAGGCCGAATTCGAGGCGGTTTTCAAAGCCGCACAATCGGCGGGTGAGTTGGGCTCGGCGGCTGATCCAGCGCGGCTGGCGCGCCGGTATCAGGCCAATGTGACAGCGCTTCGGCTGGCATTGGATCAAGGGCTGGATAGTGCCGATTTTAAAGAACTGGCCGAGGATATGGCCCTTGAGGTTGAAGAGCTCGGTTCGAGCCTTACAGCCCAGCGCGCGGCTAAAAAGAAGCAAGCCGAGCCCGAGAGCAAAGGGGATGACCGGCAGTTCAGCATGTTCTAGGGCAATGTGTTTTTAATTCATGCGAATACTTATCAGTATTAATGGGGGCTGATAGCCGGGCCATTAAATGCTCTGCGCATCTGCATGATATCTTACTGGTTTAAGGGTTATTGCTCCACCTCTGCGAAAGGTGGAGCAATTTAGCGTCAGCCGATAGAAAGAGTTAGCTGATTTGCGCCTTGAGCACCCGGCGCAGGATTTTGCCGGAAGCGGATTTCGGAATTTCTTCAACAAACATGACTTTTTGTACCAGTTTGTACTTCGACAGTGTCTTGGCCATATGGGTCTGGATCGCCTCTAGGGTCAGATCTGCATCGTTTGTCACAACAAATGCAATCGGCAGTTCGCCTGCTTCGTCGTCGGGAATGCCGATCACTGCGGCATCTGTGATAGAGGGGTGCGTGACCAGATTGGCCTCCAGTTCCGCAGGTGCGACCTGAAAACCTTTGAATTTGATCAATTCTTTCAGGCGGTCCATGATGAACATGTAGCCCTCTTCGTCGATATAGGCGATGTCACCGGTTTTGAGCCACCCATCCTCGGTCAGCGTCTCTTTGGTGGCTTTCTCGTTATTGAGGTAGCCTTTCATCACCTGTGGGCCTTTGATCCACAACTCGCCCTCTTTGCCTGCTGGCAGGTCCTCGCCGCTGGTGGGATCCACGATGCGGCATAGGGTGTTGGGCAGAGCCACGCCGGAAGAACCGGATTTGGGTTTCTCAAGGGGGGTCGTGTGGGAAACTGGGCTGAGTTCGGTCATGCCGTACCCTTGCACCGCCATACAATTCAAGCGTTTGCCGACAGCATCGGACACCTCGCCGCCCAAGGGGGCGGCGCCGGAGAAGATCTGTTCAAGGTTCGAAAGGTCGTAATTATCGACGATGGGATGTTTGGCCAGCGCCAGTGCAACGGGGGGGACGATCCACATGCGGCGCGCTTTGTAATCCTGTGAAATCTGCAGAAACAACTCAAGGTCAAAACGCGGCATGGTGACCAGCGCGCCACCGCCCGCAAGATGCACGTTCATCAGTACGTTCATGCCGTAGATGTGGAAGAATGGTAGAAACGCTGCGGCTACTTCGCCTTTCTGGAAATCGGCATTCTCGATGATCTGGTCGACGTTGACTACCAGATTCCGGTGGCTCAGTCGCACACCTTTTGGCAGGCCGGTCGTGCCCGACGAATAGGGTAGCACAACAGAATGCGCATCCAGATCGACAGGTACCTGTGCCTCGATCGGGGCGCCATAATAGGCCGACAGTGGCTCGATCCCCTCGGGAGCATCGCCCACGACCACAACCGTTTGACCGGCGGCATCCTTGGCGCCCGCTTGCGCGGTCTCTAGGAACATCGGGATGGTGATGAGGATGTCGGCGGCGCTGTCGCGCAACTGGTGGGCGACCTCCGATGCAGTATAGGTCGGGTTGATCGTAGTGATTGTGCCACCGGCCCATGCGACCGCATGAAAGACAACACAGTAATGTGGTATGTTGGGAGACATCAGGGCAACGACCTTGCCCGCGCCCATGCCGCGTGCGGTAAGCCCGCCAGCTAGCTGTTTGACCTGCGCCATGAACTCGGCAGCCGTCATCGCACTGCCGTTTGTGCCGTCTGTGAGTACTACCTCGTCGGGCCGTGCCTCCAGGCTTTCAAAGACGCGTTCTGTAATGGATTGGTCGCGCAGAGCGATATCTGCCGCGGCGGTTTTATATGTCATATGGTTCTCTCCCTGAGTTATAATATTAGGCAGAGAGGCGTCTGGGTGTCCAGAGGTGGCGGGCCGATTTGGAGCATCGCAAGACCAAGAATGTGCGCCTGTTTGTGGCGCGCACCGGGAGCTGAATGGCCTTGCGGTATCAGGCAGCGGTTGCAACAGGCCCTTGATCGGTAAACACGATCCGTTTTCCTTCGGCAATCTCGCGTTTGAAAAGACCCGCAATGATCCGCAGGGCGTCATCCTGACCGGCAGCAGCAAAGCGCGAAGGCGAGGACACCCGCAGGTTGTTGGCGAAACCCTGTGCCGCATGGGCCCAGATCATCGGGTGCAATTCGGTCAAATGCTCGCGGACGATCCAGTCGGCACAAGCGGCGATCTGGGCGCGGGTATGGTCAGCTGCATCATTGCCGGAATAGGCCTGACCCATTGTATTTGCGCAGTACGCGGCCAAAAGGTTGATTGTGTGGGGTTCAGGACGATGGCGAACAATGTCGCGCAACCCTTCGATAAAGAAGGGGAGATCGAGCTGCGCACAGGCCTTGTCATCGACCGTGATCGCGTCGAACATGACCCACGCATATCCTCCCGCGCCCCATTCACTCGTCGTGCGCGCCGCCGTCCTCCGTGCCTCAAGTTCGAGCGCGGCATAGGATCCGTACCAGCGTGGCAACATATGCGTGCCGAGGGCCCTCAGTGAGCTGATGTTTTTCGGATTAAGATCAATTAGTGCCTGATACCGGTCTGCAACAGATTCAGTGCTGTAATTATCGCCACGAAGTAACGCGCATGCCGTACTTGCCAGCAAGGCCGAGTTTTCTGGCATATTTTTGAAAGAGACCACGATGTCACGGGCACGGGCGAAATGCGCATCGAATGCTTCGCGGTTGCGCGGGGCGATCTCCACGTCCCAGCCGACGCCGCGCCAGGCCCATGCGATGTCGATATGCGCCTGTGCAACGATACATCCGATCACATAATTGTCAGGATATTCCGCCAACACATATTCGAGCGCTTCAATCCCGCGCAACATGGGGGCGTCATGCTCCGGGGTTCGGTCGACCAGCGCATGCTCTACCGCCAGAACCACATCAGCGCGTGCGCCAAATGCCATCAGTTCGGCAACGGACATACCGCCATCGGTCAGGGAACGGTCGCGGTCTGCGGTGGTGATCATCGCGATCAGCTTGTCCCAGTCTTCCTGCCGGACCAGTTTCAACGCGCGGTTCTGGTGGGCGTCGCGAATACGCTCTTCCCGTGTTGGATCGGGGCACGGAATGCTAAGGTTGTGAAGGTTTTTGCAAGCGCCGCCAATGTGTGCGGTTCTCTGCGCATTATGACCGTTCACCACGATGTGATGTTGCGGCTCGTTTTGGGTTGTCGTTCCGGTATCAGCAACACGATGGATTTTTGTAACTTTGGCACTCCTGCGGAGACCCTTTGCCTCCTTTAATGTGCTTGTATCGCGTTTCTTGCGGAAGGGAGAGGGCGCGTGTGCCTTGTCGGCGGCAGTCTGCGCCTGTGATGCATTTTTCGCCAAAGCGGTATTGGCGATTGCCGGCGCGGCGTCGGCATTCCCAACAGTGGTTTTTTCGCTGAGTGCAGGCGCGGCCACTGTCTGCGACCGGAGGCGCAGGCCGGAAAGTTTGCGAACGAGAGATGCCAGATGCGTCATAAAGGATTCCAAAAGCTGAAAAGCGCGGCGACGATGGAAGGGCGTATTGTTGTGATTGTTTTTCGCCCAGCATTGGGGCGCGATCGTGGCAGTGGAACGTTGATGTCGCGATATTCGCTGGGCGTTAACGTGCAGGATGACCTCAAATGCGGCAGATTGTTGCAGGTCTTGGGGGAATTACCGTCAAGCACGGCAGAGTGTTTCACTTCGGCAAACAATGCTGGGTTATTATGCTTGTCAGCATAGAAAACGGCGGATCATACTGCGTCCTATGAACAGAGTGAATTATAGGGGCGTCGCATCGGGAACCGGGGTGTTGGCATTGATGCTGGGTCTCTGGGCCGGTGGAGGATTCGCCCAAACGGATGACGTACTGCGACCGCCTGTCAAAGGGATGCCGGAAATAGCCGCTGTGCTGCCGGACACTTCGCAAACTGGCCCGTATCTGCCGCGCAGTGTGGCGGCACCGGTTGCTGTATCAACGGCGAATGCGCCCATTCTCAACGGCAGTGCCATCGCCGCACGCCCCCCTGCGCGCAGCGGCTATGTGCCGCGCACACGCTGGCAGCATATGAAGGGCAACGCCCTGTGGACACGTGCGGCGATGTCCGCGCTCAAGGATCACGGTAGACCGCTGGTCGAGATGGTGCCACGTGACATTGCGGACTGGTGCCCTGCATACAGCGCGAATGACGCTATGCGGCGCAGCGCATTTTGGGTGGGATACATGTCGGCGCTGGCCAAGTACGAGAGTACCTACAAGCCCTGGGCCGTGGGCGGGAGCGGGCAATGGTTTGGCCTGCTGCAAATCCTGCCTGCCACGGCGCGCAGTTATAAATGCAATGTGGGCACCGGCGAGGCACTCAAGAACGGCGCCGCAAACCTGAGTTGTGCAGTCCGGATTATGGCACGCACAGTTCCACGGGACGGCGTGATCCACGGCTATGACAGCCGATGGCGTGGTGTGTCGGCGGATTGGGGGCCGATGCGCAATCCAGCCAAACGAAACGAAATGGCGACATGGCTCAAGCGGCAGAATTACTGCGTCGGTGCGGATGCAATCCGCCCAAAAGCGCGTCCCTAACCGATCAGAGTGAAATGGTATCTTCGGGTCGTCACGCCTGCGTCCTGCGCGACAGCCTCGAACAGTGTGTGGGGTGGTGTCGCAGGGTAGGGTATGCGGATTTTAATGCCTGACGGGCGCACGACCGTCAGGCGTACTGACAGGTCAAGGCGCGTATCAAAACGCAAATGGTCAATTTCTGCCAGCGCGATTTCGGCCTCCTGTCTGCCGCTTACCCACCGCAGGGTCTGCGTGTCGAGGGTGAGGCTACTCTGCGGATCGCGCACCAGATCATAAAGGGCGGGGAGCGTGAATGCCCCAACGACCGCAAGGATTGCAGGTGACGCATCCAGCAGTGCGTAAGCCGCGAATATCAGTGCCCAGATTGTCACTACCGCGAGGGCTGTTGACGGCCTTCGGCCCGAACTGCGAAAGGTATAGGGAAGGCTGCTCATGCGGTGCGGAAAATGCTTGCCAATGCGCCAAGGGCATCTGCCTGCGGGGCACTGGCCATTCCCTTGCTGCCCGCTGCGGTAATATGGCCCAGCACGCGCATGAGCTTGTCAAAGTCGGGACCATGGTCAAGCTGCTTGAGCCGTTTGGCTAGGAGTTGGAATGCGGGTGACGCGCCGCCGCTTTGGGTGACCAACCAAGTTCCGAGCATCGCCAGATCGCCGGCCTCCCGTGCCTCGACATTCAGGCGCTTTTCCAGCGAGGCCGCGATTACGCCTTCGGGAAGATGTTCACGCTTATCCATCTGGGAAAAGGCGGTTGCTAGCGCCGCAATGCACAGCTCGGGCGTATGGATTGATTGTGTGATATGGCCGTTAGGCTGCACGCGGTAGCCGAGACGGCGCGCAGCGGCACGCACAGGGGCGGGGGCAGTCATACCCCCACCACCACCAAGTGAGCTGCGGCCAAAGCGGCGGTAGGCGTAAGCGGCGAGCCCTAGTACGCCCAGCAGGAGGATAAATTCGAACATCGCGGTCAACTCTTCGTTCAGGCCTGCACGATTCTGCTGATCATTTCGGTGGTGTCGCGGCTGAGATCAGGAGTGGAAAGTATGCGATTTAATTGTTTTTTAATAAGAGCTTGCCTGTCATTGTCATAACGCTTCCATGTCTGAAAGGCAGAGCACATGCGCGCAGTTGTTTGCGGGTTCACGGGATCAAGTTTTATAAGCCAGTCGGCCAGCAGCTTGTAGCCCGCGCCAGAGGCATGGTGAAAACCTGCATGGTTCATAATTAGCGATCCGAAGACAGCGCGAAACCGGTTGGGGTTCTTCCATTTGAAATCAGGATGGCCTGTCAGACCTTCGGCTACCTCATGGGCGTCTTCTGGATCCGCCTCAATCACTTGGAGGCCAAACCATTTATCCATCACCAGACGGTCGTCTTTCCATTGCAGCTCGAACGCGTTGAGGGCGGCCTCGCCTCGTCCGGCGCGGATCAGATTTGCCAGCGCGGCGAGTTGTTGGGTCATGTTGTCGGCATTGTCATACTGCGCTTGCGCCAGCTTGCCGCCATCACTGCGGGTGAGCAGGGAAAGGGCGGAGTTTCCGAGCGCGCGTTGACCCGCTTGTGTTGCGTCGGGCGCGTAGGGCGCGGTGACCTGATTGTCAGCGTAAAGTGCCGGCAGCACATCGGCCAGTTCCCGCGCCACCGCATCGCGCAGTGCCTCCAACGCTGCATGGATGATGTCAGGCTCGGGCACATGGCCGGCATCATGCAGTGCTGTGGCCAGATCCGATTGGGCGGGCAGGGCCATCATCAAGCGGCGATAGGCCGGGTCGAGCAAATCATCGGTCACAACGGCGCGCAGGCCGCGCAGGAACGCAGGGTCCGGGCGCGTTCCTTTGAGTATCATGCCCAAAAGCGTGTTGCGCGCAAGCGTGCGGCCCGCTTCCCAGCGATTGAACGGGTCGGTATCATAGGCCAGCAGATGTGCATGATCGGCGGCATGATCGAGCACCACAGGTGCCGAAAAGCCCCGTAAGATAGAGGCCGCGGGCCGTCCCGCCAGCCCCGTAAAGCTGAAGCTCTGTGTCGCTTGCGTCATTTCCAGAACGGTTGTGGCCTGAATTTCTGTGCCATCCGCACCGATGAGGCCCACAGCGATGGGGATCACGAAGGGCTGAGGATCGGGCGTGGAGGCGCTGGGCGGTGTAGACTGGGTGACCGTCAATATCAGGGTGTCGCCCTGCCACTCTTCTGTTACCTTTAGGCGTGGTGTACCCGCTTGCGAATACCAGCGTTTGAACTGTGCAAGGTCACGACCGGTGGTGTCCTCGAAAACTTTCAACCAGTCCTCGATTGTGGCGGCATCGCCATCATGGCGGTCAAAATAGAGCGTAACAGCCTGCGCATAGGCCGCATCACCGACCAGTGTTTTGAGCATGCGGATGACCTCTGCGCCTTTTTCGTAGATTGTGGCGGTGTAGAAGTTGTTGATTTCCTGAAAGCTCTCTGGTCGAACTGGATGGGCTAGTGGGCCTTGGTCCTCTGCAAACTGGCGTCCACGCAGGTCAATCACATCCTCGATGCGTTTGACCTCTGCGCTTCGCATATCGCTGGTGAACTGGCTGTCGCGGAAGACGGTCAGCCCTTCTTTTAGGCACAGTTGAAACCAGTCACGGCAGGTGATGCGGTTTCCGGTCCAGTTGTGGAAATACTCATGCGCGATAATTGCCTCGATCCGCTCGAAATTTGTATCTGTCGAGGTCGCCTGAGAGGCCAGCACTGCGGAGGAGTTGAAAATGTTCAAGCCCTTGTTCTCCATCGCGCCCATATTGAAATCATCGACGGCAACGATATTGAACAGGTCCAGATCGTATTCACGGCCATAGACGTCCTCGTCCCATTTCATTGAATCCTTGAGCGCCTGCATCCCGAAGGCGCATTTGCCCTCGTCTCCGGGTCGAACATATAGGTTGAGGTCAACATTGCGTCCGCTTTTGGTGGTGAAGCTGCCTGGGTGTGCGACCAGATCACCTGCGACGAGCGCAAAGAGGTAAGCCGGTTTCGGCCAGGGGTCATGCCATTCAGCGTAGTCTTTGGATGCGCTCACAGGATTGCCGTTGGACAGCAATACCGGATGAGGACCATCGATAGTCACCGTAAATACCGCCATCACGTCCGGACGGTCGGGATAGTAGGTGATTTTGCGAAACCCCTCAGCCTCGCACTGGGTACAGTACATGTCATTCGACATATAAAGACCTTCTAGTGCCGTATTGCCTTTCGGGTCGATCTCGACCTCTGACTCCCACACAAATGGGCCAGTTGGCACATCGCAGGTAAGTCCTTCGTGTGTGAGCGTGACGTTGATGTCTTGCCCGTCGATACGGGCCCATACAAGATTAAGCGCCTCACCGTGGAGGAAAAACCGCTGTGCGGGTGCGTCGGCATTGGGAACGAACTCAATTTTGCTGCGCACGCGCGTCTTATGCGGATCGAGGACGAAATGGAGTGCTACGTGATTAATCTGCCAGCCGAATGCGGTGTAATCTTTGAGGTAGATGGTTTGGGGGGCTGCATCGCGCATAGGGGCTCCTGAAACGAATTGGGCGGACCCAGCAATGGTTTGGGGGAACCATCGGGGTTCTTGTACGTTAATTACCCAACACCCCGTCCGCAAGGCCGGGGATAAAGCAATCAAGGAGTACACCCGATGTCTGCACCCGACACAAACCTCGACCGTCAAGAGAAGAAGCACCGCCCCTCCTTGTGGGGGATTAAGGGAGCAATGGCGTTCGGTGCACTGATGATGATTTTGTTGCTGGGCTTTAACATGATAAACGCCGGTGATGGCGAGGCTGTAACAAACGCTGACGAATCCAAGTCTACGGCAACTGCAGCCGAAACCGATACCTACTCACCGGGCACAAACAACAGCGAGACGCCTGCCGCGACCGAGTGATGAACACTTTAGAGTGGGCATATTAAAAATTTGTTGTCGGGCGCCCTTGCGGCGCCCTTTTTTATGCGTGAGGCAGTTCTACTTCCCGGCTATGGCTAAGCACGTAAAAAAATCCGATCTTCCGCAAAAGGTCTGCGCGACCTGTAACAAGCCCTTTGCGTGGCGCAAGAAATGGGAAGCGGTTTGGGACGAGGTGCGCTATTGCTCCGAGCGCTGCAAGCGGGAGAGGCCCAAGGCACGCTGAAATTCACGCTAATTGGTAAGGTAATTTTACCAAAACCTCTTGCGACGCATTGCTCTTGTCACTAACCCTTGCCCGAACGTATTTTCCTATCGGAAACTAATGTGCCGCGCACAGGGAGAGAGATCATGCAAAGACTGGACCGCAACGGACTGCAGGTAGACCAACAACTGGTTGAATTTATTGAAAATCACGCGCTGGACGGACTTGATGTAAGTGCAGATTCTTTCTGGAGCGGTTTTTCGGAGTTGGTCCACGGCATGGGGCCGAAGAATCGCGCATTGCTGGACAAGCGTAGCGAGATCCAAGGCAAAATTGATGCGTGGCATGATGCGCGTCAGGGCCAGCCCCATGATGCTGCGGAATACACCGCCTTTTTGCGCGAGATTGGGTATCTGGTGCCAGAGGGTGCGCCCTTTCAGATCGAGACAACAAATGTAGACATCGAAATTGCGTCGACGCCTGGCCCGCAGTTGGTTGTACCGATCACAAATGCCCGCTTTGCACTGAACGCCGCAAATGCGCGCTGGGGCTCGCTCTATGATGCATTTTACGGGACCGATGCGCTGGGCGATTTGCCGACAGCCAAGGGATATGATGCTGCACGCGGCGCGCGGGTTGTGGCACGGGCAAAGGCGTTTCTCGACGAGGCGGCGCCGCTGGTGTCGGGCAGCCATACGCAGCTGGTAGGCTACCGTGTTGTAGATGGCGTCCTTGAAGGGTTGATGCTTAACAGTTCGGATCATCGTTCGGTCGGAACGACCGACAGTGCGGGGATTGCGCCGCCTGTGCATCATGCGATTGGGCTGGCCGATCCAGCGCAGTTTGCGGGTTACAAAGGCTCGGCTGAGGCGCCTACGGCCGTATTGCTCAAGAATAACGCATTGCACATCGAGATCGTGATTGATGCCGATCACCCGATTGGCAAAAGCGATCCTGCACATGTGGCGGATGTCGTGATGGAATCGGCGCTGAGCACGATCATGGATTGTGAAGACAGCGTTGCGGCGGTGGATGCCGAAGATAAAGTGGTTGCCTATGCCAACTGGCTGGGATTGATGCGTGGTGATTTGAAGGAGAGCTTCGAGAAGGGTGGCAAGACTGTCACCCGTGTGATGAACCCCGACCGCGACTATACCGCACCGGATGGCAGCACACTAACGCTCAAAGGCCGCTCGCTTATGCTGATCCGCAACGTGGGGCACCTGATGACCAACCCCGCTGTGCTGGACAGTGATGGTCTGGAAGTTGGCGAAGGTTTGATGGACGCCATGATCACCACGCTCATCGCGATGCATGATTTCGCCCGCGAAGGGGGCAACTCGCTCACCGGTTCCGTCTACGTGGTAAAACCGAAGATGCACGGACCAGACGAAGTGGCTTTTGCCGACGAGATTTTCACGCATGTCGAGGCCGCTCTGGGCCTGCCCGCCAATACGGTCAAATTGGGCATCATGGACGAAGAGCGCCGTACGTCAGTGAATCTGGGTGAGTGCATTCGCGCGGCTAAGTCGCGCGTGGCATTTATTAACACCGGATTTCTGGACCGCACAGGCGACGAAATCCACACGTCGATGCATGCAGGGCCAATGGTACCCAAGGGTGATATGAAGGCCTCTGCATGGATCGGTGCTTATGAAGACCGCAACGTGGATATCGGTCTGGCCTGTGGCCTCAAAGGGCGCGCACAAATCGGAAAAGGCATGTGGGCGATGCCTGACCGGATGGCAGAGATGATCGAGACCAAGATCGGCCATCCCAAATCGGGGGCAACCTGCGCCTGGGTGCCTTCGCCCACTGCTGCCACTTTGCATGCCATGCACTACCACGAGGTTGATGTAATGGCGCGGCAAGACGAAATCGCAGCTGGTGGTGCGCGCGGCACGCTTGAAGATCTGTTGACCGTGCCAGTACTTGGCGGACGCAATTTGAGCGACGCCGAGATCACC
Source organism: Sulfitobacter guttiformis (assembly GCF_003610455.1). Taxonomy (NCBI): domain Bacteria; kingdom Pseudomonadati; phylum Pseudomonadota; class Alphaproteobacteria; order Rhodobacterales; family Roseobacteraceae; genus Sulfitobacter; species Sulfitobacter guttiformis. The sequence goes on along the minus strand of NZ_RAQK01000001.1, from coordinate 267,391 downwards.
CGCGAGATCGAGAACAACGCACAGGGCATTCTGGGCTATGTGGTGCGCTGGGTCGATCAGGGGGTTGGCTGCTCGAAAGTGCCGGACATCAATGATGTGGGCCTGATGGAAGACCGCGCGACGTGCCGCATCTCCGCGCAGGCATTGGCCAACTGGTTGCACCATGGTGTGATTAGCAAAGAGCAGGTGATGGCAGGGCTGCGCAAGATGGCGGCCGTAGTGGACCGCCAGAATGAGGGGGACACCGCGTACAAGCCGATGGCACCCGGCTTTGACGGGATCGCGTTTCAGGCGGCCTGTGATCTGGTGCTGTTGGGTGCGTCCCAACCTTCCGGCTATACCGAACCGGTCTTGCATGCGCGCCGCTTGGAGCTGAAAGCAGCAAGCTGAGGTTTGCTGGGCGGAGGCCGGTCCAAGTGGCTAGCCTCCGCCACGAACTCCCGAAGATTTTTAAAAAATGAAGAGTGAGCAAGATATGACTGTAGGATTGAGCAAGGCGCGGGTTGTGATCCGCAAGACACTTGAAAAAGGGAATGAACTCGGCCTCAAGCCTTTGTCGGTCGTTGTGCTGGATGCAGGCGGGCATGTGATCGCGTTCGAGCGTCAGGACGGTGCCTCGCCAGGGCGGTTCGCGATTGCGCACGGAAAAGCGTATGGCGCGGTGATGTTGGGCATGGGAGGCACAGCGCAGATGGCGCGGGCCGAGGCGCAGGCATATTTCATGGGCGCGGTGAACGGGTTGTTCGGCGGTCAGGTCGTGCCGGTACCTGGCGGTGTCCTGCTGCGCTCTGCCAAGGGTGCAGTAATTGGTGCCGTTGGCGTAACAGGCGATACATCCGATAATGATTTGATTGCAGCCATGGCCGGTATCGAGGCGGCAAAGTTGAACGGCGAGGGGTAACATTTGCCTGATTAAAAGGCGGGGCCGCCCTTTACGGTGCATATTTTGTCATTGCGGTGTTGAGGGATGTCTTCGTCCAAGGTAGGCTTTGCGAAATCCACCTCAATAGGGAGTTTATGCGTATGGGTCGGCCTGTTATCGGGATCATTGGCAACAGCTATCTTTTGAATGACCAGTATGCTGTCCATGCCGGTGGTATCATGAATTCACAGGCGATTGCGGAGGTTGCAGGCTGTATGCCGATTCTTGTGCCGTCTGATCCTGCGCTGGTATCGGTACCTGAGTTGATGGCGTGCTGCGACGGTTTCCTGCTCACGGGTGGTCGGCCTAATGTGCATCCCGAGGAATACGGCGAAGAGGAAACACCGGCGCATGGCGCGTTTGACCGTGCACGCGACGCCGTAGCGCTGGAACTGACGCGGGCCTGCGTGGCGACAGGGCAACCTGTATTCGGAATTTGCAGGGGCTTTCAGGAAGTGAATGTGGCGATGGGCGGTACGCTCTATCCCGAAATTCGCGATTTGCCGGGGCGGATGAACCACCGCATGCCGCCCGATGGCACGACGGAAGAAAAGTTCGAGCTTCGCCATGACGTCCGGTTCACTGCGGGTGGTGTGTTCCACCGTATGATGGGTACGGAAGTCGTACGCACGAACACGCTGCATGGGCAGGGGATCAAAAATGCAGGGCCGCGTATTGTGATCGACGGCGTTGCCGAAGACGGCACGCCGGAGGCTATATATGTTGACGGGGCGCCGGGATTTACACTCGCTGTGCAGTGGCATCCCGAATATGCCGCTGCGAAGGATCCGGTATCGCGCCCCTTGTTTCAAGCGTTCGGCGCTGCGGCGCGCGATTGGGCGGCTGGAATACGTCCTGCAGCGATTGCGCGGGCAGTATAAAGTCACCACTGGCGGGGAGGCCTTTCGCCACCCCGCCGTTTGTCGTGGTCGATGCTACATCTGTCCGCCGGCAATTTCCAAGCTTTGACCATTAATGCTGCCACTGTCTGGACCAACAAGCCATGCAGCGGCGGCTGCCACTTCTTCCACTGTGATCAGGCGTTTGTGGCGGTTTGCGTTCACCATCATGTCGCGGGCGGATTCTGTCGAGATGCCTGCGCGCTCGGATATCGATTGCGTGTTGCGGGTGACGATAGGGGTGTCCACATAGCCGGGGCATAGCGAATTGAAGGTGTATGGCTTGCCCATATACTCCTCCGAGAGCGAGCGGATGAGACCGATCATGCCATGTTTGGATGCGGAATAGCACGCCGCACCGGGCAGACCTCTGAGGCCCGCCATTGACGAGACGGCGATTACGCGGCCCCAGTCTGTCTCGCGCATTCCCTTTAGGCTTTCGCGAATGGTGAGGAATGCACCGTCGAGGTTTGTCGACATCATATCCCGCCAGAACTCCATATCGGTCTTATGCGCTGCCTTTCCCGTGGCCAGTCCGGCGTTCGGTACGCATATCTGGATCGGACCGCGCGCAGCAACGGCAGCGGCGATTTTGGTCACCACATCGTCCTCGTTGCGCACGTCCATCGCGATGGCGGTCATGCCTTCGGTGGCAACTTCTTCGAGTACCTCGATGCGGCGCCCCGTGATCGTGACGTGCGCGCCCCGTTCCACCAGCATATGAGCGATGGCAAGGCCAATGCCTGTACCCCCACCAGTGATAAGTGCGTGTTTTCCGGTCAATGTCATAATTGTCTCCTCCCTGAGAGTGCCATCGTGAAGGGGCGTGTGCCGTGAAACAAGCGGCTTTTGCCTGCGCGGACGCTGCGTCAGGCCGACAAGTATCCACAGTCTATATTGTCGCTTGCAAGCAGGCCGGCCGTGTTGGCTCGGTGATGGCAATTTCGGCTTCTTCCCGAAGGGTGATCTTTAAACCGACCGAGCACACGGATGTCGCGAAAAGCATATTTAGGTACTCTGCGTGTGATTCTATTTCGACGTTGGATGCATTGTTGCGCAGGCTTAAGAGCAAGTGAAATAATGTTTCAACGGTGCGATGCGGAACTATTTGCCGTAAATTGTTCCAAAAGCGTAATATTAGGTGCACAAGATAGCATCTTACGGGGGGCGTGCGCTTGTCTGTCGAGTGTCTGCACGGTAGGTCAGAGCATCATCTACGACACGCCAGTTTCGGCACCAAACAAGAATTTGGGAGATTTTGAGTGAAGATCGGGACACCTAAAGAGGTATTCGAGGGCGAGCGCCGTGTGGCGATGACGCCTGACAGTGCGCTTCAATTGCAAAAACTAGGGCATGAGTGCCTAATCGAGGCAGGCGCGGGAATGGCGTCAGGCTTTGACGACGCATCCTATGAGAGTGCGGGCGTGAAGGTTGTCAAAACCGCAGCGGCACTTTGGAAAGAGGCCGATATCGTCGCCAAAGTCCGGGTGCCTGACGCGTCCGAGATGAAGCGGCTGCGCGAGAGTCAGACACTGATTTCATTCTTCAGCCCTGTGGGCGACGAGGACAAGATGCAGGCGGCTGCCAAGAAAGGCGCCACTGTCGTCGCGATGGAGATGATCCCGCGGATTTCACGCGCCCAGAAGATGGATGCACTCAGCTCCATGGCGAACATCGCGGGCTACCGTGCGGTGATCGAGGCAGGCAACAACTTTGGCCGTTTCTTTACCGGTCAGATCACAGCGGCGGGCAAGGTCCCGCCAGCCAAGGTACTGGTTGTGGGGGCGGGCGTTGCCGGCCTTGCCGCGATCGGAACATCGACAGCGCTGGGCGCGATTACGCTTGCCTTTGACGTGCGCCCCGAAGTGGCCGAACAGGTCGAGAGTATGGGCGCGCAGTTTGTCTACCTCGATTTCGAGGAAGAACAGCAGGACGGGGCGGTAACAGGGGGATACGCCTCTGTTTCGTCGCCCGAATTCCGCGAGGCGCAGCTGGCCAAGTTCCGCGAGCTTGCGCCTGAGGTTGATATCGTGATCACTACCGCGCTTATCCCCAACCGCGAGGCGCCGGAGATCTGGACTGCCGATATGGTTGCAGCGATGAAGCCGGGATCGGTGATTGTAGATCTGGCCGCAGAGAAGGGCGGTAACTGCAAGCAGACCGTCATGGACGAGAAGATCGTAACCGAAAATGGCGTGACCATCATCGGATACACCGATTTCCCGAGCCGGATGGGTGCGCAGGCCTCTACCCTTTATGCCACCAATATCCGTCATCTGATGACCGATCTGACCCCCGAAAAAGACGGTGTGATCAATCACAATATGGAGGACGATGTTATACGGGGCGCGACGATTGCCCATGCCTCCGAGGTCACGTTCCCGCCACCGCCGCCCAAGATCAACGCCATTGCGCAGCAGAAAAACAAACCTGCTGCCCCAAAGGTGCTGACGGCGGAAGAAAAGCGCGCCGAAGAGATGGCCGCGTTCAAGGCACAGACAAAAAATCAGGTGATCTTGCTTGGGGTCGGCGGCGCATTGCTGCTGGCGGTCGGTCTGGTCGCTCCCGCCAGCTTTATGCAGCACTTTATCGTGTTCGTTCTGTCGGTGTTTATCGGTTTTCAGGTCATTTGGGGCGTGGCGCACAGCCTGCACACACCGCTGATGGCGATAACGAATGCGATTTCCTCGATCATCATTCTGGGGGCGCTGATGCAGATCGGCTCGGGCTCCGCTTTGGTGGTTATTCTTGCTGCTTTGTCGGTGTTTATGTGTGGCATCAACATCTTCGGCGGCTTCCTCGTGACACGGCGCATGCTCGCCATGTTCCAGAAATCTTAAGGGGAGCTTAAGCAAATGGATTTTGGTTTCACAACAGCGGCTTATGTCGTTTCTGCTATCCTCTTTATCTTGTCATTGGGCGGGCTTAGCGGACAAGAAAGTGCAAAGCGTGCCGTTTGGTACGGTATTGTTGGTATGGCACTGGCGGTGGCGGCAACGCTGATCGGACCTGGTGCGGGATACTGGCCCTTGTCGATCCTGCTGATCGCGGGTGGCGGTGCCATCGGCTACCAGTTGGCGACGAAGGTGCAGATGACGCAAATGCCCGAACTGGTCGCCGCAATGCACAGCCTCGTCGGTCTGGCGGCGGTGTTCGTCGGTCTGATCGCGCATTTCGAAATCGGACGTGTGGCCGGTTATATGGCTGCGGGTGGCGATCCTTACGCGCTGGGGACATTCGCGGCATTGATTGCCAAGAAATCAGCGGTCGAGATCAACATTCTGCGGGTCGAGCTGTTTTTGGGCGTATTCATCGGTGCGGTGACGTTTACCGGATCCGTGATCGCCTACGGAAAGCTGGCAGGGCGTGTCTCGTCTGCGGCAGAAAAGCTGCCGGGCGGTCATATGCTGAACATCGGGGCGGCGGCTATCTCTGTCATCACACTGGTGTGGTACTTTAACACAGGCGGCTTCTTCCCGCTGTTCCTGATGATGTTGGCGGCGCTTTTCATCGGCTATCACCTGATCATGGGCATTGGCGGCGCTGATATGCCTGTGGTTGTCTCCATGCTGAACTCGTATTCGGGTTGGGCTGCGGCGGCGATCGGTTTCAGCCTCGGCAACGATCTGTTGATTGTTGTCGGTGCGCTGGTTGGCTCATCTGGTGCAATCTTGTCCTACATTATGTGCAAGGCGATGAACCGCTCCTTCGTCAGCGTTATTCTCGGTGGCTTTGGTGGCCCGCAGGGTGAGCAGATGGCGGTCGAGGGCGAGCAGATTGCCATCGAGGCGGAAGGTGTTGCAGCGGCGCTCAACGAAGCGGACAGCGTCATCATCATCCCCGGCTACGGCATGGCGGTGGCACAGGCGCAAACAGGTGTTGCCGAACTGGTGCGCAAGTTGCGCGCTAAGGGTAAGAATGTGCGTTTTGCCATTCACCCCGTTGCGGGGCGTCTGCCCGGCCACATGAACGTGCTGCTGGCGGAGGCCAAGGTGCCTTATGACATCGTCATGGAGATGGACGAGATCAACGATGATTTCCCCACCACCGACGTGGCGATTGTTATTGGCTCGAATGACATCGTTAACCCCGCCGCACAGGACGATCCAAACAGCCCGATCGCCGGTATGCCGGTATTGGAATGCTGGAAGGCCAAGCAGGTGTTCGTGTCCAAGCGCGGTCAGGGTACGGGATACTCCGGTATTGAGAACCCGCTGTTCTTTAAAGAGAATACGCGTATGTTCTACGGCGACGCCAAGGCGTCACTGGATAAGCTCCTGCCGATGATTGATTAACGCCTCTCTGGCGAGATACTTTACCAAACGCCCCGCTGGAAACAGCGGGGCGTTTGCGTTCGGGATTGCTGAAATTTCCGATAGGTGGAAAAGTATGCAGTGGTACGCGCAAGTTGTCTTTGGCGTTGTATCTTCTAAGTTGTGGTAGCGGCCTGCGTAGGGTCAAACAGAATTGAAGTTACCCTAAGGAATTGCTCCATGGCCCCCATCTCCGATCACCCGCTGCGCTATGCCCTGACCGGAGAGCTGCATGCGCGGCCCTTCCCGAATGTTAATGCCCCGCAGGTTGTAGCGTTTTTGGCCATTAAACAGGCAGGGGATGCAGCCGCGCGGGACCGTGACCGTGGCGCGGACATGGACCATCTGGTGGCCTTATTAAAGCATTACGGCGCACCGCTCCCCGACAAAGATGCTACGCATTATTACGGTGCGATGGGGCGCTTCCATCTTAAATGGGAACAGCATACCGAATTTGTGACCTACACCACTTTCGGTGAGGACCTAAGCAGCCGTCCGTTCGATCCGGCCGAGTTCGATGTCTTCCCGAGTGCATGGCTTGATGCGACACCGGGCCAGCGCCTGACTTCCAGCTTGCTGCGGCTGATGCCGATGCCGGACAACACAGACGATATGCTTGAGCAGCTGCGCGAATGGTTTGTGCCCGAAAGCCTTGCTGCTGCGTATGTCCTAGAAGGGGCTGCGGTGGTAGCAAGTGATTTTCGCATTGATCCGGCGGGACATTCGAGGTTCGCGGCATTTGTTCCTGCTGCAACGGGATCGCGACGTATCGGGCGGATCATCCAGCGTTTGTTGGAGATCGAGACTTACAAGACGATGTCCATGCTTGGCTTTGCCCTGACGCGAGAAATCGGCGGGCAGGTGGGCAAGATGGATCGCCAGATCAGCGATTTGATGGCCAAGATGAGCGCGCAGAAAATGCGCCCGGAGGAGACGTTGAACGCGCTGCTGGATGTGTCGGTCGAACTGGAAAATGTCGTTGCACAGACCTCGTTCCGCTACGCGGGTACAGCCGCCTACAAGGCGATTGTGGACGAGAGGATCGGAGCGCTGCGCGAGGCCCGTTTCGAGGGGCGGCAGGGTTTTGGTGAATTTATGATGCGCCGCTACGAGCCTGCGATGCGCACTGTAATCTCGATGGAGCGCCGGCTGGAGCGAATGTCGGCCCGAGCACTTCGGGCATCTGATCTGCTGCGCACGCGGGTCGACGTAGAGCGCTCGGCGCAGAACCAGTCGATACTGGAGAGCATGGACAAGCGGGCCGATCTCCAGTTGCGTCTTCAGCGAACAGTTGAGGGATTGTCGGTTGTCGCGATCAGCTATTATGCCGTCTCGCTCGCAGGATATCTGCTGTATCCACTGGCCGAGGTTACGGGCATCAGCAAGGGCGGTCTGACGGCAGCGGTGACCCTTCCGGTAGTATTGATCGTCTGGGGTGCTGTGCGGCGTCTGCGCAAGCACATCGAGTAAACAATACACAGCCATTGCATATGCAAGCGCACGGTATTCGAGTTTATTAAAAAGATGAAGGAATGCCGCGCGCAGGGCAGATCCGCGCGCGGCGTTATTCTGATGTTAGCGGCCGCGAATGCGGGGATCTAGGGCATCACGCAAACCATCGCCAAGGTAGTTCACACTCAGCACAGTAAGAGAGATCAGGATGCCGGGCAGCAATACGCGCTCGGGATATTCCTGCATTCTGACCACGGCATCCGATAGCAGCTTTCCCCAGGTCGGGAAATCCGAGGGGAAGCCTACACCCAGAAACGAAAGCGCACTTTCCGTGATGATTGCCGTCGCGAGGCCCAGTGTGGCCGACACCATGATCGGTGAAATCACGTTTGGGAGAAGATGGCGGAAGATGATCTTGGAAGATCTGGATCCGATGGAGCGAGCGGCCAGAATGAATTCGCGTTCCTTGAGCGCCAAAATATCGCCGCGTACAATACGGGCGGTTTGCATCCATGATGTCAGGGCAATCACGGAGACGATAAGCACGAACATGCCCTTTTCGGGCGAGCCGAAAAAGCTGGTTAAAGGTTGCCGAAACAGCGTCACGGCCAGCAGCACCAAGGGTAGGATCGGCAGGGAAAGCACCAGATCGGTAAACCGCATCAGAATGAAATCGGCGCGTTTGAAATATCCCGAAGCTACGCCGATGGCTGTCCCGATGAGCAAGGCAAGGATCATCGCGGACCAGCCCACTGCCATGGAGACCTGCCCACCAGAAATCATTTGAGCGAGGATGTCGCGGCCCAGCTGATCGGTACCGAAGGGGTGCGCCCAGCCTGCTTTGGCGCCATCATCCCACAACAGGGTATAGACGGGGCGCCAATCCTTGTTCCGGATGTCGAGCTGGGTTGGGGAGATGTCCCAGATATAAGGCCCAATCAGCACGCCAAGCGTAATAAAGACCAGGAAACCACCGCCCAGCATTGCACCTTTGTGCTTGCGCAGCTGGTCCCATACATCGCGCCACTGGCTGCGGGGCGGTTTGCCCGGTTGCTTGTCCTGCAGTGCGCCGTAGATTTCGATGTCTGCTTCGATCGGGCTGGCGGGTATTGCTTGCTCAGTCATAGCGGATCCTTGGGTCAAGCACGCCGTAGAGGATGTCGGCGATGAGGTTGAAGAGCACAATGAGAATGGCGAAGATGAAGGTAAGTGTCATTACCATCGGCAAATCATTTGCGAAGAGCGCTGTGAGCAGGAGCTGGCCGATGCCGTTCACCTTGAACACGTTCTCGGTGATGATCGCTCCTCCAAAGATGGCTGGCATGCCCAAAGCGATGACAGTGACCACGGGGATCATCGAGTTGCGTAGCACATGCACCATGATCACGGTTGCCTCTTTCAGGCCCTTGGCGCGGGCAGTGCGCACATAGTCCTGATTGAGGTTGTCGAGCATCGCTGAGCGCATGTAGCGGCTGATCTGGGCCGTGGTTTGCAGGGCCAGAACCATGACAGGCATGATCATTTGCATCAGCTGGATTTTGAAGGTGTCCCAGCTGTTGACCACCAGTGTGGTGTCATAGATCGAAGGCAGCCATCCAAGGCTAACCGAGAAAATGACGATGAGTAGCGGGCCGGTGAAGAATGGCGGGATTGAAAACCCGACCATGGTGACGAATGTGCCTGCCTGATCGAATACAGAGTAATGGCGGTACGCCGAATAGATTCCGATAGGAATGGCAATGGCGATCCCTACAACATAGCTGAGCCCGACAACCCAAAGGGTCTGTGGCATCCGCTGGAACACAATGTCCATCACGGGCGAGCGGGTTTGCCAGCTGATAACGCGCTGCTTTTCTACCAACATGCCGGTGACAGGATCGGTCGTCATCGACAGTTGCGTATCGGGGAGCCAGCCGAGCAGCGTCGATTTGGCGGTCAGATAGTCGATAAAGACCATCGGCTCGACAACAAAGAATTGTTGGAGCCATTTGAGATATTGAACATGGACAGGCGCACCGAGGCCAAGCGCCTCGCGCATTTTCTGTTTGACCTCTGGCGGAACCGTAAGAGGGACCTGTGCCATAGGATCGCCGGGGGCCAGTTGCAACAGCATGAATATCACAAGGCTGATGAACAAAAGCGTTGGGACCGAAAGTATCAGTCGCCTTATAGTGAAATTCAGCATCTAGCGGTGCCTTTGATGAGCAGTCTTGGGGAAGGGTGAGAAATCGGGCGGGAGTATTACCCCCCGCCCGGCCAGAGCAAGCTGTAGGGCGGGGGCGTACCCCGCCGCAAGGCTTATTCTTTGATGCGGTACCAGTCCGCGACATTCCACAGCTCGGAGTCCCATACGTTAAGGACAACGCCGCCGAGGGTTGTGGAAGCAGCGGATACACGACCACGGTCAACCAGTGGGAGCATCGACATGCTTTCTTTTGTCAGCATATCGTTGAGCTTTTTTGCAATCTCGCCACGCTTTTCAAGCTCGCCGGTTTGCGCCATTTCGTCGAGAAGGGCATCATAGGCCGGATCACAGAAGCGGTTGATGTTCTCGCCCTGCCACTGTGAAGACGGCTTTGGCTCTCCGCCACAACGGCGCTGTGCAAGGTAGGCCTCGGGGTCGGTGCCGTCGAAGTTGTTTGCATACATTTCAACGTCTGCATAGAACTTCTGGAAGGTATCCGGTGAGCCGGGATCGCCACCGAAGAAGACGGAGCCGTCGAGATTGCGCAATTCGACCTCAAAGCCGATCTGCTCCCACCAGTCTTTGATCAGCGCCTGGAAATCCTGACGCACGGCGTTGGTGGAAGTTTGGTACAGCATGGACATTTTCACGCCATCCTTGTCACGCACACCGTCACCGTCCGTATCGGTCCAGCCTGCTTCCTCAAGCAGTGCTTTTGCACCCTCGATGTCCTGCGTAAGGCATTCTGTGTTGTCGGATGCGTAAAGCGCCGGCGCTGGCACGATGTTACAGGTCGCGCGACCTGCCTGACCGTAGCCCACTTCGGTCAGCAGCTCGCGGTCGATTGCCATTGAGAGCGCTTTGCGTACGTTGAATTCCGACAGGAACGGGTGTGGCTCTGCAACGGTTGCGCGTGTCTCTGGTGGCAGGTCCGGTGATGGGTTGGTCAGGTTGATCTCGATGCGCTCGACCAATGTGCCGAATGCGGAGATTGGCACGCCCTTGCCGCCTTCGGCCATTTTGGCCAGCACGTCAGGTGCCAACTGCATGTTCCAGGCATAATCGAACTCGCCTGTTTCCATAACGGCACGACCGGCAGCAGCTGCATCGCCGCCCCCTTTGAACGTCAGGCTTGCGAACGCGGGCTTACCTGCTTCGCGGAAGTTCTGGTTTGCTTCCATAGTGATAACGTCGTTCGGACGGAAATCAGTCACGACAAACGGGCCGGTGCCGATTGGGTTAAAGTTTGCTTCGGTACACTCGGGTGCTTTTGCACCAAGGCATTCAGCGAACTGTGCGGCCTGAAGAATCGGTGCCTGCGCGCCCATAAACGGGCCGTATGGATTCGGCTTTGGAACAGAGAAGTTCACTTTGATCGTCAGATCGTCGATGACGTCCATAGATTCAAGATCGTCGAATTTCGATGCCTGTGCGCAACCGCCTTCGGGGTGCATACAGTACTCTGCCGTAAATTTGACGTCCGCTGTCGTTACCGGCGAGCCGTCAGACCACAACAGGCCCTCTTTGAGCTTCCATGTGATGGACTTCAAATCCTCGCTCACACCGCCGTTTTCGACGGTGGGGATTTCTGAAGCGAGGAAGGGGACCAGCGCACCGGTTTCGTCATAGCGGCCCAGTGGTTCGAGCACGAGCGATGATGATTCGAGGTCCTTTGTTCCGCCGGAAAGATACGGGTTCAGGATCGACGGGGCCTGCCAATAGATGATGTTGAGCTGGCCGTCGCGGCCCCGCTCGCCTTCATGGCCGGCGGCAAACGCCATTGGCACCAGAGCGGTCAGTGCGACGGCTCCGAGTAGGGTGGATTTCAAAGTCATAAAATACTCCAGGTTGGACATGCCGGGGCATGTAAGGTCGCCCGACTTGCGCGGGCGTTTTTTGGTCGCATCGGGTGTGTATCGGACTGCTGGTGTCTGCCTATTTTTTAAACACAGAGCCACACGCAGTTAATCGTTAACCCCCGAACGCGTGATCAGATTGAAACATAAGTTGCGCGAATTGCAACCCTTTGGCTGCGTGTGGGCCGATGAAATTGTTGGCAGCACACATTTTATGCACGCGGCAGAGGCGGATGTCGTTCGAGAGCGTTTGACGAAGGCAAATCTTGCGCATAGCGTTGCGCAAAACCGCATAGAACTCCGTGCGGCCCACTAGAAAGGACTAACATGCTAGATCTCTCCGATAGAGCCCCGATTGCCCGTATTGAGGGGCTGCGCGTGGAGTTCCAGACCAAAGACGGTCCTGTGGTTGGGGTCGAGAATGTATCTTTCGACATTAAACCCGGTGAAACAGTCTGTGTGGTCGGAGAATCAGGTTCGGGCAAATCGGTGTCTTCGCTGTCGCTCATGCGACTGGTCGAGTTTGGCGGCGGCGAGATTGCAGGCGGCAAGCTGATGTTTGATCGCGGGCAGGGCGAGACGATCGATCTGGCGAAGACGCCGATGGACCAGATGCGCGCCATCAGGGGCAACGAGATCGGCATGATATTCCAAGAACCGATGACGGCGCTGAACCCCGTGTTTACCGTGGGCAAGCAGCTGACTGAAGGGTTGCGCCTGCATAAACACATGACCAAAGCACAGGCCGAGGCGCGCGCGTTGGAGCTGATGACCCAAGTGCGCATCCCCGAGCCTAAAAAGCGTCTTACACAATACCCACACGAGCTGTCGGGGGGGATGCGCCAGCGTGTGGTGATCGCGATGGCGCTTGCCTGCGAGCCACGATTGCTTATCGCGGACGAGCCTACAACCGCTCTTGATGTGACCATTCAGGCGGAGATTTTGGCGTTGATGGACCGGCTCAAGCGCGAGACGGGTACGGCCGTGATGTTTATTACACACGACATGGCCGTTGTCGCGCAGATGGCTGACCGCGTGGTGGTCATGTTCCGCGGGAACAAGGTCGAGGAAGGGACTGTGGAGGAAATCTTCGAGAATCCTAAGCACCCCTATACCAAAGCGCTGCTGGCTGCCGTGCCAAAGCTGGGCGAGATGACCGGCAAGGATTATCCTGAACCGATGAAACTGTTGGGCAGCGAGGGCAAAGCGATTGTTCCGATCAAAGGCACAAACGAGGTGCTTTTGACGGTAAAAAACCTTACCACCCGCTTTCCGGTCACCGGCGGCCTGCTGCGGCGTGTAGTGGCCAATGTGCATGCGGTCGAGGATCTCAGCTTTTCGATCAACAAGGGCCAGACCCTCAGCCTTGTTGGCGAGAGCGGGTGCGGGAAGTCCACTGCCGGTCGTTCGATCCTGCGGTTGGTGAATCCGCAATCGGGTGAGGTCAATTTGAATGGCAAGGACATCATGTCGCTCAATGACCATGATCTGCGGATGGCACGCCTAGATATGCAGATGATTTTTCAGGATCCGTTTGCCTCGCTCAATCCCCAGATGGGACTGGCCGATCAGGTGGCCGAGCCGATACACAACTACGGCACGCTCAAAGGAGATGCCGTGCGCAAGCGCGTGGAAATGCTTTTTGACCGGGTGGAGTTGCCGCGTAGTTTCATGCGCCGTTTTCCGCATGAGTTGTCGGGCGGCCAGCGCCAGCGGGTTGCGATTGCACGCGCACTTGCCCTCAACCCCAAACTCATCATTGCAGATGAGGCGGTATCCGCGCTTGATGTATCGGTGCAAGCACAGGTCCTCAATTTGATGATGGAATTGCAGGCCGAAATGGAGTTGTCGTTCCTTTTTATCTCCCACGATATGGCTGTGGTCGAGCGGGTGAGCCATCATGTGGGTGTCATGTATCTGGGCCGTATCGTTGAGTTGGGGCCGCGCCGCCAAGTCTTCGAAAACCCGCAGCACCCATATACCCAAGCTTTGATGAAAGCCGTTCCCATTGCGGACCCGCGCAAGCGTAAGGCCGAGAATGATCTGAATTTCAAACCGATCCCGTCGCCTATTCACAATGTCAGCCATCATGCCGAGCCGAGCGTTTATCGCGATTTAGGCAATGGACATAAAGTGCTGATCACCGACAGCGGCTATTAAAGGAATACACCCGTGACTGAACGTCTGTCCCCGCTCGATCTGATGACGAAGCTCATCAGCTTTCCGACTGTGTCTCGCGACACCAACATTCCACTCATCGACTGGGTCGAGGAATATCTTGGCGGGCATGGCATCACTGCACACCGCTATGTTGATCCCGACCAGCCCAAACATGCGCTTTTTGCTCATGTCGGACCGGAGATTGAGGGTGCAATTGTTTTGTCGGGCCATACAGATGTTGTGCCGGTAGACGGCCAGCCATGGGACACCGACCCTTTCACCGTTGTCGAAAAAGACGGCAAGTATTATGGGCGCGGGACCTGCGATATGAAGGGGTTTGATGCGCTGGCCATCTGGGCCTTGGTTCAGGCCCATTACACCGGCGTCAAACGCCCTTTGCAAATCGCACTTAGTTTTGACGAGGAAATCGGCTGTACCGGCGCGCCGCCAATGATTGCGGCAATGCAGGGGATTGTGCCGAAAGGCAGTGCTGTGATCGTGGGCGAGCCATCAACCATGCAAGCAGTTACTGGTCACAAGGGCGGGACCGGTTTCAACACACATGTTGTCGGCTTCGAAGTCCATTCCTCGCTGCTGCACACAGGGGTGAATGCGATCATGGCAGGAGCTAAACTGATCGAATGGGCCAACGAGATGAACACCGAGAACATGGAGGCCAAGCCGAGCGAGCTTGCCGCGATGTTCGATCCGCCCTTTACCACAGTACATGTGGGGATGATCAGCGGCGGCACCGCCCATAATATCACCGCCAAGGATTGCCATTTCGCGATGGATTTCCGCGTGGTCCCCGGCGAAGATAAGGAGCAATGGAAAATCGCCTATCTCGAAAAAGTGCGCGAGGTCGAAGAGGCCATGCAATCTGTTGTTGCTGATACACGGATCGAGATTACCCCACGCTTTGATGTGCCAGCGCTGCAACCGGAAGAAGACGGTGAGGCCGAGACACTTGTGCGCCAGATTACCGGCGATAACGCCAGCCACAAAGTCAGCTACGGCACCGAGGCAGGGCAGTTTCAGGACGCCGGCTACAGTGCGGTTATTTGCGGTCCCGGTGACATCGCACAGGCCCATCAGCCAAACGAGTTTATCGAGGTGGCACAGTTCAATGCGGGGCATGATTTCATGCGCAAGTTGATCGCACGGCTGTGCCTATAACGGCTGCGTTCCCATGAGCGGTTTTCCTTTTACCACAGACGTGCCCCCGCGCTATTCGGGGCGGATTCCCGATGAGGTCGATCTGGTTGTGATCGGGGGCGGCATCATCGGTATTTGTACCGCGCTATTTGCCGCGCGCGGCGGTGCGCGGGTCGCCTTGTTGGAAAAGGGGCGGGTCGCGGCCGAGCAATCGAGCCGTAATTGGGGCTGGATCAGGCAGCAAGGCCGCGATCCGGCGGAGATGCCGATCATGGCCGAGGCCCAGCGGATCTGGGAGGATCTGTCACGCGAAACTAATGAACAAATCGGCCTGTCGCGTGCGGGTGTGACCTATTTTGCCAATGATACGCGTGCATTGGTGCGGTATGAGGCATGGCTGCCCAACGCGGCAGCTAACGGGGTCGACAGCAAGATTATTACCCCTGCACAGATTGCGGGTATGTTCACCGGCCTCACGGACAGACCCTTGGCAGCGCTTTACACAGCGGGTGATTTGCGGGCCGAGCCGTGGGTCGCGGTACCGGCACTGGCCGAGATTGCAGTGCGCGAGGGGGTAAAGATCGTCGAGCAGTGTGCAGTCCGGTGTCTGGATATCACGAACGGAAAAGTGACAGGCGTTGTGACCGAGCGGGGGCGAATTACCGCGCCGCGCGTTGTACTCGC
This sequence comes from Sulfitobacter guttiformis, assembly GCF_003610455.1. Taxonomy (NCBI): domain Bacteria; kingdom Pseudomonadati; phylum Pseudomonadota; class Alphaproteobacteria; order Rhodobacterales; family Roseobacteraceae; genus Sulfitobacter; species Sulfitobacter guttiformis. The sequence goes on along the minus strand of NZ_RAQK01000001.1, from coordinate 251,765 downwards.
CGGTGGCGCGTGGTCGGCGCTCTTTTTGCGCAATCATGGCGTTGCTTTGCCGCAGCTCAGTGTGCGCTCTCAGGTGGCTGTGACAATGCCGGTGGCTGATATCGGGCAATGTGCTGCATCGGCCAAGCGGCTGGCGTTCCGGCGTAGGGCTGATGGCGGCTATACCCTTGCGCCCAACATGACGTCTGAGCTTTTTGTAGGGCCGGATGCGTTTCGCGCCCTGCCAAAATTTATTCCGCAGCTGCGCATAGATCCGTTCGGATGCAGGCTCAAACCCGGTGCACCGAAGGGATTTCCCGATGCTTGGGGGACGCCGCGCAGTTGGAGCGCAGAAGACGAGAGCCCGTTCGAGCGGATGCGCGTTCTGGATCCCAAACCGGTGCCGCGGATCATTGCAAAGCTGGCGCGCGATTTCGGTGCGATGTTCCCGCAGATGGGCGAGGTTAAGCTGCGCACCAGCTGGGCGGGCATGATCGACACTATGCCCGACATCGTGCCAGTGGTAGATTACACACCCATCGATGGGCTGATCGTGGGCACAGGGATGAGTGGTCACGGTTTTGGTATAGGGCCTGCAATGGGCCGTATTCTGGCGGATCTGGCTGCGGGGCGGGCTGCGGGTCATGACCTGTCGCGCTTCCGCTTTGCACGTTTTACTGATGGTACAAAAATGGTCCCCGGACCAGACGTTTGAAAGAGGACCGAGAATGCCGATCAAAAACCGTTTTGCTCAGATGCACGCAGATATTACCGCTTGGCGCCATGATCTGCACGAGCACCCCGAGATCCTGTTCGAGACGCACCGTACTTCTGCGACCGTTGCTGAAAAGCTGCGGGCTTTTGGCTGTGATGAAGTAGTCGAAGGCATCGGGCGAACCGGTGTTGTGGGCGTCATCAAAGGTAAGAATACAGCGTCAGGCAAGGTTGTGGGTTTGCGGGCGGATATGGACGCGCTGCCGATCCACGAGGAAACGGGACTGGCATATGCCTCTAAAACCGACGGAGCCATGCACGCTTGTGGGCACGACGGTCACACTGCCATGCTGCTGGGGGCGGCGAAGTACCTCGCCGAGACGCGTAATTTCGACGGCACCGCAGTGGTGATATTTCAACCCGCAGAAGAGGGCGGAGGCGGAGCCAAAGTGATGTGCGATGATGGCATGATGGAGCGCTGGGGCATTCAGGAAGTCTATGGCATGCACAATTGGCCGGGGATGGAGCCGGGCAGTTTCGCAATCCGGCCGGGTGCATTTTTCGCGGCGACCGATCTGCTGGACATCGAAATCGAGGGGTTGGGGGGCACGCCGCTAAACCGAACGAGACCGTTGATACCACCGTTATTGCAGCTCAGATCGTCGGAGCCTTGCAAACAATCGTCAGCCGTAACGCCGATCCGGTAAAGACAATCGTGGTTTCGATTACATCGTTCGAGACCTCTTCGAACGCCTATAATGTGATCCCGCAAAAGGTGCGCCTCAAAGGAACGGTGCGCACCATGACGCCGGAAATGCGGGATCTGGCGGACAAGCGGGTGAATGAAATTTGTACAGGTATTGCCGGCGCAATGGGCGCGGTGGCGAGGGTCGGATACGACCGGAATTATCCCGTGATGGTCAATCACGAGGAGCAGACAGAGTTCGCCGCAGGTGTCGCGCGCGATGTTGCAGGATCCTGTGCGGAAGCGCCGCTGGTCATGGGCGGCGAGGATTTCGCCTTTATGCTCGAAGAGCGGCCAGGGGCTTATATTCTGGTCGGCAATGGCGATACAGCGATGGTGCATCATCCGCTTTATAACTTCAACGACGAGGTCATTCCTGCCGGGTGCAGCTGGTGGGCAGGGATCATAGAGCAGCGGATGCCAACAGAATGAGAACATTGTCCCGCGCCTGTCATGGCTGTGTGATCTCAGGTTAAGTTAAAAAAAAGGATGCGGATTATGGCGTTCTAAGCGCCTGATCCCGATGCTTTCCGGCGCTGCTGGCTTTGGTTTATTACTAAGATAACCCGCCCGAGGCACTTTCGGGCTGCTTGTAGCGGGCGAGAATAGAGCGAAGTCGCAGCATGGCACGTGTAATGCCCGTACGGCGAGAATTATATTACTTCGGCGGTGTAAGTTTGTGCGTCAACCGCCTGTGTGGCTCATGTGGCGGGGCATTTGTCCATCCAGCTTTTGGCGAGAATAGTCAAAATCATGGCCTTTGGGCTTGAGGTTTATCGCTGCGCGGATCGCATCTTCGAGGGGGCCATTATCACTTGGATGGGCGCGCAGCGGGGCCCGCAAATCGGCGCTGTCTTCTTGTCCCAGGCACAGATAAATTTCGCCCGTACATGTCAGGCGGACGCGGTTGCAGCTTTCGCAGAAATTATGGCTCAGCGGTGTGATAAACCCGATCTTCTGGCCGGTCTCTTCGAGGCGAATGTAGCGCGCCGGACCTCCGGTTTTTTCCGCCAGATCGGTGATTGTGTAATGCTCGGCATATTGGCTTCGCACATCCTTGAGCGACCAGTATTGTCCGATGCGGTCCTCGTTGCCAATGTCGCCCATCGGCATGACCTCGATCCAGGTAAGATCCATGTCGCGGCTGGCGCACCATTCCGTAATCTGCGCCAATTCTGGTTCGTTGAACCCTTTGAGGGCTACTGCATTGATTTTGACCCGTAGGCCAGCCGCCTGTGCGGCATCAATTCCGCGCAAAACCTGCGGAAGGCGGCCCCAGCGCGTGACTTCGGCAAATTTCGCTTCATCGAGCGTATCAAGCGAGATGTTAACGCGGCGCACACCGGCCGCAAAAAGATCGGCCGCATATTTCTCCAATTGGCTACCATTGGTGGTCAGTGTCAGCTCCTTGAGGGCGCCACTGTCCAAATGCCGTTTCATGCCGTCAAAGAATGTCATAATTCCGCGCCGGACCAGCGGCTCTCCGCCGGTGATCCGCAGCTTTTCCACGCCCAGTCCGATGAAGGTCGAGCACATGCGGTCCAGCTCCTCTAGCGTTAGCAATTCGCGCTTTGGAAGGAAGGTCATATTCTCCGACATGCAGTAGACACAGCGAAAATCGCAACGGTCAGTCACGGAGACACGCAAATAAGTTATGGCGCGGGCGAAGGGGTCAATCAAAGGTGCTGTCATACCCCTGTGGTATAGGGGGTGGGATAGGGGGGCAAGCCTGATTTGAGGGGGTTGGTGCGGCGCAAAAGCTGGATTACAAGCGTGCTATGATTATAGATTCAAAACACCTTGCGGCGATCACTGCCTCGCTCCTGTTGACAGGTTGTGCACAACTGGGGCTCGGCCAGCCCGAAGATAGTGGCGCGCCCCTACCGCCGCGTGGGCAATCTGCCGCAGGACTGGCAGCTGCCGCATTGCCCGCTGCCACGGCAGCAGACGTTGCGGCAATCGCCGCTGATCCGGTGCTTACCTCGGCACCCAAACCACCGCCCGCCGCCAAAACCCAGGAGGCGCTGGACACCACCACCACGGCGCAGCGCCAGCAGGCCTCCGCACCCGCATCTCCGAGCGCTGTGGAAAAATCTCTTGGCACCACAGTTGTAAGTCTAGGCAGTCCTGCAGAGCCGGGGTTTTGGCTCAAGACTCCGCTTGTAAAAACGGAAACGAAAGGCCGCGTGACGAATAAGGCAAACGGAAAATCCTCTGCCGTTACGCTGATCCCCATTGACGGCCCGGCAGGTGGCGGTAGCCGCATGTCGTTGCCGGCGATGCGCCTCATCGAGGCGTCGCTCACAGAACTTACGGAAGTCGAGGTTACGTTGGGCGGCTGACACCCCCCAAAGCCGATAACAAGAGATTAGGAAAGCACGCAGTCGACATCGCTGCGGCTTTCCATTCACGTCTGAGACAAACCTGAAATCCATCCGGTCACATGGCTGCGCGGGAGGGGTGGTTACTTCAGCAGCCTGACGGCTTCTTTGCGTGCAAAAGGTTTCATGGCGTCACCATGCGCGTCAATAAAGCTGCGGACACGCTCTGGATCATGTTTGCCCAGATCGCTCAACCACCCTGCAATGGCTTTCTGGATGAACCACTGTGGGTCGCTGGTATAGTCGCCAGCCCAACCCAGAACCCGCTCGCGGATTTCCAGATCTTCGGGCTTGGGGTTGTTCATTTTGGTCCACGGCAGGGTGATGACCAATGCGGCACGCCGCGTCCACATGTGCTCGGAGCGGGTCCAGCTCTCAACACGCTCAATACGTGACGGGTCGGCCAGCAAACGTTTCTGGCCCGCCGTACAGGCATGGTCGGCAATCGCCCAGCTGTCGAAATCGCGATACCACGTCGCAATCAGCTGCCATGCTTCCTCGTCGCTGTCGCGCATGCGTGCCTGCGTCAACATTTTTGCCGCTGCGATCCGCGCTTCAAATATGTTCGTGCGCCACAGGCCATCTGCGATGGTGATGCGGTTCGCGAGGTCCACCTCATCACGCCATTGTTTGGTCAGATCGTTGAGCTGGGGGTTTGTGAGACCGAGATAAACACGGTCGACTTTGTGATATTCGCGCAAACTGTTTGCGCGAAAGGGATCGGCAAGGGCGTGGAGCGCCATGAGATAGGGGTCATGCATCGTTGTGCTCTTTCAAATCAGGGGCAGCTGCCGCTTGCGACAAATACGCAGCGGCAGCGCGTTACCACCCCCATAGGTCCGATCCGGCCCGCAATCAATGCGTTGCGGCAGGGGCTGGTGGCTTACTCGACCGTAACTGATTTTGCGAGGTTGCGGGGTTGGTCCACATCCGTGCCCTTTGCCACTGCCGTATGATAGGCTAAAAGTTGGGCGGGAATGGCATAGAGAATAGGCGCGACAGCATCGGAGACATCCGGCATCTCGATCGTATCCCAGACACCCTCACCGGCCTCTGACAGTCCTTCGCGGTCGGAGATCAGGATGACCTTTCCCTTACGTGCCATAACCTCCTGCATATTGCTCACCGTCTTGTCGAACAGGGCGTCGCGCGGTGCCATGACGACCACAGGAACATTCTCATCGATAAGGGCGATCGGCCCGTGTTTGAGTTCGCCTGATGCATAAGCTTCGGCGTGTATATAGCTGATTTCCTTCAATTTTAGGGCTCCCTCATGGGCCAGCGGATAAAGCGGACCACGGCCGAGAAAGAGAACGTCGCGCGCGTTCGACAGCTTGCGGGCGGTCATTGCGATCGCATCGCTTTGGTCCAGTGCTTCAGCCATCAGCGCGGGCAGACGGCGCAATTGCGCGAGGTGGTCTTGCCGGGCCTCTTCCGTGATTTCGCCGCGATCGGCGGCGGCTTTTAGCGCGAGCAGGAAGAGTACGGTAAGCTGGCAGGTGAATGCTTTGGTCGAGGCCACACCGATCTCGACGCCTGCGTGGATTGGCAGGGCCAGATCGCTTTCGCGTGCGATCGAGGATTCGGGCACATTGATGACCGACATGATTTTGTCGGCCTTACCTTCGCAATACCGCAGCGCGGCGAGAGTATCTGCTGTTTCGCCTGACTGGCTCACGAAGAGCGCCACCGAGCGTGCAGGGATCGGCGGCTCGCGGTAACGGAATTCGGAAGCGACATCTACTTCGACCGGCAAACGGGCAATCTGTTCGAACCAGTATTTGGCAGTCAGACATGCAAGGAATGCTGTACCACAGGCGACCATGGTGATGCGGTCAACATTTGCAAAGTCGATTTGAGGGTCCGGTAGACGGATCTCGCCGGACTTGCTCAAGTAGTGGCCGATGGCTTCGGCAATCACAGTAGGCTGCTCCGCGATCTCCTTGGCCATAAAATGTTTATGACCGCCCTTGTCGACGCGTGTTGCGCTGATCTGGATTTTTCGGATTTCGCGGCTGACAGGCGTGCCAGCAGCATTGAATACGGCGGCCCCTGCGCGGGATAGGATCGCGTAATCGCCCTCTTCAAGGTAGCTGATGCGGTCAGTTATCGGTGAGAGCGCAATCGCGTCCGAGCCTACGAACATCTCGCCGTCACCGTATCCGATCGCCAAAGGGGAGCCTCTGCGTGCTGCAATCATCAGATCGTTTTCGCCTTCAAACAGAAAGGCGAGGGCAAATGCCCCATGCAGCTTGCCCAATGTCTTGATTGCCGCCTCCTGCGGCGACAGGCCCTCCGCCATAAAATGCTGCGCCAGCATCGCGACAGTTTCGGTGTCTGTATCGGTGGCGGGGGTAAGGCCATAGCCCGCCAGCTCTGTACGCAGCTCGCGGAAGTTTTCGATAATGCCGTTGTGTACGACCGCCACAGGACCTGCCTTATGGGGATGGGCATTTACCACATTTGGCTCGCCGTGCGTGGCCCAGCGGGTATGCCCGATGCCCGATTTACCCGCCAGCGGTTCATGCACCAGCAGATCGCCAAGGTTGACCAGTTTGCCAACGGCGCGCCGACGGTCAAGCGTGCCGGCGTTTACGGTTGCAATGCCGGCACTATCATAGCCGCGATATTCGAGACGTTTGAGGGCCTCTACCAGAATGGGTGCCGCTTCGTGATTCCCTAGAACTCCGACAATTCCACACATTTTTAGCTGCCTCGCTGTTGTTTGGCCTTTTTGGCCTTTAACATTTCGAACAACTTGCGCGCCATCCCGGGTTTCTCGACCTGTGGTGCACGCGCAAGGGCCAGTGCGTCCGGCTCAACGTCCGATGTGATGACGGAGCCCGACCCGGTCATGGCACCGTCACCGATGTGCACAGGCGCCACCAGCATGGTGTTGGACCCAATAAAGGCGCGTGCGCCGATGTGAGTGTGGTGTTTCATGACGCCGTCATAATTGCAGGTTATCGTCCCTGCGCCGATGTTTGCACCCGCGCCCACAAAGGCATCACCGATGTAGCTCAGATGGTTAACCTTGGCGCCTTCGGCGATCACCGCATTCTTGACCTCGACAAAATTTCCCACACGGGCATTTTCCTCGAGCTCGGTACCGGGGCGCAAGCGGGCATAGGGACCAACGATTGCCCCTTGGGAGACGTGGCAGCCCTCCAGATGGCTGAAGGCGCGGATATGCGCGCCGCTCTCGACTGTGACACCGGGGCCAAACACGACATTTGGTTCAATTACTGCATCGCGGCCTATCACGGTGTCACGCGCCAGATAGACGGTATCGGGTGCTTGCAGTGTCACCCCGTCCTCCATCAGTATTGCACGGGCACGGGATTGAAATGCGGCCTCGGCCTGCGCCAGTTGCGCGCGCGAGTTTACGCCAAGGGTCTCTGCCTCGTCGCAGGTTACTGCGGCCGCGGTCAGTCCACGGGCGCGGGCAAGGCCGATAATATCGGTAAGGTAGTATTCGCCCGCAGCATTTTGGTTACCGACCGCGTCAATCAGATCGAACAATAGCGCGGCGTTGCAGGCGATCACACCGCTGTTGCACAAAGTGATAGCCCGCTCGTCTTCGGTCGCGTCCTTATACTCGATGATCCGCTCCAACGAGGCGCCCTCAACCACCAGACGACCATAGCGTCCCGGATCGGCAGCTTCAAATCCGAGGACGACCACATCCGCGGTTTTGCCAGCCTCCATCATCTGTTCAAGGGTATCGGGCGAGACAAATGGCGTATCGCCATAGAGCACAATCGCTGTTCCGTTAAAGTCGGCAAGCGCATCGCGAGCCTGAGCAACGGCATGGGCGGTGCCCAGCTGCTCGGACTGGACGACCACGCGCGCTGTTTCGTCATAGGCATGGGCGGCGGCGGTCACTTCGGCTGCACCATGTCCGGCCACAACGACCGTGTGCACCGGCTCGAGCATCGCACCCGCAGCCATTGCATGGACCAGCATCGGATCACCGGCAATCGGGTGCAGCACTTTTGGCAGTTCGGAATTCATCCGCGTGCCTTTGCCTGCGGCAAGGATGATCAGGCTTGTACTCATGTGCTGTCCGTTCTGCTCTTTTGTTTTTTCCTGTTTAACCTATGGCAGGCTCCGCGCAAGGTGGGGCAGGATCACGGAAGGTTGCGGCTTGCAACACTCAAAGGTCGTCGTTACGCCGATTGCAACATGGTTTCGGGGAATAAGATGAAGACAGTAGTATTTGATCTGGATGGCACATTGGCCGATACCAGCGGTGATTTGATCGCGGCGGCCAATGCTTGTTTCCGTGATATGGGGGCGGGTGATCTATTGGATCCTGTCGGAGATGCGGCCACAGCGCTGCGAGGGGGGCGCGCGATGCTGCGGCTGGGAATGGAGCGGATGGGCAAAACCGTCGATGATCCGCTGATCGACGAATACTATGATGCACTACTCTATCATTACGCCCGCGACATCGACACACATACACGGCTTTACGATGGCGCCATGGATGCTGTCGCGGAGCTCAAGGCGCGCGGATATATCGTAGCAGTTTGCACCAACAAGCCCGAAGGGCTGGCACGGCAACTCCTGACGCGGCTGGGCATCCTCGATACATTCGCCGCGATGCTGGGTGCCGACACGCTCGCTGTGCGCAAGCCTGATCCGGAGCATCTGTTCGAGACGGTGCGGCGTGCTGGCGGAGATCCGGTGCAATGCTTGCTGGTTGGTGATACGGTCACGGACCGCGATACGTCAAAAGCGGCAGGCGTGCCGTCGGTTCTGGTGACGTTCGGCCCTGCGGGGGGGGATATGTCTGCGCTAGTGCCCGAGGCACTGTTGGAGCGCTACAGTGATCTTCCCGATCTGGTGGAGCGCCTATTGGGAAAGGTCTGAGCAATGAGTGATGTGTTTACCGGTAGCTTCACGCAGCAAGAACCAATCCCCGAGGCGGGGATAGAGGCTGCGGTAGAGGTCATGCGCAGCGGGCGGTTGCATCGCTATAATACGGTGGCAGGCGAGACTGCACAGACTGTCCTGCTGGAGCAGGAATTTGCCGCCTCTGTGGGCGCAAAATACTGCCTTGCCGTGGCTTCGGGCGGGTACGCTATGACGACCGCACTGCGGGCGGTTGGCGTCAGGGCGGGGGACCGCGTACTGACCAATGCCTTCACACTCGCACCCGTACCAGGGGCAATCGCCGCCGTGGGTGCTGTTCCGGTGTTTGTCGGGGTTACGCCCGCGCTGGTAATTGATCTGGATGATCTGGCCGCCAAAGCAGATCAAGCGGACGTCCTGTTGCTGAGCCATATGCGCGGGCACATCTGCGATATGGAGCGTCTGATGGTGATCTGTGACGCTGCAGGCATTACCGTAATCGAGGATTGCGCTCACACAATGGGGGCCGCGTGGAACGATAAGGCTTCAGGTACATGGGGCACCGTTGGCTGCTATTCTTGCCAGACCTACAAGCACGTCAATTCTGGCGAGGGCGGATTATTTGTCACGGATGACCCGCAGATAGCGGCTCGCGCGATTATGTATTCGGGAAGTTACATGCTCTATACCTCCCACCTTGCCGGTCCGCCAAAAGAAGCGTTTGAGCAGATAAAATACGAGACGCCAAATATCTCGGGGCGAATGGATAATCTGCGCGCTGCGATCTTGCGGCCGCAGTTGGCTGATCTTGCCACGCAATGCGCGCGCTGGAATGAGCGGTATTACGCTTTGGAGCATGGCCTGAGAGGGACCCCAGGCCTCACTGTGATAGAACGCGCGCCACAAGAGAAAATCGTAGGCTCCTCCATACAGTTTCTATTAGACGGCTGGAAGGATACGGCGGTGTTGTCGCTACAGGAACAGTGCAAGACACGCGGAGTAGAGCTGAAATGGTTTGGAAATGCAGAGCCGGTCGGCTTCACCAGCCGCTATGACAGTTGGCGATATGTCGATGCGCCAGCCATGCCCGACAGTGATGCGGTATTGGCAGGTATCATCGATATGCGTGTGCCGCTGACCTTCAGCCTGAACGATTGTTCCGTGATTGCGCGGATCATCCGCGAAGAAGTTGGCAAGGTGTTTCAGGCAGAAAAGTGAAGCGCGGTGCAAAGCGACTTTTGCTCTGCACCGCGCCTGGCTAAGTGATGTCGTCTAGAGCTTAGGGAGCTAGGCTGCTGACAGCTTCAGTGTGCCGTGCATCCCTAAATCAGGTTTTTCTCCGGTTACCTTGGACTTCGCGATCTCATACATGAAGTTCAGGCCGCCGCCCGTCGCCCAAACCTCCGCCTCACTCGGGGCAAAGCGCAGAAGTTGGACATCTGGATCATCCTTGCCACCTTCAAACCATGACGACGCGATCCCGTTCCAGATTTCATCAAGGGTTGCAGGGTCCGTTACCGCCTCAAGCGTGCCATCAATGCGGGCATACAAACTTTCGTCTTTGCTGCATACGATATACTGTGACTTTACTGGCGTCGCTGCGGATTTGGCGAGTTCTGTGCCCTTCGCGGTGATGAACCAGATCATCCCGCCATCATCGTCGGAATAATGGCTCATCGGGACGGACGGTGCACCATCCGCCGACAACATCCCTGCGCGTGTATCTTCAAGGCGGTCCCAGAATTCTTCTTTAAGATCGGTGGACATAATTTTCTCCAAAATTGTCGCTGTTGAAGTATAAACATGCTTGCCGAGTGATTGGTTCCAGCGCTTGACGCATGGGGGGCAATCTGCCAGTAATGAACAAGCGTTCAATAAATTCGCAGCCAAGGAGATATTCCATGTTCAACGCCACAATGAAGTTTGATCTGGGGGACGACGTCGGCGCTCTGCGCGAGATGGCCCACCGCTGGGCGCAAGAGCGTGTTCGCCCGATGGCCAAGGATATTGACGCTGCAAATCTGTTTCCTGCTCCGCTGTGGCGTGAGATGGGTGAACTTGGCCTGCTGGGCATTACCGTCGACGAGCAATGGGGTGGCACCGGTATGGGCTACCTCGCGCATACTGTCGCGGTAGAAGAAATCGCGCGGGCGAGTGCGTCGGTTTCGCTTTCTTACGGGGCGCATTCAAATTTGTGTGTCAACCAGATCAGCCTGAATGGTACAGACGCGCAGCGGGCAAAATATCTGCCATCGCTGTGCTCTGGCGAGCATGTCGGCGCACTGGCAATGTCGGAGACCTCGGCAGGGTCTGACGTCGTTTCCATGAAATTGGGCGCAGAGAAGCGCAATGATCACTACCGGTTGAACGGCAACAAATACTGGATCACCAACGGCTGTGACGCCGAAACGCTGGTGGTTTACGCCAAAACGGACAAGGATGCAGGATCCAAGGGGATCACTGCCTTCCTGATCGAGAAATCCATGAAGGGTTTCACCACCTCACCACATTTCGACAAGCTGGGCATGCGCGGATCGAATACCGCCGAGCTGATTTTTGACGATTGTGAAGTGCCGTTCGAGAATGTGCTGGGTGAGGAAGGGCGCGGGGTTGCGGTGCTTATGTCCGGCCTTGACTACGAGCGCGTGGTTCTGGCGGGGATCGGCCTTGGCCTTATGGCCGCCTGTCTGGATGAAATCATGCCCTATATGGCCGAGCGCAAGCAGTTTGGCCAACCGGTTGGAAACTTCCAGCTGATGCAGGGTAAAATGGCAGACATGTACACCGCGATGAACTCTGCCCGCGCCTATGTCTACGAGGTTGCGAAGGCGTGCGACCGTGGGGATGTGACCCGTGCGGATGCGGCGGCGTGCTGTTTGTATGCCTCCGAGCAGGCGATGGTGCAGGCGCATCAGGCTGTGCAGGCCATGGGCGGCGCAGGCTATATGTCCGACAGCCCCGTTGCACGTATTTTCCGCGATGCCAAGCTGATGGAGATTGGCGCAGGCACTTCCGAGATTCGCCGTATGCTGGTCGGGCGCGAGATGATGGCGGCCATGGCGTGACACAGGCGCAGGTGGACAGGTTGTGACACACCACCTGCCGGGCCTTGACGCAGAGGGGCGCTGGGATATTCCGGCACGCCTTAATATGGCGCGGCAGTGTTTGGGCGGGGCACCTGATGCTGTTGCCGTGATTGACCTCACCGGGGATGCGCGGGTTGATGTGACGTTTGCACAGTTGGAGACGATGGTCGACAAGCTGGCGCGCGCTCTAATGCAGCAAGTAGATGCAGGGGGCCGTGTCGGCGTCCTGTTAAGCCAGTCGCCATGGTGCCTTGCGTCACACCTTGCGATTTGGAAAATCGGTGCGATTTCAGTACCCTTGTTCAAACTGTTCAAAAATGATGCGCTGGCGTCTCGCATAGTGGACAGTGGTACAGCGCTTGTGCTGACAGATGCAGAAGGTGCTGTCCTCCTCGCGGATCTCGCAACGCCGGTGCTGGCCGATCAATTCGGGATTGATGGTGCTCCCTTAGGCTATGCCGATACCGGCCCCGATGATCCGGCCGTTCTGATCTATACCTCCGGCACCACAGGCACGCCGAAGGGGGCGTTGCACGGTCACCGCGTCCTGACCGGCCATTTGCCTGGTGTGGTGACGAGCCATGATGATCTGGGGCAGGCGGGCGATTGCATTTGGACACCGGCGGATTGGGCGTGGATCGGTGGATTGTTCGATGTGGCTATGCCCGCGCTGGCGCTTGGCGTGCCTGTGGTGGCGGCGCGGATGGCAAAATTCGATGTTGATGAATGTCGCCGCATCATTGGTCAAGGTGGTGTGCGCAATGTGTTTTTCCCGCCAACAGCGCTGCGTATGCTCAAAGCAGCGGATTCACGTATCACTGGGTTGCGCTCGGTGGCAAGCGGGGGCGAGCCGCTGGGCGCGCAGATGCTTGCATGGGGGCACGAGGCGCTGGGCGCGGGAATTAACGAGTTCTACGGCCAGACGGAATGCAACATGGTGGCGAGCAGTTGCGGGGCGCGGTTTGAGGCGCGTGCGGGGTGCATCGGCAAAGCGGTGGACGGGTTCGAGATTGCCATCTTGGACGGAGATATGCCCGCAGACGGCGAGGGCGATGTGGCTGTGAAGCGCGGTGCGGCCTCCATGATGCTTGGCTATTGGCAGCGCCCGGAGGAGACGGCAGCGAAGTATCGCGGTGAATGGATGCTGACGGGAGACCGTGGGATCTGGGAAGGCGATTTCCTACGCTTCGTCGGACGCGAGGATGATGTTATTACTTCCAGCGGCTACCGCATCGGACCTGCGGAGATCGAGGATTGTTTGCTGACCCATCCAGCGGTGGCGACTGTAGGGGTTGTGGGTAAGCCCGATGCACTGCGCACTGAAATTGTGAAGGCATATGTCGTCGTAAAAGAGGGGGCGCAAGTGGGCGCCTTCGAGCTTCAGGCATGGGTTAAGGAACGTCTGGCAAACTATTCATATCCAAGAGAAATAGAGTTTTTAGACGCGCTGCCGATGACGGTAACGGGCAAAGTGATCCGCCGGGAATTGAAAGCGCGGGCAGTGGCGGAGGGTTGCGTGTGAATACTCGGCATCGTCACAGCGGTAGTGACAGGCTTGTGACAAAATTTGCCTCGCTAACGTCTCGCATATTCAAAAGACCATGCCTGGTTTGTAATGGCCCTGTGTCGATGAACCTGTTGGCCAAAACGGGTCTTGGCAAAGGAGCTAAGCTTTCTTGGGTCGAATGTGGGACCTGTTCTGCGAAATTGCGCCTTTCGAAAAGGCGTCTTTACACAAAATTCTGGTTAGTCCTCGTACCGGTTTTCATCCTGAGCGCGGCTTTGGGTGCCGAAGTGTTCGCGCGGTATGAGTTGACGAACATCTACCGAGAACATCGAGGAACCCATGAGGCTAACGGTCTGGGATTTATCCTGACAATACTCTTATTCGTCTTTTCGATTACAACTGCTGCCCAACGCGTACTTAAAATTGAGGTTCTTGAATGAAACTTTCCTCCCAAGCACTCCCGTCATCAGAGGCGTTCAAAGCGAACACCGCCGCCCATCTGGAAGCGCTGGCCCAAGTCCGCGAGGCGGCGCAAGCGGCGTCCCTCGGGGGCGGAGACAAATCCCGCGAGCGCCACATCAGTCGTGGCAAGATGCTGCCGCGCGAGCGAGTGGCGAACCTGCTGGATGCGGGCAGTCCGTTTCTGGAGATTGGTGCGGTTGCGGCGCATGGGCTTTATGGTGGGGCGGCCCCTTGTGCGGGGGTAATTGCGGGTGTGGGGACGGTGCAGGGTCATGAGGTGATGGTTATCTGTAATGATGCCACCGTGAAGGGCGGCACCTATTACCCGATGACGGTGAAGAAGCATCTGCGCGCGCAAGAGATTGCGGAGGAGAACAACCTGCCGTGTATCTATCTGGTCGACAGTGGCGGCGCGAACCTGCCCAATCAGGATGAGGTGTTTCCCGACCGCGACCATTTTGGCCGGATTTTCTATAATCAGGCGCGGATGAGTGCCAAGGGTATCCCGCAGATCGCTGTTGTGATGGGGTCGTGCACGGCGGGTGGCGCCTATGTGCCTGCGATGTCCGATGTGACGATTATCGTGAAAGAACAAGGGACGATCTTCCTGGCGGGGCCACCATTGGTGAAGGCCGCAACGGGGGAAGTGGTCACGGCTGAAGACCTTGGCGGCGGTGATGTGCATACGCGCCTGTCGGGTGTGGCGGATTATCTGGCCGAGGATGATGCCCATGCGCTGGCGCTTGCGCGGCGGGCTGTGAGCTATCTCAATCGTGCAAAACCGAGCACCGTGCAGTGGGAAAGCCCCGAAGAGCCTGCCTATGATCCGGCGGAAATACTCGGCGTGGTCCCCGGTGATCTGCGCACGCCCTATGACATTCGCGAAGTCATCGCACGCACGGTGGATGGCAGCCGCTTTGACGAGTTCAAGCCGCGCTTTGGCGAAACGCTTGTGACGGGCTTTGCCCACGTAAAGGGGTGTCCGGTGGGTATCGTCGCCAATAATGGCGTGCTATTTTCCGAAGCGGCCCAGAAGGGTGCCCATTTCGTAGAGTTATGTTCTGCGCGCAATATTCCGCTTGTTTTCTTGCAGAACATAACCGGATTTATGGTGGGCCGCAAATACGAGAATGAGGGCATTGCACGCCACGGGGCCAAGATGGTTACTGCCGTGGCCTGTACCAACGTGCCGAAAATTACCATGCTGGTGGGCGGCTCCTTCGGGGCCGGTAACTATGGTATGGCGGGGCGTGCCTACTCGCCCCGCTTCTTGTGGACATGGCCCAACAGCCGGATTTCCGTCATGGGCGGTGCCCAAGCTGCCGGGGTTCTGGCCACAGTCAAACGTGACGCCATCGAGCGCGCAGGCGGGGAGTGGTCCGCAGAGGATGAAGCGGCCTTCAAAAAGCCCACGGTAGATATGTTCGAAGAGCAGTCGCACCCGCTTTATGCATCAGCGCGGCTTTGGGATGACGGAATTATCGACCCGCGCAAGACCCGCGACACGCTGTTTTTAAGCCTGTCTGCCAGCCTCAATTCACCTATCGAGCCGACGAAATTCGGCGTGTTCCGGATGTGAGGAGAGAGCTGTGACCAAGACTCTGCAAGAGATTATCGACGCCAACCCCGAAGCGGAAACATTCCGTTTTGGTGACGGACCAAAACTGTGCGCCGAGATTTTGGCGATGGTACGCAATGGCGCGAAGACCGCGACCTGCGAGGCGGCATCCGCCTATGGCAAGGGCGGCGATGCGTGGCCCGAGGTCGGGCGGCGCGACGTGGCACTCAACTGGGACGGGACACCGGCGCTCATGATTGAAACGGTGGAAGTTACCACCCGCCGGTTTCTGGATATGGACCACGAATTTGTCGCTGCACAGGGCGAGTTCCGCGATCTGGAGCACTGGCGCGCAAGTTACGAGGCCTATTTCCAGCGGGCAGGTGAATTTTCGCCGGACATGAAGCTGATGTGCGAACGCTTTAAACTGATAGAGGATTACGCCTGATGTTTGATACAATTCTGATCGCCAATCGGGGCGAGATTGCGTGTCGCGTGATGGAAACAGCGCAGGCGATGGGCGTACGTTGTGTCGCGGTCTATTCTGATGCGGACGCGGCGGCTAAACATGTGGCGATGGCGGATACAGCGGTGCATATCGGTGGATCAGCGCCTGCCGACAGCTATCTGCGCGGTGATGTGATCATTCAGGCAGCGCTCGATACAGGCGCGCAGGCGATCCATCCCGGCTATGGTTTTCTGAGTGAGAACCCTTCGTTTGTTGATGCCGTCGAAGCGGCGGGGCTGGTGTTTATTGGACCGTCAGGCTCGGCGATCCGCGCAATGGGTCTCAAAGATGCGGCCAAGGGCCTGATGATCGAGGCGGGCGTGCCCGTTGTGCCCGGCTATCACGGCACCGATCAAAGGGATGATTTGCTGGCGGGCGAGGCGGACAAAATCGGCTATCCGGTCATGATCAAAGCCGTGGCAGGCGGCGGCGGCAAAGGGATGCGACTGGTCGAGGATGCAGGCGACTTTTTGGCGGCGCTCGCCAGTGCGCGCTCGGAGGCGAAGGCGGCATTCGGGAATTCGGATGTGCTGGTGGAAAAATTCGTGAGCCAGCCGCGCCACATTGAGGTTCAGGTCTTTGGTGATGGCAAACAAGCAGTCCATTTGTTCGAGCGTGACTGCTCACTCCAGCGGCGCCACCAGAAGGTAATTGAGGAGGCGCCGGCGCCCGACATGCCGCAGGATGTGCGCGATGCAATGGGGCAAGCAGCCGTGCGTGCCGCAGAAGCGATCGGCTATAAGGGTGCTGGCACGGTAGAATTCATCGTGGACGGCTCCGGCGGGCTCAAGGCGGACGGGTTTTTCTTTATGGAGATGAACACACGCCTTCAGGTCGAGCATCCGGTAACCGAAGCGATCACCGGCGTCGATCTTGTGGAATGGCAGTTGCGTGTGGCGGCGGGCGAGGATTTGCCCATGCGGCAAGAGGAGCTGAGCATTACAGGCCATGCCTTCGAAGCGCGCCTTTATGCGGAGGATGTGCCTGCGGGTTTCTTGCCCGCGACGGGTACACTGACGCATCTGGTGTTTGATCCGGCGTGCCGTGCGGACAGTGGCGTGCGTAGTGGTGATACAATCAGCCCGTTTTACGATCCGATGATCGCCAAGGTCATTGTGCATGGCCCCACCCGTGATGTCGCTCTGGCGCGTTTGAGGCAGGCGCTGGCGCGCACTGAAGTTGCGGGAACAGTGACTAATCTCGCGTTTCTGGGAGCTTTGGCCGGTCACGACGGCTTTCGGCGCGGTGAGGTCGATACAGGGCTGATCGCGCGTGACATCGATGCGCTGACAGCAGTACCACAGGTCGCGACGCGCCATGTGGCGCTGGCGGGGATGGCTGCGATGGGCCTGCTTGAGACTGGCCCTGTGGCTGGGTTCACCCTCTGGGAGCCCTTGGTGCAGCAGGTGATGCTGGGCTGGGGCGATGAGACTGGATTGCTTAAGGTTGAGGTGATTGATCCAGACCAACAGCGCTGGCACATCGGCGATGAAACAGTCGAGGCGCTGCGCAGGGGTGGTCGATGGCAGATTGGCGGGCAGCCTGCGGCGCGGGTTTCCGTTGCGGGCGACAGGATCACGGTGTTCGACGGCTACGGGTTGATTTTCACCCGTATTGATCCGCTGCAACAGGCGGCTGGCGCGCAGGGGGACGGAAATCTGATTGAGGCGCCGATGCCCGGACTGGTGCGTGAGGTTTTTGCAAGCGTCGGTCAAGTGGTAACGATGGGCGACCGTCTTGCTGTGTTGGAGGCGATGAAGATGGAGCACAGCCTGCTGGCCGCGCGCGATGGCGTGGTGGCAGAGGTGCTCGCGCAGGCAGGGGATCAGGTCGAGGCGGGCGCGGCTTTGGTGCGGCTGGAGCCTGAGGCGTGATTGTCCTTCACCACTGTCCGCAGACCCGCTCGATGCGCAGCCTGTGGTTGCTGCATGAGTTAGGTATCGCGTTCGAGGTGGTCAAACACGGCTTTGACAAATCACTGCGTGCTCCGGACTATCTGCTCAAAAGTCCGGCAGGGCGTGTACCTGCCCTGGAATTGGACGGCGCGGCCATTTTCGAGACAGGCGCGATTACAGAAGTGCTCTGCGAGCTCTTTTCCCCCGAAGTTCTGGGTCGGCCTGCGGGGCATGCGGAGCGGGCGCAGTGGCTGATCTGGGTTCATTTCGCCGAGACGATCAGCCAGCATGCGGCGGCTCTGACCCAGCAACATGTGGCGCTGCGTGAGGATCACATGCGTAGCCCGATCGTGATGAAGCTGGAGGCTGCGCGGATTTTAAAATGCTATGCCGCACTCGATGCGCGGTTGGCGGGGCGGGATTATCTCCTCGATGGAGGTTTTTCGGCGGCGGATGTCTCGGTTGGGCAGGCGGTCTATCTGGCGAAATTTTTTGCGCATATCGATGGCTTTGCGGCGGTGAAATCATGGTATGAAAGGATTACAGCGAGGGCGGCGTTCGTGGCATCATTGCCGGGCGACGAGACGCTGTTTGCGGGCACATTCTTTGAACCTTGGGAGGGGGCGACATGAGAGAAAGCGGAAAACATCTGGGACGCTGCGAGATATTCGAGGTTGGACCGCGTGACGGTTTGCAAAACGAAGCGCGCGATATTCCGGTGGCAGAAAAGATCGCGCTGGTGAACCGGCTGAGTGCGGCAGGGTTCAGCCGCATAGAATGCGCCAGTTTCGTCTCGCCCAAATGGGTGCCCCAAATGGCGGGAAGTAAAGAAGTGTTGGCGGGGATCGAACGGCGCAGTGGTGTACGCTATGCGGCGCTTACGCCGAACATGCGCGGATATACCGATGCTGTGGCGGCGGGCGCGGATGAGATCGCGGTATTTGCCAGTGCCTCTGAAGGGTTTAGCCGCCATAATATTAACGCCAGCATCGAAGAGAGCATCGAGCGTTTCGCCCCAATTCTGGAGGAGGCGCGGCACATCGATTTGCCTGTGCGGGGCTATGTCTCGTGTGTTGTCGAGTGTCCCTACGACGGCGCGGTGGCACCTGCAGATGTGGCGCGGATCGCGGACAAGTTGTTCTCGATGGGCTGCTATGAGGTATCGTTGGGCGATACCATCGGGGCGGGCACGCCAGACACCATTGCGCGGATGCTCTTGGCTGTGCGTGATGTCGTGCCTGTGGGCCGTTTGGCGGGACATTTCCATGACACCGGCGGGCGCGCGCTCGATAACATTGATGCCTCGCTAAGCCTCGGGGTGCGGGTGTTTGATGCGGCGGTCGGCGGCTTGGGCGGATGCCCTTATGCGCCCGGCGCATCGGGTAATGTGGCAACGGAGGCTGTGGCGGCCCATCTGGCGCGGCTCGGGTATGACACCGGCCTTGACGAGGGCGAAATCGCGCAAGCGTCGCAGATGGCGCGTGCGATGCGGGGATGACCCGCACGTCGGGGATGACTGGCAGTTTCCAAAGATTTCAAGGAGTGTTGTAGATGTTCGAAACCATTACAGTGCATTTAGACGCGCGCGGGGTTGCGACACTGACCCTTGCGCGGGCGGACAAGCATAACGCCATGTCGGCACAGATGTTGGCAGAGCTGACACAGGCAGCGGCAGAATTGGGAGCAGATGACGCAGTGCGCGTTGTCGTGCTGGCGGCCGCAGGCAAGACATTTTGCGCGGGCGGTGATCTGGGCTGGATGCAGGAGCAGATGGGCATGGACGCCAGCACGCGTGCGCAAGAAGCAGGCAAGCTTGCAACGATGCTGGGCGCGCTCAACCGTCTGCCCAAACCGCTGATCGGGAGGTTGCACGGTAACGCCTTTGGTGGTGGTGTTGGTATGGCAGCAGTATGCGATGTGGCCGTGGGTGTTGACAGCCTCAAGATGGCGCTAACCGAGACAAAGCTTGGCATTATCCCTGCTACCATCGGCCCTTATGTCATTGCCCGCATGGGCGAGGGGCGTGCGCGGCGGGTGTTTATGTCCGGCCGTGTGTTTGATGCACATGAAGCGGTCGATTTGGGGTTACTCGCCCGTGCAGTGCCAGAGGCCGCGCTGGATGCGGCGGTGGAGAGTGAAGTACTGCCCTATCTATCTTGTGCGCCCGGTGCGGTTGCAGCGGCCAAAAAGCTTGCGCAGGATCTGGGCGGTGCGGCGACGGAAGAAGCGGTTGCCATGTCAATTGCGGCTCTTGCGGCCCGCTGGGAGACGCAAGAGGCAGCGGAAGGGATCGGAGCGTTCTTCGAAAAGCGCAAGGCTGTCTGGGTCATTTAGGTCTGCCGGATCTTCCGGCGGTCTTCTACGCTCTCACAAGATCAGTGATTGCAGCTTTTGCATTGCGATTGAGGCGGGCAACTACCTTATCCGTATTTGTACCGTTCATAAGGGGGCGCGCCGGAATGCCGGAACGTGTACCGTCCATAAGTTCTGGAAACAGCTGTGAAATCTCCGACCGTGCCAGAGGTGAGAGGCTTTTGCGGGCCTCGTGCCCGAGATAGAGCGTCTCGACCGGTGTGCCTTCAGCAAAGACAATTTGATGGGCATCGCACAAGAAGTGCCAATAGGTAACCAGGTCAATGTTCTCCGCAGCGCAAACACCGGGCAGGGCCAGCAGCTTGCAGGCCGGAACCAGCGCTTGGCGATTGCCGGTCATCCGCTCGACAATCACATTATCAAGCATCAGGCGGTGCTGACGCGACAGGGCCATTGTCCTGAGTGGCAGGCCTGACCCAAGGCTTCCTGCGGTGAACACAACCGGCATCATTGCCCCTGTCGCAGGAACAGTCCGTCCGTTGATCCAGCGAACCGGTTGCGGTCCGTTGTCGAGGGTGTCGACAAGATCACCGACCTTCAGATGTTGCACAGGGCACGCACCTGCGGGTGTCTGGATCCGCGTGCCTTCGGTAAAACACACAGCGAAATTGGAGGTTTGGCGCGTAGCGGTTAGGCCGCTATAGTTATTGCCGGACAGCGAATTCAACGTGAGCGAGCGGATGGCACCTGCCTCCAGAGCGGTCTGGTCGGAGTTTGCAGAGAACTCGGGCGCCAGATAGGTCCGCCCTGCGGTGTCCTGAAAAATGACTGCAGTAATGTTGGCAGTGGTGCCATTGGTATAGGTAATTGTCGCGTTATAGATTGCGGTGCCGTCGAACCGCTGGTTCGGGCCGCCGTTGATGCGAAACTGCTCGCTCGCGGTATTGTTGTCCTGATCATAGGCGGTGTTGTTGCCGGTGCCAAAGCCGGTTGTTCCGGGCGAAAAACTTTGGGTTTGTTCCCACAAGGGATCGAACTCGGTCCCGAAGCTGAGGCCAACCAGCGCCGAGGCATTCTCCGCGATGGTATTACCTTCGGTCGGATCAATAAGGGCCTGAACCCCGAGACTTATGACATTGAAGGTCGTTGGCATGATAAAACCCATCTACAGATTACTAAACTGGCGCTGGCGTGCTCGGGCTATGACCACGCAGCAACCAACTGTCCTAGAAGAGCAGGATGCGGGCAAATTGAGGCAAATTTAGTCAAATTTTATGGTCATTGTGGGGGCGGCCAAAGGGGGGGACCAATGAGGGACGCTATGCCCTTTGCGCCGCGTCGTGGTGATCCGGTATGCCGCAGGTTTGTTCGGTGCATCCCGTTGACCCCACCCGTCCGCAGCGCTACACCCTCTACAAAGTACTGCGCAGCGTGTATATACCGCGCCATCCGAGAAAGGAGCCCCCCTTGGACGATATGCTTAGGGAATACCTGCCGATCCTCATTTTTCTTTTTGTTGCTATTGGCTTGGGCCTTGCGCTGTTGCTTGCGGCTGCGGTGATTGCGGTACGCAGACCGGATCCTGAAAAAGTGTCTGCCTACGAGTGCGGGTTCAATGCATTTGATGATGCAAGGATGAAGTTCGACGTGCGATTCTACCTTGTCTCTATCTTGTTCATTATTTTCGATCTGGAAATCGCGTTCCTGTTCCCTTGGGCTGTGGCGTTTGGTGACATTTCCATGGCCGGTTTCTGGTCTATGATGGTGTTCCTCGCGGTACTGACCGCAGGCTTTGCATATGAATGGAAGAAGGGGGCACTCGAATGGCAGTAACATCGACCAACAGTCCGGCTGTTGCGGGAATGGACCGTGATGTGGCCACGCAGAACCTCAATGCCAGTCTGGCGGACAAAGGTTTCCTGCTGACCTCGACCGAGGATTTGATTAACTGGGCGCGCACGGGTTCGCTGCACTGGATGACTTTCGGGTTGGCCTGTTGTGCGGTCGAGATGATGCATACCTCCATGCCGCGCTACGACCTTGAGCGGTTTGGTACGGCACCGCGCGCTTCTCCGCGCCAGTCTGACCTGATGATTGTTGCCGGAACGCTGACCAACAAAATGGCGCCCGCGCTGCGCAAGGTCTACGACCAGATGCCAGAGCCGCGCTATGTCATCTCAATGGGGTCGTGTGCCAACGGCGGCGGATACTATCACTATAGCTACAGCGTCGTGCGTGGCTGCGACCGGATCGTTCCGGTAGATATCTATGTGCCGGGCTGCCCGCCAACCGCCGAAGCGCTGTTGTATGGTATCATGCAGTTGCAGCGCAAAATGCGACGGACGGGGACGATTGTACGATGAGCGATGCACTGACAGAATTGGGCGGTTACATCGAAGCAAAGCGCCCTGATTGCGTGCTGAACTGGGATATCGCTCACGGTGAGCTGAACCTCGACGTGACCCTGGCGAACATTGCCGGTTTGGTCGAGTTTTTGAAGAATGACATGACATGCCGTTTCTCGTCGCTAGTGGATATCACTGCGGTGGATTACACGGGACGGGCCAAGCGTTTTGACGTGGTTTATCATTTCCTGAGCATGTACCAGAACCAGCGGATCCGCCTGCGTGTGGCCGTCCGCGAAGAGGATATGGTGCCTTCGCTGGTTGAAATTCATCCTTCTGCCAATTGGTTCGAGCGGGAAGTGTTTGACATGTTCGGCATCCTGTTTTCCGGTCACCCCGATTTGCGGCGTCTGCTCACGGATTACGGTTTTCGCGGCCATCCTCTGCGCAAGGATTTCCCGACTACTGGTTATACCGAAGTACGCTATGACGAAGCGGAAAAGCGGGTTGTCTATGAGCCTGTGAGTTTGGTTCAGGAATACCGCCAGTTTGATTTCATGTCACCGTGGGAAGGGGCCGAGTACATCCTTCCGGGTGACGAGAAGACGAAAGAGGCTTCCAAATGATGGACGGCACCAAAGGTTTCGAAGACGCCCTGACAGGCGAGCAGAAAATCCGCAATTTTAACATAAACTTCGGTCCGCAGCACCCTGCGGCCCACGGCGTTTTGCGTCTGGTGTTGGAGTTGGACGGCGAAATTGTAGAACGCTGCGATCCGCACATCGGCCTGCTGCACCGTGGTACCGAAAAGCTGATGGAATCGCGCACGTACCTGCAAAACCTGCCGTATTTTGACCGGCTGGATTATGTAGCCCCGATGAATCAAGAGCATGCTTGGTGCTTGGCGATCGAGCGTCTGACAGGTGTGGAAGTGCCGCGTCGTGCGAGCCTGATCCGAGTCTTGTATTCCGAGATTGGCCGCATTCTGTCTCATCTTCTCAACGTAACGACGCAGGCAATGGACGTCGGCGCGCTGACCCCGCCGCTGTGGGGTTTTGAAGAGCGTGAAGATTTGATGATTTTCTATGAGCGGGCTTGTGGCGCGCGTCTGCACGCGGCGTACTTCCGCCCCGGTGGTGTGCATCAGGACCTGCCTGAAGCGCTGTTGAATGACATCGAAACTTGGACGCATAAGTTCCTGAGCGGGTTTATGGTCGATATTGACACGCTGCTGACGGAGAACCGTATTTTCAAACAGCGTAACGTTGATATTGGTG
This sequence comes from Sulfitobacter guttiformis, assembly GCF_003610455.1. Classification (NCBI taxonomy): domain Bacteria; kingdom Pseudomonadati; phylum Pseudomonadota; class Alphaproteobacteria; order Rhodobacterales; family Roseobacteraceae; genus Sulfitobacter; species Sulfitobacter guttiformis. The sequence continues at coordinate 228,138 of NZ_RAQK01000001.1, read as the reverse complement.
TTGTGACGGAGCAGGACATTCAGGACTGGGGTTTCTCAGGTGTGATGGTGCGCGGCTCAGGCCTTGCGTGGGATTTACGCCGCTCGCAGCCTTACGAGTGTTATGACGAGTTTGATTTCCAGATTCCGACAGGCGTGAATGGCGACTGCTACGACCGCTATCTCGTGCGGATGGAAGAGATGCGTCAATCGGCAAGCATCATGCTTCAGGCAATTGAAAAGTTGCGCGCATCCGAAGGGAAGGGTGATATTCTTGCCCGTGGCAAGATCACTCCGCCCAAGCGCACGGACATGAAGACCTCGATGGAGAGCCTGATCCACCACTTCAAGCTTTATACAGAAGGTTTCCACGTGCCAGCGGGTGAGGTTTATGCCTGCGTCGAGGCGCCAAAAGGCGAATTTGGCGTGTATCTGGTGGCAGATGGATCAAACAAACCTTATCGCGCCAAACTTCGCGCTCCGGGTTATCTGCATTTGCAGGCGATGGATTATCTGGCCAAAGGTCACCAGCTGGCCGATGTCGCCGCGATTATCGGGACGATGGATATCGTTTTTGGTGAGGTGGACAGATGAAACTAATCGGCTCCACCTTTGCTTTGATCTCCCTTTTTGCGCTTGTCGCGTGTGACGAAAGGACGGGATCTTCTGTTTCGGGGCAGGCGGTAGCGTCGGCAGCCCCTGCGAAACAGGCAGGACAGCTTTGTGCGTTGTCTGCTGCCCAATGCAAATCATTCTCGACCCGTGAGGCCGCACTGTTGCCGGTCCTGAACAAGACACCTACCGAGCGTAGCGCGATAGACGATACAACCGTGCAGCTCGTGCTTGATACATTTGTGAGCAGTCAGGCAGTGGCGGATAAAAGCTGTACGCCGGTCACAGGATCATTGGAGCGTAAGGCGCAACTGGTGAGTAAGAGCGGTCAAATTGCTGTTTTGATGGGACGGGGCAGCGATGTCTGTACCCTAATCCGGTCCAACTGAGCGGTCGGGGTGCGGTGGTATTTGTCGGTTCTTTTGTGTTGCCCGTGTTGACGATTTGACAAAATGATGCCGTTACACGTTTCGGCAATATAATAGCGGAAGGCCACGATGCCTTCGGTAGTGATGATAAAACGCTTTTGCTTTTGCTGCCCGAGTGCAAAGCATAAAGCGCAAGGAAACCAGAATATGTTGCGTAGATTACACCCCGACCAGCCCGAAGCGTTTGCCTTTACCCCAGCCAATCAGGCATGGGCCGAAGCGCAGATAACCAAATATCCAGAAGGCCGGCAGGCGTCGGCGATTATCCCGCTTTTGTGGCGTGCGCAGGAGCAGGAAGGCTGGCTCTCCCGTCCGGCGATCGAACATGTGTCAGAGATGTTGGGGCTGGCCTATATTCGCGGGCTTGAGGTGGCGACGTTCTATTTCATGTTCCAACTTCAACCCGTTGGGTCGATTGCGCATATTCAGGTCTGTGGCACCACGTCATGCATGATTTGCGGTGCTGAAGATCTGATCGGTATCTGCAAGGAAAAGATCGCACCGCGAGCACATCAGTTGTCGGCTGACGGCAAGTTCTCGTGGGAAGAGGTCGAATGTCTGGGGGCGTGTTCGAACGCGCCGATGGCCCAGATCGGCAAAGATTATTACGAGGATTTGACCGCCGAGCGGTTCACAGAGATGCTGGACGAACTGGCGGCGGGCAAGGTGCCGGTGCCAGGGCCGCAAAACGGCCGCTATGCCTCTGAACCTTTGAGCGGTTTGAGCTCGCTCACGGATCACGCAAGTGGCAGAACGCAGTATAACGCCAGCGTCAAGCTAGCCACTGATATCGGAGACACGGTTAAGCGGATTGACGGAACCGAAGTGCCATTGCTTGCACCGTGGCAGGGTAAGACGGCCAGTAAGGGCAAAAAGCCCACAGCCAAGGCCGAACGTGATGATATGATGCCGCCCGCCGGACCGGACGGGGCACAGGGCGGACGTACCAAGGCAGAAAGTGCCGCGAACCGTAGTCGTGGCGCGGCATCTGATGGTGTCTCGGAAGCTGAAGGCGAAGCGCCGGGCGCAAAATCAATGGCGAAACCAAAACGGGGCGATGTAGCCCCCAATAGCGAGCCGCTGATCAACGCCCAGTCGGGCGTTGCACCCGCAGGCAAAAAGCCACGGACCATGAGTGCACCGCGCAAGTCTGGGGCTGATGACCTCAAGCTGATCAAGGGCGTAGGTCCCAAGCTCGAAAATCTATTGAATACGATGGGTTTTTTCCATTTTGACCAAATCGCGAAATGGGGGCAAGATGAGCTTGCTTGGGTTGACCAGAATCTTGAGGGATTCAAGGGGCGCGCATCGCGCGATAGCTGGGTAGACCAAGCAGGGCGGCTTGCGAGGGGGGAGGAGACTGAATTCTCCGCGAAGGCCGGTAAAGACGGGCGTTCTAACTAGCGCGCACCATAATCCATCTGGGGGATAGATTTAGACCATGGCTTCGAAACAAAATAACACAGAGTGTATGATTACCTGTTGGGGGGTTGCCGGCGTTGCGGGTGTGATGGCGATGGTTCTGCTGTATTGGATGGCCGGATTTGACGCGTTGCAGGCAATTTTCACCGGCGGTCTGATCGGGACGGTTCTGGGATTACTGCTTATTTTTACCGTCTGTTCGTCGCAGACATCTGCGCAAGATCTTGCATCGGAAGATAAGCCGGCAACGCGCTATGCCGCACAGTCCGCAGAGGAGGAGGCGGAGAATGCAACATCTCATGCCACAGCACACGCTGTTGCGCCCGCCACGGCTGACGATGCACTGCCTGCCGGTGTTGTTGCAGGAACGGCTGGCACAGAGGCAGGAACAGCAGGTGTAAAGCCAGGTTCAGCAGGTGAGACAACAGGGGTTTCCGCAAACGCGACCAGCAAGGCAACCACCGTTGGCGGCCCCGAAGCTGGGACAATCGCTGCGGATGCGGTGGATACAACCGCGCCTGAAGGCAACTGGTCAGGTGTTCACTCAACCCCTTCAGGTGTCATGAGTACACCCGCAGCGGAAGCCAAGGCTGTCAAAGCGGGGAAAGCCCCTAAGGTTGCGAAAGCGCCGAGGGCAGATAAAGCGTCAAAAGCACCTAAGGCTGCCGTCGCTCTAGAGAGTGATACAAAGCCAGCGGTTTTGCTAACCTCGGCGCGGGCCGAGGGTGCGGATGACCTGAAACTGATCAGCGGTGTTGGTCCCAAATTAGAGCAGACGCTGAATGATCTGGGGGTGTACCATTTCGATCAGGTCGCCAAGTTCAAGAAGAAAGACATCGCCTGGGTAGATGCGCGCCTACGCTTCAAAGGCCGGATCGAACGAGACGATTGGATGTCTCAGGCCAAGGTTCTGGCAAAAGGCGGGGAAACCGCGTTTTCCAAAGGTAAGAACAAAAGTTAGTGTGAGGGGCCGCTCGTGACCAAACAGAATGACAAACTGTCACGGGACGGGCGGCGCCTTGCCTTGGTAAGTGTGTTGTGCGCCTTCGCGTTTATCGCGATCGAGGCGGCAGGGACGATCTATGGATGGTCCAACCAGACAATGGGCCTGCTGGAGCTTGGCATTGCTGCCGTGTTCCTGTGGGTGTTTATACAAGCATTCAGAATGTGGCGGTTACGCCAATCTGAGAAAGACGGATGAGTACAATGTTGCAGGACAAAGACCGCATTTTCACCAATATCTACGGTATGCATGACCGCACTCTGAGGGGCGCGCAATCGCGCGGTCATTGGGATGGCACAGCCGCGATCATTAAAAAGGGCCGCGACTGGATCATCGACGAGATGAAGGCATCCGGCCTGCGAGGCCGTGGCGGCGCGGGGTTCCCGACCGGTCTAAAATGGTCTTTCATGCCCAAAGAAAGCGATGGCCGCCCTTCCTATCTGGTCGTGAATGCGGACGAGAGTGAGCCGGGTACGTGTAAAGACCGCGAGATCATGCGTCACGATCCGCACACATTGATTGAGGGCTGTCTAATTGCATCCTTCGCGATGAATGCGAAGGCCTGCTATATTTATATCCGCGGTGAATACATTCGCGAAAAGGAAGCTCTGCAAGCAGCCATCGACGAGGCCTATGAGGCGGGTCTTGTCGGTAAAAACGCTGCGAAGTCAGGCTGGGATTTTGACATCTACCTGCATCACGGTGCGGGGGCGTATATTTGCGGCGAAGAGACTGCCTTGCTCGAGTCGCTCGAGGGAAAAAAGGGCATGCCGCGGATGAAGCCGCCGTTTCCGGCGGGTGCGGGCCTTTATGGCTGTCCGACCACTGTAAACAACGTCGAGAGCATTGCTGTTGTCCCAACGATCCTTCGCCGTGGTGGCGCATGGTTTGCAGGTTTTGGGCGGCCTAATAATACCGGTACAAAGCTGTTTGCCATCTCGGGGCATGTGAACAATCCCTGCGTTGTCGAGGAAGCGATGAGCATTTCTTTTGAGGAATTGATCGAGAAGCATTGCGGCGGGATCAGAGGCGGCTGGGACAACCTCAAGGCGGTAATTCCGGGTGGCTCGTCGGTGCCAATGGTGCCTGGCAAGGCGATGCGCGGCGCGACTATGGATTTTGATTATTTGCGCAACGAGCTGCAATCCGGTCTCGGGACAGCAGCGGTCATTGTCATGGACCAGAAAACGGATGTGATCAAAGCGATCTGGCGTCTGGCAAAGTTCTACAAGCATGAGAGCTGTGGACAGTGCACGCCTTGCCGCGAAGGCACAGGCTGGATGATGCGTGTGATGGAGCGTCTGGTTAAGGGCGATGCCGAGCCGGAAGAGATCGACATGTTGCTTGACGTGACAAAGCAGGTTGAGGGCCACACAATTTGCGCCCTTGGTGATGCGGCAGCTTGGCCTATTCAGGGTCTGATCCGTCACTTCCGTGGCGATATTGAAGATCGAATTGCCCATAAGCGCAGCGCCAGCGTCACGCCGGTTGCGGCGGAATAAAAAGTGTTTCTCGAAGCTCTAAATTTCATCGCAATCCCTTTGGTGATTGCGGTGATTGAATGCGCCATATTTGCGGTTGTACTTGGTAAAGCGGGATTGCCACGCTGGACCGCTGTGTTTCCGTTTGTGCCTGTGGCCTGTCTTGTTGGGATATATCTCGCCGGTGGCTGGATCGCCTTCTACGAGGTGCTGGGGCCTATCCCGTTGGTTATCCCGATTTACCAGCTTTTGATGGTGCTGATTGGCTTCATTCCTCTCTTTATTCTGGCGACGGTACGTTGGCCCTCTGTGTTATCACGCTAGGGCGTGGTTAGCTTCATTCGTCTGAAGTTGTAGCTTTAATATGTCGGTGAGGTTTGGCAGGGTGAGTGCGCTGCGGGACGCGAACGTGCCGTAGGGTAACGTCGCTACCTGAAGCCCCCGCAAAGTCTTTTGTTTTGTGGTTCTCTTGTCTGACTCTTCCAGATTGACGCGCTGGTTTTCGCGCTCTTGCAGGGGTATGACCGCCTGACATAGCCCCGATTGATACGCGCGGGGGAGTGGAAGGGGAGATTAATGGGTTTTTTTCGCAATATATGGGATGGTTTGCTGAGCTTGGGGGCGTTTATACTGACGCTGGTCGTCTTTGGCGCGCCTGCATGGGCCACATTTACGGCGGTAACAGGAGGTCTGGTTACGGCGTGGGTTTACGTTCCTTTGGTGGGAATGCTGTACGTAGGTCTCAATCTGGCCATAGCGTTGTTGCGCAAAGCACTGGACGGGGTGGCCCCCCTGCGTGATCGCAAACGAAACTGACACAAGAAGCGCTGGCCCTGACTGCATATTTGCGCAATATAGGCGCTAAGATCTGGAAATAACCGCACGAAGCTGTGTGGAGGAGACGGTGATGAAGATATTGACGGGTATGGTGCTTTGTGCGGGGCTGCTTGGGGCATGTACATCGTCGGAGGACCGCATTTATTTTGATGGTCAGATCTTTAACGCCAAGTTGCGCAAGGTCGAGCGTCAGCGCGATGTCTTTACCGTCACGGTAAAGCCGGTGTCGCGGTCGCTGGAGGGTGCCCTTGAGGCAGGGCGCTATGAGGCGACGGTGCACTGCGTTAATTCGTTTGGCAGTTCCGATGTTATCTGGACGGCAGGCCCCGATGCGCCGCAATCCCAACTTAATATCACGAATGATACGTTGCTGTTGCAGGGACGTTGTCCCAACGCCCTTTAAAGAGATCACCATGGGAGCGATACCGACCTGGGACATGCCATGTTATTGCATAGCAACCGGCTACCCCACACATGCACACAAGGGCAAAAGCCCCGCTAGCATTTGAGGAGAGTACCATGCGCCATTTCATTCTTACGGTCAGTTTGATTGCCTTATCCACCGGCGCGGCGATCGCCAAGCCGCCGCTGCGTGATGTCGCACGTATTGATAATGCGGTTTTTGATGTTGCCGTTGCAGATCAGATACGCAAGAAGTGCCCCCAGATGGCACCCCGGCTGATCACCGCCTTGTCTTTATACCGCGAGACACGCAAACTCGCACGCGAACTGGGTTATTCCAACGACGAGATAGAGGCCTATGCCGACTCGGATATGGAAAAGGCAAGGATGCGGGCCAAGGGCGAGGCATATATGCGGGCCAATGGTGTTGTGATCTCGGACCCGCAAAGTTATTGCGCGCTCGGGCGCAAAGAGATTCAAAAAGCGAGCCGGATCGGCTCTATGCTAAGAGAAAAGTGATATCATGAGTGACATTCGCAAGATCATCATCGACGGTAAAGAAGTTGAAGCCGAAGGGGCGATGACGCTCATTCAGGCGTGCGAGCAGGCAGGCGTCGAAGTGCCGCGTTTTTGCTATCACGAGCGACTGACGATAGCGGGCAACTGCCGGATGTGTCTTGTGGAAGTCGTGGGTGGCCCGCCCAAGCCTGCCGCCTCCTGCGCGATGCAGGTGCGTGATTTGCGCCCCGGTCCCGAAGGCCAGCCACCGGTCGTCAAAACCAATTCGCCTATGGTCAAAAAGGCGCGCGAAGGCGTGATGGAATTCCTGCTGATCAACCATCCCCTTGATTGCCCGATCTGCGATCAGGGCGGCGAATGTGATTTGCAGGATCAGGCGATGGCTTATGGCGTGGATTTTTCCCGCTATCGTGAACCAAAGCGCGCAAGCACGGACCTCGATCTGGGTCCATTGGTCGAGACGCATATGACACGGTGTATCTCTTGCACGCGCTGCGTACGGTTTACCACCGAAGTTGCGGGCATCCACCAGATGGGCCAGACAGGGCGCGGCGAGGACAGCGAGATTACCGCCTATCTCGGCGAAACTCTGGACAGCAATCTGCAGGGCAACATTATCGACTTGTGTCCGGTAGGCGCGTTGGTCTCCAAGCCTTACGCATTTACTGCGCGCCCTTGGGAGTTGAGCAAGACTGAGTCGATTGATGTTATGGACGCCCTTGGCTCAAACATCCGCGTCGATACAAAAGGTCGCGAAGTGATGCGCTTCCTGCCGCTCAACCATGATGGTGTGAACGAGGAATGGATTTCCGATAAAACCCGTTTTGTCTGGGATGGCCTGCGCAAGCAGCGGTTGGACACACCTTATATCCGCGAGAACGGTAAGCTACGGAAGGCCGAGTGGCCCGAAGCGCTGGCTGCTGCGGCTGCTGCGATGAAGGGTAAGAAGCTGGGCGGTCTGGTTGGCGATCTGGCCAGCGTCGAAGCGGCGTTTGCTCTGAAGCAGATGATAGAGGGACTCGGCGGTGTCGTTGAGTGCCGCACGGACGGCGCAAAGCTGCCAGCGGGCAACCGCTCCGCCTATGTCGGAACAGCGGCAATTGAAGACATTGACGCCGCGCAGAAGATTTTGCTGATAGGCACAAATCCAGCCGTAGAAGCGCCTGTGCTGAATGCGCGCATCCGCAAGGCATGGTCACGTGGCGCAGATGTGAGCCTGGTGGGTGAGGCGGCGAACCTTACCTATGAATACGAGCATATGGGCACGGACCGTGCTGCGTTATCGCATCTGCTCGACCTTGATATGGCGTCCATGGCAGAGAAAAATGTTCTTGTTATCGTGGGACAGGGTGCACTGGCGTCCGAGGATGGCGCGGCCGTTCTGGCGACTGTGCAGGCAGTTTGTGATAAATCAGGTGCCAAGCTGTTGGTTCTTCACACAGCGGCGGGGCGTGTGGGTGCAATGGATGTCGATGCCACGGCAGCGGGCGGTATCGCAGATGTGCTGGCCGCCGAGGTGATCTATAACATGGGCGCCGACGAGGGCGACATTCCGGCAGGACCGTTCGTCATTTATCAGGGCTCGCATGGTGATCGCGGAGCACATCGCGCAGATATCATCTTGCCGGCAGCTGCCTATACCGAAGAGGGCGGTCTGTTCGTCAATACAGAAGGGCGGCCCCAGTTGGCACAGCGCGCCGGTTTTGCACCGGGGCAGGCCAAAGAAAACTGGGCGATTCTGCGCGCGTTGAGCGCAGAGACTGGTGCGGCATTGCCGTTCGACTCACTTGCTGCGCTGCGCAAGGCGTTGGTTAAAGCGCACAAGCATCTGGGTCAGGTCGATGTCGTCGCTGAAAACGGATGGACACTGGAGCCTGTAGGCAAGATGTCGGATGCACCTTTTACCAATGCAATCAGCGATTTCTACCTGACGAATCCGATTGCACGCGCCTCGAGCCTGATGGCGGAACTGTCAGCGAATGCAAAAGCGCGTCGTATGGAGGCGTTGGCGGCAGAGTGAAGCGGGCAGGGTGGATAGGGGTGATGGCACTGTGTGCATGTACCCCGGCGATCCCCACAGCTGAGGATTTTATCCCTGAATACAAAGGGGTGGAGACTGTGCTGCTGGACGGTGATCTGGTGCAGTTCAATGTGGCAATGACCAAGGCAATGGCCTCTGAAAATGTGGCGGCTTACGCTGAATGTGCTGCTGCGCAGTACACGTTGATACGCGGCTACGGTTTTGCACGTCATGTCCGTACAAATGTGGCAATTGAGGGTGGCGTTTGGCGGGCCGATGCTGTTTACACGATCTCGCCGAGCCTGCCATCAGGCTTGAAGACTATTGATGCCGAGGTGGTTACGCAAAACTGCCGCGAAAAAGGCATCCCGACGGTGTGAGGACCTATGGCTGACTTCTTTTTTAACACCACACTGGGGATGATCCTTCTGATCGTCGGTCAGATTTTCCTTGTTGTGATTCCCTTGCTCGTTGCGCTGGCGTTCCTGATGTATCTGGACCGCAAGATCTGGGCCTCGGTCCAGCTGCGGCGTGGCCCGAACGTGGTTGGCGTTTACGGCCTGCTGCAGTCATTCGCGGATTTCGGAAAATACATCGTGAAGGAGATCGTAGTTCCTGCGGGTGCGGATCGTCCGGTGTTCTTCCTCGCCCCGATGGTGAGCCTTGTTATGGCGCTAGTCGCTTGGGCGGTTATTCCATTCAATGACGGCTGGGTCCTGTCGGATATCAACGTGGCAATTCTGTTTGTCTTCGCGGTCTCCTCGCTGGAGGTATACGGCGTGATCATGGGTGGTTGGGCGTCCAACTCCAAATACCCCTTCCTCGGGTCGCTTCGCTCGGCGGCGCAAATGATTTCATATGAGGTGTCCATCGGTCTGATTATCATCGGTGTGATTATCTCTACCGGTTCGATGAACTTCAGCGGGATCGTGGAAGCACAAAAAAGCGACTATGGCTTGCTGAGCTGGTATTGGCTGCCGCATTTCCCGATGTTGATCCTGTTCTTCATCTCTGCTTTGGCCGAAACAAACCGCCCACCGTTTGACCTTCCCGAAGCGGAATCAGAACTGGTTGCGGGCTATCAGGTTGAATACTCTTCGACGCCCTTCCTCCTGTTTATGATCGGTGAGTTGGTTGCGGTGGTGCTTATGTGCGCGCTGATCTCGCTCATGTTCTTTGGTGGCTGGCTGTCGCCTGTACCTGGCCTCCCGGACGGCATCTTCTGGATGATTGCGAAGATGGGTATCGTGTTCTTCTTCTTCTCGCTAATCAAAGCGATCACACCGCGCTACCGCTATGACCAGTTGATGCGTCTTGGCTGGAAAGTGTTCCTGCCGTTCTCGCTATTCTGGGTTGTTTTCGTAGCTTTCGCCGCAAAGTTTGAATGGTTCTGGGGCATCTATGCCCGTTATACGGTAGGAGGCTGATATGACTGATTATACCCGCCACGCGAAATACTTCCTGTTGCAGGATTTCTACCAAGGCATGAAGCTGGGCATTAAATATATGTTCAAGCCGAAGGCGACGATCAACTACCCGCATGAAAAGGGGCCACTATCCCCGCGGTTTCGTGGCGAGCACGCATTGCGCCGCTATGCCAACGGCGAGGAGCGCTGCATTGCGTGTAAATTGTGCGAGGCCGTATGTCCGGCACAGGCGATCACGATTGATGCGGAACCGCGCGAAGATGGCTCCCGCCGCACGACGCGCTATGACATCGACATGACGAAATGTATCTATTGCGGTTTCTGTCAGGAAGCCTGCCCAGTGGATGCGATTGTCGAAGGGCCTAACTTCGAGTTCTCCACCGAGACACGCGAAGAGCTGTATTACGACAAAAGCAAGCTTCTAGAGAACGGCGACCGCTGGGAATCTGAGATTGCACGTAACCTCGAGATGGATGCACCCTACCGATGACCGATAAAAACCCATGGGAAGATATGATGCGTCAGGCGCAGGAAATGGCAAAGGCCTTTCCTGCTATGGATGCGTTTACGCCTAAAGGGTTTGAATCGATGCTGGGTATGATGCCCAAAGACATGATGGAAACGTTTTTTGGCAATCGGCTCAATCCTGACGGGCTTGATGCAAAGACGCGGTTGCTCCTGACGCTGGCGGGGCTGACCATGCAGGGTGCGCAGAACGAAATTGCGATACGTCAGACCGTGCGTCACGCGATGGAAGCAGGCGCGCACAAGCAACAAATCATCGAGACAATAGGCCAGATGGCGCTGTTTGCCGGTATTCCGGCGATGCAGAAAGCAACAGCAGTTGCACAGCCGGTGCTGGACGAGATGTCGGCCGCGGCGAACACGAATAAGGAAGGTGACGCATGAGCGTTTTTGCATTTTATCTTTTTGCGGTGAGTGTGATCGCAGGTGGGCTGTTCACGGTGATTAGCCGCAATCCGGTGCATTCTGTTCTATGGCTTATCCTGTCGTTCTTGTCCGCTGCCGGCCTGTTCGTCCTTCTGGGGGCCGAGTTTGTAGCCATGCTTTTGATTATTGTCTACGTGGGTGCGGTTGCGGTGCTGTTCCTGTTTGTCGTGATGATGCTCGACATCGACTTTGCCGAGCTCAAGGCCGAGATGGCGAAATATATGCCGCTGGCCCTGTTGATCGGTCTGGTTATTCTGATGCAGTTTGTAATGGCCTTTGGCGCGTGGGAAGCAAACACCGCAGCGGAAGGTCTGCGTCAGCAGGTGACAGACCCCGACGTGATGAACACGCAAGCTCTCGGCATGATCCTTTATGATGAATACTTTTTGCTGTTCCAGCTGTCGGGCCTGATCCTTCTCACCGCAATGATCGGTGCGATCGTCCTTACGCTTCGCCACCGCAAGGATGTTAAGCGTCAGGACGTGGTTGCACAGATGATGCGCGATCCGGCCAAGGCGATGAAGCTTACGGATGTAAAACCGGGGCAGGGACTGTAAATTACCAGTTTCGTACCGATCCGGTGCGGAGTTTTTGAAAATATTCCGGGCTCGTTTCAGTATTTGAACCTAGGTAGAAGCCGGAAAATGCAAGGAAGAATGACGATGTCACGTAATTTGCTGGTCGCCCTTATTGTAGTTCTGATCATTGTGCTTGGCGGCTATAGCTTCATGTGAAATACGCGGCGCCATTACGCCACTGGCGCTGATTGACGACGACGCCCTGAACATCGGGCGAGAAAACTGAGGGACGACATGATCGGACTGGAACATTATCTGACGGTGGCGGCAACGCTGTTCGTCATTGGCATCTTCGGGCTCTTTTTGAACCGCAAGAACGTGATCATCCTGCTGATGAGTATTGAATTGATGCTGCTTGCGGTGAACATCAACCTTGTCGCATTTTCCAGTTTTCTCGGAGACATGGTTGGACAGGTGTTCACGCTGTTTGTCCTCACAGTAGCCGCGGCTGAAGCTGCGATCGGCCTTGCGATCCTTGTCTGCTTCTTCCGGAACCGCGGCACTATCGCCGTGGAAGACGTCAACGTGATGAAGGGCTGAGGAAATGGAACTTACACTGCTCTTTGCACCGCTGGTCTGTTCGCTTTTGTGCGGTTTTGGTTGGAAGATCTTTGGCGAAAATGCGGCCTGTACAATTGCAACCGCAGGTTTGTTTCTGTCTGCAATTTTGAGCTGGATCGTTTTTCTAACTTTTGACGGAACGACGGAGACCATCCAGATCCTGCGCTTTATCGAGAGCGGGTCACTGTCTACGGATTGGTCCATCCGGATGGACCGTCTGACCACGATTATGCTGATCGTCATCACAACAGTCTCGAGCCTCGTGCACCTCTATTCCTTCGGCTACATGGCCCATGACGAGAATTTTGGTGAAGGCGTGAGCTATAAGCCGCGCTTCTTTGCTTACCTGTCCTTCTTTACATTCGCGATGTTGATGCTCGTGACGTCAGACAATCTGGTCCAGATGTTCTTTGGCTGGGAAGGGGTGGGCGTTGCCTCCTATCTTCTCATCGGGTTTTATTACAAAAAGCCTTCCGCGAACGCTGCCGCGATCAAGGCATTTGTGGTAAACCGCGTTGGCGACTTTGGCTTTGCGCTCGGGATCTTTGCTATCTTCATGCTGACGGACAGCATCAAATTCGACGATATATTTGCCGCTGTGCCGCAGCTCGCCGAACAGTCGATCACCTTCCTCTGGACCGAGTGGAATGCGGCCAATCTGATTGCATTCCTTCTGTTTGTTGGTGCGATGGGTAAGTCGGCCCAACTGTTTCTGCATACATGGTTGCCGGACGCGATGGAGGGGCCGACCCCTGTATCCGCGCTGATCCACGCCGCGACGATGGTTACTGCGGGTGTTTTCCTTGTGTGCCGCATGTCACCGTTGATGGAATACGCGCCTGAAGCGATGATGTTTGTTACGTTCCTTGGCGCGACCACAGCGTTTGTGGCGGCGACCATCGGTCTGGTACAGAACGACATCAAGCGCGTGATTGCGTATTCAACCATGTCCCAGCTTGGTTACATGTTCGTGGCTGCTGGTGTCGGCATGTACTCTGCCGCGATGTTCCACTTGCTGACGCATGCATTTTTTAAGGCGATGCTGTTCCTTGGGGCAGGGTCGGTCATTCATGCAATGCACCACGAGCAGGATATGCGTAATTACGGCGGCCTGCGTAAGAAGATCCCCGTGACCTTCGCGGCAATGATGATAGGTACGCTGGCAATCACCGGTGTCGGTATTCCGCTCACGCATTTCGGTTTTGCGGGTTTCCTGTCAAAAGATGCGATCATTGAGAGCGCGTGGGGCGGCGGTGCGATGTACGCCTTCTGGATGCTGGTGATCGCTGCTGCCATGACTTCTTTCTACTCCTGGCGCTTGATCTTCCTCACGTTCTTTGGCGAGGCGCGCGGCGACAAGCACACGCACGAGCATGCACACGAGAGCCCTATGGTTATGTTGATTCCGTTGGGTGTGCTGGCGATCGGTGCGATCTTCTCGGGTATGATTTTCTACAAAAGTTTCTTTGGCTCTGCCGAGTATGTTGGCAAATTCTACGGTATTCCGGTGGTAGAAATGGCGGCGGATGGCGAAGGAACCGTTGACGGGGCAGAGGAAAGCCATGCTGCAGCAGGTTCTGAGGATCATGAAGGCGCGCATCACGGTGCCAGCTTTGCAGGGAAACCGGGTGAGGGGGCACTTCATTTCGCGCCGGATAACACAGTGCTGGAGGATGCGCACAGCGCGCCAAAGTGGGTCAAGGTCAGCCCGTTTATCGCAATGCTGTTCGGCTTTGTCATGGCCATGTGGTTCTACATCTGGAACCCGAGCCTGCCTTCACGTCTGGCCATCCAGCAAAAGCCGCTTTACCAGTTTTTCCTGAATAAATGGTATTTCGACGAGATTTACGGCTTTATCTTTGTGCAACCTGCTAAAGCGATTGGCCGCTTCTTGTGGAAACGCGGCGATGGCGATGTGATTGACGGTGGCTTGAACGGCCTCGCTATGGGAATTATCCCCTTCTTCACACGGCTTAGTGGCAAGGCTCAGTCGGGATATATCTTTACATACGCCTTCGCCATGGTGATCGGAATTGCGGTTCTGGTGACTTGGATGACGATGAGCGGAGGAGCGAACTGATGGAAAATAATCTGTTGTCCATCGTGACGTTTATTCCTGCATTCGCGGCGTTGATATTGGGCGTGTTCCTGCGCGGTGAAGATGAGGCCGCGCAACGGAACGCCAAATGGCTGGCTCTCTTTGCCACGACAATGACATTCATCGCATCTGTCGTGATGTACTCACAGTTCGACAGCGCGAATACGGGTTTTCAGTTGGTGGACGAGGCCGATTGGCTGCTTGGCCTTAAGTACCGCGTCGGTGTTGACGGTATATCGATCCTGTTTGTGATGCTGACCACGTTTATGATGCCGCTGGTGATCGCGGCGTCATGGGATGTGAGCACCCGCGTTAAGGAATACATGATCGCGTTCCTGATCCTCGAGACATTGATGATCGGCGTATTCGTATCGCTCGATCTGATCCTGTTCTACCTGTTCTTTGAGGCAAGCCTGATCCCGATGTTCTTGATCATCGGCATCTGGGGCGGTGCAAACCGGATCTATGCCAGCTTCAAATTCTTCCTCTACACCTTCTTTGGCTCGGTTCTGATGCTGGTGGCAATGGTAGCCATGTTTGCGGATGCCGGCACGACCTGCATCGGCGGCTGCACGATTAGTTTGATTACACATAGCTTTGGGTCAGAGACATTCAGCGTCATGGGCTTCCAGATCGTCGGCGGTATGCAAACGCTGATGTTCCTCGCTTTCTTTGCCAGCTTTGCGGTCAAGATGCCGATGTGGCCAGTGCACACATGGCTTCCGGATGCGCATGTTCAGGCACCAACGGCGGGCTCCGTGGTTCTAGCGGCGATCCTGCTCAAGATGGGCGGTTACGGCTTTCTGCGCTTTTCACTGCCGATGTTTCCGGTGGGTTCCGAAGTAGTCGGCCCAGTGATCCTTTGGATGTCTGCTATTGCGATTGTCTATACATCGCTGGTGGCCCTGGTGCAGGACGATATGAAAAAGTTGATCGCGTATTCTTCTGTGGCGCACATGGGTTTCGTGACGATGGGTATCTTCTCGACCAACCAGCAAGGCTTGGATGGCGCGATTTTCCAGATGATTAGCCACGGATTTATCTCTGGCGCGCTGTTTCTGGCAGTGGGCGTTATCTATGACCGCATGCACACCCGCGAGATTGATGCATACGGTGGTCTGGTAAACCGGATGCCGGTGTATGCGATGCTGTTTATGCTGTTCACGATGGCAAACGTGGGCTTGCCGGGCACGTCAGGCTTTGTGGGTGAATTCCTGACGCTGATGGCTGTTTTTCAGGTCAATACGTGGGTTGCTGCGGTTGCAACTACAGGTGTCATCTTTTCGGCTGCTTATGCGCTGTGGCTTTACCGTCGCGTGGTGATGGGTGATCTGATCAAGGAAAGCCTAAAGGCCATCACCGATATGAATGCCCGCGAGAAATGGATCTTTGCCCCGCTGGTGGTAATGACGCTACTTCTGGGTGTTTATCCCGCGCTTATTCTTGATGTAATAGGGCCGTCCGTTGCGGCACTGGTTGAAAATTATGATACGGCAGTTGCCGCAGCGCAGGCTGTGACACAATCTGCCGAAGCCCTGAATTGAGGCGAAAGAAATGACTGACGATATCCTTGTGATCCTGCCCGAAATTATCCTTGCGTTAAGTGCGATTGCGGCACTGATGGTCGGTGCTTACGGTGGGCAGGACAAACTGGCGCGGCCCATTCTGTGGGGCATTTCTGCGGCGTTGATTGTGGTTGCCCTGATGGTCGCAGGAACATCCGGCACAACGGTCCGTGCGTTTGACGGGATGTTTGTGAATGACGGATTTGCGCGGTTTGCCAAGGTTGTGATACTCGTTTCGGCAGCCTGCGTCCTGTTCATGTCAGAAGGTTATATGAACAAGCGTGGCTTGTTGCGGTTCGAATATCCCATTCTGGTTGCGCTCAGCGCTGTCGGCATGATGGTGATGGTCTCTGCCGGAGACCTTATGGCGCTTTATATGGGGCTCGAGCTTCAGTCGCTAGCGCTATATGTTGTGGCCTCGCTGCGCCGCGATAGTGTCAAATCTACCGAAGCTGGTCTGAAGTATTTTGTCCTTGGCGCGCTTTCATCCGGTTTGCTGCTCTACGGTGCGTCGCTGGTCTACGGCTATGCCGGAACAACGCAGTTTGCGGGGATTATTACGGTAGCTCAGGCTGGCAATATGTCGATCGGCATGCTTTTCGGCATTGTGTTCCTGATTTCGGGCATGGCGTTCAAAGTGTCAGCGGTGCCTTTCCACATGTGGACACCGGACGTCTATGAAGGGTCGCCAACTCCGATTACGGCATTTTTCGCAACTGCGCCAAAGGTTGCGGCGATGGGGCTTTTCGCGCGCGTGTTGCATGATGCGTTTGGTAATGCAGTAGGGGACTGGCAGCAGATCATCGCGCTTTTGTCTGTCCTGTCGATGTTCCTCGGAGCGATTGCAGCAATCGGGCAGACAAATATCAAACGGCTAATGGCCTACTCGTCGATTGCGCATATGGGCTATGCCCTGATGGGATTGGCAGCGGGAACTGCGTTCGGCGTGCAGGCGATGCTGATTTATATGGCGATTTATGTCACCATGAACGTTGGTGTATTCGCATTTATCCTGCTGATGGAAAAAGATGGCCAGCCCGTTACCGAGATCTCGTCGCTCAATATGTATTCGCGGAACAATCCGGGCCGAGCGCTCACGCTGCTGGTGCTGATGTTTAGTTTGGCTGGTGTGCCGCCGTTCCTCGGATTTTTTGGTAAGCTTTATGTCTGGCGTGCAGCACTCGAAGCTGACCTTGCATGGTTGGTGATTGCAAGTGCGGTGGCCTCTGCGATTGGTGCCTATTACTATCTTCGGATCGTCTTCTTCATGTATTTCGGTGAGGATAAATCCGATGCGTTGGACAACAACCGCGGTGGCATCCTTGGCGGCTTTCTAGTGGCTTCTGCGGTGATCATGGTGGTGGGCATTATCAATATGTTCGGCGTCGAAGGTGCGGCAGGTCTGGCGGCAGCGACCCTTGTTAACTAATGGCATTCATGGCTGAGGTCGGTTCGTCATGAGCGAATGGCCTTCGGGCTACAGCCGGCATGTTTTTGACAGCCTTGATTCCACATTGTCCGAGGCGGCACGCATGGCGCCGACACTCACAGGTCCCGCGTGGATTTTGGCCCTTGAGCAGACGGCAGCACGGGGCCGGCGCGGGCGTGCGTGGTCCACACCGCGTGGTAACTTTGCCGGAACCCTGATTATGCAACGAACGGGCACACCCGCAGATGCTGCATTGCGCAGCTTTGTGGCCAGCCTTGCGCTGCGCGAAGCCTTCGTTGCGGTAACAGGTCAGGAGGCAGCGTTTGCTCTCAAGTGGCCAAATGACGTTTTGCTGGGCGGTGGTAAAGTGGCCGGCATCCTGCTGGAAACAGTGGGAAGCGCGCTGGTGATAGGCATTGGTGTTAATCTTGCTCATGCGCCATCGGCGGCGCAGGTAGAACCGGGGGCGGTAACACCGGTGAGTGTGCTGGCCGAAACAGGGATCAGTGTGGCGCCTGACATGTTTCTTGATGTCCTTGCGTGCGCTTATGCGCGGCTTGAGGATCAGTTTGCGACTTACGGGTTTGCCCCGATCCGGATTGCCTGGCTTGAGCATGCGGCGCGCAAGGGGGAGGTGGTTACCGCCCGCACAATGCGTGACGAGACTGTTGGCGTCTTTGAGGATGTGGATGCAAACGGTAACCTCGTGCTTATGACGGCGAAAGGCCGCGTGGCGATCACTGCGGCAGATGTTTATTTCTGATTTACGAGGGAGGGCGTTCGATGCTCCTGGCGATTGACTGCGGCAATACCAATACGGTCTTTTCCATTTGGGATGGATCCGAATTTATTGCCACATGGCGCACGGCGACCGATTGGAAGCGCACAGCGGACCAGTATTATGTCTGGCTCAGCACATTGCTGAAGTTGCGTGGCATAGAGGCGGACATATCGGATGTAATCATATCATCCACCGTTCCGCGTGTCGTTTGGAACCTTCGGGTGCTGTCGGATCGTTATTTCAACACGCGGCCCCTTGTCGTGGGTAAGCCCGAATGCACACTGCCGGTGGATGTGCGGGTAGATGCGGGCACTGCGGTCGGACCGGACAGGTTGGTGAACACTGTGGCCGGTTATGACCTCTACGGTGGAGATCTTATCATCGTGGATTTTGGGACTGCGACAACATTCGATGTTTCCGATAGCGATGGGGCATATATCGGTGGTGTGATCGCGCCCGGCGTAAACCTAAGCTTGGAAGCACTGCACAATGCTGCCGCCGCGTTGCCGCATATCGACATAAGCCAACCGGCCCATGTGGTGGGCACGAATACTGTGGCCTGTATGCAATCGGGCGTATTCTGGGGTTACATCGGCCTCGTGCGTGAGATATGTGCGCGGATAAAGGCGGAGCGTGGGCGCGAGATGCGTGTGATCTCCACTGGCGGGCTAGCCCCGCTGTTTCAACAGGCAGAAGCCCTGTTTGACGAATATCAAGATGATTTGACGATGCACGGCCTGACCGTGATACATAAATATAACAAGGAATTAGTGAGCGAATGAGCACTGAAAGATTAATCTACCTTCCCCTCGGTGGGGCAGGCGAAATTGGCATGAATGCCTATGTCTACGGCTACGGTAAACCCGGTAAGGAGCGGCTCATCGTTGTCGACCTTGGCGTGGCATTCCCAGACATGGACACTTCTCCGGGCGTTGACCTCATCATTGCCGATATCGACTGGCTGGTGAAACGAAAGACGCAGATCGAGGCGATTTTTGTCACCCATGCCCATGAGGACCACGTAGGCGGAATTGCCCATACCTACGACCGCCTGCAAGCGCCAATTTATGCGCGCAAGTTTACGGCCAATATTGCCCGTCGCAAGATGGCCGAATATAACCACCCTGAGGACGCAGTAACGATCGTGGGTACTTTCCCGCATCAGGTTGACGCAGGTCCGTTCAAGGTGGGTTTCCAGCCGATCTCGCACTCGATTCCCGAAAGCTCTGCATTGATCATCGACACGCCAGCAGGCCGGATCGTGCACTCGGGTGATTTCAAAGTCGACCTTACGCCCGGCGTGGGTGAGCCATTTGATCCCGCTGCCTTCGAGGCGATCGCCAAGGATGGTATCAAGGCGCTGGTCTGCGACAGTACAAATGTCTTCAGCCCGGAGGCAGGTCGCTCTGAAGCGACATTGCCTGACGCCATCACCGAGCTGGTGTCGGGTGCTAAAGGCATGGTTGTGGCAACGACATTCGCCTCTAATGTGGCCCGTGTGAAAACACTTGCTGTTGCGGGTGCCAAGGCTGGCCGTTCTGTCGTGCTTTTGGGACGTGCAATGAAGCGGATGGTAGAAGCTTCGGTCGAGGCAGGCGTGCTGACAGACTTCCCGCCGACGATCAGCCCCGAACAGGCGCGTGACGTTCCACGCGAGAATTTGTTGTTGCTGGTAACCGGATCACAAGGCGAACGCCGTGCAGCCTCTGCGCAGCTGGCCCGTGGCAAATATATGGGCCTGACGATGCAGGAGGGGGACATGTTCCTCTTTTCGTCAAAGACCATTCCAGGCAACGAGCGTGGCGTTATCCGCATCATGAACCAGTTTTCAGAAATTGGCGTTGATGTGGTCGATGACAGCTCGGGCAAGTATCACGTTTCTGGCCATGCAAACCGTCCCGATATCGAGACACTGCACGATCTGTTGAAACCACAAGCCGTGATTCCGATGCATGGCGAGCACCGTCACCTGCGCGAGCACGTGAAGATCGCCAATAGCAAAGGCTACACCGGTGTTATGGCAGTCAACGGAATGATGATCGACCTGTCTGGCAATGCGCCCAAGGTTGCGGAGTATGTAGAGACGGGACGTACTTATCTGGACGGCTCTGTGCAGGTTGGCGCGCTTGACGGTGTGGTACGTGACCGTATCCGCATGGCGCTAAACGGGCATATGACGATCACTGTGCTTATGGACGAGCAGGACGAGCCGTTGGGCGATCCTTGGGTCGATACTATGGGTCTGCCGGAAATGGGTGTGAGTAAGGCGGCGCTTATTGATGTCGTCGAACAGGATCTGAGCCAGTGGCTCGGCCGTGCCGGTGCAAAAACCATGCGCGACGACAAGGCGCTTGATGAGGGTCTGCGCAAGGTCGCACGCCAGTCCGCACAAAATGAAATCGGCAAAAAGCCGGAAGTCACCGTTGTGGTCAGCCGCTTGAGCTGACCCCTCGGAGGTTTATTGCTTCCCGTAAATAAAGAAAGCCCCGCATGACTTGCGGGGCTTTTTTTCGTTTTATTTTTCTGACTTAGTCTTTTGGGCGGTCTGCAAAGCTCAGCTCGATAAACGTGGGGATATGATCCCCCAAACCGACCACAGTGTTGCCGCCGCGATCATTATTGCTGTTATTGCTGCGCCCACCGCGGCTGCGGGAGGCGCGGCGATCGGAAGTATCAGCGTCCTTCTCGGTATCAGGCTTGGGCGATTGCGCTTGTGGCGCGGTCTGCTTGGGCGCTGTATCGGTCTGGGGCTTTTGTGCCTCCATAGGCGCTTCCATAGCGCGCGAATTGGCTTTTGGCGGTGCTGACCTGCGCGTGTTCGGGGCAGGCGCATCTGCCGCTGCGGGTGCATCACCTTCTTGAGCCTTTTGTGACGTGGGTGCGTCGGCCTTGGTCGCATCAGAGGGCTTGCGGCTGCGCGAGCGGGTGCGCTTTGGCTTGTCGCCGGCTTTGTCCGCACCTTTGTCTTCTACCTTGTGAGCGGACTTTGCCTCCTCGCGGGGTTCGGACGGCTCCGCTGTCGGGGCGTCACCACCAAGCGGGTTCTCGAGGCGCGGGATTGTCTTTTGCACAAGGCGCTCGACATCCTCAAAGTTTTTCTCGTCGCGCGGGACGCATATCATGATCGCTTTGCCATCACGGCCGGCACGACCCGTGCGTCCAATGCGGTGAACGTAATCCTCCGCATGACTTGGCACGTCAAAGTTGAATACATGGCTTACCGAAGGAACGTCCAGTCCGCGGGCCGCAACATCGGATGCTATCAGGAATTTGAGTGTGCCAGCACGAAACCCGTCGAGTGTTTTTGTGCGCTGGCTTTGATCGAGATCGCCGTGGATCGGTGCCGCGTCATAACCGTTTTTCTTGAGGGATTTGGCAACGGCGTCCACGTCCATCTTGCGGTTACAAAATATGATGGCGTTTGTGCATTTATCGCCCTCGGCATCGATCAGCGCACGCAAAACGTTTTGTTTTTCTGCGGCTTCACGATCCTTGCGCGAGGCTTTGAACATCAGCACCCCTTGGGTGATCGTTTCGGAGGTGGTCGCTTGACGCGCCATCTCGATCCGCTCGGGGTTGCTCAGGAAAGTGTTCGTGATCCGCTCGATTTCGGGGGCCATCGTGGCGGAGAAGAACAGCGTCTGGCGGGTGAAGGGTGTGAGACCGAATATCCGCTCGATGTCAGGGATGAAACCCATGTCCAGCATGCGGTCGGCTTCGTCTACAACCATGACTTTAACATCAGTAAGGATCAGTTTGCCGCGCTCATGGTGGTCTAGCAGGCGGCCCGGTGTCGCGATAAGAACGTCCACGCCTTTGTCGATTAGCTTGTCTTGTTCCTTGAACGAGACGCCGCCGATAAGCAGTGCCTTTGTCAGCTTTGTGTACTTGGCGTAGGTCTCGAAATTCTCGGCAACCTGCGCGGCCAGTTCCCGTGTGGGGCACAACACAAGGCTGCGCGGCATCCGTGCGCGTGCGCGGCCCCGGGCCAGCATAGTGATCATAGGCAGTGTGAAGCTGGCTGTTTTGCCGGTGCCGGTTTGGGCGATACCCAGAACGTCACGTCCGGCGAGGGCGGGAGGAATTGCTCCTGCCTGAATCGGTGTCGGTGTATCGTAACCCGCTTCTTCGATGGCTTTCAGAACCTTCGGGTTCAGACTCAAATCAGAAAATTTTATCATGTGTATCCGTTAGTTGCGGACACTTATACGGCCCGCGGCAGCATCTATGACGGCCCGATTGGCCCAAGGGGCGGCACCTGCCGCGACATATCTGGTTTGCCCATAGCAATTTGTACAACTGGCGTCAAATTATTGCGAAGTCTGGGAAATGTTTGGTGAGGCTTGTGTCAAATGGGAAGCTGGCGCAATGGAGGTGTCCCACCGCTTTTAGGCGGCCGCGCAGGGCGGGAGTATCTGCGCAAACTTCGTCAAAAAATGCGGCTAGGCCCGCTTCGCCTTCTTCGTCGCGGATGGCTGTGAACAGTTCGTGGGTGGTGATACCGCCACGTTCGCGGCTGCGCGCAGGGCCCAGATCTGCACGGTATGATCCTTGCGCAAGTCGGTAGTTAAAATGGGCGAGCCACGTTTCCCAGTTGGTTGCATGAAAATGGGCCAGACGTATATTGGACATCTCGAAATGATCGGGGTTCGTTTCGCCGGCCAGAAAGGCATTGTGAATTCGGAATTTCAGGCCCTTCACGCCGGTGCGTACAAATATCTTGCCTGCGATATGGCTCAGAAAGCCGCCTTTGAGGTGTTGGCCGAAGGTCGGATACAGCACTGAAACGATTTGCTCGCGCTCTTTGCCGGCGGGAATGAATGTCTTGAACGCGGCACCCGTTTGTGGATCGCCGCCAGCCAACAGTTCCATCGGGCGCGCCCGTGCACATTTGATATTGGAGGGCAGCGCAGAAAGGCATGAAGCAACATTCCCCTCGGCTACAAGAAACTCGTCCACGTCCATATGCATCAGCCAGTCGACCTCGCCGTCGGCGCGGTTATACGCGCGGGTGGCGTTTATTGTTTGGCGCGGTTGGTGCATCGCGGGGCGCGTTCCGTTGTTGTGGCGGTTCCAATACCCTTCGTCACAAAGGACCGCACGGCATCTCGGATGCGCGCGCAATGCCTCCTGCGCCTCGGGGCAGGGCGCATCAAGGTATATAAAGATCCGGTGTGCGCCCAGCTCAAGGTGGTAAGCCACGAACCGCAAAATTGTGGGTGCATCCGCTTTGACGGTCGCAACAATGCCCCACGTCTGCATCAGACCATCATTTCCTTGGTCGCTGTCAGCTTGATATCGGGGTAATCTCTGTCGACGCGGTCAATGTCCCACTGAAGGCGGGTAAGGTAGACAATATCGCCGTCATTGTCGTGGGCGATGTGCTGTTTGTTGGCCTCGGTGAATTTGTCCACGGCTGCTTTCGCCCCGGTAACCCAGCGGGCGGAAGTGAATTGCGATTGCTCGAACCGGACCGGCAGACCGTATTCCAGCTCGATCCGGCTGGCCAGAACTTCGAACTGCAACTGGCCTACAACGCCAACCACGAACCCGGACCCGATAGAGGGTTTGAAAACTTTTGCCGCACCTTCCTCGGCAAATTGCATCAGCGCCTTTTCCAGATGCTTGGATTTGAGCGGGTCACCTGCGCGCACACCCTGCAAAAGTTCGGGCGCGAATGACGGGATGCCGGTCACACGGATCGCTTCGCCCTCGGTAAGGGTGTCGCCGATGCGCAGTTGGCCGTGGTTGGGGATACCGATGATGTCGCCCGCCCACGCTTCCTCGGCCAGCTCGCGATCTGCGGCGAGAAACATCACCGGACTGGCAATTGTCATCACTTTTTTTGTGCGCACATGCGTTAGCTTCATACCGCGTTCGAAATGCCCGGAGGCGAGGCGTACAAACGCCACGCGATCGCGGTGCTTTGGGTCCATGTTTGCTTGCACTTTGAACACAAATCCGGCCACATTTTTTTCTTCGGGCAGAATTTCGCGGGGCTGGGCCTTTTGTATCTGCGGCTCGGGTCCGAAAGTGGCGATACCGTCCATCAATTCCTTCACACCAAAAGAATTGATTGCAGAGCCGAACCAGATCGGGGTGAGCGATCCCTCGGCCATTAGGGCAGGATCAAGCGGCGGCATCAGTTCGCGCACCATTTCGAGATCTTCACGCAGTTTTTCCAGTAGGGCGGCAGGCACATGCTCGGCCAATTTGGGATCATCAAGACCTTCGATTTTGATGCTTTCGGAAACTTTGTTCCGGTCGGCGCGGTCCATCAGCTCAAGCCGGTCGCGCTGTATATCATAACAGCCGATGAAGTCGCGGCCCACTCCGATGGGCCAGCTGGCAGGGGTCACGTCAATCGCGAGGTTTTGCTGGATCTCGTCGATAATTTCGAAAACATCGCGGCTCTCGCGATCCATTTTGTTACAGAACGTCAGAATCGGGAGGTCGCGCATCCGGCAGACCTCGAACAGTTTCTGGGTTTGCGATTCCACACCTTTGGCGCCGTCAATCACCATCACAGCAGCATCGACCGCCGTCAGTGTGCGGTAGGTATCTTCCGAGAAATCCGAGTGACCGGGGGTGTCTACAAGATTGAATCGGTAGTTCTTGTCGCGGCCCTGATAGTCAAAGGACATTGCCGAGGCCGAGACAGAAATGCCGCGATCTTTTTCCATCGCCATAAAGTCAGAGCGCGTACGTCGTGCCTCTCCCTTTGCACGGACTTGTCCCGCCATCTGGATCGCCCCACCGAACAACAGAAATTTCTCTGTCAGCGTGGTTTTACCTGCGTCTGGGTGGCTGATGATCGCAAACGTGCGTCTGCGCGCAATCTCGGGCGGCAGATCAGGGCGGTTTGTGTTTGTGTCCGGCATGGTACGGGTCAATCCTGATCTGTGTTTCGGGCAAAACCCGCTGCACGGGTGGCGCTGTGGCATCGGGCGCTACTCATAACCTACACAGGCCCAGACGCAAGACAGGCCGCGGCCGCAGCTCAGCGACCGGAAGCTTTTTTCAGCAACGCGGCGGTGTCGGGGTGTTTGAGCAAACCCTCACTCACATCCATTCCGGCATGGGGCAGGTCTGAATGGCCCGGAATATGCAATCCAAGGCTTTGTGCCATGTCGGCGGGCAGGACGGGGCGGGTCCGGCTGTTGATCAGCATACTTTCGGCGGCGATGCCTTCGGCATAGATAATTTGGTGGCTGTCGAACAACAGCTGGAAGTAATCGACAAAGCCGCCTTCATCCACTGTTACCGAGGTGCCGTTGACCAGATGGCGCGCTTTTACCAAAAGCTCTGAGCGGCCTGCGCCCAGTTCGTCGGTACGCTGATAGATGAACAGGCGGTGATCGGGGCTCACCAGCAGATCGGCAGTGTTGTTCAATGTGCCTGCGGCGATGCGGATCGGGGCAAATTCGCCCACGGCACGGGTGGTCGAGGTCCCGATCCAGCGCAGGGTCTGCACCCCATCATCACGGGTCAGAACGCGGTCACCCACGACCAGATCCTCCACGGGGCACTGTGCACCCGACGCCATTGTGATCTGGGTACCACGGGTAAAGCTGACGCAGGCCACCTGCGCGAATTTGTTATGTGCATGCTCGCGGTCAATCCCGACGAGGCGGTATTCAACCTTGGGAGCAAGTGCGCTGAAAGGCAGAAGGTAAATTTCAGCCACATCGCCCTGCGGATCTACTTCGACCAGCAGCAGCGCGTCCGAGATACTTCCATCAGGTGACATAAACACAAGTGCGCTATCGAGGTGAACCACTGCACCGGGAATGCCGATAGTGGTGTCATGCCCGATGGCAAAGCTGGCATCATCACGCGCCACCAGCGACAAGCGTGCAGGCTCTGCGCCGAACTCCATCTCGTATATGTCATCGAGGATAAGCTCGCTCGAGAACGAGATAACATCGCCAGTATTTGCACCGTCCGTTGCACGGATCTGCCCCGAGACATAGACCGGAACGCTGGTGGACGAGAGGGAGCCTGTGGACATCTGAAGTCTCTTTTTTAGAACTGCTTGGACGTGGCCCTACACTAGAATTATGGCAGGTTACGGTCAATGCGGCGGTGTTTTGCTGGCGCGCAGGTTCGGGCTGCGCTAGCACTGGGGCCACCCGAAATCGCGACAACCAAACAGGGAGATACGAAATGGATCTGGGGATCAAAGGAAAAAAGGCGCTGGTTTGCGCTTCTTCAAAGGGCCTCGGGCTGGGCTGTGCCGAGCATCTGGCGGCTGCGGGTGTTGACTTGGTGATGAACGCACGCGGGTCAGAAGCCCTTGAAGCCGAAGCCGAGCGGTTGCGCAGCACATACGGCGTGAGCATTGAAACGGTTGCTGCCGATGTGGCCACGCAAGAGGGTCAGGCCGCAGTGATCAAAGCGGCGCAGGGCGTTGACATTCTGGTCAATAACGCTGGCGGCCCGCCTCCTGGCATGTGGACAGATTGGGAGCGTGAGGATTTCATCAAAGCGCTTGATGCAAATATGCTGGCACCTATCGCGCTTATCAAGGCGCTGGTGCCTGCGATGATGGACCGTGGTTGGGGGCGTGTGGTCAACATTACGTCGCAATCGGTACGTGCGCCCATCGGCGTTCTGGGCCTGAGCAATTCGGCGCGTACTGGTCTTACGGGGTATGTGGCGGGCACCTCGCGGCAGGTAGCCGGTAAGGGGGTTACGATCAACAATCTTCTGCCTGGTATCCACGCGACCGATCGCGCAGATGCGCTTGATGGTGGTGTGGTCAAGGCCAAGGGCATCACGCTGGAAGAGGCGCGGACCGAGCGGGCAGCAGGCATTCCTGCAGGGCGTTATGGCACCCGCGACGAATTTGGTGCGGCCTGTGCGTTTTTGTGCTCCACCCATGCAGGGTTCATCGTGGGGCAATCAATCCTGCTGGACGGTGGGGCGACGAACATCACAATGTGATGGCTGAAAAGTTCTCGCTTAAGGACCATCTGTTCAACGCGCAGACAGTCGGGCAGCTGGCGGCAGAATTTGCCGCCGGCGTCTCCGGCTTTGACGCGGCAGCATTTATGGCGCAAGCCATGGCCGGTTTGCCCGAGCGTGAGTTGATGGCGCGGATGGAGTGGCTTGCCGATTGCATCGCCGTGCAATTGGCGGATGATTTTCCTACGATGGCCGTGCAGCTGGAGGCGTCGATGCCGCCGCGTCTCGATCCTGACAGGCAAGACGGTGATTTTGGCCGGTTTATCCATGCCGTACCTGGTATCCTAGCTGCACGTCACGGTCTGGAGCATCACCGCGCCCGTGCTATGGCCTTGATCCATGAGGCAACGCAGCGCTTCTCGATGGAATTCTACATCCGCCATTTCCTTAACCGATGGCCCGAGGAGACACTTGCGGATTTGACCCGCTGGGCACATGATGAAAATTACCACGTGCGCCGATTGGTGAGCGAGGGCACGCGACCGCGCCTGCCGTGGGCGGTTAATGTGGGTCTGACGACTGCGCAAAGATTGCCACTGCTGGATGAACTGCACAGTGACCGGACACGCTATGTTACGCGCTCGGTTGCGAATCATCTGAATGATCTAAGCAAGATTGATCCCGATGCCGTGTTGGCGCGATTGGAAAGCTGGCGTGACAGCAGCCAACAAGATGCGAAAGAGCTTGACTGGATCAGGCGCCACGCATTGCGCACACTGGTAAAGAAGGGCCACAGCGGGGCGATGACTGTACTAGGGTATGAACCAGATGCGCCAGTGCGCGCCACGCTCACGCTTGCGCAGACCAGCGTCGCCATGGGCAATGCGCTTGTGTTCGATGTGGTTCTGAACAGCGATACAGACCTGCCCGTACTGGTCGACTACTGCATTACTTTCGCGCGTGCGTCCGGAAAGGTCGCGCAAAAGGTTTTCAAGCTCAAGGCGGTGATGATCGTCGCAGGGGTGCCGCTGACCCTTCCCAAATCACACAAGTTCAACGGAACGATGAGCACATTTGCTCTACACGTCGGCGCGCATGTGATCACAGTGCAGGTTAACGGGCGCAATGCGGCTCAAGCGGATTTTACGCTGGTAGCCTAAGCTCTTCACATTTTTGACAGTAGTAGAATTTTTGATGGATTGCGGGCTTTGGCTGGCATAGCGCTGGTGAAGGTTTTTATGAAAGGTCCGCCATGAACCCCGTTGTCCTGATCGCCGCCTTTGGCGTCATCCTTGTTGCGTCCGTGCTGGCCGCGCCGCGCCGCGCCACGATCGACGGATTTTTCGGTGGGACGGGGGCTTCGGGGCGTAGTCCTGGCCTTTGGGTTCTGGTCCTCAGTCAGGTGACAACATGGATTTTCGCGCGAAGTCTGATGAATGCCGCGATCCTTGGTTACTATTACGGAATAATAGGTACGCTGGCCTATGCAGCCTACTATGGTTCGTTCCTGACGGGGGGATATATTGTCGAGCGACTGCGCGAGGGCGGTGCAACCTCGGTTCAGGACTGGCTCGGGGTGCGGTTTGGCAGCATTGGTAACGCATGCTATAATTTTGTAATTGCCCTGCGCTTGCTGTCGGAGGTGTTTGCAAATCTGGTTGTTGTTGGCCTCATTTTTAACGCTGTTCTGGAGGGGAGCGGGACAACTGCGATCTGGATCGTCGCTGTATTGGGGTTGGCCTATTCCGCATGGGGCGGGCTGTCGGCGGCGCTGCGCACAGATGTGGTGCAGATGATAGTTTTCCTTGTAGTGTTCGGTGTGGCATTTGGCGCGCTGGTGACCAGCCCTGCATTTGATCTGGGCGCGGTGGTGACGGCACCGGGAACTTCGGGTAGCTACAATGGCTGGATCTTGTTGGCTGTGGCCGCGTTGCAGGTGTTCAGCTACCCCGCGCACGATCCGGTGATGATGGATCGTGGATTCATAGCGGACCGTGCCACCACGCGGGCATCGTTTAGGCACGCCTTCTGGATCAGCACGCTGTGCATTATCGGGTTCGGTTTTTTCGGCATTCAGGCTGGCCTTCTTGGTGCCGCCTACGAGGGGGAGCTGATCGGCACATGGGCGACCATGTTCCCGTCATGGGTGTTTGGGCTGCTGATGATCTCGCTGCTGGTATCGGCGCTTAGCACACTCGATTCTGCGCTCAGTTCCGCCTCGCGGCTGGTGGTCGAGGAAGGCGGCCTGCCACGCACCCTTACTTCTGGACGGGCCGTTATGGTGGCGTTTATGCTGGGGGGAACATTGCTCACACTTTGGGGCAATGCCACTCTGTTTGATGCGGTGGCTGTAAGCGGGACTGCCTCGATGTTTTTGACGCCAATCCTGATTGTCGGGCTGGTAATGGGGCGTCAGATCGAACTCTGGGCTTATGTTGTGGCGTTTGGGTCGGCAATGCTCGGGTCGCTGATCTATCTTGTGCGTACATCGGATTTTGTGACGCCATGGCTGATGGAAGGGCATAAATACGAGCAGCTTTTGCTGATTTGTGCCTGTGTTCTGGTCAGCGGGTTTGCGGCGGTGCTTGCAGGTGCGCGGCAGCGCTGATACCTGCTATCCGACAGAAATGATCGGATTAACGCCCATGCCGTCTGACACGCCACGTCTGGAAATTCGCAATCTCGTGCGCCGGTTTGACGGTCGCGCTGTTGTCGACGACGTGAGCCTCAAGATTATGCCGGGGCAGGTGACTTGCCTTCTGGGGCCTTCGGGGTGCGGGAAATCAACAACGCTGCGCATGATTGCCGGGGTCGAAATGCAGGATAGCGGTACCATCCATGTGGACGGTGCGCTGATTTGCGATACGATCTTTCGCGTCCCGCCCGAACGGCGCGAGATTGGCCTGATGTTTCAGGACTTCGCATTATTTCCGCATCTGAGTGTAGCCGATAATGTTGGCTACGGCCTTCGCGGCAACAAAGCGTCCAAGCGGGCGCGGGTGGAGGAGTTGCTGGAGCGGGTGGACCTCAAGCGCTTTATCGACGGCTATCCGCACCAGCTGTCTGGTGGCGAGCAGCAGCGCGTCGCACTCGCCCGTGCATTGGCCCCGCGTCCGCGTATCATGCTGATGGACGAGCCGTTCAGCGGCCTCGATAACCGCCTGCGCGATGGCATCCGCGACGAAACGTTGAGCATTCTCAAAGAAGAGGACACTGCGGTTCTGCTGGTAACGCATGAGCCCGACGAGGCGATGCGGATGGCCGACGAGATTGCCCTGATGCGGGACGGCAAGATCGTCCAGCAGGGCGCGCCTTATAACGTTTATACCCGCCCTTTGGACCGTGCGGCGGTGGCATTTTTTTCGGATGCAAATGTTGTGCGTGCTGAAGTATCGGGTGCGCTGGCGCACACTGCCTTTGGGCGGTTTCTAGCCCCTGGTATTCCTGATGGTACCTCGGTGGATATTGTTTTCCGGCCCCAGCATGTGCGCATTGATTTTGACCGTGCGGGCAAGGGGCCGCTGCCCACAGCCGCCGATGGAACGCCTGCCCGCGCTGTCGTCGAGCGGGCGCGGTTTATGGGAAACGAGAGTCTGATCGAATACCGTATGGATCACGATGGCTCCTTGCTCAGGGCGACGGTGCCGAACGTGTTCATGCCCAGTGCGGGCACTGTGATGTGGCTGACAATCCGGCGGGACAAATGTTTCGTTTTTGGTGTCGGGAAATAGGGGACTACGATGCAAAAGCTGTTGGTAGAATTCGGGATGGGCACCTCATTGCGGCGCGGGGACTATACCCAAGCCGCCGAGCGGGCGATAAAGGACGCGCTTTGGCACAACTCGATCAACCTTGCTGAGCTGTTCGGCTTTGACAAAGCGGATATGCGCATCACGCTGGATGTAGGCGTGCAAAAGCCGGATGCGGTGGATGCAGACGTTCTTCGAGCCGTGTTTCCATACGGGCAAGTCACGGTGAATGTGGTCAAGGGCGGTCTGGATGTGCCACGGCCCGAGGGCACTGGCAATCCGACGATCATGGCCAATGTCGCACTGTCTGTCGGATTTGATATGGAGAAACGCAGATGAGCGATCCAATGATCGGACAACGTGTGATTATCGAGATGGGCATGGGCAATGACCTGCACGGTATGGATTACACCAAGGCTGCCAAACGTGCTATTGAGGACGCGTTGCGCCACTCCTCTCTGCCCCTGTTCGGCGCACTGGAGCTGCCGCATGACGCGATGCGCGTGCAGGTGACCGTCGGAGTTCAGGAACCCGATGCCCTAGATCTGGAGGTGCTCCGTGCTGTGCTGCCACGGGGGCGTGCGGAAGTGCGTGCCGTTCATGGTGGCCTCAATGTACCGTCAAACGGCGAGACCATCGTAATTGCACAAGCCAGCGTGGAGGCGTTTCTATCCCCGCAGGACGGTTGGGCGCTCAAAGTTTAACGCCTGTAATCGGCCAGCATCGTTCCCGCCTCGTCGCCAAAAAGCTGTGGCAGGGCTTCGGCGGTGTTGATGAGGTCAAGGCGGAAAACGCGGTGTTCCTTGCGCCACTCACACCACGCAATCAGGGTCCAGATACGTCCGGTATATTCCATATGGAGCGGCCTTATGGTGCGGGTGGTCACAGTGCCGCCTTGTGATGTGTAGGTTATCCGCAGCTTTTGGCGCGCTTTGATCGCTGCGCGCATTGTTGGCATGCGGGCAAACCCCCGCGCAGCATCCGAAAAAGGCGTCACGGCAAATTGCCATGCATCTGCCTCGGCCACGGCGGTTTCGGGCAACACAGCATCAAACTTTTCGATGAGGGTTTGAACTGCGGTTTTCAGGTCGGGATCGGCCACTTCCGCAGCGATGGCAAGACACAGATTCAGCGCCTCAAGCTCGGTTGGGGTGAGGGTGAGTGGCGGCAATGTGATGCCGGGCGGTAGCCGGTAGCCGGTGCCGCGTGCGCCGACAACCGGAACACCCGAAGCGGCAAGAGTATCCATGTCGCGATAGAGGGTGCGCACAGATACGCCTGTATCCACCGCAAGATCTTGCGCCTTGTGCACTTCTCCGTCGCGCAAGATTTGGATGATATCAAAAAGGCGATCAGAACGGGGCATGCTCCTGACATAGACCTGTCAGTTGCCTCCGACAAGATCAAAAAAATGGCGGCCTTTATCACGTTTCATGCGCGAATCAGACGTTTGTCATTTTTGCAGTGCGGCACTTTTGATATTCATAATTCCAACATCCCGTCGTCGCTGGCGGGCCAGATATTTTTGATAGGAGAAAAGATATGCTGAACAATATTGGTTTGCCGGGTCTGCTGCTCATCGCGGTGGTTGTATTGGTGCTGTTTGGTCGGGGTAAGATTTCCTCGTTGATGGGCGAAGTGGGTAAGGGAATTACCAGCTTCAAAAAAGGCATCAATGAGGGTGAGAAAGAGCTGCTCGATTCCAAGGCAGATGATGTGGCTGATGTGCCCCAGCCTGATGTCGAGCCTAAGGACAAGGTGTAACACCATGTTCGATATTGGCATGACCGAAATGCTGGTGGTGGGGGTTGTGGCGCTGATCGTCGTGGGCCCCAAGGATCTGCCGGTGATGTTTCGCCGCGTGGGCCAGTTTGTCGGCAAGGCCAAAGGCATGGCGCGGGAGTTTTCCAGTGCAATGAACGATGCGGCGGACCAGTCGGGCATGCGTGAGGTGTCTTCGGGCCTGAGCAAATCGCTCAAAGCAGCAAGTAACCCGATTGGCACGGCGATGGACGGCGTGAAAGACGCGGCAAGCTCGCTCACGAAGGTCGAACCCGATAGCGAAACAGGCAAACTCTCTGCCAAACGGGCGGAGGATGTAGCACGTATTCAGGCGGGCACGGCACGGGCTGCTGCAGAGCGCAAGGCACGCGAAGCTGCGGAAGCATTGGCCAAGGCCGACGAACTGGATGCCTCGTTACAGGCAAAGCTAGCGCAAAAGAAAGCGGATTCATGAGTGCCTCGGATAACGACATTGACGACAGCGCAGCCCCGCTGATCGAACATCTGGCGGAGTTGCGTACGCGGCTGATCCGCTCCGTCCTCGCGTTTGTGGTGGGGATGATTATCTGTTTTTCGTTCGGCAGCGCGATCCTTGATTTTTTGCTGGTGCCGATTGAAAATACGATGCGCGATCTGGGGAACCCTAATCCTGTAATGCAATACACAGCACCACAGGAATATTTTTTCACGCTCGTTCGCATTTCGATGGTGGGTGGCCTCGCAATCAGTTTTCCGGTGATAGCAACACAGCTTTGGCGCTTCGTTGCGCCGGGGCTTTATAGAAACGAGAAGAACGCATTTCTTCCCTTTTTGATCGCCTCGCCTTTACTGTTCCTTTTGGGGGCATCTTTTGCGCATTACGTGGTTGTGCCACTGGCGATGCAGTTCTTTCTTGGGTTCTCGGATGCGGCTTCTTACCTGTCTGCAATGCTGGCCAACGGCGAGACGAAAACCTCGGGGATCGACATCGTTTTTAACGGTAAAGTGAACGAAAGCCTCGATATTACGCTTAAAATGATAGTGGCCTTCGGGCTTTGTTTCCAGCTTCCTGTGCTGCTTACGCTGATGGGTAAGGCAGGGCTTGTTACTGCCGAGGGCCTGCGCAATGTGCGCAAATATGCGCTTGTGGGAATTTTGCTGCTTGCTGCATTGGTGACGCCACCGGATGTGGTGACACAGCTGATCCTGTTTGTTGTGGTTTACGGCCTCTACGAGATTTCGATTTTCCTCGTGTCCCGTGTGGATGCCAAGCGCGAAAAAGAACTGCGCGCTGATGGCTTTTACGATGACGAGGACGAGGGGGATTATGACGATATCGACCGCGAGGATCCGATCGTCGAGGAAACCAAGGAACGCGATATATGATCGATGATCCGATGGACCGCATTGCACAGGCGCTGGAGCGGATGTCTCCAGCGCCTGTTGTCGCGCCCGATTTCACCAGCGCTTCGGCATTTGTCTGGCACACGTCGCCTGACCGTCTAGAGCCCGTGGCGCATGTCTCGCGGGTGGACATCGACCTGCTGCTCGGGGTTGCGCGTGCGCGCGATACACTCTTGCAGAATACCCGACAGTTTGCAGCCGGATTGCCTGCGAACAATGCGCTCTTGTGGGGGGCGCGCGGCATGGGAAAGTCGAGCCTTGTTAAGGCAGTGCATGGCGCACTTGATGCAGAATACCCCCATCTCAAGGTTGTCGAATTACAGCGCGAAGATCTGCCGTCGGTCGGACGATTGCTCAATATGCTTCGCGGTGCGCATACGGAACGCTTTATTCTGTTTTGCGATGATCTGAGTTTTGACCATGACGATGCCCATTACAAATCGTTGAAAGCTGTGTTGGATGGCGGGATCGAGGGGCGGCCCGAGAATGTAGTCCTTTATGCCACATCGAACCGCCGCCATCTGATGGCCCGTGACATGATCGAGAACGAGCGCGGCTCAGCCATAAACCCCAACGAAGCAGTAGAAGAGAAGGTGTCTCTTTCAGACCGCTTCGGCCTTTGGCTGGGTTTTCATGCCTGCGATCAGGATCAATACCTTGCGATGATCCGCGGCTATTGCGACGCACATGGTGTGGCAATCAACGACGCTGATTTACGTGCGCAGGCGATCGAGTGGCAAGCCACGCGGGGCAGTCGTTCGGGGCGCGTTGCGTGGCAGTTTTTCACCGACCTTGCTGGGCGGCAGGGTGTTACGATTAGCGGCTGAAATGAAAACGCCCGGTTCGGTGAGAATACCGGACCGGGCATCAATGCCACTGACCTGAAATACGATACCTAGTTTAGGAAGGGGTTTGGATCGACGCTGTCGAAACCTTTACGCACTTCAAAATGAACAAAAGAATCATCGCCTCCGCGCAGTTTCGCGATGCTCTGGCCGCGCGAGACAGTATCGCCGCGCTTCACGCCCACATCGGTCACGTTTGCATAGACGGTGAGCAGGTTATCAGCGTGACGAACCACAATGATGGGCACACCATCCGCGCTTTGAGTGATGGCTGCGACCGTTCCAGCATCAGCCGCTTTTACCGCTGTGCCGGGAGCTGCCTTAATGTTGATGCCCTCATTCTTGCCTTTAGCATAGTCGCGGATGATCGTTCCGCTGACCGGCTTAACCAGCTTGCCGGTAGCGGCAGGTGCAGTTGTTTTACCGACATCCGCAACCGGTTTCGGGGTTACCACCGCAGTTTGGACCGGTTTCGTTTGTGCAGCCGGCTCGATCTTTTCTGCGGGCAGGGGTTTCGTTGCTGATGGTGGCGTCGGCGTGACCGAGCCAACACCAGGCAGCGTTGTTGCAGACGCGCTTTGTGCCGGTGCTGCCTTTGGTGGGTTTTGTGAGGGGACAGGGATCAGCAGATACTGACCTTCGCGGATTGCGAAATCAGCGCCCAGACCATTCCATTCGGCCAGATCTTTGGCTGGAACGGAGTATAGCCGCGCAACGGTGAACGCAGTTTCACCACGCTCGACCTTATGGCGGATCGGTTCTTTTCCGGTTTGCGACGGGGCCTTGGCTGCTGGTAGCGGAGCCAGGGTGGTCGTCTGAACACCGGGCGTGGCCGGCGTGCGCGCGATCGCACCTCCTGCAACTGTGGAAATGTCGACAGGTTTGATGGGACCTGTACCGATGGCGCCGGTTGCGGGGGATGGCTCTGCCACACGTGATGGCAGGGCGATGATTTCATCCTTGCGCAGCGGTACATTGGGGTTGATCCCGTTAAAGCGTGCTAGCTGAGGCGCGTCGAGCCCAAGGCGGTTTGCAACATCCACAAGTGTGTCGCCCTGCCGCGCAACGGCAACCTGATAGTTCGGATAGGAGATGACGCCGCGATCGTCAGGTGCGGGGCGCCCGTCCAAGGCAGCTTGTGCAGCATTCGCCGTGCTAAAGCCGCCACCTATGCCACGCATGTCAAAATCAAGTGGCTGGTTACAGGCGGCAAGCGTGATGCATGCAACACCCGTAAGGAGCGGGACGCGCACAGATACGCGCATGTCTGAAAGTTTCATCTGGGTTGTCCTTGTCACTGCCCATCTCGTGTACCCGAGATTTTGAGTGTCTATACCAGATTATGTGTCCTTGCCCAACCCCTCGAGAAGCGGAACGAAGCGAACTGCGCGCATTTCGTCATATTCCAGCCCTTCTGCGGTCTTTCGCACACGGATCAGGTGTTGAACGGCGTCCGATTGACCTACTGGCAACACCATGATGCCGCCTTCCTTGAGTTGTGCCAGCAACGGACCGGGGGGATCTTCTGCGGCGGCTGTCACAATGATGCGATCAAAGGGGGCCTGTTCGGGTAAGCCGAAACTGCCATCGGCCGTGATGGCAGTAATATTGTTGAGGTCCAATGCCTCGAACACCACGCGGGCCTCGTGAACGAGACGGCGGTGGCGGTCGATCGTGTAAACGCGCCGCGCAAGTTTGCTCAGGATTGCTGCCTGATAGCCCGAGCCGGTGCCTATTTCGAGAACCTTGTCGCGAGGCGTCACCTCTAATGCCTGGGTCATCAGGCCTACCACGGACGGCTGGCTTATGGTTTGCCCGCAGGCAATTGGGAGTGGCATGTCCTCATAAGCGCGCCCCGCGAACAATCCTCGGATAAAGGGGCCACGGTCCACCGATTCCATCGCGCCGAGCACGTCCTTGTCGGTCACCCCCTTGGAGCGCAGAGCATAGAGAAACTGCATCTTGCGCTCTGCCTCGGTGACGGCCTCTTCGTGCCCGTCGTTCATGTGTCGAGGTCCGTAATGCCGCTGAATACATCATGAGCTGTCAGATCTGCACGCATGGGCGTGACAGAGATGTAGCCTTCTAGATTAATGGCAGCATCTGTACCGTCTGCGGGGGCGATTTGCTGGTTGCCGCCGGAGATCCACAAAAAGCGACGTCCGTTTGGGGCGTCATGGGGTATAGTCGAAAAGTTGACACCGGGTCTGCGCCCCTGCGGCGCAAGGCGGATACCCTTTACATCGGCAGCGGCAACTGGCGGGAAGTTCACGTTCCAGAACACGCTATAGCCGTTTGCATCGTTGCGTTTTTGCGCAAGGATCCGGCGGCACACATCTGCACCATGCTCGACAGCCGCCTCGAACGGGTCGTCAAGATCGCGGTTTTCAGGGCCATAAAACTGGGACAATGCTATCGACAGCACACCTTGAAGCGCCCCCTCGATAGCCGCACCGATGGTGCCGGAGTATAGCGTATTCTCGGCGGCGTTGTTCCCGCGGTTTACGCCGGACAGGATCAGATCGGGCAGTGCATCTTTCATCGGGTCGTAAAGGGCGCATAGGATGCAGTCGGCGGGACTACCTTCGATCATGTACCTGCGCGGTGAAAGTTCGGTGATCAGGGTCGGTTTGGTGTAATTTATACAATGGCCCACGCCTGATTGCTCGAATGCGGGCGCGATAGTCCATACTTCGCCCTGTGGTCCGGCCAAGGTGGCCGCGATACCTTCGAGCACACGTAAACCCGGTGCATTTATGCCATCGTCATTGGTAACCAGTATACGCATCAAATTGCCCCTTTTTACCTTGATAGGCGAGGGCTGCGGCGCGGGCAAGCGAGGGCGCGCTTATTTCTGGAGGATTGCCAAAAGGCGGGCCGCTTCGGTGTGGATATCGTGTAGGCCTTCGCGATTTTCGCCCGGAAAGAAGCGCGCACGGGTGGCGGTGGGCATTGGCTGAGGTGTTAAAATATCGACGCGTGGCCCAATGCGTACCGTCTCGGCCTGCCAGCTGCGTGCCAGCGCGATTTGCGCGGCTTTTGTTGCGCCGTAGCTGCCATAGAACTTTTGACCTACGATCGGGTCGTCAAAGAACACAGCCTGGCCCGCCTCGCCTAGCAGGGGGCTGATATAATTGATCAGGGTGGCCGTTGCCGTGATGTTACCTGCTACGGATTTCTCCAGATCTTTGGTATCAATGTGGTGGCTGGGGGTCAGCGGCGCTGCATGAATTGCCGTATGCAACCACATATCAAGGTGTCCCCACCGGTCGTGGATGCCGCGACACAGGGTTTGCATAGCCCCAGTATCATTCACGTTCATCGGTGCCAGTGTTGCACTGCCGCCGCGGGCTTTGATTCTGTCGTCAAGCTCCTCCAGCGCGCCTACGGTGCGGCCGACGGCGATGATATGATGAGTGGGCGCGAGCGCCTCGGCGAGGGCTGCACCAAGGCCGCGGGACGCGCCGGTGATCAATGCGGTTTTCTCTGTCATAAAGGGGATATGCGCGGGCCAGTCCGCGCCGTCAAGGGGGGCTCAAACCTGCGGCATGCGCAGGATTTTCACCGT
The DNA here is from genome assembly GCF_003610455.1 of Sulfitobacter guttiformis. NCBI lineage: Bacteria > Pseudomonadati > Pseudomonadota > Alphaproteobacteria > Rhodobacterales > Roseobacteraceae > Sulfitobacter > Sulfitobacter guttiformis. Next base: position 189,812 of record NZ_RAQK01000001.1, on the reverse strand, counting down.
CCCGTTGTGCATCAGCACCAATTCTCCATGGCCGATGGCCTGCACGGTGCGCCCGTCTACGCTGTCCCCGATGTTGACAGTTTGGGTTGCGCCGCGGCGCAGGCGCACAAGCGCACGCGGTGCATGAGAAGCACCAAACGTACCCAAAAGGGCCAGCCGCTCCAGCTTTGCCTCTTCGGTTGCGTGCTTTTCTACTTCGGGCGGGGTGGGTGTACCGTCGGTTTGCGTGGCCATCATTTCGGCTCCTGTGCGTTATCTCTACGCGGAGCTAGGCCTTGTTCAGGCTGGAAAAAAGAGGGGGTGCCTGCTGTCAGCAAATGGTTGCCACAGCCTCGGCGGAGGTGTGCCTGTTACGGTTTGCGGTGGTAGGTAAACGTGAGCCGCACGAGATGATCGAGAGCTTCAACCGGCAGTGGATCACCCAGACCTAGACGCAAGGCGCGATTGGATTCATATTGAAAAACAGTTGGATAAACCTCCTGCATGGTAGCACTTATGCTTGTGCGGCAACCGACCAACAGCGCAATCGTGGAGGGCGATTTATTGTGCCAACATAAGCGGAGAGTCGTACCCTGTTTCGGACGTTTTGGACGCCATGCAGGCTCGCCCCATTTTAGGCTCTCCTCTATGGGTCCTGCATTTGCTTGCACAGCTGAAGTGAGAATCAGTGCACGCATCGTGTTAAATTTTTTCCGTGCCCCTAAAGGCCACATCGCGACGGTTTCATCGAATATATCGGTCATGAGGGAGTTTTAGCACAAAACTGGCAGAGGCAGTTTGCAAAGGTTCAGGCCGCGCGACAATTGCACGGCCTGAAAGCCTATTTATTCTGCAGCCGGTTTCATGACAAAGCCGCTTTCGACCTTATCGGAAGGTACTACAGGGTACTCTCCTGAGAAGCAGGCATCGCAATATTGAGGGCAGGATTTATTACGCCCCTCGGCCTCACCCACGGCGCGATATAGCCCGTTGAGCGAGATAAACTTGAGGCTGTCCACACCCAGATGCTCGCGCATCTCGTCCTCTGACATGGTCGCGGCCAGCAGCTTGTCGCGGTCCGGCGTGTCGACGCCATAAAAGCAAGGCCATGCAGTCGGAGGGGATGCAATGCGGAAGTGTACCTCCGCAGCACCAGCATCAAGGATCATTTCCTTAATCTTGCGGCTGGTGGTGCCGCGCACCACAGAATCGTCAACCAGAATGATGCGTTTGCCACGCACCAGCGCACGGTTCACGTTGAGCTTGAGGCGCACACCCATGTTGCGGATGCTCTCCGTAGGCTCAATGAACGTACGACCCATATATTGGTTCCGAATGATCCCCATGGCATAGGGTATCCCGCTCTCGAGGCTGTATCCGATGGCCGCAGGCGTCCCTGAATCGGGCACAGGACAGACCATATCGGCATCGACGGGCGCCTCTTTCGCAAGTTCGCGGCCAATCGCCTCGCGGGTCTCATAGACCGACCTGCCACCAAGAATACTGTCGGGGCGGGAGAAATAGACATGTTCGAAAATGCAAAATTTCGATGGCTGGCGGCGGAACGGGAAATGGCTTTGGATGCCTTTCTCCGTAATGACGACCATCTCACCTGGCTCGATCTCGCGCACGAAATCAGCGCCGATGATATCAAGTGCACAGGTCTCGGAACTGAGGGCGTATCCGTCACCAAGTTTGCCCAACACCAGCGGGCGCACGCCAAGCGGATCGCGCACACCGATCAGCTTTGTCCGGGTCATCGCGACGATCGAAAATGCACCCTCGACGCGGCGCAGCGCGTCTTCCATCCGTTCGGGAATGGTCTGCTGGAGGGAGCGGGCCATCAGATGGATGATACATTCGCTGTCAGATGAAGACTGGAAGATCGAGCCACGCCCAATCAGTTCACGGCGCAGAGCGTTGGCATTGGTGATGTTACCGTTATGCGCAATCGCAGCACCGCCCATGGCGAACTCACCGAAGAAGGGTTGTACATCGCGGATTGCGGTCTGCCCCTTGGAGCCGGAGGTGGAATAACGCACGTGACCAATGCCGAGCGAACCGGGCAGGGTTTCCATCACTTTTTGGCTGGTGAAGTTGTCACGTACATAGCCAAAGCGCCGGGCAGATTGGAAACCTGCTTCGGGGTCGTATGTCACGATTCCCCCGGCCTCTTGACCGCGATGCTGTAGCGCGTGCAGTCCGAGAGCTACGAAATTTGCGGCATCTGCGACACCGACAACGCCAAAAATCCCGCATTCTTCCTTCAGTTTGTCACCGTCCTCGAAGTCCGAGAAGTACGTACTGTCGAAAGGATGGGCGGGCGGCATTTTCTTGGGCGGGATATGGGACAAGGGAGCGCTCCTGCGACCGACAAGGGATGCGGGGGGTTTACGAGACCTTGAGCGAAGAGTCACGCTGCTAATCTCGAAATTCACCCGCCGGACACAGGATGGTGCATGAGAGCAGTTGCCGGAGTAGGCGCGCTCGGCGGATTGTGGTCGTGCTCGAAGGGTTTAAGGCTTTTGGAGACGGTTACGGCTTTGTTCGGGAGGGTGAAGCGCACGGCGCTGCCACCCGTATGCGGATCATTAAAAGCCGTGATCGTCCCGCCGCGTGCGAGGACAAGCTTGCGCACGGCCAGAAGCCCGTAACCGCTGTCGACGAGAAACTCGCCAGTTTCGAGGAAAAGCTTTCCGGGATTGTCAAAGCCGGCGCCATCATCGCGCATTGTAATTTCGATCTGGGAGGTGCCGAGTAATACAGCATCGCATCTGAGTGTCAGTTTCGGGCTATTTCCGTGTTTTAGCGCATTATCAATCAGGTTATGCAGGACGATCTGCATTACGTTTTTCTCGCCCGAGAGGGTAATATCAGTCGCAGTGATGCGGTGTTTTCCGTGTGGATCAAGAACCTCCATCAGATTGGCGCACATCTTTTGTAGAGGATATAGTGTATGGGTATTCGCCAGATTGAGAGTGCTGGCGTAAGAGAGCACATCGGAGATCAAATCCATTGATTTTTCTGATGTTTCTTTGAGTAGTTTGATTAATTCAAGCTTGCCGTCGCCGTGGTTTTCAAACCCTTCTTCCAGCATTTCTGTAAGCGACAAAACATTTCGCATTGGCGTGCGCAGGTCATGCGCGGCCATGGCGATAAATTGCTCTACCTCCGTCGTGATCGTTTCAAGCTTTGTTTGGGCGCTTTGAGCCATCCATTCAATGGAGATATCTGTGGGATTGCCGATAAGGCGTATCACGTTGCCCTGCGCGTCAAATTGAGGGTTCATTGTCGTCCGAACGATCCGGATTTCGTCTTTAAGCGGGATCTCATATTCATATTCGCGCTGTTTGCGGTGCAGAATCGTCAAGCGCTGCTCTTCACAGGCCGCTGCGCCAAACGTGGGACCGAATACCTCAATTGAGTTTTTTCCGACAATATCTTCAAGCTTGCGCCCCGTCTTTTCCCGCGCGGCGACGTTATAGTGCGCATAGACGGGCAGCTGGCCCGGTGTGACATCCATCACGAAGATAGGCGTAGGCACGCAGTCGATCAGCTTGAAAAATTCGTCTAGTGCCATCCGTGATCTCTCCGCTTTGGAAAGATGCATACCCGCTGACAGTTACGACTTGCTTAAACTGGGCGTCTCAGCCTGCGGAACAGCTCGAAACCAGTTGCTCGTAGCGGCCTGTGATCCAGCCAAGTGCCTGATCCGGATCGGAGTTCTGGATATCGTCAGAAAAGCGGCCAAACACCAGCGCCGAGCGGCTTTCGTCAACGATTGTAAATTGCTGTCCTGTGATGACGGTCGAGTAGACAAAGAAAGCGATTGCGACCAGTAAAATGCCCCGCGCCACCCCGAAAACAAACCCCATCGCCTGATCAAAGCCCCCTAAAAACGACCGCTGTACCAGCGATGAAAATAGCGGTGTGAACAGCGATACAATTACGAGTGTAACAGCAAGAACCAGCGTGAAGGCCCCAATGATTGACAGCTCGCAGCTGTCGGCGAGGAAATCACCGACCACTGGAATTTCGCGTACCAGCGGCTCAACCTGCGGTGCAAAAAGATAAGCGAGGACAGCAGCGGCGATCCAACCAACAATTGCCATTAACTCGCGGACGAATCCGCGGCCATAGGCGAGCAGCGCCGACATCACAATGACCAGCGCAACCACGCCGTCAATGATGGTAAAACCTTCCATGCTCGTCTCGCCTTTTGTCTGAGGGGCGCGTTAGCCTGCGCCGAATATCTCGCCCACAAATTCGGTAAGGTCGGTCATCGGGCGCATCGCGATCCCGTCAACAACAACTGCCTTGCCGCCCTTTGGAGCTATTGCCGAGGTAAAACCAAGTTTTTGCGCCTCTTTCAACCTGTTTTCGGTCTGGGTGGCAGGCCGGAGCGCTCCAGAGAGGCTAAGTTCCCCGAAAACCACGGTTTCTGCTGGTAATGCTGTATCCTCGCGTGCGCTCAAAAGCGCGCAAGCAACCGCGAGATCGGCGGCAGGTTCGGAAATTTTCATGCCACCTGCCACATTGAGGTATACATCAAGCCCTGCAAAGGGAATCCCGCAGCGCGCCTCAAGCACCGCAAGGATCATCGCCAGGCGGCCGCCATCCCACCCCACGACAGTACGGCGGGCCTGAGAATGGGGCGATGGCGCAACGAGCGCCTGTATCTCGACCAGCACAGGGCGTGTGCCCTCGATGCCAGCAAACACCACTGATCCAGGGCTTGGTGCACCGCGCTCGGACAGGAAAAGGGCAGAGGGGTTGGTAACTTCCGCCAAGCCACGTCCTGTCATCTCGAACACGCCGATTTCGTCGGCAGGGCCGAAGCGGTTTTTGACGGAGCGTAGTATGCGGAACGGATGCCCGCGCTCACCCTCGAAATAGAGCACGGTATCAACCATATGCTCGACCACGCGCGGACCGGCGATCTGTCCTTCTTTGGTGACATGGCCGACCAAGACTACAGAGGTGCCGGTGCGTTTGGCAAAACTGGTAAGCTCATGGCTAGCGGCGCGGACCTGAGAAACGGAGCCCGGCGCGCTTTCGACGTTATCGGCCCACATAGTCTGGATCGAATCGATAATAGCAAGGGCAGGCCGCTCCTTGTCGAGTGTGGTCAGGATGTCGCGCAGGTTGGTCTCGGCGCCCAACTTCACGGCAGCGTCCGACAGGCCAAGCCGCTGCGCGCGCATGCGCACCTGCGCGGAGGCCTCTTCGCCCGAGATGTAGACCACCTTGAGCCCCTGATTGGCAAACGCCGCAGCGGCCTGAAGCAGAAGCGTTGACTTACCGATGCCGGGATCACCGCCAACCAGAATAGCCGATGCCGCGACCAGACCACCGCCGAGCACACGGTCAAGCTCTCCCAAGCCTGACATGGTGCGCGGTGGTGGGGCTTCTTCAGTGGCGAGATCCATCAAGGCCATTGCAGAGCCGCGCCGCGCGCCCAGTGATTTGGAGGGCGGGCCTGCGCTTATGCCTTTGTCTTCCTGAATGGTGTTCCATTCGCCGCAATTGTCACAACGGCCGGACCATTTGGAAAATGTCGCAGCGCATTTCGTGCAGGAAAAGTTTTTGATCGGTTTTGCCATGACGTGTTGATGCCCCGCGTTGCGAACGGGATCAATGACAAACGGAACAAAAGAGGGACAAAGGCGCTGAAAATCTTTGCCAGTGCTCTAGGAAAAGGGCGCTTGTAACGCTGCGAGTGTCAGTCGGGCGGCGGCAATGGCGTTATTCAGCGGCCTTAGGCAGCTCGTAGAGCGAATTGTCGAGAGCTGTGCTGTCAAGGGGGGCTTCTTCAACAGGAGCGTTGACGGTAGGCACGCGCAGAACTGTTTGGCGGCCGATTTGGGGCAACACCTCGTTCATTTCCTCGGCAAGGCGGGCAAGCTGGGCAGCGGCCACGCTTTCTTCCAGTTCGACCTCGTGCAGCCAGTGCTTCATCTCTGTAGAGATTGACTTCGCCTGATCAAGACGACTGTTGAACTGGCTGATTTCTTCCTGACGCTGTTTTAAGAAGTCGCGGGCGCGGCCAATTTTTTCGTCTGAGTAAATCTCCGCCAATTCGCGGCTGATGTGGCTCATCTGGGCGGCGGTCTCCAGCAGGGCAGGCTCGAGCGTACTGAGATCAGGATGATCGCGCAAATAGGCAAGGCGCTCGCGCACAGCATCAAATTCCGAGCTGAGCTGAAAATTCCGACCACGATCGGCGGCATGGACAGCGCCATAAGCGCGGGCAACATCATCCATCGAAACAGTGAAACGGCGGTGCGAATTCTCGAGCTTCATGATGCGGGCGTTTGCGGGCAGGAAAAAGCAGATACCTGCGGCCAGTACAGTCGCGCCGATCTGCAGATACATACCCGCGTTCTCGACGGGTTCACCCGAATATCCTAACGGAACTTCAACCCATGCCCAGTTGCCCAAGGCTGCCATGATAGTGGCCGTCGTGAGAGCCGCCGCACAAGCCGCGAAAAATACCAGCGCCAGACGCTGCATTATATATTGAAGAAGAAACCCGAGGGTTTTCATCTGTTGCATCATTATCCCCAGATGGCCGATTTGGCAGATGGCCCAATGAGCAAGGTCTCGCTCATACCCTTGAGTATGAGAGTAAAGGGCTTGCGCTGATCTGAAAAGGAAAAAGGGACTATAAATGGTCGCAATGAGTCGTGACTGTTTCCCTCATGCCACTCAATTCAGGTCTTTTCGGGTTAATTGGTGCGTTTTCCAGCTGATATAAAGCGACGTGAGGATGCAGAAAGTAAAAAGGTACAGTCCCCACGCAACTTCGATGCGCCCGACGCCGATTCCCTTTGTCAGGGTGATGTAGAGCGCAATCAAAAAAACATCAGCCATAGCGAGCTTTCCCAAAAGCTCGAGCAATTTAGTGATGCGGGGACCGATCAGGCCAAAGTGGATGAGGGACAGACCAATCGTTTTCACATAAGGTGCCACGAGTGCAAACGTGGCCACCACGATCGCCAGAAAGGTGTCAGTGCCCCAAAGCGATTGCAGACCCGTCATGACGGAAATTTCACTCAGGCCAAAAAGCGGCAGCAGGCCCGCGCGCATAAGTGGCGCAAACCATGCGACTGGATAGAGAACCAGCAGCAACAGGTTCGCAGGTTTTAGCAGTGTCATTCCAGCCAGACGCGTTTGTACCGTGACCCGAGGCTGGTGAGAATTTCATAGCCGATGGTGCCAGCAAAATCGGCGGCGGTATCGACGGACTGGTTCATGCCGATAAGTTGCAGGCTGGAAGGCGCTTGGGGCAGGGCTGTTACATCCACGGTTATCAGATCCATCGAGATGCGGCCCACGACAGGCACCGCGATGTCGTTGTGGTGGAATTTTGCGTTTGGCCCCATTGCCCGGAGCAAGCCGTCCGCATAGCCGCCCGAGACCGTCGCAATTCTGGAGTTCACTTTCGCGCTCCACGCATTTGCATAACCGACTGTTTCACCAGCGAGGACATCGCGCACCTGAACCACCGGCAGGTCGAGTGTAACGACGGGTACAGCGTCCACAAATGGCAACCCACCATAAAGGCCTATGCCCGGTCTCACCATATCATAATGGTAGGCCTCACCCAGTAATGTCCCGCCTGTCGCCGAAAGCGAGCGCGGAATGTCGAGGCCTTCGGTCATATCCTCGAACACCATCCGCTGTTGTTCGTTCATGGGGTGGTCCCGCTCATCCGCGCAGGCCAAATGTGACATCAGCAGTGTCGGGTTCTGGGCAAGGGCGATATCGCGCAGGGCCGACCACTCGGCCGGTTCCATCCCCAGACGGTTCATGCCGGTATCCAGTTGAAGACCGAAAGGGTGCCCAGGCAGGGATTCGACGTGATGCAGCATTTGGTCGACTGAATTGATCAGCGGCGTAAGGTTGGCACCTGCGATCATATCCGCATCGCCGGCCATGTGGCCCGAAAACACCGAGATCGACGGACCGGACCCGATGGCGCGACGCAAGGCCACGCCTTCTTCGGCTACAGCCACAAAAAACTGGCGCGCTCCGGCTGCTGCAAGGTGTCGCCCTACACGGTCAACACCCAGCCCGTAGGCATCCGCCTTGATGACCGCGCCTGCCTCGACCTGCGCAAGTTTTGCCAACGCATGCCAGTTGGCAACAATGGCGTTTAGGTCGATTGTCAGGGTGCCTGTACTCATGGCTCTGGTTTTGACCGTCTTGCCCGCGGCGTCAAGATCATCTGCGCAGCACGGCTACGGAATATCAAAATAGGTGCGATTCTGTTTCCACATTTTTTCGCCCACAAGACAGTCATAGGGCGCTTTCTCCTGTGCCTTGAAAAGCTGTGCACCTATGGGGGGGGCTGCGGGTGCGCTTGCGATTTCCAGAACCATTTTGCGTTTCACGGCGGCGGGAAAGGCATCCCACGTCAACACCGGCACCACAAACGCACCGGCCCCGCCGATCACGCAGCGGGTGTAGTAGAGATCTAGATCGGGAATGCCCCACATCTCGCTCAGAATATCCTCGGTCATCAGGGGCAGGCCGTTGATGGTTATGCCGCGTGCGACGACCTCATCGCGCGCGGCAGCAACAGGAATGCCCATATTGTTAGGGCCATCGCCTGATATGTCGATCACACGGCGCATTCCCTCGAAACCATTCGTCTCGATGCTGCGCGCACTGTAGCGCAGCGCAGAGGAGATCGACGTACGGCGCAGGCTTGCATCGTAGTAGCTTCCGATCCGCAACGCCACCGCTCCGGCCTGCGTGGCATCCGAAATTTCGGTCCAAGGGACAATCACCCGCTGGCTACCGGCGCCCGCCCACTCCAGATAAGTGAGAGCAATGCGGCCCAGCAAACCGCCCTCGATGGCCTTTATTACTTCCGGTGATCCAAGTGCCTCGGCGTAGCCGCGCCTTTGCAGTTCAAGTTCCTCTGCCGACATTGAGCGGGAAACATCCACCGCCAGGACCAACTCCAAATCCACTTCACGGGCAAAGGCCGCAGCGGGCGGAAACAGGCCCCACAGCAAACTGGTCCAGAAGAGGAGCGTAAAGGTGAGCATGATAGGAGGTTGGCAACTCGTGCGCTTTCTGTCCAATCACGTTTTATCCCCGCTTCCTTTTGACACAAAGCTTGGTTCGTAACGTCAGACAAACAATTGCTTGTGAGGGTGGTTAACCTCGCTAGAGTACCGAAAACAGAGGAGGATACGACAATGAAAACGCTTGTGAAAACACTGGTGCCGACCGCGATGATGGTTGCGGGAGCAGCAATGGCCAATCCGGTTGATGGACAATTGCCTAATGCGCCCACCCTTGCTGCATATGGTGATCTACCCGTTGGTGTGCGTCAGATCGAGCTGGTGAACCCTGACCAGATCAATATTCTGGCAATTGATCCGGCGGCTGACAAACCTGCGGAACTGCCACGCTATGATCGCCCTCTTACGGTCGAGATGTGGTATCCGGCGGCGGCTGATGCTACCGGCTCAAATGAATTCCGTGCATATTTGCGGGATGGTACGACCGAGGTAACGCTGACAGGCCGTGCTATGCGCGATGCGGCCCCTGCGGCCACCGACACACCCTATCCATTGGTGCTGATCAGCCATGGCTATCCCGGAAACCGTTTCCTGATGTCGCATCTGGCGGAAAATCTGGCTTCCAAGGGCTATGTCGTGACTTCAATCGACCATACCGACAGCACCTACCAGACGCAGGCGGCGTTCGGCTCGACACTGGTGAACCGCTCGCTGGACCAGTTGTTTGTCCTCGAAGAAATGGCAGGTAAGGCGGCGGAGGGTGCTGAATTTGCGGGGCTTTATGATGCAAGCAATGCAGGTCTTATCGGTTATTCTATGGGCGGTTACGGCGCGATCATCACAGCCGGTGGCGGGGTCACGCAGGCATCCGTTGATTACAGCTGGGGCGGGCCACATGGCACATTGGGCATTCACCTCGCAGGCTCGGACACGCATAACGCTTTGCCAGACCCGCGTATAAAAACCGCTGTTGCCATCGGCCCTTGGGGCATGAATACAGGGTTTTGGGACGCAGAGGGCCTCGCCGGTGTGCAGATCCCGATGCTGTTCATCGCGGGCTCGCAGGACGAGACATCGCTCTACGAGCAGGGCGTTCGCGCAATCTGGGAGAATGTAAGCGGCGTCGACACTGCCTTGCTTACGTATGTGAACGCTGGTCACAACGCCGCGGCCCCTATGCCAGCGCCCAAAGAAAGCTATTACTTCAACGAGGAGAAGGGATTTAACATCTCCGAGCACTACAGCGATCAGGTTTGGGATACAGTGCGGATGAACAACATCGCGCAGCACTTTGTAACCGCGTGGATGAATGAACAACTCAAAGGGGATGCCACCGCCGCCGAATACTTGACACTGGTCGAGGATTCGAATGCGGGGGTTTGGTCAATGAACGAAGACGGCACTGAAAAAGAGGATCATTCCCACTGGAAGGGCTTTGCCAAAGGTACGGCCAAGGGACTGAAGTACGAAGTTAAATCACCGAAATAAGCGACAGCGCGCAAGGGGGCGTTAGGCCTCCTTGCGACCCATTTTGGCGCTGACACCGCGCAGGCGCTCCAGAATGACGGCGATGATTTTAGGGTTGAACAAAAGCCCCATACCAAAGCGGATGCCCAGATTATTCAGGTTCTCGATCGCGATGGAGCGGGCGGCACGGCTGAACCCGCCATCGCGCGCCTCTTCGAAGGTTCCGCTGACGGTGAGGGTGTCGAACCCGAATGAATTGAGAAACATAAACTCAAGCGATTCTGAGTGCATGATCAGGTCCGCAGGGGCGTCTGTTCGCGTGAATGTGCCCTTGGGTGGATCGATCTGCCAACTGCTGACCAGATCGTCCAACTCGACCACCACAGGCTGCAATACTTTTACAGGGCTGAATTTTTGCGCGAACTTCATTGTCGCCACACTGTTGTTCTGGAAAACGCGTTTGCGCCATTTGGCAAAAGCGGCCTCCAGCGCAGAGGCTTGAACGCTTTCGTAGGTCATCAGCGTATCAGACGCCTTGGCGTACTTGCCGCGCCACCAACCGCATGCGGCGGCACTTGCGGCGGGATCGGTGGTGCCATCGGTCACATCACCGGGCGCCATGACCTGCACAGCGAAAGGGGCCGCCTGAAAATTAGCAACGACTGTGTCGGGGGTGTTGGCAGCATCGTTGAGGTAGTGATTGCGCTCATGGGCGAAAGTTACAAAGCTGGCAAAGGGAATGATCATGCGCGGTTGCAGCACCTCGGCCTGCACGGCGATATTACAAAGCTTTTCCTGTGCCGCCGTCACGCGCCAGGCACGATTATCGCGTCCGCCTTTCCAGGCAGCATAGCTGAACTGGGTGAGGAGTATATCGCAGGTACCGACGGCATCGCGGAACTCTTGCGCGCGCGCGATGGTCCCCACATTGCAATCATTAAGGTTGAGGATATGGGTATCCCCCGCGCGGATAGAGAGGGCGCTGTCGATAAACTCGTCCTTGATGCAGGTGACCGAGACCTCATCGCCCAGATCAACAGCGTGTCCAAACGGCAGGAAGATGATCGTGAACCCCTCTGCGCGCAGGAAATCTGCAACGCGCTGGTCGTCGATTTCCTGAAACAGCAAGGTGATGCCACGGTCGCGAATAATCTGGCCGAAGCGTTTAAAAAAGCCGACAGAGAAGTGATCGGGGTGTTCGTGGCTGACCCAGATATGGGTGGTACGGCCTAGCAAAGCTTCGACTTCGGGCGCGTCGGTCTCAACCAGCAACCGCCAGCCTTTGTGAAACGCTGGACCTTCGTACCATGGATCACTGAGCAATCCGATGTTGCCGTGGCGGATTAGAACAGAGGCGTGATTTACGAATTCGATGTGCATAATACCTCGCTATTGACCCTTGGTCACACACATGAGGAATGCACCGCAGTCTATTGTTAATATTGCCTAAGTATGGATCGTTCCAATCTTGCGCACAATGTTATCCACTGGCGCTAGAACTCTTGCTCGTCTCCGTTTTGCTGCCATGGTTTGACCAGATTCCCAAAGCGGGTAAAGCGACCCTCAAAGCTGAGCTCAACGGTGCCAATGGGGCCGTGACGCTGCTTGCCGATTACAACTTCGGCGCGACCATGCAGGCGCTCCATTTCTTCTTGCCAGATCGCCATTTTGTCCAGCTCGTGATCGCCGGGTTTTTCACGCTCTTTGTAATACTCTTCCCGAAACACGAACATCACCACGTCGGCATCCTGCTCGATCGAGCCGGATTCGCGGAGGTCGGAAAGCTGTGGCCGCTTGTCCTCGCGGTTCTCAACCTGACGCGACAGCTGCGACAGGGCGATCACAGGGATGTGCAGCTCCTTGGCGATCGCCTTCAAGCCCATGGTAATCTCGGAGATCTCGTTCACGCGGTTCTCGTTCTTGCCGGTGCCGCGCACCAACTGGAGATAGTCGATAATCAGAACATCAAGGCCGTGGGTCCGTTTAAGCCGGCGCGCACGGGCGGCCAGCTGCGAGATCGGCAGCGCGGGCGTGTCATCAATATAAAGGGGGCAGGCTTCCAGAGCCTTGGCCGCATCAACGAAACGGCGGAACTCCTGCTCTGTCATGTCGCCCGAGCGGATCTGCTGGGACGGGATTTCAGAAGCTTCCGACAGGATCCGCGCAGCAAGTTGCTCTGCGCTCATTTCAAGGCTGTAGAATCCGACGACACCGCCATCTACGGCACCTTCCGTTCCGTCAGGCAGCGTGCCTCGCTTATAAGCTTTGGCCACGTTGAACGCGATGTTTGTCGCCAGCGAGGTTTTCCCCATCGAAGGACGACCCGCAAGGATCAAGAGGTCGGAGGGGTGCAAACCGCCCAGCTTTTTGTCCATATCAATCAGGCCGGTCGAGACGCCGGACAGACCACCGTCGCGCTGGTATGCGGCGTTTGCCACATTAACGGCGTCTGTTACGGCTTTGAGAAAGCTTTGAAATCCGCTTTCGGTTTGCCCTTGCTCGGCGAGTTTGTAAAGCGCTTGCTCTGCCTCGACGATTTGCTCGCGCGGCTCGTTGGCGACATCGACACTGGCTGCCTTTGCGGCAATGTCGCGCCCAAGAGAGATAAGATCACGGCGGACGGCCAGATCATAGATCATCTGCGCGTAGTCACGAACCGCGAAGGCGGAGATAGCTGCACCGGCAAGGCGCGCGAGGTATGCAGGCCCGCCAAGTTCCTTCAGCCCTTCGTCGTCTTCCATAAACGCCTTTAGCGTCACAGGGCTCGCGAGATTGTTTTTTGCAATGCGTGCTGCTGCGATTTCGAAAATACGGGCGTGCACGGGGTCGTAGAAATGTTTGGGGCCAATGATCGACGCAACACGATCATAGATGTCGTTATTCGTCAGAATCGCACCCAGCAATTGCTGCTCTGCCTCGATGGAGTTCGGCATGGTTTCAGCGGACTGGATCGCGATGCCGGTCGTGCCCAGCGTTGAAATCTCGTTCATATTGTACCCCCGTTGATCCCCGTTGGTCGTCATAGCGAAGGGGAAGGTGGTGCGCAAATTGTATGTTTTTGTGGATAACCTTGGGTAGGTTTCAGCGCCTCTACATCTTGGGTTGCGAGGAGGGTCCGTGTCAACCAGTGGTGTCAGGTCTTGCGAGCGTCCTGCCAAATACGGGGAGATTTCAAGAAATTTTCCACCTCTGCGAGTGTTTCTTCAGGGAATATGCCTTGGTCCTTAGCCTCGGCGAGTACGTCCCACCATGTGCACAAATGGTGCAATTCGACCCCATGGTCCCCCAGCGTTTTGCGTGTTTCTGGAAAGATATCATAATAGAAAATTACGGCAGTGTGGCCGCAGGTTGCACCTGTTTCGCGGATCGCATCGACAAAGCTTAGTTTAGAGCCGCCATCGGTGGTCAGGTCTTCAACCAGCAATACACGTTGACCTTCGCTCATGTCGCCCTCGATACGGGCATTGCGGCCGTAGCCCTTTGGCTTTTTGCGAACGTAGGTCATGGGAAGGGCCATCCGCTCGGCCACGAGCGCGGCGAAAGGGATGCCCGCCGTCTCGCCCCCTGCGATGTTGTCAAATGCCTCAAAGCCCGCGTTGCGCATGACAGTGATGGTGAGGAAGTCCATCAGTGTCGAGCGGATGCGTGGATAGGAGATCAGCTTGCGGCAGTCGATATAGCTGGGCGAGGGCAAGCCAGATGCCAGCGTATAGGGCGTATCTGTATTAAAGTTTACAGCGCCAATTTCCAGCAGCATGCGGGCAGTCAGGCGGGCAATCTCGGACGCGTCGGGATAAGTGGTGGGGATCATGGCAGCTGGTCCTTGGCGGCAGAGGTTGAAGAGAGTTCTAGGGAAGGAAGGAAAATCTGGTAAGCGCGGTGATCAGGCAGACCAGTGGAGAGGAATGGCGGGGTCAAATACCGTAACAGGCCCTTCGGACGTATGGATCTGCGCCGGATGTGTGGGTGCAGTCCGTGTCAGGGTCAACGTACTCTCGTTGACCGGCAGGCCGTAATAGGCGGCTCCGTTGCGGGAGGTGAAAGCTTCAAGCGTATCCAGTGCGCCATCCTGCTCGAACACTTCGGCGAGGATCGACATTGTGTTCAGGGCGGTAAAGCAGCCTGCGCATCCACAGGGCAGCAGCTTGTTGGCGTCTGTGTGGGGGGCGGAATCAGTGCCAAGAAAGAAGCGTGCATCGCCGGAGGTTGCGGCAGCGCGCAGGGCAAGGCGGTGTTCCTCACGCTTGGCAACGGGCAGACAATAGTAATGCGGCTTGATGCCACCCGCGAGTATGTGGTTGCGGTTTATTACCAGATGGTGGGTTGTGATTGTTGCGGCGAGGTTCTTGTCGTTAGCGCGTACGTAATCAACAGCATTAGATGTGGTGATATGCTCCATCACCACGCGCAGATCGGGATGGTCGCGGCGCATCGGGCCAAGGATGCGGTCGATAAATACGGCTTCGCGATCGAAAATATCAACGCTGTGATCCGTAACTTCGCCATGTGTGCACAGCGGCAATCCGATTTCGGCCATTTTCTCCAATACTTTAGCGACATTGGCGAAATTAGAGACACCGGAGGCCGAGTTTGTTGTAGCCCCAGCGGGATACAATTTTACGGCAGTGACCAGACCTTCGGCATGCGCGGCTGCGACATCGGCGGGATCGGTGTCTTCGGTCAGATAAAGTGTCATGAGAGGAGTGAAATCATCACCCTCAGGCAGAGCGGCCATGATCCGGTCGCGGTAGCCGCGGGCATCGGCAGCTGTCACAACAGGCGGCACCAGATTGGGCATGATGATCGCCCGCGCGAAATGGCGGGATGTGTGTGGCAGAACAGCGCGCAGCATATCGCCGTCACGCAGATGCAGGTGCCAGTCGTCTGGACGGCGGATCGTGAGTGTTTTTGTCATGGCAGCGTGCTAGCACGCACGCGTTTGACGCGCTAGTCTTCTTCGTTGTCCTCGTCTTTAGAAGCGGCGCTGGTTTTAGCGCTGCTGGCAAGGCGTCGGGCAAACCGTGGTGCGTGCATCCTTGCGGTGACGTTGCGGGCCAGTGCCAGCGCGAATTCTTCGCGCCCGTCTGCATCAAGTGCTGCCAGTAGATTGCGCAGATACGGCGGGTGCATCCGGCGTGCCCGCATCATGCGCGCAAAGGTCAGCTCGTCCAGCTTGCCATTTGCAATCGCGAACAGCAGGGGGGCCAATTGCTCCATTTCCAGCAGGTCGGTCTGGATGGCATCGCCCATGTGACGCAATCGTAGTTTGCGCGTATGTGGTTTGGTGAACAGGGCGGCATGCATCGCATCAAGATGCGCGCGGGGATCGTAGACGACATATGCCGCGTTGGCAGCATCAAGCATGTCGGGCGCATATCCGTAGCGCGATGTGAAATCTGTCCGGCGCATATCGGTGAAACGGTCGTCCCATTCCGTGATGCGCGGATCGAGCGTTGCTTGCGGCTGTACGGCCAGTACGCGTGCCTCGGGCGATGCCACGGAATAGGCGGCGGCGGCATAGCCACAAGGCCCAGCACCGTAAAAAATGACCTGTTCAAAATCGTCAAAGAATCCGTCATCAATGAGTTTGTCGAAAAAGCCGTAAACCGACTGGTCGCGGAACCATGTGTCGCCGTTGGATGCGATGCACAAACTCGACCATCCATGCTCGAGCATCATCTCCCAGCCCAGCGGTTGCGCCAGCGATGACAATGCGGGAATTCCCTGAAGGGTCTCGAAGGACACCAGCAATATCGGGGATTTTTCGATAAACGCGGCATAGTGCCTTTGACCCAGATGCTCGAAATAGCCGTCAACATCGCAGAGTTGTTCAACAGCTGCGATCCAGTCAGCTTTTTTCATACCGGCAAGCGATGTCTCGAAATTCAGGCTGTCCTGCGCCATGTCTGCGTCCTCATGTTGATCCGCATGGCATAGATTGCAGGCGGTTTCATAACAGGGGCTAGCAGAGAAATAGGGCAAAATTGCGTAAACTTCGCGCCATATTAAGGCGCGGATTTGTGGACTTTCCGGCCAAGATTGGCGTGTTTTATCATAAATTGCGCAGCTTGTCGCGTCACTGGATGTGAGGGCGGGGTCATCATCAGGCGGCCAAACAACGCACGAAAAGGTTCTTTTTGCAGCAACTGGCTAAATCTGGAGCTGCGCCAAGAAACTGAGTCCTCGTGCATCTGTGCCAGGGCTGGATCGCTTTTGAGCGCCTTGAGAGCGGCATTGCGCGGTCCGGCGAGGGACTGGATTGTGAGGTCCTCCTCAGTGTTGAAATTCCGCTCCACCCAATAGTCCAGCCCCAGCAAATCATCGCTGTGCACAGCGCGGCCGCGGTCAGCTTTGAGGACGTAGCTCTCCATCGCGCCAAGGGGGTAGTGGTTGAGCTGGACGAGGCCGTAATTATCCTGCCCGAAATTCGAGAATATACGTTTGGTGGCGAATTGCTCCGGCAAGACCGTTCCATTTCCATCATACCAACGTGCTTTGGCCAGCTTTTTCTCATTGCTGTCGCGGGGGCGATGAACCCCTGGTTTTTTATAAACGCCATCGTTGCGGTATAGCGTTTTGAACATCGATGCACGCCAGGGCCAGTACAATACAGCGGGCGCAGCGCGGGTGAATGTCTCAAGCACGGGGGTATCGGCGTAGCGTACTTGCGATGCTGCCCCGAAGAGCCGCCATGTCAGGGTGATCGCTGTGGCGTCTGGGATGGCTGTGTGAAGGGCAGAGAGCGTGTGATCGCCGCAATGTATGTTTACAAACTCATCAACATCGAGCGGAAGGATCCATTCAGCTTTTTTCACAAGCTCATGTTTTGCAGCGGCTTTCAGCGCTGTAAATTGAATGCCGCCTTTATCAAAAGGGCCATCGTTGCGGATATGAGTAACATGCCCCAGCTCCTGTAAACGGTCCAGCATCACATCGGTACCGTCCTGGCAATCATTTGAAAAAATCAGGAAATGGTCAAACCCTACAGCGCTGTGATGGGCAAGCCATTCGAGTAGAAATGCCGCCTCGTTGCGCACACATAGTATTGCAAGGTGGGACATTACCATGCCCGCCTGAATGACACGACTTTTTGCGTCGAGCCGCGCGCGTAATAGGCCAGTCCGGCATCCATCATCGCGCGGAACACTGCGTTCACGCCTTCCGGTCCGATATATTGCGGATGGAGTTCAATCATTGCGCCGCGCAGTCTGCTGAGGTCAAGCTGTGGCAAAAGATGCGCTTCTGCGCCCTCAATGTCGGCAATCAGAATGGTCGGTTTAATTTCATTGAACACCTTCGCCGCATCGAGCACGTCAACCTGAACATGTTCGGTGTTCTGTGGTGTGTCGCCCTCAATTGGGGCCATGGAGGAGGACAGCAGATTGCTACGTACATAAAAATCGGCGCTGCCGTTAGCATCGCCCAGAATGGCATGGGTCACGTGGGCGTTTGTCAGGCGATTGGCCGCATGCACGGACTGAATGTACGGGATCAATGCGGGATTTGCCTCGAACGCATAGACGCCCTTGATCGCGCGGCGGCTGGCGACCAGCGTAGACATAAAACCGATGCCTGCACCCAATTCGATTATTGTATCGTCGTCACGCACCAGTTTGAGGGCGCATGACGCCTCTTTTGCTTCATACCGGTTTTCGCGCAGGGCGGCACGCAGTTGACCGGTGATAAAACGCCCGTCTTTGGGGAATTTAAGGCCTTTTGACATTACAAACTGATCCGCAGATTGACTACCGTCTGTCATTCAGCTCTCCAGATCGAGGGCAAGTGCATAGGCCACGCGCTCTGTCTCGGTCAGTTTAACAGCAAGAGCTTCTTTGTAGAGATCTGAAAATTCGGGGTTCTCATGCAGTTCTGCCGCTTTTGCACGGTGCCATTCAAGGCCACTGTTGTGCCAGCCGCGCAGGGTATTGTCGTGCATAAGGCGGTCATATTCGACCCGCAGGCGCGGGGTGTTGCGTTTGATTGTTATGTCGCGAAAATCGGACCAGTCCATGCGGATCCAGTAATTGATCCCGATAGATCGGTCCACGTGCAGAGCGCGCCCGCGCTGGCGCTTGATGAGGAAGCTCTCGGCGGAGCGCAAGGCGTAGTGGTTAAGCTGAAGCAGATCGAAGCCCACATTGTTCTTGGACGAGCGCCAGCCGTTTTCGGCAACGTCCTTGGTCATGTCGCGGCCTGATCCGTTGATCCACTTAACCTTTTTCTGAAATCCGTCCACCAGCTTGTTGGGACGGTGGCACGATATTTTTTCATAGGCACCGATGTTTTTGAACATCGTTTTAAAGCCCCAAACGGTATGGGGTTTGGGGCAGTATTTGGGGGAGCAGGTGTCGAACTGTTCTACCACGAAATCATCGCTGAGCTTGGTAACACCGTTATGGCCGAACATGCGCCATGTCATGGCGACATTGGTGGCATCGGGCACCGCGGCAAAGAAGTCCTGCAAAGTGCCGTTACCGCAGCGGACATTCATAAATTCATCAACGTCGATGTGGATGATCCATTCGGCATCTTTGATCAGCGGCTCTTTGAGGGATTGGTTCAGCGCGTATTGCTGGGGTGAATTGCCCTTCCAGTCATCATTGTTGCGGTGCTGGAGCACGCCCATCTCTTGCAAGCGGTCGAGGATCTCTGCGGTGCCATCCTCGCAACCATTTGTGTAAATGAGGAAGTTATCGACGCCCATAGCACGGTGATAGGCTACCCATTCAACGATGTAAGGAGCCTCGTTTTTCATACAGCCGACGATCACATTTCCGGTGTTGCCCTTCGACAGCTCGCGGGGTGCGATAGGGGTGTAGGCAGCGGCGATGGCTTCCTCATTGACAGAGCCCATCTTGTTGTGAGGGGCAAAAGAAGAAGTGCGCAATTTTTCGAAATTCTGCACAGCCAGCGGCGGCATGATCGTGCGCGCATAGGCCGAAAGTCCGTCGGGGGCGTCTGCGGGACTGCGCGGGCTTGCGTCGGGTTGCGGCGCTTCCGGGGTGTTGCTCACGGTACCTGCCAGCCGGTGTAGATCGGCGGCGCGCTTTTGCTTTTCTTCGGTGGTGGCCTTATCGATGCGCCACATATACCCCAGCAAGTATTGGGATGGGCGAAAGCCGTAGAGCGGATCCGCCTCCTGCCATTTGCCTTTGGAGGGCAGCGCTTTGAATGTGTCAGGATGCAAATTCGGGTGGTTTTCAAGCAGGGTTTCGACGCCCGCGGTGAAATGGTTTGTCACGGCTCCGAGGGTCGCAATGTCCAGGGGCGAGCCATCCACAGCAACATCCTGTACAAAGCTGCGCCACAGTTGCCGCGGCAGAATCCGCTGCCGGCTCGCCAGCAGCCGAAGGATTAGCGCGTTGAGCTGCCGACCTCGGCTCAGTGCGGCGTCCGGCAGGGGCGGTGCAGGGACCATCTCCTCCACTTTTCCAAAGTTGTTTTCGATGCCAAAAGCGGTGGCGATATCATCTGCCACATGCGCGGAGGCAAAGCGGCCTTCATCGTAGCTGTGGAGATGCACATTACCGGTGCCAAATGTCCCTTCCCAAAATCGCACAAGAGCGGGCAAATCGATCCAGTGATTGGGCGCTTGCGTTTCGGCAAAAACACCTGCGGCGGGGTCAATTTGCGGGCAGGCATCAAGTGCCGATTGCCACCAGTCACTGGCGCCCGCCAGATCAACCTCAGCCTGCAAGGAAAGGCCGCGACCCTCGAGAATCTGCCCCCCGTACGCCCGCGCAAGCATACGTGCAGGTAGATCCACATGGGCGATGATTGTGATGTCTTGGGACAGTGGCTTGAGTAGGTTGAGCAATCGCTCAAGTTCGGAGGCTGTGCGCAGGCCGGGTCCGAGCTGCGCGCAAGACAGGATCAATGTCTCAGGTTTCTTTTGATCTACTTCGCGGGTCAAATCGCCAATCAGGTCATCGCGTAGAGCCGCCTGTTTTTGCGGCGTGATGTATCCGCGGTTAAAACGAAGGGGATCTACATGGCCCGGGTCGGTGACGGCCATGAACAGGCGCGTGTGGTTTTTATTGCCGGGGCTGCGCGCAAACACGACGCCTTCGCGGCCCAACTGCTCGCGCTTGTCCGCCAGAACCGATTGCACCCGCGATGCGCTGACCTCTTCGGGGCCGATATGGATGAAAATACGCATCAGCCTGCCTTGTGTCCGTTATTCGTGTTGATCTGGCCCCACCACGGCAAGGGCGTTCCGATATGCGCAGCGATGGTATTTTGTACCGCATCATCGGTGACGTCATATTCCAGAAATGCGCTATCGCCGGCAAAAATGGCGCGCAGATGCGCATAATGGCCGTCAATCCACTGGATCCGCTCGCGGGTCGTGTCGCCATAACCTTCGGGCAGGCCGGGGACGTTGGACGTGGGCAGGCGTTCAGTGCCCAGATCTGACCACGCCAACATGGATTGGGACACGTCCCAACTGTCACGACGTGAGGCCAGAAACCGGACTTCGGGGTGGTATTTGCGGATTGCATCAATGAGGCCGAAATCCATCTGGGGCCAGAGGGATTTGCCGTTGCGCAGGCAGCTCAGCTCGGTTAGGGCCGTGAAGTCCTCGAAAAGCTCGGCCGGATCGCCGCTTTGAAAGTATCCTTGATAGAGGAGGTCCGCGACAAAAGCGTCTTTGAGCGTTAGGGTATCAGTCTGGCGCGGCCTGATGCGGTGATCCGCAACACGGTAGCCCGCAATTTTGAGCGCACGGCCCAGCGTGGTGGTCCCCGTCTTTGGTAACCCGAGATTGACAACCCTAAGCGCGCTCAAATGATTTCCTCCAACAGACCCAGATCGCGCAGCATCGCCTCCTCCTGTGGCGGCAATTTGTTAGCGTGGCGCAACTGGTTCTGCATCTCGCGGTACTCCGGCTGCATCAAAAGCGCATCTCGGCGCGCTTTATGGGCAGTCACACAAGCATCGTGCAAAGCACCGATGTTGCCTTGCTTCTTCAGCCCTGTAATCCGTGCTTCAAGCGCGGGTAAATAGCGATGGATCGATCTATCCTCCCAAGCGGGGTCATTACGTTCGCGCCAATAGGTATCGTCAAAGGCGCGGTTCTCTCGGTTCACATCGCCACGGTCATTTTTGACCAGATAACTGTCGAGGCTGCGCAGAGCGTAGTGGTTGAGCGTTGCGTGCAACCGCGATCCTGTTGCGGGAAACCGGCGGATGCGGCGCGGATTGGCCGCGACCAAAAACCGGTGCTGGACATCGCGCCCTGAACCGTCGGTCCAGCGTGGCCGCTGTTTTTTCTTCACATTTGCCTTAAAGAACGGGCGATGCGCGCCATAGTAATGTAGGGGGAAATCCTGCCGCACCAGTGATTTAACCTCAATCGCGGCTTCGCCGCACCACATGTCGGGGTTATGGCTTTTTGTGAACTGCTCGATCACCGGGCGATCTTCGAATGCGCCAACATCATCATTAGCAAAGAACTGAAAGTTCAGGCTGATTGCCTGTGGATCGCCGCAAGCGTCAATAAGCGCGGCAAAGCTGTGATCACCGACGTGGATATTCGGAAATTCGTCAACGTCGGCAATCCAGACCCAGTCGGCGTTTTGCACGACCGGTTGCCCCTTTGCATCCTGCAGTGCCTCCATCTGGTAATTGCGACCCTCAGCAGGGTTGGGCAGATGCGTCACATGCCCAAGCGCTGCCAAGGCATCCAGCAAAGTATCAGTGCCATCGTCACAATCGTTGGAATAGAACAGAAAATCGGTCACGCCGATGCACTGATGAAATGCAATCCACTCCAGCAAGAATGGTCCTTCGTTCTTTACGCAAGTGACTGCTGTGATCGCCAGATCACCCGCCATAACAGCCTCCCGAAAAGGCTGTCGCATAATATATTGCAGTAAACATGTCCGCCTCATTACAGGGTTATCGTACCGATATGGCCGCCAACCTCTTATTATCTCGATAAAGGATGCCAGTTTGCA
Organism: Sulfitobacter guttiformis; assembly: GCF_003610455.1. Taxonomy (NCBI): domain Bacteria; kingdom Pseudomonadati; phylum Pseudomonadota; class Alphaproteobacteria; order Rhodobacterales; family Roseobacteraceae; genus Sulfitobacter; species Sulfitobacter guttiformis. The sequence goes on along the minus strand of NZ_RAQK01000001.1, from coordinate 167,368 downwards.
TGAATCCCGTCAATCTTTGCCATGCCTTACGAAGCAGGGCCGTGACATATCTATCATTGGCGTCTTGACGCTCGGAGCGTGCAATGGCCTTGTAAGGTCACCACGACAGGGAGCGCGCGGGACATGGCCGATATTTCATCAATTGATGCAGTGCAGCAGATGCTGGCCGAGCAGGGGTATGTCTGCGGGCGGCCGCTCGCCACTGTTGTTTTTCTAAGTTTGAAACTGGGCCGTCCGTTGTTTCTCGAGGGGGAAGCCGGCGTTGGAAAGACCGAGATCGCGAAAGCACTGGCTGCCAGTATGGGGCGCCGTCTGATCCGGTTGCAGTGCTATGAGGGACTTGATGCGTCCTCTGCGGTATACGAATGGAATTTCGCCGCGCAGATGGTTGCCATCCGAACTGCCGAGGCCACGGGTAGCGCGGACCGAAAAGCCCTCAACGCGGAGCTTTTCAGCGAGGAGTTTCTGATCGAGCGCCCGCTTTTGCAAGCGCTGCGCCCTGACGTGAATGGCCCGCCGATTTTGCTCATTGATGAGTTGGACCGTACCGACGCGCCATTCGAAGCATTCTTGCTCGAAGCGCTTAGCGATTTTCAAATCACGATCCCAGAAATGGGCACGATCAAGGCCCCAGAACCGCCAATTGTTATCCTGACCTCCAACCGCACACGCGAAGTGCACGACGCGCTCAAGCGCCGTTGCCTCTACCATTGGGTCGATTACCCTGATTTTGACCGCGAGATGGATATTTTGCAGGCCCGAGCGCCAGAAGCATCCGAGGCGCTAAGCCGCGAAGTTGTGGCGTTTGTGCAGCGTCTGCGGACGGAGGATCTGTTCAAGAAGCCGGGCGTTGCCGAAACCATCGACTGGGCAAAATGTTTGCTGGCGCTTGATGTTCTCACCCTCAGCCCCGAAGTAATCGCTGACACATTGGGGGCGGTCCTTAAGTATCAGGATGATATTGCGAAACTGCAAGGGTCCGAGGCAAAGCGCATTCTCGATGAAGCAAGGGCCAGCCTTGACGCATGACCGCTTTTTTCCATTTTTCAGTAAACCTAGTTTATCCGTTACAGACAGTGCGGACTTTGGATTATGGTTGAACACATTCCTCTGGAGCTGCCAGATAGCCCACGCCTGACAGGAAATATAACGCACTTTGCCCGCGCGCTGCGCAGGGCTGGACTTCCTATCGGGCCGGGGCGGGTAATTGATGCGATCCGCGCTGTCGAGGCGGCGGGATTCACGGAAAAACGTGATTTTTACTGGACACTTCATGCCTGTTTTGTGAACCGGCCCGAGCATTCTACCATCTTTGCACAACTTTTCCGGCTTTATTGGCGCGATCCGCGGTTTTTGGAGCATATGATGGCAGCGATGTTGCCCGCCATACGAGGGGTGCAGGAAGACCGCCCCGCGCAGGCGGCTGAAAAGCGGGCGGCAGAGGCGCTTTTGGATGGGGCGGAGGCGCCGCCGCGAGAGGAGGAGGGCGATCCACCCGAGAAAGAAACAGTGATCGAGGTCGACGCCTCGCTGACGATGTCGACATCGGAACGCTTGAAAACGCTGGACTTTGAGCTGATGAGTCTGGCGGAAGTCGCACTGGCAAAGCGGATGCTGGCGCGGTTGAGTCTACCTGTCAAACCGCTACCCTCGCGGCGCTCTAGCCCGAGTTTCGGGCAAGGGCGTGTCGATGCTGCAAGATCCCTGCGCGCGGCCCTGCGACGCGGGGGCGAAATGGATATGCTGGCGCTGAAAAAGCCCAAGCCGCGTTGGCCCAATCTGGTCGTACTGTGCGATATTTCCGGCTCGATGAGCCAGTATTCGCGCCTTATCCTGCATTTTCTCCATGCTGTTGCAAACGAACGTGGTGCGGGTTGGGCACAGGTGCATGCCTTTACGTTTGGCACACAGCTCACGAATATTACCCGGCATCTGCGCACCCGCGATGTGGATGCTGCGCTCAAGGCGGCGGGCGCGCAAGCGCAGGACTGGGAGGGCGGTACGCGGATCGGTCAGAGCCTTGAGGCTTTCAACCGCGATTGGTCGCGCCGCGTGTTGGGCCAAGGGGCGGTGGTGCTGTTGATCACAGACGGGTTGGACCGTGATGCGCCAGATGCATTGGCGCGTCAGATGCAGCGGCTGCATCTGTCGGCGCGGCGAGTAATCTGGCTTAATCCGCTTTTGCGTTGGGACGGGTTTGCGCCCAAGGCGGCGGGCATCCGCGCCATGCTGCCCCATGTAGACAGCTTTCGCGCAGGGCATTCGATTGCCTCACTTGAAGCACTCGCCGCTGCGATCTCAAGGCCTGATGATGCGGGCGAGAAAACGCGGCTGATGGCAATGATGGAGGGGGAGTAGGGGGCGCCGCTCAAAAGCTGTTTTCACAGCCGCCCCCAAGATTTAAATAACAGAAATGTCGATCAGGTAACCGTGCTGGCGAAGCTGCCACTGTAGATATCCGACAGGCTGGACAAGGCAGCACTGCTCGTCCCGAAGCTGAGGGTATCGCCGCCAAAAACCCCGACATGGCTGAGCACAAGGCCACTCGCTTCTGCGGCATCACGCAGTTTTGCAATGTTAGCCGGTGTGCCTGCAATGAGATAACGGCCCTGATCTTCTCCGAACAGCGGGGCAGTCTGCTCCATCTCGATTGCGAGGCCTAGATTGGCATGATGAGCCATCTCGAACCCTGCTAGTGCTAGCCCTCCATCTGAGAGATCGGTACAGGCGGAGATCAGCACATGGTGTGCGCGGATAAAGTCGCCGTGCAGCGCTTCGGCCACCAGATCGACGGGAGGGGCATCGCCCTCAATCCGCCCGAAGGCTTCTGCGAGGAGAGCGGATTGGCCAAGGTGGCCCTTTCCTTCGCCCAGAACAACGGCATGATAGCCTTGCTGAACGTCAAAGCCGATTATGTCGCTTGATTTCTTGAGAATGCCTACCGCGCCGATCGTCGGTGTTGGAAGGATCGCGGATCCATCTGTCTCGTTGTATAGTGAGACGTTGCCGGAAACGATGGGCATGCCAAGAGCGCTCACAGCCTCACCGATGCCCTTGATGGCGCCGACAAACTGGCCCATGATTTCAGGCTTTTCTGGGTTTCCGAAATTGAGGTTGTCGGTTGTGGCCAGTGGTGTGGCACCCACGGCCGTCAGATTACGGTAAGCTTCGGCCACAGCCTGTTTGCCGCCTTCGACAGGGTTCGCTTTGACATAACGGGGGGTCACATCCGACGTGAAGGCCAGTGATTTATCCGTGCCGTGAATGCGGATGATTCCAGCGCCCCAGCCCGGTGTGCGGGCCGTGTCGGCCATTACCATTGTGTCATATTGCTCGTAGGCCCAGGCCTTGCTGCCATAGTTCGGAGAGGCAAGCAGCGCTTTGAGACCTGTGATCGGGTCGATCGCGGGAACATCGGATAATGCTGCGGCTTTTGGCGTTTCAACCCAAGGGCGGTCGTATTCAGGGGCGGTCCCGGAAAGAGCTTTGAGCGGCAGGTCTGCTTTTATCTCGCCGTTCAGGCGAATGAGAAAGCGGTCCTCGGCGATGGTTTCGCCCACGATGGCAAAGTCGAGGTCCCATTTGTCAAAAACGGCCTTTGCCTCCTGCTCCAGTTCGGGGCGCAGGACCATTAGCATCCGCTCTTGCGACTCCGAGAGCATCATTTCGTAGGCTGTCATGTTCAGCTCGCGGGTGGGAACTTTTTCAAGATCGAGGATCACGCCAAGGTTACCTTTGTCGCCCATCTCGACCGCCGAGCATGTGAGACCTGCTGCACCCATGTCCTGAATCGAGATTACAGCGCCAGTTGCCATCAGCTCGAGCGTTGCTTCCATCAAACGCTTTTCGGTAAAGGGATCGCCGACCTGCACGGTAGGGCGCTTTTCCTCGATGGTGTCGTCAAATTCGGCTGAGGCCATCGTCGCCCCGCCCACACCGTCACGGCCAGTCTTCGCACCCAGATAGACGACAGGCATGCCAACACCTGAAGCTGCGGAGTAGAAAATCTTATCGGTGTCTGCGAGGCCTGCTGCGAATGCGTTTACCAGACAATTTCCATTATAGGCTTTGTCAAAGCGGATCTCGCCGCCGACGCAAGGCACCCCGAAACAGTTGCCATAGCCACCCACGCCTGCAACCACACCGTGGACGAGCTGCTTGGTCTTGTGGTGTGACGGCTCGCCAAAGCTGAGCGAGTTCATCGACGCGATCGGGCGTGCGCCCATTGTGAAGACATCGCGCAGGATGCCGCCAACGCCTGTGGCCGCGCCCTGATAGGGTTCGATGTACGAGGGGTGGTTGTGCGACTCCATCTTAAACACAACCGCTTGACCATCGCCGATGTCGACCACGCCTGCATTCTCGCCGGGGCCGCAAATTACTTGGGGACCCTCTGTTGGCAGGGTACGCAGCCATTTTTTGGACGATTTATAAGAACAGTGCTCGTTCCACATCGCGGAGAAAATACCAAGTTCGGTAAAGCTGGGGGTGCGCCCGATCAGATCCAGGATGGTCTGGTATTCGCTGTCACTCAGTCCGTGGGACTTGATAATTTCGGTCGTGATTTCCGGCTCTGACATGGTCGCGCTCCCCAGTGGTTCGTGAACGGTATGCCCGAAACGGACGGGCATTGAAACTTGGCCCATCACATACGGCAGGAGCGTGCAGGGGGAAAGGGGGTTTGCAAAGGTGTTGAGCAGTAGGAGATGGAAATGCAGCTCCCCCGTGCGCAGGAAAAAAAGTGCCGGGCACAAAGGCCCGGCAAAGTCCAACAGGGAGGTGCAAGGCAGGCACACGAGGTGCCGCAATCCTTACAATGGTCAGGTAGGCCGCGCTTTGCCTGATTTCAAGGCAGATTCTGAACGGCTCGAAGCATGACCGCTATGCGCTTTATGCATAGCTGCGTTGCTGCTGCGCTAACTGCTCTTGAGTTGTTTGCGGTAGGAGATGATTTCGTCTTGGACAAAGTCCTTGAAGGCAGCGACACGTTTGGATTGACGCAGCTCTTCGGGGTAAGCGAGAAAAACCGGCACTTCGGCTGATTCTACATCCGGTAGCACCCGCACCAGATCGGGGAAATCCTGTGTCAGGTAATCAGGCAAGACACCGATCCCGAGATTGTTGAGCACTCCCTGAAGGACGCCGAAATAGTTATTCACTGTCAAAAGGGATTTTATATCGTACATCAGCAATTGCTGGACGAGACTTAGACCGGCACCGACCTGATCGCTCGACGGACTTTGACAGATCAAGCGATAGTTCGAGATATCCTCGATCGCTGTGGGCGCGCCATTGGCTTTGAGATATTCAGAGCTGGCATAAAGGCACATGCGCACTGTCATAAGCCGTTTCCGCACAAGATCGGCCTGTGAGGGCTCTTTCAGTCTGATAGCTACGTCTGCCTCGCGCATGGGCAGATCAAGCACGCGCTCCTCGAGCATCAGATCAACCTTGAGATCGGGATATTTATCGTAGAGCTTTGACAGGCGCGGCGCGAGCCAGAGGGTACCAAAGCCGGTTGTAGTGGTAACACGTAATTCGCCGAACACTTCTTCCTCGCTGTCGCGTATGCGAGCTGCGGCAGCATCAAGACGTTTGTTCATGGCGCGGGTGGCATCAAACAACAGTTCGCCCTGTTCGGTTAGAATCAGGCCACGGGCATGACGGTGGAACAGGTTGGTGTTCAGTTGCTCCTCCAGCCCGCGCACCTGACGGCTCACAGCGGATTGTGACAGGTTCAGCTTGTCGCCGGCATGGGTAAGTGACCCTGCATCAGCTACCGCGTGAAAAATCCTCAGTTTGTCCCAGTCCATGATCCGCCTTTCGTGTTATTACCGTTCTACCGGATTTCCGCCGCTGTACCCAGCCCTAACCATAGGGGAAAAATATGACGAATGCATTATATGCTATACAGGTCAGTATATGTGACCTATTGTGCTCCTAAACCAAGCATGCTGATATGGGGCAACGCTGTAGGGCTGTGCCTTTGGGTTCTGGGAGGAATACCATGACAACGCAAAAGATTTCACTGAATGACCGCTTTGATCTTGAGAAAAGCCCTGTTCTTTTGAACGGGACGCAGGCGCTGGTGCGGGTGATGATGATGCAGGCGGCGCGTGACAAACGTGCGGGGCTGGACACTGCCGGTCTGGTGACGGGCTATCGCGGATCGCCTCTCGGGGCGGTGGACATGCAGATGATGCGTGCCGAAAAGCAATTGACCGAACATGGTGTTACGTTTCAGGCGGGACTGAACGAGGATCTTGCGGCCACGGCGCTGTGGGGGGCGCAGCAGGCAGAGGTGCGCGGCGAGGGAAAGTACGATGGCGTTTTTGGCCTGTGGTACGGCAAAGGGCCCGGTATTGACCGCTCAGGCGACGTGATGCGTCACGCTAACATGGCAGGTAGCTCCAAGCATGGTGGTGTAATCATGGCCATGGGCGACGATCACACGGGCGAATCTTCGACGGTGCTGCATCAGTCTGATTTTGCGATGATAGACGCGTACATGCCGGTGCTGTCGCCCGCAGGGGTTCAGGAGATCCTCGATTACAGCCTCTATGGCTGGGCGCTGTCGCGGTATTCGGGGCTTTGGGTTGGTCTCAAGACGATGAAGGACACGGTTGAGGTCACATCCGTGGTGGATGGTAACCCGCACCGGATGGAATTTGTCACGCCGGAATTCGAATTACCCGAGGGTGGCCTCAACATCCGTTTGGTGGATGAGCGGATCGCGCAAGAGGCGCGGCTGATTGACTACAAGCGCTATGCGGCGGAAGCCTTCAGTCATGCAAACAATATGGACAAGCGTATCTGGGGCAAGCCGGGCGCCAAAATCGGGTTTGTTGCGGCGGGCAAAAATTATCTTGATCTGGTGCATGCGATGTCATTGCTCAACATTGACGCGGCAGAGGCCGAGCGGTTGGGGATCACAACCTATAAGGTGGGGCAGGTCTGGCCGCTGAATATGAGGGGTTTTCATGACTGGGCCGAGGATCTCGACCTGATCATTGTGATCGAAGAAAAGCGCAAGCTGTTGGAAGTGCAGATTAAAGAAGCGCTATTTGACGATGACATGAAACATCGGGTGTATGGCGGGCGCAAAAACGGGGCGGAGTTCTTCTCGGCGCGCTGGGCGCTTGATCCGCTCGATATTGCTGAAAAGCTGGGCAATGTTCTGTGCGAAGAGGGGCGAGGCACGGATGGTATCCGCGCAGGTCTGGCGGATCTGGCAGATGCACGGCGTGCGGATAACGCCGAGGAGCTGGCGGGTCGTTTGCCTTATTTCTGTTCCGGTTGCCCGCACAATTCCTCGACCAAAGTTCCTGAAGGCAGTCGTGCCTACGCAGGCATCGGATGCCACTTCATGGTTCAGTGGATGGACCGCGAAACGCTCGGCTTTACCCATATGGGGGGAGAGGGCGCGAACTGGATCGGGGAAGCGCCGTTTTCAAAGACGCCGCATGTGTTCCAGAACCTTGGCGATGGAACGTACAATCACTCGGGCGTTCAGGCGATCCGTGCGGCCATCGCAGCCAAGACGAACATTACGTATAAAATTCTTTATAATGATGCCGTTGCCATGACAGGGGGTCAGCATAACGAAGGCGATCTGAATGCGCCGCGTATTGTGGCTGAGCTCAAGGCAATGGGGATCAAGAACCTTGTCGTCGTTTATGACGAGAAGGAGGATGTTGATTTCGGTGCGTTCAAGGGTGTCGAGACATTCGAGCGGGCGGAATTGCAGAATGTGCAGACGCGTTTGGCAAAAGTCGAAGGCGTCAGCGCTATCGTTTACATCCAGACCTGCGCCGCAGAAAAGCGCCGCCGGCGCAAGCGTGGCCTGTTTCCCGATCCCGACAAGCGGATGTTCATCAACACGGACGTCTGCGAGGGCTGTGGCGATTGCGGCGTGCAGTCGAACTGCGTGTCAATCGTGCCGGCAGATACCGAACTGGGTCGCAAACGTGCGATCGACCAGTCCTCTTGCAACAAGGATTTCTCCTGCGTTAACGGATTTTGTCCGTCTTTTGTGACGCTGGAGGGGGCCAAGATCCGCAAAGATCCGACGACAGAGGTGAAAATACCCGATCTGCCGCTGCCTACGCTTCCTGCGATCAAAGGGACCTATAATGTTGTTATCACGGGTGTTGGTGGCACCGGGGTCGTGACCATCGGTGCGGTGCTGGCGCAGGCTGCACAGCTTGACGGCAAAGGTGCCGGTATGATGGAAATGGCGGGGCTGGCGCAAAAGGGCGGTGCGGTGAACATCCATTGTCGTCTCGCCGAGCGTCCCGAAGACATTTCCGCCATCCGTGTTGCCACAGGCGAATGTGATGCGCTCATTGGTGGCGACCTTGTGACATCTGCGGGCAATAAAACGCTGGGCCTTACATCGGTTGGGCGCACGGGTGCTGTGGTCAACAGTCACCAGATCATTACCGGCGATTTTACCCGCGACACAGAGTTCAAGATGCCGTTTGACCGGTTGGAACTGGCGCTCGAGGCGAGGCTCAAGGATGATCTGTCCATGTTTGACGCCTCCGACCTGGCAAAAGCAACGCTGGGCGACAGCATCTATTCCAATATGATGATTTTTGGTGGCGCATGGCAGCGCGGGCTCATCCCGCTGACGCTGGAGGCGGTGACCCAGGCGATCACTCTCAACGGCGCAGCGGTAGAGCGGAATTTGCGTGCATTCGAGATCGGGCGCTGGGCGGTGCTTTATCCGGCGCAGGCGCAGGCGGTGCTGACGCCCAACGTTGTGGCACTGCCGAAGACTTTGGACGAGAAAATCGCATTCAGGAAGGATCACCTGACGGCCTATCAGGGTAAGCGGCTGGCGAAGCGTTATGCCAAAATGCTGGACATGATCGCGGACACCGCGGTGCGTGAAGCGGTTGCCGAAGGGTATCACAAGCTGCTGTCGTACAAAGATGAATACGAAGTTGCGCGTTTATTGCTGACGAGCCGCGAGAAGGCGCAGGCGGAGTTTGAGGGCGATTTCAAAATGTCTTTCAATCTTGCGCCGCCGTTGTTGTCGAAGATGGGACCCAACGGGCGTCCGCTCAAGCAGGAGTTTGGTCCGTGGTTGGAGAGGCCTTTGCGCCTTATGGCCAAGCTGAAGGTTTTGCGGGGTACAGCGCTGGATGTGTTCGGCTACACAGCCGAGCGGAAAATGGAACGCGCTTTGATTACGCAATACGAGGCCGATATGCGCGATGTCTTGCCATCGCTGAACGACATGACACGCGATGCCATTACAGCACTGGCATTATTGCCCCTGCAGATTCGCGGGTTTGGTCCGGTGAAGCAGGCCAATGAGGCGAAAGCCGCCAAGCGCCGTGAGGAACTGTTGGGTGTGATCCGCGCCGGCGGTGCACCGCTGTCGCGGGCAGCGGAGTGAGGGTGCGTAGCACGACAGTGATGGATTCCGCACGCAAAGCCGCGTAAGCAGGGCAAAAGCACCCGTCTGGATTGGTTGGTACGGGCATTGAAAGTGAAGGCGGCAGTGTCCGGTAAACGCATATGGCAGTAGGTATTTTCGACAGTGGCTTGGGCGGATTGACAATATGGGAGGCTGTGCAAAAGCGTCTACCCGATCAGGAATTTGTCTATCTCGCGGATAGTGCGAATGCCCCCTACGGCGTACGCAATGCCGACGACATCTACGACCTGACTGTCGCTGCCACGCAACGCTTGTTTGATGCGGGTTGTGATCTGGTGGTGTTGGCCTGCAATACAGCCTCGGCGGCAGCCTTGCGGCGGATGCAAGAGGGCTGGGTTCCACAGGATAAGCGGGTTCTGGGCGTATTTGTGCCGTTGATTGAGGCGCTCACCGAGCGGCAGTGGGGTGATAACTCCCCCCCCCGTGAGGTAGCGGTGCAACATGTGGCATTGTTTGCGACACCTGCCACTGTTGCAACACGCGCCTTCCAGCGTGAGCTGGCGTTTCGGGCCATAGGTGTTGATGTGGAGGCGCAGGCCTGTGGCGGTGTCGTCGATGCCATAGAGGATGGCGATATGATCCTTGCCGAAGCGATGGTGCGCAGCCACGTAGACGCGCTCAAACGCAAAATGCCGCACCCGCAGGCGGCAATTCTGGGTTGCACGCATTATCCGCTTATGAAGGCGACCTTTCAGGAGGCGCTGGGCGCGGATGTTACCGTATTCAGTCAGGCTGATTTGGTTGCAGAAAGCCTTGCTGATTATCTGATGCGCCATCCGGACAAGTCCGGAACCGGCAATGGCGCTTTCCTCACAACAGGTGATCCCAAGCGGGTCAGCACCCGGGCCACACAGTTTTTGCGACGTGAGATGACTTTTACTGCGGCGTGACGCAGAAATGAAATTGACCGCATTGAACCCGCATTCAGGACTTTAGACATGACATATAACATCGCAATTCTGGGCGCTTCCGGCTACACCGGAGCAGAGCTTATTCGCCTCATCGCGGGGCATTCGTCGATGAAGATCAAAGCGTTGGGTGGGAACTCCAAGGCGGGTCAGAGAATGGCATCCGTGTTTCCACATTTGCGCCATATGGATCTGCCGGATTTGGTTACGATGGAAGAGATCGATTTTTCACAGATTGATCTTTGTTTTTGCGCGCTTCCGCACAAGACCTCGCAGGAAGTCATTGCCAAGTTGCCGAAGACCCTGAAGATAGTAGATCTTTCGGCCGATTTCCGGTTGCGGGACCCTGAGGAATACCAGCGCTGGTATGGCAATCCCCACGCCGCGATGGAGCAGCAAGCGGAGGCGGTTTACGGCCTGACCGAGTTCTACCGCGACGAGATCAGGGCAGCCCGTCTGGTGGCGGGGACGGGATGTAATGCCGCGACAGGCCAGTTTGCATTACGGCCGCTTATCACGGCAGGCCTTATAGATCTGGACGACATCATTCTGGATCTGAAATGTGCGGTGTCAGGTGCGGGACGTGCGCTCAAAGAAAACCTTCTGCATGCGGAACTCTCAGAGGGATATCACGCCTACGCACTGGGCGGAACGCACCGGCACTTGGGAGAGTTCGATCAAGAGTTCTCGGCGATCGCAGGACGGCCTGTAAAGGTGCAGTTCACGCCCCATCTGATGCCTGCCAACCGCGGAATTCTCGCCACGGTTTACGTTAAGGGTGACGCACAGGCCATTCACAAAGCTTTGCAATCGACGTATGTTGAAGAGCCCTTCATTGATGTGTTGCCTTTTGGTGAGGCACCATCCACCCGCCACATCCGTGGATCGAACTTTTGCCATATCGGTGTGACAGGCGACCGCATTGAGGGCCGTGCCATAGTTGTGGCAGCACTGGATAACCTGACAAAAGGTTCGTCTGGTCAAGCGTTGCAAAATGCCAATCTGATGCTAGGTATCGAAGAGACAGAGGGCCTGATGATGGCGCCGCTGTTCCCCTAATCCGAAATGAGGTTCCGATGAAAAGCCTGAAAAAACAGCGGCGTATTCAACTGATTGCCGTGGCAGTTGTGGCTTTGATCGGATCGACCGCACTGATCGGGTATGGGATGCGCGACGGGATCAACTTTTTTCGCGCGCCCAGTCAGGTGATGGCAGAACCGCCAGCCCCTTCAGAGGTTTTCCGCATCGGGGGACTGGTCGAGAAAGGTACATTGCGGCGAGGTCAGGGAGAGGAGATAAGTTTTTCCGTGACCGATGGCGGTGCGAGTGTGCCTGTAACCTATACAGGGGTGTTGCCTGATCTGTTTGGCGAAAACGAAGGCATGGTAGGCACCGGAAGATACATTAACGGCGTATTTCAAGCGACTGAAATTCTTGCCAGACATGACGAGACCTACATGCCTAAAGAGGTTGTTGACGCACTTAAAGCACAAGGCGTTTATAAAGAACCTGAAAGCTGATACCGTACGCTCCGGTGAGCGGCTGTTAACATTGTTCAGGCCAGATTTCCCCCAGCAATGAGGGGAAAGCCATGCAGATACTTGTGTCACCGGATGTCAGACATACCGCCGAAGGAATTGTCGCGCGAGAGGGCGGATATGTGAACGATCCCGATGATCCGGGCGGGGCTACGAATTTCGGCGTGACAATCCACACGATGCGGCGGCTCGGCCTCGATTTGGACCGCGACGGTACAATTACCTCCGCCGATGTGCGCCGGCTGACACGGGTACAGGCAGTTGATACTTTTCTCGAACACTATTTTAGTCGTCCGTTGATTGCGGAACTGCCGCCGCCGCTTCAGGCGACAGTGTTCGATATGTATGTCAACGCAGGCAGCAATGCGGTGAAGATTCTGCAAGGGCTGCTGTTTGAGATGGGCTACGATGTGACTGTCGATGGCGCATTGGGACCACAAAGTCTGGCTGCTGTGCGCGCGGCATACCGTGCTGGGCCGGATCATCTGATCAATGCCTACGGGATTGCACGCCGTAATTATTACTTCCGGCTGGCAGACAGGCGCACGGCGAGTCGTAAGTACGCGCGCACTCAGGCAGGTGGGAAGGGCGGTTGGATCAAACGGGCAGAGGAGTTTATCGCACCGAAATACCACCTCACAGCAGAGCAATTCAAAGCAAGGACAGCACAATGGGTATGATCGAGAATCTGTTCGGGACATTATTTGGCGGAGACCGCAATCTGGTGCGCGACACCGTCGAAGTATTTCGCGAGAATGCAGAGGCAGGTGCGGACCGAGGTGCCAAAGCGCAAAGTCAGGCGATGAACCAATACGGCGAGGAGTTCAGCGCGCCGGTGAAAGGCGGGTTTGACAAGTTTATGGACGGGGTAAACCGGTTACCCCGTCCTGCACTGGCGCTAGGGACGCTTGGGCTGTTTGTGTCGGCGATGGTGGCGCCGCTGTGGTTTGCGGAGCGTATGCAGGGCATTGCCTTGGTACCGGAGCCTCTTTGGTGGTTGTTGGGCGTCGTTGTGTCATTTTACTTCGGGGCACGTCATCAGGTGAAAACCCAAGAGTTCCAGCGCAGCATTGTCGAGACAGTAAAACTGGCACCTAAGGTTGTGGAGAACATTGAGATGATTTCCAGACTGAGGTCTGATTCTGTAGGAGTTGCCAGCCCCGGCTTTGATGCGCGCCTGAGCACGCAGGCGCTTGGAGCGGAGGATAATCTGGCACTGCGCGAATGGCTTGAGGGGCGGTAAGGCTGCGGCTGTTTGACCATATGTTTTCAAGCGGAATGTGATTGGAAGAACAGTCTGCTGCGGCTATGAAGGATACATGATTACAGAACTTGGACATTTCGCCCTCCTGCTCGCCTTCGGTGTTGCTGTGATTCAGATGATTGTACCACTGGTTGGGGCCGCCAAGGGGTGGTCCGGCTGGATGGCCGTCGCGGAACCTGCTGCTACGGTGCAGTTTTTGCTGGTTGCAGCATCCTTCGGCGCGCTGACATGGGCCTTTGTCACCTCCGATTTTAGCCTGTCTGTTGTCGTCGCGAACAGCCACTCTATGAAGCCGATGATTTATAAAATCAGCGGAACATGGGGAAATCACGAAGGCTCGATGCTTTTGTGGGTGCTGATTGTGGCGCTTTTCGGGGCGATGGCTGCGTGGTTTGGCGCGCAACTGCCAACGACTCTGCGCGCAAGGGTGCTTGCAGTGCAGGCCTCGATTGGGGTCGCTTTTATGGCATTTATCCTGCTGACCTCAAATCCGTTTGCCCGCATGGCGGTCCCGCCTTTCGATGGTCAGGACTTGAACCCACTTCTGCAAGATCCGGGTTTGGCATTCCATCCCCCCTTTCTATATCTGGGTTATGTGGGCCTCAGCATGGCGTTCAGCTTTGCAGTCGCTGCCCTGATTGAGGGGCGGGTAGACGCCGCATGGGGCCGGTGGGTGCGTCCATGGACGCTGGCTGCGTGGATATTCCTTACCATCGGTATCGCACTCGGATCATGGTGGGCCTATTACGAGCTTGGGTGGGGCGGCTTTTGGTTCTGGGATCCGGTTGAAAACGCAAGCTTTATGCCATGGCTGCTGGCCGCAGCCCTCCTGCACTCCGCTATTGTGGTGGAAAAGCGCGAGGCGCTTAAAAGCTGGACTATTCTGTTGGCAATCCTTGCTTTCGGCTTTTCCCTGATCGGTACCTTCATCGTCCGCTCGGGTCTGCTGACTTCGGTACATGCTTTTGCGAATGATCCCGACAGGGGGGTATTTATCCTCGGGATCATGGCGTTCTTTATGGGGGGGGCGCTTATTCTGTTTACAGTGCGCGCAGGCGCGATGCAGGCAAAGGGCGTTTTCGGCCTTGCCAGTCGCGAGAGTGCGCTGGTTGTGAACAACCTACTTTTGGCAGTCTCGTGCTTTGTTGTGTTTGTGGGGACCATGTGGCCGCTCCTGGCGGAGATGTTTTTCGATCGTAAGCTGAGCGTGGGCCCACCGTTTTTTGACGCTGCCTTCACACCGTTTATGGTGCTGCTGGGAATCGCACTGCCCATTGGATCGAGCATGCCGTGGAAGCGGGCAAGTATGTCGCGTGCCCTATACCCCTTGCGCTATGCGTTTGTTGCCTGTTTGGCGATTGGTGGTTTGGTATGGGCGATGCAGACGGGCCGTAGTCTGATCGGGCCGGTTGGCATGTTCCTTGGTGCATGGGTTCTGATGGGGGTCGTCATTGATCTGGCACAGCGCACGGGGCGTGGGCCAAACCGTTTGCGCCGCCTGTTCCGGTTGCCGGGGGCAGATTGGGGCAAAGCGACTGCTCATGCGGGGCTTGGGATCACCATTCTCGGCGTGGCAGGTATTTATGCTTGGACAGTCGAGGATATTCGCGTGGCGCAGATCAATGTACCATTTGAGGTCCACGGATACGAGATGGTTCTGCGTAGTGTGACCAATAGCAATGGCCCTAATTATGTCGCAACGACCGCCGTGATAGACGTGACGCAGGACGGTAAGGAAATTGCAACGCTGGCACCCGAAAAACGGTTTTATCCCGTTGCACAGATGCCAACAACCGAGGCGGCTATTCATCAGAACTGGAAGCGCGATCTGTATCTTGTGATCGGAGACGAACAGGAGAATGGCGGCTGGGCTGTGCGGACCTATATAAAAGTCATGACCAGCTGGATCTGGGTCGGATGTGCGCTTATGGCGCTTGGAGGGCTGTTTAGTCTGCTCGACCGCCGTTTCCGCGTCGGCGTAAGTGCACGCAAAGAAAAGCGTGCGGCGGTGCCTGCGGAATGAAACGTCTGATCCTAATTCTTGCTCTGGTAGCGACGCCTTTGTTTGCAGTCGAGCCAGATGAAGTTTTGTCCGACCCTGTGTTGGAGCTCCGTGCACTTGAACTGTCCAAAGGGCTACGATGTCCGGTTTGCCAAAGCGAAAGCATTGATGAGAGTAATGCGCCCATTTCGAAAGACCTGCGCCTTCTTGTCCGCGAGCGACTGGTTGCGGGTGATAGTGATCAGGCGGCACTAAATTACATCGTGGCGCGATACGGCGAATTTGTCTTGCTCAAACCCACATTCGGTGGCGCAAACTGGCTTCTCTGGGCGGCTGGACCGCTGATGCTGCTATTAGCGGGTGTTGTAGGTGTGAGTTATGTGCGCGGCCGTGCCGGTGCTAAAGCGCCTCAAGACGATGCTCTGAGCGCGGATGAAGCTGCGGCCCTGCGCGACATCCTGAACAAGTAACGCCCCGTTGCGCTGGAAGGTCCGGGCACTTGTGATAGTGTCGGCGCAAACGTCGAAACCAGCGAGGGCGCTATGGACTACCAGACAATTACCTACGAGTTGAATGATGGCATGGCTGTCATCACTATGGATCGCGCAGACAAGTATAACGCGTTAACCACACAGATGCGCGCCGAGATAGAGCATGCTTTCAAGCAGGGTGGCCGTGAGGCGCGGGTGGTCGTGATCACGGGCGCAGGCAAGGCGTTTTGCTCAGGTCAGGATCTAGGTGATGCAGCGGCAAGTGGATCGATCGATTTGGAGCGCACACTTCGTGATGAATACGCACCGATGTTGCGCGCAATTTCGGGCTGTCCGGTGCCCACAATCGCAGCGGTCAATGGTGCGGCGGCGGGGGCAGGGGCCAATCTGGCGTTGGCCACGGATGTGGTTTTTGCAACTCAGAGTGCGTATTTCTTACAGGCCTTTACCCGCATCGGCCTGATCCCGGACGCGGGTGGAACATATAGCATGCCGCGCCAGATGGGCATGGCAAAGGCGATGGGGGCAGCGCTGTTTGCAGATAAAATCAGTGCTCGGCAGGCTGACGACTGGGGTATGATCTGGGAAGCAGTGGAAGATCACAAATTTAACGCACATTGGCGCGCTAAGGCCGCGCATCTGGCTGCAGGCCCAACTGCTGCTTATGCTGCTGTGAAAACAGTGCTCCGCGAAAGCTGGAACAATGATTTTGAGGACCAGCTGACCCTCGAAGCGCAAGAACAGGGGAAATGTGGAAATTCGCGTGATTTCAAGGAAGGGGTGCTGGCCTTTATGGAGAAACGGCCCGCCTCTTTTGAAGGACGCTAATCTTACTACATAAAAAAGGCCGCTGCACCAATGATGCAGCGGCCTTTTTTAGCGAATATAGTTAGCGAATATAGAACGCAGATGTTATGAATGAACGCCGCGCTCGACCAGCAAAACATCAGAGGGGTTGGGCGCATCGCCTGACGCCCGTGCAACGATTGCAACTGCAATACCGTCTGCAAATACCTGATGCACCGAACCTGACACCTGTTTGATCGTGATTTTCGGAGGTGTTTCGCCTTTGTCGTAGACCACTGCGATGTGGTCCATTTCCTCGTCACTGTCAGGAACCAGCGCACCTTGGGGGCCTCGCTCGCACTGTGCCTGAGGAGGCATCAGACTTTTCGCTTGGGACCACTGATAACGCCGGTCGTGAAATGTCGTAAGGGGCATGGGGGGAACTCCTTTCGGGTTAGCATTCAGATTTTGTGAGGGGCAGGGTAAGTGCCACCCCTCAGATCAATCTTGATCAGCTGACAGTCGCAGCAGGTGCTACTGCAGGTGCGATAACTACGGGGTTGGGATCGAACAGTGTTTCAACCTCAGCCTCCGAGATCAGCGTAACATCGGCCGCTGTAATGGACCCTGCGGTGCCCGTTACCCGTGCAAGAACATTGTCGCCGAGACGGATAACCGAGTCGCCCGCTTCGTCGGTTACAGAGACTTCAAGATCTGTGTCCACATCGTCGACGATGATGGTCAGCGCATCAGTATCCAGTTCGAAGTTTACAATGGTCGGTGCCATCGTGCCGTTCTGTTCCGACATGATGTGGAACGTATCCGCACCCTCGTTGCCGTCTGCAATGTCGCCCGAGCCGAGGATCAGGTTATCATCGCCTGCGCCACCGCTCAGCGTGTTACCCACACTGTCATCACGCATATCGATGCCGTCTGTAACGTCATACATTGACGCGCCATCACGCAGTGCAGTCATCTGATCGAGGTTCAACGGCAGACCCTCAAGGATACCACCAAATACGAGATCATCGCCTTCGCCGCCGTTAACCATGTCACCGCCACGGCCGCCAACGACAGTATCATTTCCTTCGTCACCGTTCACAGTATCGAAGCCGTAATCGCCAGAGACGAAGTCGTCGCCACCCTGACCTTCGATCAAGTCCTGCCCGACGTTGCCTGTGACAAAGTCATCGCCATCACCGGAACACAGCATATCATCGCCATCTTCACCTTGCAGAATGTCGTCACCGTCGCGGCCAAAGATTGTGTCATTTCCGGCGCGACCATTCATTACGTCATCGCCTTCGAGACCGTCAATAAAGTCGCTGCCTTCGGTACCCTCAAGACGGTCGCCTTCTTCGGTGCCTTCCTGCTCAACAACTTCTTCTTCGTCGTCGTCTCCGTTTAAACCAAAGCCCAGAATGGCTAGCGGCAGTGCGAATGAAAGTAAAAGTAGCATAACCATATCCTCTATATGACGTTCTTATATTATGGATACGCAGTGTTTTCAGGACCGGTCAAGCTTGCCTTAATCATTGTGGCCCCTGCCGAAACAATGCCATAATTTTGCCCAGTTTTTAGTTTTTCTGTTTCGATTGTGGCAAGTCCGCTGTGCATAATCCCGCCTATTTTTGGTGATTATACGGTAGGCGGCTTAGGGAGCAGCAGGCAAACATGAATGATTCGTTCGCACCCGGAGGCTAGGCCGCTCTTTCAGTGTCCCTCGGCAATCTGCGCAGCCGCGCGGATATGCACGGCGCACTACACCTAGGACACTGGGGCAATACTACTGGGCATAAAAAAACCGGAAGCGCATCGCATCCGGTTTTTGAGGTATTAACGGCAACGAAAAGCTTAGCGCTTTTCGATGTCCACATAGGCGCGTAAATCCGCACCCTGATACAATTGACGCGGACGGCCAATTTTCAGTTGTGGATCATTAAGCTGCTCTTTCCACTGAGAAATCCAGCCAACGGTCCGTGCCAGCGCAAAGATTGGCGTGAACATCGATGTCGGGAAGCCCATCGCTTCCAGAATGATACCGGAATAAAAGTCGACATTCGGGAACAGCTTCTTGTCCGCGAAGTACGGATCCTCCAGCGCCTGTTTCTCCAGCTCTTTGGCGACTTGCAAGATCGGGTTGTTCTCGACACCCAAAAGCTCAAGCACCTCGTCGGCGGATTGCTTCATAACAGTGGCGCGCGGATCAAAGTTTTTATAGACGCGGTGGCCAAAGCCCATGAGGCGGAAGGGGTCGTTCTTGTCCTTGGCGCGGGCAATAAACTCAGGGATACGGTCCGGCGTGCCGATTTCCTTGAGCATTTCGAGACACGCTTGATTTGCGCCGCCATGGGCAGGGCCCCAAAGACACGCAATACCCGCCGCGATACAGGCAAACGGGTTCGCGCCGGAGGAGGACGCCAGCCGCACTGTCGATGTCGATGCGTTCTGCTCGTGATCGGCATGTAGCGTGAAAATCCGGTCCATGGCGCGGCTCAGAATTGGATCGACGACGTAATCCTCGGCTGGCACAGAAAAACACATGCGCAGGAAGTTGGACGCGTAATCCAGATCGTTGCGCGGATAGACGAACGGCTGGCCGATGCTGTATTTATAAGCCATCGCAGCAATCGTCGGCATCTTGGCGATCAGACGGATCGAGGCGACCTCGCGCTGCCAAGGGTCAGCAATATCGGTGCTGTCATGATAAAACGCGGACATCGCACCGACCACGCCCACCATAGTTGCCATCGGATGCGCATCGCGGCGGAAGCCACGGAAGAAATTGTGCATTTGCTCGTGGATCATGGTGTGATTGGTCACCAGAGCTTCAAAATCTTCGAGCTCTGCGGGTGAGGGGAGCTCACCATTGAGCAGCAGATAGCAAACTTCGAGATAGTGGGATTTTTCCGCCAGCTCGCCAATGGCATAGCCACGATGGGTCAAAATCCCCTCATCACCGTCAATGAAGGTGATCGTGCTATCGCAAGATGCTGTCGACGTGAAACCGGGATCGTAGGTAAAGACCCCTGCCTGTGCATAAAGCTTGCGGATGTCGATAACGTCAGGACCGGCTGTAGGTGTGAAAATCGGCAGTTCTACCGTTTTATCTCCAATTGTCAGCGTCGCGTGTTTTGTACTCTCGGCCATGCTTGTCCCCTTCTAGGTTGGCTGTGGGTGCCTGTCGGCAGCCCGGTCTGCGACGGGTCTGGCCGTTGCATCCTTATATTTCTTATCCACTACATCCTAATGACAGATGTATTTCTGTCTCAGGTTGCGGCATCTGTCAGGCGGGCCAATGTCTCGTCGCGGCCCAGCACCAGCATCATATCGAAAACCGAAGGTGTCACGGCCCGCCCTGCAAGGGCTGCACGCAGTGGTCCGGCCAGCTTGCCGAACTTGGTGTCGCGTGCGGCAGCAAAACCGTTCAAAACCTCTTCGAGAGTTTCTTTGTCCCAGCTAGCATCTTGCAGGTGCGGCGTCAATTCTCCCAGTATACTACGGGATACCGTATCAAGGTTTTTTGCAGCTTTCTCGTCGCACTCAATAGGGCGTGATGTCAGGATAAAATGACCCTTTTCAACGAGTTCCGGTAATGTCTTGGCTCTCTCCTTCAGGCAATACAGCGCACGCTCCAATCCTGATGACTGTGCGTCGCTTAGGGCAGGGAGGCGTGCTGCCGCCAGATAGCCTTCGACTTCGTGCCGCAGTGCAGCATCATCTGCTACTGCGATGTGTTGGCCGCAAATATTTTCCAGCTTTTTAAGGTCAAACTGTGCAGGGCTTTTGCGGATTGCATCAATGTCGAACCACTCTTTCGCCTGCTCATCACTGAAAAACTCGTCGTCACCATGGCTCCATCCGAGGCGGGCCAGATAATTGCGCATGCCCGCCGCAGGATAGCCCATAGCCTGATATTCCTGTGCGCCCAATGCGCCGTGACGTTTGCTTAATTTCTTGCCGTCATCACCGTGGATAAGCGGGATGTGCGACCAAACCGGCACGTTCCAACCCATGCCGTGATAGATCATCATCTGCCGCGCCGCATTGTTGAGGTGGTCATCACCACGGATTACGTGCGTAACGCCCATGTCGTGATCGTCCACGACGACAGCCAGCATATATACCGGAGAGCCATCCGAGCGCAGCAGGATCATGTCGTCCAGCTGGGCGTTATCAATGGTCACATCTCCCTGCACAGTGTCGCGGATGACTGTCTTGCCCGCATCGGGTGCTTTGATGCGGATCACAAACGGCGCATCAGGATGTGTAGAAGTATCCGCATTGCGCCACGGCGAGCGGTAGAGCGTACTTTTGCCTTCGGCGCGCGCAGTCTCGCGGAAAGCCTCGATTTCATCCTGAGTCGCGAAACACTTGAACGCGGCACCTTTTGCGAGCAATTCGTGTGCAACTTCCGCGTGACGCGGTGCCATTTCATGCTGGCTTACCACCTCGCCATCGTGATCAAGCCCAAGCCACGCCAACCCCTGCAAGATAGCTGCTGTCGCCTCGGGGGTGTAGCGGGCGCGGTCTGTATCTTCGATCCGCAACAAAAATTTGCCGCCGCGTCCGCGGGCATAAAGCCAGTTGAACAGTGCGGTGCGCGCGCCCCCGATGTGCAGAAAACCCGTGGGTGACGGAGCAAAGCGGGTAACGATTTCAGAGCACATATGAGGTCCTTTCGGGGGTGGGCAGGGGCAGTAGCAGTATTAACTCTGCGGTCATGTTTACGATTTGGTAACCATGGCGCTGATAGGTTTGGAAACATGTATCCAGTGAAGCGAACGGGGGCAAGCAATGGGCGTGGCGCAAAGCTTTGCCGAAATGATGCGCGCCCAGCGGGGGGCGCTGTTTGGCTGGGTGCCGGTGTTTCTGGCAGTCGGTGTCGGTCTCTATTTCCAACTGGGGTTCGAGCCATCGATGATCCATTTGGGTCGGGTCGCTCTTGCAGGGCTATTTTGTGCTGCCTTCGCGCGCGGTCTGCCAGAGCCTGCGCGCCCTCTTGCGGTTGCGGGGTTATTGGTCTGTCTAGGTGTGCTGCTGGCGTCTGCACGGGCGCATTCCGTTGCAGGGCCTGTCCTAGGTTTTCGCTACTACGGCGCTGTCGAGGGGCGTGTCGTCGCCATTGACCGCTCCGGTTCGGATGCGCTGCGTCTAACGCTTGACCACGTTGTACTCGACCGTGTCTCGCCTGAGCGCACCCCGCTTCGTGTGCGGCTGTCCCTGCTTGGTGACCGAAGCAGTGATATTCCACCCGAACCGGGGCTGCGGGTGATGATTACCGGCCATTTATCGCCCCCTTCCGGCTCCGTTGAACCGGGCGGGTTTGATTTTCAGCGACACGCTTGGTTTATCGGTCTGGGGGCGGTGGGATATGCCCGCACACCGTTGATGGGCGTCGCTGAGCCTGCGGGTGGCTTGGGTGTTTTCCGGGTTCGCATGGCCGCCTCTGCGCGCATTCAGGAAGTGCTGGCAGGAGATGTGGGTGGTTTTGCTGCCGCTATTACCACCGGCGACCGCTCTGCCATCAGCCAGCAGGCCCTCGACGCGCTCAGGGCCAGCAATCTGGCGCATCTGCTGGCCATATCGGGGCTGCATATGGGCTTGATGTCGGGTGTGGTATTTGCCGCGCTGCGCATCGCCCTTGCGCTTGTGCCGCCTCTCGCCCTGCGCGTGCCCGCGCGCAGTATCGCGGCAGCCGGTGCGCTTGTCGCGGCGGCGGGGTATCTGGCGCTGTCGGGAGGAAATGTTGCCACCCAGCGGGCATTTATCATGGTGGCGGTGGCATTAGTGGCGCTGATGATCGGGCGTCGGGCGATCAGCTTGAGAGGCGTTGCAATTGCAGCGACAATTGTGCTGGTTCTGCGGCCCGAGGCCCTGATGGGTCCGGGGTTCCAGATGTCCTTTGCTGCCACGACCGCTCTGGTCGCAGTGTTCGGCTGGATACGTGATGAAAAAATCTCGATGGGTCCGGGCTGGCTCAAACCGGTGAGCGCGGTTGTGATTTCCTCTGCCGTTGCGGGCATTGCCACTGCGCCGATCGGCGCCGCGCATTTCAACGCGATCGCCCAATATGGATTGCTGGCTAACCTTGTCTCCGTGCCGTTAATGGGGGTGCTTGTCATTCCCGCGGCCGTGGTCGCGGTGGTGCTGGCCCCTATCGGACTTGAGATTGTCGGCCTCTGGCTGATGAGCTTTGGCGTGTGGTGGATCCTTGCGGTGGCGCATTTCGTTACTGCCCTGCCACAATCGCGCAGTTATGTCGTGGGGCCGGATGCGGCGGTTTTGCCGCTCCTGGCGCTGGGATTCCTCACGCTGATCCTGTGGCGCGGGCGCCTGCGCTGGGGCGGGCTTGTGGCAATTGCCGCGTCATTTTTGATCTGGTCAGGCACGCAACGGCCTGACGTTCTCATCTCTGATACCGGTACGCTGGTGGGGGTCATGACGCTGGAGGGACGCGCACTGAGCAAGGCGCGGGGCGCCGGCTTTGCGGCGCGCAACTGGCTCGAAAATGATGGCGATGGCAGTGATCAGGGTGTTGCCAATGCGCGCTGGGATGCGAATAGCACTGCTATCATGCACCTGTCGGGCAAGCGCGCCGTCGAAGCGTTCAAGGGCTGCGTTAGGGGGCAAGTTGTAGTAAGTTCCGTTAAATTCGATCCTCAGGATTTGCCCTGTGTGGTGCATGATCCCGACAGCCTCAAACAGACCGGCGCGCTGGCCTACCGATTTGGTGCGCAGGGGCTCGAAATGGCGCAGACTGCACGCACTGCTTCGGGGGATCGGTTGTGGACCTATTGGCCTGAACGCAAAACGCCGCGCACACCTGAGCGGTATGCACGGCGCAATAAAGACTAAGCAAGCCCGTCAGTAGGAGCGGATCAGCCCAACAAGACGCCCTTGAACCTTGACCATATCCGCAGGGTATACACGCGTCTCATACGCGGGGTTCGCCGCCTCGAGCGCGATGGAAGAGCCGCTGCGCTTGAACCGTTTGAGTGTTGCCTCGTGATCCTCGACCAATGCAACGACGATATCGCCGTTTTCGGCCACTTCGGTTTCACGGATCACTACGACATCACCGTCATTGATACCGGCCTCGATCATCGAATCGCCTTTGACCTCAAGGGCGTAATGCGCGCCGGCACCTGACAGCATCGCGTTCGGAACTGTCACACCATAGGAGCGCTGGTTTATCGCCTCGATCGGGACACCGGCGGCGATTTTGCCCATCACGTCCAGTTCGGTTGCCTCGACGCTGCTAACGGGCAGGGCGCGGGCAGGCGGCGGCGTATCGGGGCGGTCACCGTTAATCACGCGCGGCTGGAAACCTGCACCTGTCATACTGTCGGGCAGTTTTACAACCTCGATGGCGCGCGCGCGGTGGGCCAGACGGCGGATAAATCCGCGCTCCTCAAGAGCAGTAATCAGGCGGTGAATGCCCGATTTCGACCGCAGATCAAGCGCTTCTTTCATTTCGTCAAAGCTTGGCGGTACTCCGTCACGCTGAACGCGTTTGTGAATAAAGGCTAACAAATCAAGCTGTTTTTTGGTCAGCACTGCACATCCCCTGGTTATTATGTCTCTTTTTGTTCTAGGGACGTTCTTGTTTTGTGTCAACGAGTTTAGAGGTCGATAACCTCAACCATTGACCCGGCATTCAATGCCGGCTCATCCGCTGCGCGCACCAGCAGGGCGTTTGCGCCCGCCAATACGGTCAACAGCGAGCTGTCTTGTTGGGTGGCGGGGATTACGCGGCCTTGGACAAGGCTCGCACGCATATAATGCTCGCGTGGGCCATTGGCGGGCATGTCAACGGCCAGCGGAACTGACCTGCGGGGTGCGGCCGCTTGCCCCAATCCCAGCATGGCCCGCAGCATTGGCGCCACGAAGACCACGCCACAAACCAGCGCGGATACCGGATTGCCGGGTAAACCGACCATGATCGATCCGCCCAGCTTACCTGCCATCAGCGGCTTTCCGGGGCGCATTGCGACTTTGTAAAACGACTGGCTCATGCCCAGTTGCGCGGCGACCGGAGCAACCAGATCATGATCGCCGACAGACGCACCACCGATGGTTATGATCATGTCGGCGCCCTGTGCCAGTTCGAATGCGCGCAGGAGCGAAGCGGTCGTGTCACGTGCAATGGGCATCAAACGGGCATCGGCCCCTAGCGCGTCGAGTTGCGCGGCAAGGCCGTAGGTGTTCGATGCGATGATCTGGTCCGGTCCTGGCATTTCGCCCGGTTGAACGAGTTCGTCGCCGGTGGCGATGATCGCGACAACGGGTTTGCGAAAGACTGGTACAATTGGCACATTCATCGCGGCCAGCAAGGCAATATCGGCAGGGCGCAACCTGAGTGGAGCCGATACAGTCTGCCCGGTAGTAAAGTCGCCGCCAGCGGGGCGGATGTTGTCCTTCTCCCCGATCCGGTGACCGAGGGTGATCAAATCGCCACGACGCGTCACGTCTTCTTGTATGACTACAAAATCAGCACCGTCAGGCACCGGCGCACCGGTAAAGATCCGCACTGCCTGTCCCGCCCTCAGCGTGCCGTTATAGCGGTGGCCTGCAGCAGCCTCGCCGACCACTTTGAACATGGCGTCCGGCTCCACCTCGGCACGGCGCAGCGCGTAGCCGTCCATGGAAGAGGCGGCAAAAGGAGGCTGGCTGCGCTGTGCGACAACGTCGCGGGCCAGCACACGGCCAGACGCCGCGCGCAGGGGTATTTCCTCGATTTGCATGGGCGTGACCAGTGCGAACAACTCTGCCAAAGCCTGTTCAACGGTGATCATGGTAGCGTATGTCGGCCTGATTTCCCGCCGTCTTTAAGGGTGACGCGTAAACCGCCGATTTCCATGGTTTTGTCTACGGCCTTGCTCATGTCATAAACTGTCAGAGCGGCAATAGATGCAGCTGTCAACGCTTCCATCTCGACACCTGTTTGACCGGTGGTTTTGACAGTGGCCGTGATGCGTATGCCGGGCAGGGCGGCATCGGGTACCAGATCAACCGAAACCGATGTGATCGGCAGCGGGTGGCACAGCGGAATAAGATCGGAAGTTTTCTTGGCGGCCATAATTCCAGCGAGGCGGGCAACCCCCAGAACATCGCCTTTCTTGGCGCGCCCTTGGGTAATTATATCGAATGTTTCGGGCTGCATCTGGATAAAGTTCTCGGCGGTCGCAATGCGCGCTGTCACCGCTTTGCCCGAGACATCCACCATATGGGCATGTCCGTCTCCGTCGAAATGCGTCAACGACATTACATACCTCCTGCGCGCAGGGGATTGGCCAGCAGATTGCGTGTGGCACCGGCGACATCCTCCTGACGCATCAGGCTTTCGCCGATCAGGAATGTCCGCGCGCCGAAGCGCGCCATGTCGGCAAGGTCCTGCGCTGTGTTCAGCCCGCTTTCGCACACGATCATCCGCTCGCCGGGAACGTGTTTTGACAGGGTACGGGTGGTGTCCAACGAAGTTTCGAAGGTGTTCAGGTTGCGATTGTTAATCCCGATCATGCGCGATTTGAGGAGTAAAGCACGCTCCACCTCTGCGGCGTTATGGGTCTCTATCAGGGCGTCCATGCCATATTGGGTGGCTGCATCCTCAAGCTCGGCGGCCTGCGCATCCGACACACTTGCCATGATGATCAATATGCAATCAGCGCCCATGCTGCGCGCCTCGGCGACCTGATAGGTGTCATACATGAAATCCTTGCGCAGTACCGGCAGGTCGCAGGCGGCGCGGGCATCTATCAGAAACTGCTTTGCACCCTGAAAGCTGGGCGTGTCGGTCAGCACGGACAGGCAGGTCGCACCGCCATCCTCATAGGCCTTCGCAAGAGCGGAAGGATCAAAATCAGCGCGGATCAACCCTTTTGATGGGCTGGCCTTTTTTATCTCTGCGATCAGACCGTAATTCTCAATCGACGCCGTGAGGAGAGCATCCGCAAAGGGGCGTACAGGTGGCGCAGCCGCAGCCAGCGCCTCGACCTCCTCTAAGGGTACGGCGGCCTTGTCGGCGGCAATTTCTTCGAGCTTGTAGGCTTTGATTTTCTCTAGGATTGTCTGTGTCATAGTGCCTCCGGATCGCTCCAGTTTATGGACCCATGCCCTTGGCTGCGCAACCACGCATTGGTGCGGCTAAAGGGTTTTGAGCCGCGAAATGCCTCAAAAGTCGCGCCCCTCTTTGTAACGCCCAAAGGCGAGGGGTGGGAGGAGAGCAATTTGAAGTTCATGCTTGCTTCAACCTCCTGCGCGGCTTTATGCGCCGGCCCACCCCAGAGCAAATAGGCACGCGGGGCAGTGGCCAGATGGCGCAGTATTTGGCCGGTGAGGGTTTGCCAGCCAAGCTTCGCATGTCCTTTCGGCAAGCCCTCGGGCACAGTCAGGATTGTGTTGAGCAACAGCACGCCTTGATCCGCCCAGTCATCAAGCTGGGTGCGGGTTCGGACTGTGCCTGTATCATCGCGCAATTCCTTGAGGATATTACCCAGACTATCAAGGCGACCTCCGAAGTCGGCTGTGATCGAGAACGCAAGCCCGTCTGCCTTACCCACAGTATGATAAGGGTCTTGTCCCAGTATGACGACGCGCACGTCGTTAGGCTGCACCCGCTCCAAGGCGTTGAAAACCAGTTGCGAGGGCGGCAGGACCGTGCGGGTGTCAGCGGCAATCTGTGCTTGAATGTCGGGCAAAGTCCGGCTGAAGAACTCAAGTTCCCCCCATGCGCCAAGGCGGTCCAGTTCGAACATCAACCTGCTTGTGTAATGCGGGCCACTGCGGTGATTTTTTCCCGTGCAGTGCCGCTATCTATGCTGGCGCGGGCTATCTCCACCCCTGTTCCGAGGTCGGGGGCCGCTTCGGCAATTACCAAGGCGGCGGCTGAATTTAGCAAAACCGCATCGCGGTAGGGCGACTGTTCGCCGTCCAGAAGGGCATTGAATGCCGCTGCGTTCTCTTCGGGCGTACCGCCGACGATTGTCTCGAACGCGTGCACAGGCAGGCCCGCATCCTCTGGATGGATCTCAATTTCCGTAATCTGGCCATCTTTCAGCGCGCTCACCCAACTCACCCCGGTGATGGTCAATTCGTCCGTCCCGTCCGACCCGTGGACCAACCATGCCGCTTCCGACCCGAGCGCGAGCAGCGTCTCGGCCATGGGGCGCGTCAGATCGCGCCTGTAGGTGCCCGTCAGCTGGCGTTTGACGCCTGCGGGGTTCGTCAG
Organism: Sulfitobacter guttiformis; assembly: GCF_003610455.1. NCBI lineage: Bacteria > Pseudomonadati > Pseudomonadota > Alphaproteobacteria > Rhodobacterales > Roseobacteraceae > Sulfitobacter > Sulfitobacter guttiformis. Next base: position 139,701 of record NZ_RAQK01000001.1, on the reverse strand, counting down.
CGGCCCGAGAATATTAAAGATTGTGCGCGTCCCCAACTCCGAGCGTGTGGGCATCACATGGGCAATGGCAGGATGGTGCATCGGCGCCATCATAAACCCGATTCCCGCCTCTTTGAGTGCTTGCTCAACCACCTTTGGGCCGACCATCGTTTTCAGCCCCATTTGCGTCAGAGCATCCGCCGCACCGGATTTAGAGCTCAGATTGCGGTTGCCGTGTTTGGCCACGACCACGCCTGCGCCAGCGACGACAAAGGCTGTAGCGGTAGAGATGTTGAGCGTGCCTTTTCCATCACCGCCGGTGCCGACAATATCCATCGCGCCATCCGGCGCACGAACGGCATGGCATTTCGCGCGCATCACTGCGGCGGCGGCGGCATACTCATCCACCGTCTCGCCGCGTGTGCGCAGGGCCATCAAAAATCCGCCGATCTGGCTGGGTGTTGCCTCGCCGTTGAACAGGATGCCAAAGGCTTCTTCAGCCTGCAAGCGTGTCAGGGGACCATTCGCGGCTGCGTCAATCAGGGGTTTAAGCTGTTCACTCATGCGGGTTCTTTGACCTCCTTGAGAAAATTCTCCAACAGGGCATGGCCATGCTCAGACCGGATGGATTCAGGATGGAACTGGACCCCGTGGATCGGCAGATCGCGGTGTTGCAGCCCCATAATTGTACCATCCTCCAGCTCTGCAGTGATCTCCAGACAGTCTGGTAGGCTTGCACGCTCGACGATCAACGAGTGATAGCGGGTGGCGGCAAAAGGTGTCGGCAGGTTTGTGAACAGACCCTTGCCGGTGTGGTGCATCTGGCCCATTTTGCCGTGCACGATCTCGCCCGCTCTTACAACCTTTCCGCCGAAGGCTTCGCCGATCGTCTGGTGACCCAGACATACCCCGAGCAGCGGGATGCCTGCCTCTGCCGCCGCGTGTGTCAGAGCAATGCAGATGCCCGCCTGTGACGGATCACACGGACCGGGCGACAGCACAATGCCTGCGGGGCGCAGCGCCAGCGCTTCGTCCACGCTCAGCGTATCGTTGCGGCGGATGTCCATCTGCGCGCCCAAAGCCCCCAGATAGTGCACCAGATTATAGGTGAAGCTGTCATAGTTATCGATCAACAGGAGCATCTTGGGAAAACTTCGTATTAGGACTAGAGAAACGGGGTGCAAACGGGGTATAAAGCTGGTGAGTAGATGGTCAGTCTTGGGCGGTATCGTCAAGGGGCTGGGCCGCCGCATCCCGCATTAACCGGTTGAAAAGATCCGGAATGGGGCTGGTGCGGGAGAACAGGACAAGGGTGCACCAGCTATGGCACGTGGTATTTTCGGCGGAATTGCACTGGGCGCTGTGTTCAGTGTGGGGGTAGCGGGCGTTGTGTCCGTTCTGGTCCCGATGGAGCCGCGACCGGCCCCGCAAACCGGCTCGGCAGACAATGTCGCTGCACCGCGGGCGGTTGCGTCACAGCCTTTCGTAAACGCACCCGCCGCGGGAGAGGTCACCGCTACCCAGCCGCAGGGCAGTTTGCGTGCCCCAACCCCTGAGACTTTGCCAAAAGAACCTGCAGCCGCCGCCTTGGCGCCGCAAACAACCGCGGATGCCCCGGCTCCCGTCGCAGGAGGCACGATTGCGCAGAGTTCCGTAACGTCGCCTGCTAGAAACGAGAGTGTCACCTCGTCTACGGCACCTTCGGCCTTGCCGCCCGTAGCGGAAGGCGGTTCGGACGTTGCAACTGTGATACCAGCTGCGCCACCCCAGCCCGAAACCGGTACAGTTGCTAACCTGACAGAGCCGCGTCCGCTTCCGCAAGGTGTGGCAGCACGCGCAGCCGAGGACGAGCCTGTGTTGCCCAATCCGCAAGCACTGGCCCCGATGATCCCAGACGACAGTCAGGATACCGAAGTCGTGGCACAAGCGCCTCAGGCCATTGCGCCCGACACTGCGGATACCCCTACTGCGGGCACGGCCCCGGAAGAAGAGATATTTACACAGGTCGATCCTGCGCCGGAGGGAGCCGAAGCCCCCTTGCAGACGGCCCAAGCAGCAAGGCCGCGGGTTCTGGACGTGCCGGGTAGGCCAGTTGGCACGCTTGGCGGACAAGTGCGCAGCAGTGTTGGTACGCCGGCAAACACCCTTGTTACCCGCTCGGCCCAGCCTGACGTGGAGCCGGTCGAGACAGTAATCATCGAAGCTGGTGGCGCAGATGATACGCGGCCCATCAGCCGCAATGCCCAACCTTTTGCCAATCCCGAAGGCAAACCCCTGATGGGGATTGTCCTGATAGACACCGGTGCCGATCTGGATGCAGGCGGGATCGGATTGCCTGCCTTGTCGAGCTTTCCCTATCCGGTCAGCTTTGCCGTAGACATGGGTCTGCCCGATGCCGCCGACCGCGCGGCGCGTTTTCGAAGTGAAGGGTTTGATGTGCTTGCCATGCTTGACCTGCCCGCAGGCGCGCAGCCCTCCGATGCGGAAGTGTCGCTGAGCGTGGCAATACAAGAAATGCCCGAGATTGTTGGCATACTGGAGGGGACAGGCGAGGGGCTGCAAGGCACCCGCGAAGTCGCTGACCAAGTTACGCGAATACTGCAGGCCAGCGGTCATGGCCTTGTGACGCAAAGCAAGGGCCTCAACTCTATGCCGAAACTGGCGCTCAAGGAAGGCGTGCCCGCCGCACCGGTATTTCGCGATTTCGACAGCGAAGGTCAGCAACCGCGGGTCATCCGCCGCTTCCTTGATCAGGCCGCGTTCAAGGCAGGACAGGAGGGCGGCGTGATTGTGCTTGGCCGTTTGCGTCCCGAGACGATTGAGGCGCTGCTGGTTTGGGGTTTGGCGGACCGCGCAGGATCAGTCGCGCTCGCGCCTGTGTCGGCGGTTTTATTGGGGCAATAGGCGGCTGGTTCATGACCCAATGCCTCCGCTTATGTCTGGCCTTTTAGGTCCGAACGCAGGATATGCGCCACATCCGTGTTCTAGCCGAGGTGGACCTGTCCGGCCGGGTATTTGACCCGTGGCACACTGCGCGTCGCAAGGAAAAAACCAATGGCAAGAGGGCCTACGCGGCCTATAAACATTGTAAAAATTATCACTGCACGGCCGAAATTGTCCAAATCAACGGTGGCACCCCGCGACAGACCAACAGTGCCGAAGGCAGATGTGACCTCGAAAGCGAGATCGAGGAACTCTCCGTCATGGCTGATGGAGACCAGAAAAATGCCCGTAAGAACCAGCAGCATCGAGAGGGTGGTGAGGGCCATTACCTTCATCACTTCGTTTAGCCCGATAGAGCGTCCAAAAGCGTGAAGAACGGTGCGGCGGCGGAAAAAAGCAACAGTTGCCAACAACAGGACTGCGAGTGTCGTCACCTTGATTCCCCCTGCGGTCGAGGTGCTGCCGCCGCCGACGATCATCAGGGTTATGGTGAGTATGGTCGAGCTGTCGTGCATACCTGCGGTGTTGATCGTGTTAAAGCCGGCTGTGCGCGGGGTAACACCCTGAAACCAGCTTGCCCAAAGTTTGTCAGTGGTGCTCAAGGGTCCTAGCGTTTGGGGGTTTGACCATTCCAGCAGTCCAAAGGCCACGCTTCCCCAGACAATAAGCACCAGCGTGCCTGACAGCATCAACTTTGAATGCAGGTTGAGCTTTGCCCAAGATCGTTTTTGATAGATGTCGCCCAGCACGATGAAACCGATACCGCCGAAGATGAACAAGAGCGGGATCACCATATTGACGACCGGATTGCCGACCCACTGTGAAAGGCTGTCGGCATGGAGGGCAAAGCCTGCGTTATTGAACGCGGAGACAGAGTGGAATACGGCCTGCCAGATGCCGTTCCATCCGTATTGTGGCACAAACACAAAGGCGAGGGCGACGGCACCAATGGTCTGGCATATAAGTGCGATCACGAGGATGATGCGCACCAGAACCATTAAGTTCGAGATCGAGGTCTGGTTCACCTCCTCGCGCAGGATCAAGCGCTGGGGCATGCCGACACGAATACCCAAAGCCCCCAGAACCAGCACGGCAGTGGTCATCAGGCCGATTCCGCCCAGTTGGATCAAAATGGCAATGACCGCCTGACCAAATCCGGTAAACGCGGCTCCTGTATCAACCAGCACCAGCCCCGTTACCGTAACTGCAGAGGCAGAGGTGAAAACTGCATCGCTCAGACCGATGTCTCCATGATGCGAGATAGGAAGCCACAGGACCAGCGCGCCGATTATGATGAATACGGTGTAAAGGAGCACCAGAACCACAGGCGGCGGGAGGGCGATATTCTTTCGAGAGAACGTCCCGCGCTTGAACCGCAGTCGCATGTCTAAAGGCTTCCGGCAAATTCGCGCAGATCCTTGCGCTGGCCCAGAAGCAGAAGAAGATCGGCCCGTTCGAGCCTGCATTCGGCTCCGTCCAGCCCGATATACTCGGTACCTCGCATGACGCCGATGCAACGCAGGTTAAACCCGTCTCTATGCTTGAGCTCGGCCAGCGATTTGCCTTCGAGGCTTTCGGGAATGCGAAAATTTACAACGTGGTAGCCATTGCCGAGGCTGACGTAATCGCGCACCAGCGGATTGTGCAAAACTTGCGCGATGTGCTGGCCGACCTCGACTTCAGGATGGATGATCCGGTCAACGCCGAGCTTGCTCAGGATGCGGTGGTGGGTTTTAGTAGTTGCCTTGGCCCAGACGATCGGCACGCCGACCAGTTTGAGATTGATCGAGGCCAGTATGCTCGCCTCCAGATCCGACCCCATCGCGACCAGCGCGATATCACAATCGGCTACGCCGGCCTCGCGCAGGGCAACATCATCGCGGGCATCGACGATCATCGCCTGGGACAGATTTTCGGCGTGACGGCCCACGCGCCCTTCATCGATGTCGATACCGATGACGTGATTGCCGAAACGCTGCAATTCTGCTGCGACCGTGCTCCCGAAATTTCCGAGGCCAATGACGGCGAAAGTGCGGGTGGGGTTCTTAACCATATTCTGGGTCCTGTCACGGCGTGCTGTGATTTGAATAACCGGTCGATGACTGAAGCGTGATGCCGGTCGCGAGTTCTTGCGACCAGTGTAAGCAAAGCTTTATAAAATTGGATAACCTGCGTCTCGTTCTGCCGCTGCGCCTTAGCTGTTCGTGCCGCCGTCGAAACGTGCTGCGTCCTCGGCAGCGCGGCGAATCGCGCCGGATTTATGCACTGTCTCCATATACTCCGCTTCGGGATCACTGTCGTATACCACGCCGCCGCCAGCCTGAATATACAGTGTCTGGTCCTTGATCACGGCCGTGCGAAGCGCGATGCACATGTCCATGTCGCCGCCGGCGCTGAAATATCCCACACCACCGCCGTAAACGCCGCGTTTTTCAGGCTCCAGTTCGTCGATGATTTGCATTGCGCGGACCTTCGGGGCGCCCGAGACTGTACCGGCGGGCATCCCTGCAAAAAACGCATCAAGCGCGTCACAATCCTCGCGCAACTCGCCCACAACGTTCGATACGATATGCATGACGTGTGAATACCGCTCGACGATGAATTCTTCGGTTGGGCGCACGGTGCCGATTTTGGCAACACGGCCCACATCGTTGCGCCCCAGATCGAACAGCATCAGATGCTCGGCCAGTTCTTTGGGGTCGGCCATCAGATCGGCCTCAAGGGCGCGATCTTCTTCGGGGGTTTGGCCGCGGGGACGGGTACCTGCGATGGGGCGTATGGTGATTTCCTGCCCGAATACCCGTACGAGGATCTCGGGGCTGGCCCCGACCACATGGAAGCCGCCAAAGTTGAAGTAGAACATGAAGGGCGATGGATTGGTGCGCCGCAGCGAGCGGTAGAGAGAAAAGGGCGGTTGTGGAAAGGCCTGGGCCCACCGCTGGGAAGGGACGACTTGAAAAATATCGCCTGCTTTGATGTATTCCTGCGCTTTACGCACAGCGTCTTTATAGGCGTCTTTCGTGAAATTGCTCACTGCTTCAGGCGTGATAGTCGCCTCGCCCAGATCGCGGGAGGATCCTGCGGGGGATCGCTCAAGATCGCGCACAGCGTCCATGACCCGCTCGGCGGCTTGGGCGTAGGCCGCGCGCGCCGACTGGCCGGGCGTGACCCATGCAGGTGATACAACCGTTACCTCGCCCTTTACCCCGTCAAGCACGGCCACAACCGAAGGGCGCAGCATCACGGCATCGGGAAGCCCGAGTGGGTCGGGGTTCACGTCTGGAAGACGTTCGACAAGACGGATCATGTCATATCCCAGATAGCCGAACAGACCGGCGGCGGCTTGTGGCATGTCGTCGGGAAGGTCGATCCTGCTCTCGGCGATGAGGCTGCGCAGCGCGGTCAGGGGATCGCCCGCGACAGTCTCGTAAGCATCGGGGTCATAGCGGGCAGCGCGATTAACCTCGCTTGTGGTGCCATTACAACGCCATATGAGGTCGGGTTTCATCCCGATGATGCTGTAGCGCCCGCGCACTTCTCCGCCAGTGACAGATTCGAGCATGAATGCGTTTTCAGCCGCACCGCCAAGTTTCAGCATGAGCGACACAGGCGTGTCCAGATCCGCAGCAAGACGGGTATAGACAACCTGATGGTGGCCCGCGTCATACTGCGCCGCAAATGTGTCGAAGGAAGGTGTAAGTCCCATTTTACTGGAAGTTCACATTCACGGCGTTGACCGCGCGGGGGTCGATGTTCTGACCTGCGCGCAGCAGTGTGTCATCGGCAAATATATCAAACAGACCGCGTGCGAGCGCCTCATTCTGCTGGTTGCGCAACTGTGCCACAAGCGCTGTTGCCTCTTCGCTGTCGCCAGCGGCGTTGATCGCATCGAGACGCACCAGAACCACGGTTTCCTCATCTTCGATAATACGGACATCGCCGACTTCCATCTCGAAGACTTCGGCGGTGAAGCCCACTGGTGTGTTGGTGATAAAGGCGTTGCGCGTCTGTTCTTTTGCCACCCGCACGGAGAGTCCCTGATCGGAAAGTGGGGTACCTGCCTCAAGAGCAACTTTCGCGGCTTCTGCCTGTACTGTCAGGCGTTTCACAATCTGTTCAGCGGTCCAGCGGTTCGCGACCTCTTCCGCCACATCCTCATAGGTTGCAGGGCGTTCCAGCAGCGCCTCGTCCAGACGTAGGGCAAAGACACCGCCATCGCTTAGTTGTTCGACCTGCGGAAAGTCGCCCGCTGCTACGGTCGCTGCGGCTTCTCGGAAGGCGTCATATGCGGCAATTCCGTCAGTGCTGTCCACGGTCCAGTCGATCTGTCCCAGCACCATATCGGTTTGTTCGGCTAGCTGCTCCAGTGTGTTGCCACCGGCGAGGCGATTGTCGAAATCCTCTGCGAGGCTCTCGACCTGACGGATGGCACGGTCGGCGGCGATGGCATCACGCAACTCGGGCTCGGCCTCCTCGAATGTGACGGTCTGTGCCGGCAGCACGGCGTTCACACGAAACAGGGCAGGGCCCAAATTGGTCGGGGCGGGGCCAACGATATCGCCAACAGCGGCCTCGAAAACAGGCGCGCCGGCAGCACCAAGGCTGGCGATATCAACATCACCGAGATCCACGTCCGACAGCTGCAAGCCGCGCTCTTGAACCAATGCTTCGAAGGTTGTTCCATCCACTTCCAGCGCGGCCGCGGCCTGATCGGCGGCGGCCTGATCGGCGAAAACCAGACGCTCTACCAAACGGCGCTCGGGTTGGATGTACTGTTCCGCGCGGGAATCGTATTCGGCCCGCAGCTCGTCTTCGGGGACTTCTACCTGATCAAGAATATCGGTCGGGTTCAGCCATGCATAGGTAATTTTCTTGGTTGCGGGTAAAACGAAGCTGTCGGCGTTTGCTTCGAAATATGCACGCAGCGTCTCCTCGTCGGCCTGAGGCGTGGCATCCTCGGCACCGGTGTCACTGAACAGGACCCATGTGAAATCACGCTGCTCGCCCACATAGGCGACAAGGGTCTGGGAATAGATGGCGGGCATCTCGACACCGCTCAACACAGCGCCCTGCAACAGTTGGCGGGCTGTTTCCTCGCGCAGGCTAACCTCGAAGTCGCTCTCGTTGAGACCCGCAGTACGCAGAGCTTGGGCATAGCCTTCGCGATCGAACTGTCCGTCGACTCCCTGGAAAGAAGGAATTTCAAGGATGCGGTCGCGCAGGGCTTCATCGCCGATCGACAGGCCCATCTGTGTCGCTTCATGGTCAAGGGCGCGGTCGCGGGTAATGCGTTGCAACACAGCGCGGTCAAGGCCGAGGCTTTGGGCCTGTGCAAAGCTCATGGCACTACCTGTCTGTTGGCTGATGGCGCGCAATTCGTTCTGGACCTGCCGCGCATAGGTGTCCACCGCAATAGGCTTGTCACCTACCGTACCGATGGTCCGTATATTACCGCTCAGGTTGACCGCGCCAAAGCCGCCCAAACCTATAAACAGCAGACCTACGACGATCCACATTGCGGTTTTGCCCACGCTTGATTTCTTGGCCATGACAGGTGTCCCTTGTGCAGTGTTTGGGACTGTCTAAGCACTTGGACCCACAGGGGCAAGAGGATGCTATCGGTGCGGCAGATCAAGCGTTGCAAGGCGCGCAAACAACGTAGCGATGCCGCCCGCGTCAAGATTGGCAAAAGCAATGCGCAGCTCGGCCTCACCGTCGCTGTGGTTCTGCGGGTAGAACATGGTTCCCGGGAGGCACAGAATACCTGCTTGGGCTACCATCAATGGGGCAAGCTGCGCACTGCTCATGACAAAAGGGTGTTGCAGATAGGCAAAATAACCACCCAGCCCCAACAATTTCCACTCCTGTGTCGCCAGCGCGGGCATGTTGGTGGTTATGGCGGCACGGCGGGTGAGGATCTCGCTTCGTTCGGCCGCCAGCCATTGGTCTAGGTTTTGCATCCCCCACAGGGCTGCAGACTGGCCAACCTGATTGGGGCAGATCGCAACAGTATCCAGAAATTTTTCGATCTCCGCTAACAGCGCGGGGGCCGCGGCAATCGCACCGATCCTGTGGCCGGTGAGGCGGTAGGCCTTAGAAAACGAATAGAGGTGGATCAGGGTTTCATCCCAGTCGGCTTGCGTGAACAAGCTGTGGGGCGCATCGCTCCCTGCATGAAAATCGCGGTATGTTTCATCCACAATGAGCGCGATTCCATGCGATCTACACAGGTCGTAAAAGGCACGCACCAAACCATCGGGATATTCGCGACCGGTGGGATTGTTTGGCGTTACCAGTACGATGGCGCGGGTCCGGGGGGTGATAAGGTCTGCCGCCTGCGCGGGATCGGGCAGCAACGTACCGTCGCAGGCAAGCGGTACGGATGTCGCCCCCGCCATATCGAGCCACATTTTATGGTTGAAGTACCATGGCACTGGAATGATGACTTCGTCGCCTTCCCCGCACAGGGCGGCGATCGCGGCGGCGAAGGCCTGATTGCAGCCCGATGTTATCGCGATCTGTTCAGGTGCGACACTGCCGCCATAAATACGGGCGGTGCGTGCAGCCAATGTTGTGCGTAAGGCAGGCATGCCCAAGACCGGGCCGTAGAGGTGCGCTGAATCGTCTTCGAGTACCGCGTCGGCCATAGCACGGCGCATATCCGGGTGCGGTGGCTCGACGGGAGCGGCCTGACTCACGTTGATGAGGGGGCGGTCAACGGGGAATGTGATGCCGTCGAGCCAGCGGCGGGCTTCCATGACAGGTGGGGCGAAAGTGGTGGCGGTGCGGGGTGCTGTCATTGCGGGCGTCCGTTGCGGGAAATTAGGTTGGAGTAAGCGTAAAGGTAAATTGAAGAAGCCGTTTTAGATCAGTCTTTTCCGCGGTAAGGTTCTACATATTGCAGAGCCATGTCCCATGGGAAAAAGATCCATGTGTCTTGCGATACGCCCGTAATGAAGGTGTCGACCATGGGCTCGCCCGCGGGTTTGGCGTAAACTGTGGCGAAATGCGCGTTGGGGTAGAGCGAGCGGACAAGCTCGAGGGTTTTGCCGCTATCTACCAGATCGTCGACAATGAGAATGCCTGTGCCATCGCCCATCATATTGTTGTCAGGAGATTTGAGCACACGGGCCTCGCGTCGCTCGTCTGCCTTTCCGCCGCCGGAATGGTAGGAAACCACTGAAATCGTGTCCACGGTGCGTATATCGAGCTCGCGTGCGACGATCATTGCAGGGGCCATGCCGCCGCGGGTGATGGCAACTACGGCGCGCCATGCACCATCGTCCGGTCCTTTGCCGTCCAGCCGCCATGCCAGTGCGCGGCTGTCGCGGTGGATTTGGTCCCAGCTGATGTGAAAGCCTTTTTCATGGGGGAGGCGGGTGTCGGACATGGCGAAGTTACCTTTGTAGTAGAAGTTTAATACCAAGACCGCCCAGCAGCACTGCTGCCGAACGGTCGATCAGGGGTTTGGCACGCAAAAAGCGGGCGCGGGCGACAGGTGCGGTCAGGATGAAGGCGCAAGCCGTGTAAAACAAGATTTCAAGAACGAGGTGATTGAGGGTGACAAAAGCGATTTCAGCCAGCGTTAGATCGGGTGGAAAGATAACCACCAGAACCGCTGCGGCGAACAAGACTGATTTGGGATTGCCGAGGTTTACCAAAAAGCCGTCGATAAACGCGCGGCCCTGCGCCTTCGGAGCGCTCCCGAGCGGGGTCGCGGCCCCGCGCCATGTCTTGATACCCAAATAGATAAGGTAGACTGCGCCCCCAATTTTCAGCGCGGCGAAGGCCCATGGAAAGAAAACAAACAGCGCGTCCATTCCCAAAAGTGCTGCCAGTGTCCACAAGCTGGCCATAATGCCTAACCCGAGGCCGGTTGAAACACCTGCGCGCCGCCCGTTCGCGATCGAGGTGCGCACAGCCATTAAAAAGGCCGCGCCGGGACTGAGGATAGAGACGATCAGTACCGCATTGAAGGCTAAGAGATTTTCGGGCGTCATCGTTTGAGGGCCATGACTTTGTGGGGCAGGGCGCGCGCACCTTCTTGAAGCGCGTTATTGTACCAGTGCGCTGTGGCGACGTGATCGGCGTACAGGGTGAGCGATGTGCTGGTGGCAAAGGTTTTTACCGGACAGCCCAACGGCTCGGACAGATTTGGGAATCCGCCGTCCAAATGCCGGATGACGCACACGACATCGACGTTCAAACGGCCCGTGATAAGTGGCGCAATTCCGGCGGTGCCCACATCCCGGGCATAGCCCGGCGAGGCAATAGTTAGTATCGCCGCCGTCATCACGCCAAGCTTCATTTGCTCATGTCTGGCGCGTCGACCGCCTTCATGCCTACCACATGATAGCCCGCGTCCACATGCAGGTTCTCGCCGGTTGTGCCCGAACCCAGATCAGACAACAGGAACAGCGCGGATTTGCCGACCTCGTCGATGGTGACGTTGCGGCGCAGCGGTGAGTTGTACTCGTTCCACTTCATAATATAGCGGAAATCGCCGATGCCGGAGGCGGCGAGCGTCTTGATCGGACCTGCGGAGATTGCATTGACGCGGATGTTATCCTTGCCCAGATCTTCGGCAAGATATTTGACTGATGCCTCAAGTGCTGCCTTTGCCACACCCATGACATTGTAATGAGGCATGACTTTTTCGGCGCCGTAGTAGGTCAGGGTCAGGCAGGAACCGCCCTTGGTCATCATCTTTTCGGCGCGCTGGACAACCGCGGTGAAAGAATAGACCGAAATATCCATGGACAGCGTGAAATTCGCGCGGCTGGTGTCAACGTAGCGGCCACGCAATTCGTTTTTATCAGAAAATCCAATGGCGTGCACGATGAAGTCAAGGCTGTCCCAGCGCTCCTTTAAACCGTCAAACAGCGCGTCAATCGATGCCTCGTCGCCTACATCACAGGGCAGTACAATATCGGAGCCGAGCGAGGCAGCCAGCGGATCAACACGTTTTTTCAAGGCGTCACCCTGATAGGAAAACGCAAGCTCGGCACCGGCATCAGCGAGCTGTTTGGCAATGCCCCAGGCAATTGATTTATCGTTGGCCAATCCCATAATCAGCCCTCGCTTGCCCGCCATCAGATTGTTCGACATTGCCTAAAACTCCGTTCATAATCAGGTTCAGATCGGTCTACGCGATTGGGTGCTGGCCATCAAGTGAGGCTAATATATATCGCATTTTGGCTTGCGAAGATGCTCGCAATGGGTGAATTGTGTGGGCAAGCAATACCATAGGCGCCTTAACGCGCCCTATATTGCATAACCACAGGGCTGTAGGGAGAGTATAGTCCGGCGGTTTTTATGTGTGTGAAAGGGAAACGATAATGTCAGACCGTACCGGTATATTTGCAGGTGACGATCCTTTTGCTTTGGCGCGTGCGTGGTTGGCAGAGGCAGCGCAGGTCGAGCCGAGCGATCCGAATGCCATCGCCCTTAGTACCGTCGATGCGGACGGTATGCCCAATGCGCGCGTTGTTTTGCTTAAAGATATTGAAAATGATGCATTTGTTTTCTATACCAACTATACAAGTGCCAAAGCGGTTGAGCTGGAGCAGGCAGGCAAAGCCGCTTTTGTGATGCACTGGAAGTCGTTGGCCCGGCAGGTGCGTGCAAGAGGCTTAATCACACGAGAGGACGGCGAAAAGGCAGATGCATATTACGCATCGCGGTCGCTGAAAAGCAGGCACGGTGCGTGGGCCTCGGACCAGTCCAAACCGCTTGAGAATCGTGCCACGCTTGAGCGGGCTTTGGAGAAGGCAGCAGCCGAGCACGGCGACACTCCCGCGCGGCCGCCTTTTTGGGGTGGCTATCGCTTGATCCCGCTAGAGCTGGAATTCTGGAGCGATGGTGCGGCAAGGTTGCACAACAGATTTCAGTGGCGGCGCGAAACGCCTGATGCGCCTTGGACAATTACACGGCTTAATCCGTAAATAATTTACGGCTTAATTTCTAAAATGCGGTTTTTTATTTTACCAGTGATGACTTTTTCTTGGCCAAAGGGGCAGATTTGCTCTTACATTTGATTTGAAAGACGGTGCGAAAAATATGTCCCTAACGCACGAGGAAGATTTACCTGAGCCCATGGCGGTTACGGGTACAGTAAAATGGTTCGATCCGGTCAAAGGATTCGGTTTTGTCCTGTCTGATGCTGGCGGCGTTGATATACTTTTGCATGTCAACGTGTTGCGAAACTTTGGACAAAGCTCGGTCGCCGACGGTTCACGCGTCGAGTTGATGGCACAACAGACCGACCGCGGCGTACAAGCCAGCGAGATCCGGTCGATCCGGCCGCCGGTCGGTGTGCAGACAACGCTGCCTGATATTGCGGGACTGGATAGAGAAGAGATAGCAAACAGCCCGCTGGTTGCCGCGCGGATCAAATGGTTCGACAAGGGTAAAGGTTTTGGTTTTGCAAATGTCTTCGGCAACCCCGAGGATGTTTTCGTTCATATGGATGTCTTGCGCCAATCGGGGCTGTCTGATTTGTCTCCGGGTGAAGCAATCGCGATCCGTGTCATCATCGGCAAGCGCGGTCGCATGGCAGCAGAGGTGCACGCATGGGAAACCGTTTCGTCGACAGACGAACATTCATCGCCGGATTAGGTCTTGCGGGATTCGTCGGGGGCAGGGCGCAGGCGCGCACGCCGCTTGACCACTGTGAGACGGACCGTGTCACCATCACGGGCGATTTTGGCAAGGCTGTATTCAACGTAGATGTCGCGGATACGGATGCCACCCGTTCGCAGGGTTTGATGCATGTTGCAGCGCTGCCCCTGAGCAAGGGGATGCTTTTTGTCTACCAGCGCCCGCAGATTCTGAGCTTTTGGATGCGAAACACGCTGATCGAGCTTGATATGCTGTTTATAGACAGTTTCGGGGTGATCGAGCACATTCACGAACGCGCCCAGCCCCATGACGAAACGCCTATTTCGCCGGGGAGCATGTTGCTCACGGGGGTGTTGGAAATCAATGGTGGGTTGGCCCGCCGCTTGGGGATCAAAGCGGGGGATGTGCTGCGCCATCCCGCCTTTCTGAGCAAGCAGGAGCCGTGGCAATGCAGCTAAATGCATTTGATAGCTCTGCGGGTTAAATTTCGGCTTTTCAATCCCGATTGCCTTCGCTAAGTAGACCTCAGTCGGGGCGTGGCGCAGCCTGGTAGCGCACCTGTTTTGGGTACAGGGGGTCGGATGTTCGAATCATCTCGCCCCGACCATTTTCGATTACCAGATCGAACTCATGCGGCCTCTTCGTTAATTCGGAGAGGCCGCAAGTGTTTTCAGCACTTGGTAACAATCCCTGTTCTGGAAAGCCTCTATGAGAATCGCGTTCGGCACACGGCACTCGGCCGCCAAACGAAAAACTTCCAACTTTCCAAGATGTGGTCAAATCTGGTTCAGCTTTAGGGTTTTTCCCCATAGCTAGTGTTGCGCTTGGGTCATTTCTGCCGGTCACTTATGACCCGTGCCAGTTTTTTCAGCGATGAATTTTGCCTGATTCCATCTTGCGAGATTCGGGCAGTCGGGGGACCTCGTTTCGGTGCCAGACCTTTGGGAAGGGATGAGGAATTTGCCATATTTGTGGCGTTTCAAAGCATTTTTTGGAAATGCATTCTCGTTAACCTTTTTGCGCATGGCGGCTGGTGTCATCACGCGGGCGTGAAGGCCACCTCTGTCCTTGGACACGTCAACCTCCAAAAAATGAATTTCTTGCTAATAAATACGTTGACCGATTGGGGTCATATACGTCAGGTTGTGCAGGCTAACAGTCACGCCACAACATGTAGTGGTTTAACACTGTGCGGCGGGCTAATGAGCAGAGTGCAGGCAAACGGTCTTAAATGACAGGAAAACAAGCGCGTATTAGGTGATTTGCACCAATGCGCACCTTGATGTGGCTCTGCCTGAAAGTCAGGAGCCGGGCACTAGATGTGGCTCTGCCTGAAAGTCAGGAGCCGGGCACTAATCGTGTGCCCAGATATGTGAAAAGCTGGATAATGGGGCAGCGCGATGAAAATTGAACGCAAATTCACCACTCAAGGAAAAGACGCTTATGCGGATCTGGATTTCGTGAGCACAGTCTCCGAAATTCGCAATCCTGACGGTTCGGTCGTCTTCCATCTCGACAATGTCGAAGTTCCCAAATCATGGAGCCAAGTGGCCTCCGACGTCATCGCACAAAAATATTTCCGAAAAGCAGGTGTTCCATCCGCTTCCAAGCGCGTGAAGGAAAAGGGCGTTCCTGAGTTCCTGTGGCGTTCGGAGCCAGCCGAAGACGCACAGATGGGCGGTGAGACCTCCTCCAAGCAGGTATTCGACCGTCTTGCGGGTGCATGGGCCTACTGGGGCTGGAAAGGTGGCTATTTCACCACCGAAGAAGATGCGCGCACCTATTATGACGAGATGCGCTACATGCTGGCCTCACAGCGCGCGGCACCCAACTCGCCGCAGTGGTTCAACACCGGTCTGCATTGGGCCTACGGCATCGACGGTCCGGCGCAGGGCCATTATTATGTGGATCACAAAACAGCCAAGCTGACCCGCTCCACCTCCAGCTATGAGCACCCGCAACCGCATGCCTGTTTCATCCAGTCCGTGGCCGACGATCTGGTCGGTGATGGCGGGATCATGGATCTTTGGGTGCGCGAGGCCCGCCTTTTCAAATATGGTTCCGGCACCGGCACTAACTTTTCGTCGCTGCGCGGCGCTGGCGAGAAACTGTCGGGCGGTGGCAAGTCCTCAGGCTTGATGGGGTTTCTCAAGATCGGTGACCGCGCTGCAGGTGCGATAAAATCTGGCGGCACGACGCGCCGCGCGGCCAAGATGGTTATCGTCGATGCGGACCACCCCGACATCGAGGAATTCATCAATTGGAAAGTTCTTGAAGAGCAAAAAGTAGCGAGCATTGTCGCAGGCTCTAAAATGCACGAGCAAAAGCTGAACCTGATCTTCAAAGCGATCGCAAGCTGGGACGGTCTGGAAGCAGATGCCTATGACCCCACCAAGAACGAACAGCTCAAGGACGCGATCCGTTCTGCCAAAAAATCAATGATTCCAGAGACATATGTCAAACGGGTTTTGGATTATGCAAAACAGGGTCACACGTCGATTGAATTCCTGACTTACGATACAGACTGGGATTCTGAGGCGTATAATTCTGTATCCGGCCAAAATTCGAACAACTCTATCCGCGTAACCGATGCATTCCTCAAGGCCGTCGAGAATGACGCAGAGTGGGAGCTGCTAGACCGCGTATCCGGCAAAGTTTCCAAAACCATCCGCGCCCGCGATTTGTGGGAACAAGTCGGCCATGCCGCATGGGCCTGCGCCGATCCGGGCATCCAGTATCACGACACGGTCAACGACTGGCACACATGCCCAGAAGATGGTGCCATTCGCGGCTCTAACCCCTGCTCGGAATATATGTTCCTTGATGATACGGCCTGCAATCTCGCCTCGATGAATTTGCTGACTTTCCTCAAGGACGGCGAGTTTCAGGTTGAGGACTACATGCACGCCTCGCGCCTCTGGACCGTGACGCTGGAAATCTCCGTGATGATGGCGCAGTTTCCTTCCAAGGAAATCGCGCAGCGGTCTTATGATTTCCGCACGCTGGGCCTTGGCTATGCCAATATTGGTGGTTTGCTGATGAACATGGGCTTCGGGTATGACAGCGACGAAGGGCGTGCCTTGTGCGGTGCCCTGACGGCAATTATGACCGGTGTTGCCTACGCCACCTCTGCCGAGATGGCCGGAGAGCTGGGTGCATTCCCCGGTTACGCCAAGAACGCCAAGCATATGCTGAGGGTTATCCGTAACCACCGCAATGCGGCCTACGGCGAGACGACAGGCTATGAGAAGCTGGCGATCAAGCCACTGGCGCTAGATCATAAAAACTGCCCGCAGCCGGGTCTGGTCGATGTGGCGATGTCCACATGGGACGAGGCGCTCAAGCTGGGAGAAAAGCACGGCTACCGTAACGCACAAACATCCGTTATCGCACCAACCGGCACTATCGGTCTGGTCATGGATTGTGACACAACTGGCATCGAGCCCGACTTTGCGTTGGTAAAATTCAAAAAGCTTGCTGGTGGCGGATACTTCAAAATCATCAACCAATCGGTTCCGGCCGCGCTCGAGAAACTCGGCTATGGTTCTGCCCAGATCGAAGAGATTATCGGATATGCCGTAGGCCATGGCACCATCGGAAACGCACCGGGCATCAATCATACCAGCCTCATGGGCCACGGCTTCGGCCCTGCCGAACTGGCAAAGGTCGATGGCGCGCTGGAAGCGGCATTCGACATCCGGTTCGTGTTCAATCAGTGGACGTTGGGTGCTGATTTCTGCACAAGGGTGCTGGGCATACCCGCAGACAAGCTGAATGACCCGACGTTTGACTTGTTGAAATCCCTCGGCTTTTCGAAAAAAGACATTGATGCCGCCAACAACCACGTTTGTGGCACCATGACACTTGAAGGTGCGCCGCATCTGAAAGAAGAGCACTACGGCATTTTCGATTGCGCCAACCCCTGCGGTAAAACCGGTAAGCGTTATCTGTCGGTCAACAGCCACATCTATATGATGGCGGCGGCACAATCGTTCATCTCGGGTGCGATCTCGAAGACAATCAACATGCCAAATGATGCGACCATCGAGGACTGCCTGAAAGCATATGAGCTGAGCTGGTCCTTGGGTGTCAAAGCCAACGCACTCTACCGCGACGGATCAAAACTGTCCCAGCCTCTGGCGGCGTCGCTTGTTGAGGACGACGATGATGCGGCGGAGATTCTTGAGAGCGGCACAGCGCACGAGAAGGCCATCGTGCTGGCCGAGAAGATCGTCGAGAAGGTAATCGTCAAGGAAATCGTCAAATCGCACCGCGAAAAGATGCCACAGCGCCGCAAGGGTTACACTCAAAAGGCAAACGTGGGCGGGCACAAAGTGTACCTGCGCACCGGTGAGTATCAGGATGGCTCCTTGGGTGAGATCTTCATCGACATGCACAAAGAGGGTGCAGGCTTTCGTGCGATGATGAACAACTTTGCCATCGCGGTCTCTGTTGGGCTACAATACGGCGTGCCACTGGAGGAGTTTGTGGACGCGTTTACCTTCACCAAGTTCGAGCCAGCAGGCATGGTGCAGGGCAATGACAGCATCAAGCAGGCGACCTCGATCCTTGATTATATCTTCCGCGAACTGGCGGTGAGCTATCTTGACCGGACCGATCTGGCGCATGTGCAGCCAGAGGGTGCAACCTTCGACACGCTGGGCCGTGGTGATGAAGAGGGCGTGGCGAATGTCTCCCAGCTGTCCGAAAGTGCAGCTTCCAAATCGCTAGAAGTGCTCAAGCAGATCACGTCGCAGGGGTACCTTCGCAACCGCGTGCCGCAAAACCTGACGATGCTGCAGGGCGGTCATTCCGCAGCGATGGAAGCACTGACGTCGATGATGCCCCAAGGGGATGGCGGCGTAGCAACAGCAGTGTCCAGCACGGCGGCAATTTCTTCGGGTTCCGCGCCGATGAACGCGCGGGTCAAAGCAAAGATGCAAGGATACGAGGGCGAAGCGTGCGGCGAGTGTGGCAACTACACATTGGTCCGGAACGGCACCTGCATGAAGTGTAACACCTGCGGCGGGACCTCCGGCTGCAGCTAAGAATTAAGTTGGGGCGCTTCGGCGTCCCATTTTTCGAGATGTGAGACTTGTCTCTGTAAAAGGGCGATGGGTTTCGCAGGATCGAATATCGATAGCGGGAGGCTCTGGTTGTTCTCTAGGAACGACTGCCGCCTTTCGCGGTTCCGGTAAGACGCCGGAACCGCTTACACGGGGCGGGTGCGCTCGCCCCTTGACGACGCATAGGCCGCAGGCAAAAATAAAATCGAGCGGTTAATAAATCGAGCCTATGCGGCGAGACTAAGCGGGGAGCGTTCGCGCTCCCCCTTTTTATGGCCTACGTTATTTCAAGTTATCCCTGTAGGACATTGAAGTATTTGTTTAACGAGCTGTGAGGCGCATACGTTCGGCCGCTGCAGCCCGCGTCAGGTAAATATGTTATCGAAAACTGTGGCGATCGGGCTTGCGTCGAAAGACCCAAGCGGCGCTCTCAGACAGGCCGTATCCACAGGGCTTAGGGGATTAGCGTTCAGTGATCGGTTATATTGGCCTTTTTTTATCTGCCCTCGTTGCGGCAACTGTTCTGCCGATGCAATCAGAGGCAGTGCTGGCCGGTCTGTTGCTAGGCGAGGGCCATGCGGTGACGGCCCTCTTGGTCGTGGCCACGCTTGGTAACGTTTTGGGGTCGGTGATCAACTGGGTGCTCGGTCGGTATCTGTTGCGCTTCAAAGACCGCCGCTGGTTTCCGTTCACAGATCAACAACTTGCCCGTGCGCAGGGCTGGTACCGTCGCTATGGCCGGTGGTCGCTGCTGGGCAGTTGGCTGCCTGTGGTGGGTGACCCTCTCACGGTGGTGGCCGGATTGATGCGCGAGCCGCTGGTGCCTTTCGTCGTTCTGGTGACGTTGGCGAAAGGTATGCGCTACATCGTGTTGGCGGGCATTGTTCTCAGTTGGGTGTGACGGCTTGAGCATTTCGGCGACCGCGCATCCGCCGCCCGTGTGAGAGGGCAGCGGAAGATAACCCTCTCGTTCAGGGCCGCAGGTGGATATTGAATTTGGCTCGAATGGCGCGGTCGAGCGCAGGATCGAGTGCCGCAGCGGAGGCTGTGCCGAGTATCTCGTGCTTGCGTGCGGTTGCCGTCGTGAGAAGATCAGGTTTTTCCTTTTCCACCCACTCTTTCGGTGACATGCGGTTGCCATACGACGGGTAGCAATGGTCGCTCTGCATCCGGCTCAGCGTGCCCGCAGTGCCGAGATAGTGGCCCGGTCCCCCCATACAGACCTGCGCGATCTGATCGAGGGCCAGCGTCTCGTCGTTGACTTCGATACCGCGCACACAGCGCAGGGCCTGACCTATGACATCATCGCCCAGAATGAGGCTTTCGTGGCAGAAACCCAATAAGGAGGCGTGCATGCCTGCGGCCTCATAGATCATGTTGCACCCCGAAAGGCCTGCCATGACGTTCGAGCACATCGTCTCCCAACCCGCCTGCATATCGGGGAGTTTGCTGTCGGCGATCCCTGCCGCAGCGCCGCCGGGCAGATCGTAGAAATTGTGCATTTGCGCACAACCCGCAGTGAGCAGAGCCTGTTCACCCGAGCCGCCCGTCATGGCACCCGTGCGCAGGTCCAGACCGAAAGGCCATGTGCCAAAGATCACCGGATGACCGGGTTTCACCGCCGTAACATATACCAGACCAGCGAGGCATTCCGCCACTGCCTGCACGATCGCTCCTGCGACCGTGGAGGGGGCCGTGGCACCTGCCATACCGGCCGAGAGTAGCAGCACCGGCATACCGTGTTTGATACATTCCTCCATGACAAGGCAGCTCTCGGTCGCGAACTTCATCGGGGGGACGACAAAACAGTTCGAGTTCGACACAAAGGGCCGCTCGCGCCATTTATCTTCGCCGCCTGCAATCATGTGCAACATCTCCATCGCCGGTGCGACAAAGGCAGGATCGGTGAAGGAGGTGCCTACATGTTTAGTGGTGCCAGCGACACAGGCGAAGATAGAGTTATAATCCATCTCCATATTGTCGGGGATATCGCGGCACACCATGGGCCGCTGGCAGAAGTGCACGTTGTCGAGGACGTCGACAATCTTTGCGGCATCGTGCAGGTCCTGCACACCACAATCGCGGTAATGCTGGCCGTCTACGTCCACCAGATGCACGGCGGCACCTGCGGTACCGTAATGAACGCGCGTGCCTGACAGGTCCAGATCATTGCGCCCGTCGCGGCTCATCAGAGTGATTGACCTGTTCGCCCGCGCTAATGCATCCTCGACCAATGCACTCGGAAAGCGGATGCGCCCGTCATCGCCCAAAATAGCGCCAGCGCCCGTGAGGTAAGCAATACCGGATGCAGGTGCATCGGCTAGCCCGATGGTGTCCAGCGCGTTGAGCGCAGCGTGGTGGATTTTTAGAACATCACCATCCGACAGCGGCTTGTATTGGCCGCCTTCAAGTCCTGCGCGCACGGGGCGCAGATTGTCGGGCAGGGCGGTGGCACGCGCGGCGCGGCGGGCAGCGCGACCTCCGATGCGGCCGGAAACTCCAGAAGCGGGGGACAATGCCGGTAATTGTTCGTTCATATAGGGTGCTTTCGTAAATAAGGGGATCAGGCGGCAAACAGGCTACCGTCCCACGGCGCCCCGCGCGCTGCACGGCCGCGCTCTGCCCCGATGGTACGAGCGACCAATAATGCGATGCATGTCCTCAGCTGCATTCCCGAACTCCCTAATATGAGAGAGAGTGAGAAAAATTTGCGCCCAGATCTGTCCTGTTTGCGACGATACCTAGATTTCAGATCAGCGTGAAATTGCCGGCGTATGGCAACTTCCGGCGGTGGTTTGCGCATGAAGTGCCGTTTTCCAAAATTAGTCTGGAACTAAGAAGGGAAGCGAGGTGTTAGTGCACCGGAAGGCAGAACATCTGTCTGCATACCAACTGTTTTTTAAGGAGTAACCCATGAAAAAGTTTTACAAATTTGGCGGCGCAACAGCGGTGTCCGTTTCCCTCCTCGGCAGCACCGCATTTGCGGGCAGCCTTGAAGATCCGGTGATCGAGACACCAGCGACAGCCGTATATGCACCTGTTGCTCCGGTCGGTACCGATTGGACCGGCGCCTACGGCGGTTTGAACCTCGGATATGCCGACATCGACGGCACCGGTGACGTTGACGGCGATGACACTACCTACGGTTTGCATGTCGGTTACGACTATGACTTTGGCAAGTTCGTACTTGGTGGTGAGTTCGAATATGACAAAACAGACATCGACCTTGGCGGTGTAGCAGAAGCCGACAGCGTGGCACGTCTGAAACTGCGTGGCGGTTACGACCTTGGTCGTACACTCGTCTATGCAACTGCGGGTGCGGCACGCGTCGACACAAGCGTAGGCGATGAAACCGGTGAATTCATCGGTGTGGGCGTGGCTTATCAAGTCACTGATCGTTTCACTGTTGGTGGCGAAGTGCTCGAGCACCGCTTTGACGATATCGGCGGTTCCGGTGTGGATGCAGACGCAACCACATTTAACCTGCGTGGCTCGTTCCGCTTCTAATTTGTCGAACGACGACCAAGCAATAATAAAGCGCGCCCCCTGAGGGCGCGTTTTTTATGTATCAGCTTGTGGCGGCGGCAGCTCTGTTAGTCACAAGCTTTTGGGCGAAGTTGCAAAGCGTGTTCAGCGCAGTGGTAAACGCGGCATCATCGACCGTCATGGCGACGCGGATGTGGCCAGCTGCTGCCGCGCCAAAGCTTTCACCGGGCATTACGGCGATCCGGTGCGCGTCGAGTAGGGCATAGGCAAACGCCTCTCCGCTGAGGCCCGTCGCCCGTATATCCAGCATCATGTACATCGCACCGGCATTGGGGATCATACCGACCACGCTTTGGGCTTTTAAAATCTCATATGCCAGCGCACGGCGGCGGCGGAATGGCTCTGCTATCTCGGTCTCGAAGGCTTCGCCTTGGCGGAGCGCAAATAGCGCCGCATCCTGAATAAAGCCCGGAACACCGTATGTTGTATGGGTTGCAAGATTTATCAGGTGGGTGACGATATGCTCAGGTGCAATAACCCAACCGATACGCGATCCGGTCATAGCGTGGCTTTTGGACATTGAGCCAATGACCAGCGTACGCTCTGCCATTCCATCAAGGCTGCGCGGCGAGATATGCATACCCTCCCAGATTTGCGTGTCGTATACTTCGTCCGAAATAAGCCACAGGTCGTGGGTGCGGCAAACCTGTGCGATTCCGTTCAGGGTATCGCGGTTGTAGACGACGCCTGTAGGATTGTTGGGCGAGTTGATCATTAACGACTTCGCCTCTGCCGCATGGGCGGCGATATCGGCTGAACGCGGTTGAAACGCCTCGCTCGCGTGGGCTTTGATCGCCTGCGGGCGCGCCGAGACACCGCGCACAGTGCCGGGGTAAGTGGCGTAATAGGGGTCGATGTAGAGCGCTGTATCACCGGGATCGAGCACTGCGGTATGCGCTGCGAAAAGGGCGGATTGGCCACCTGATGTGATGATAACATTCTCGCGCCGCGTGGGTACACCTGTGCGTGCGCTCACCCGTTCGGCAATCGCGTCACGCAGCGCAGGGATGCCGGAGATCGACGCATATCCGGTATGCCCGCCCAACGCTGTGCGGTGCATCTCTTGCAGGATGGGGGCGGCGGTGCGAATGTCATGCTCGCCAATCGTGAGTTCTGTGACGGGGGTACCTTCCGCAATCATCTGGCGCGCCCGCGCGAAAACCTCCCAGCCGTCAGAGCCGCCGCCGAGCATGGTGCTGATCCGTTGTGATGCCTGCATGGTGATATCTCCCCGTTTGATGGGCGCAGGGGCGCAGAGGGGCGCGGCATTGTCAATCATCCTTGACCTGCGTGCCTTTGCTGGGCTACTCAAACTACATGACAACACGCATGATCATTACGCGCTGTACAATTACCTGCTGAGATACTTCTCGCGGGTGTTGATCACGTTGTTTTATCTTTTCTAAAACTGTGAAATGTCCCGCGCATCCCCGCGCCGATTAGGACATATGCCATGACGATCCTCAAACTGCACAACACCAAAACACGCAAGCGCGAAGAATTCGTGCCCATCGACGCAACAAATGTGCGGATGTATGTGTGCGGGCCTACGGTCTATGATCGCGCCCATCTCGGCAATGCGCGCCCTGTGATTGTGTTTGACGTGCTCTACCGGCTTCTGCGTCATGTTTATGGAGCGGAGCACGTCACTTATGTGCGCAACTTCACGGATGTGGATGACAAGATCAATGCCCGCAGCAGCGAGACCGGTCGCCCGATTGGCGAGATCACCGCCGAGACGACGAAATGGTTTCTCGACGATATGGCAGCTGTAGGGGCCTTGCAGCCTTCGATCCATGGCACGGACAACCAGCGCGCCATGCCGCGTGCCACCCAGTATATTCCCCAGATGGTCGCGATGATCGAAGGTCTGGTCGCAGAGGGCTATGCCTACCTCAACGAGGGGCACGTCATGTTTCGGGTTCGCAATTATACCGAATACGGCGCGCTGTCGGGACGCTCGGTTGATGATATGATCGCTGGCGCGCGTGTCGAGGTTGCTCCCTACAAGGAAGACCCGATGGATTTCGTTATGTGGAAGCCATCGGATGCACAGACCCCCGGCTGGGACAGCCCATGGGGGCGCGGACGTCCGGGTTGGCATATAGAATGCTCTGCCATGGCACATGATCTGCTGGGCGCACACTTCGACATCCACGGTGGGGGCAATGATCTGATGTTTCCGCACCACGAGAACGAGATCGCGCAAAGCAAATGCGCAGGTCATGATTTCGCGAATGTCTGGTTGCACAATGAGATGTTGCAGGTAGAGGGCAAGAAGATGTCCAAATCGTTGGGCAACTTTTTTACCGTGCGCGATTTGTTGGATCAAGGCGTGCCGGGCGAGGTGATACGCTTTGTGATGCTGTCGACGCATTACAGGAAGCCTATGGACTGGACGGAGAAGAAAGCCGCTGAAGCATCACGAACTTTGAAGAAGTGGCGCAAAGTGACCGAAGGTGTCGTAGCGTCCCCCAAGATACCACAAGTTGTTATCGATACTCTTGGAGATGACCTGAATACGGCGGGCACTCTGACCCTGATGCATGAGTTTGCAAGCGCGGGTGCATTCGCTGAACTGAAAGCGAGCGCAGAGCTTCTTGGTATATTGACAGAGGAATTAGGTGGGTGGACGGAGCTAGGTGGTGCTCAGCTCGATGGTTGGACTGAATTGCTGTCTGTTGCTCGAATGAAGGCAGTGGAAACCAAGGACTTTTCAGAAGTGGACCGGTTGAAGGCTATTTTGACAGATGCTGGTGTAACAGTTCAGATGGGTAAAGACGGAATTGTCCTAGCCGCCGGTCCTGAAGTTGACTTAGCCAAATTAGAGGCCCTCAAATGATATCTCTAGCAACACAGAACGGCGCTAGTCCGACGGGGGGCACCAAGCGCCACCCCGATGAGGTGGACTGGCGCTGCTCGTGCCAAGGGCACGCACTTCGGATAGTACGAGAAGAGGCTATAGAATGAAGACCCGCCTCTCTCTCTATGATACTACGCTGCGGGACGGCCAGCAAACCCAAGGCGTGCAATTCTCCACCGAGGAGAAGCAGATAATTGCGAAATCCCTCGACGCGCTGGGCGTGGATTATATCGAAGGCGGCTGGCCGGGTGCCAACCCCACAGACTCAGCCTTTTTCGATGAGGCACCAAAGACGCGGGCAGTTCTGACTGCCTTCGGCATGACGAAGCGAAATGGCATGTCGGCGGAAAATGATGATGTGTTGGCTGCCGTAATAAACGCAAATACCCAAAGCATTTGTCTGGTGGGCAAGACCCATGAATTCCATGTGACCACCGCGCTGGGCATAACCTTGCCCGAAAATACCAGCAACATCGCGAAATCCGTGGCCCATATCGTAGCTGTTGGTCGCGAGGCCCTGTTTGATGCCGAGCATTTCTTTGACGGATATAAGGCCAACCCCGTTTATGCGCTGGAGGCGATCCGCGCTGCCTATGATGCCGGTGCGCGCTGGATTGTGTTGTGTGATACCAATGGGGGTACCTTGCCATCCGAGGTGGGCCGCATCACGGGCGAGGTGATCGCGTCAGGGATAGATGGTGCGCGCCTTGGCATACATACCCATAACGATACCGAAAACGCGGTAGCCTGCACTTTGGCAGCAGTTGACGCAGGTGCGCGCCAGATCCAGGGCACTCTCAATGGTCTGGGGGAGCGTTGTGGGAATGCGAACCTCACAGCGCTTATCCCGATCCTGAAACTTAAGGAGCCATATGCGAGCCTCTACGAGACAGGGGTGAGCGATGCCGCGCTCGAAACACTAACACGCACCTCGCGTATGCTCGACGAAATACTCAACCGTGTTCCCCTGCGGCAGGCTGGTTTTGTTGGCTCGTCTGCTTTTGCCCATAAGGCGGGTCTGCACGCCAGCGCGATCCTGAAGGACCCCAGCACATACGAGCATATCATACCCTCGCTGGTTGGAAATACGCGCATTATCCCGATGTCCAATCAGGCGGGTCAATCCAACCTGCGCCGCCGTCTTGGCGAAGCGGGACTTGTGGTGGCAAAGGACGATCCGGCCCTTGCATTGATCCTTGACGAGGTGAAGGCGCGAGAGGGGATAGGCTATAGCTACGATACCGCGCAAGCGAGTTTCGAGCTGTTGGCGCGCAAGGCGCTGGGCCAGATGCCGGAACTCTTCGAGGTCAAGCGCTACCGCGTGACTGTCGAGCGGCGCAAAAACAAATATGACCAGATGATCAGCCTGTCAGAGGCAGTGGTTGTGGTGAAGGTTGATGGCGAAAAACGTCTGTCGGTGTCCGAAAGTATGGACGAGACAGGAAGTGACCGCGGTCCGGTAAATGCGCTCAGCAAGGCGCTGGTCAAGGACCTGGGCCAGTATTCAGTACTGCTGGAAGATATGAGGCTGGTAGATTTCAAGGTTCGCATCACCCAAGGCGGTACCGAGGCGGTAACCCGCGTTATCATCGACAGTCAGGACGGGCAGGGGCGGCGCTGGTCCACTGTGGGCGTATCGGCAAACATCGTCGATGCCTCGTTCGAAGCGCTGCTGGACGCGATCCGCTGGAAGCTGATCAGGGACAAGAGATAGGTTATGATTATCAGGACTTTGCAATCTCTGTGCATCGCTGCTGCGCTTTTGTTGGCACTGGCGATAGGACTGGTTTTCACGCGGTATCCCGATCAGAGGGATGACGCTGGAAGTCTTGATTTTTCGCAGCTTTCCGACGCGGACATGGAGACTGCTGCAGCTTTGCAGGGCGTTGCGATGCGCGATGGGTATAGCCTTCAGGTGCGGACCTACGGTGGGGCGGATGATGTGCCGCTGTTGGTCATGGTCCACGGCTCGGGTTGGCACGGATTGCAGTTTGACAGCCTCGCCGACGGATTGTCTGAAAATGCCGATGTGGTTGTTCCCGATTTGCGCGGCCATGGGACAGCACCGGACCGGCGGGGTGATGTGGATTACATTGGCCAGCTCGAAGATGATCTGGCCGATCTGATTGCAACTTTGGCGAAGCCCGGTCAGGCCGTGATCATGGCCGGACACAGTTCGGGTGGCGGATTGGTGGTGCGGTTTGCGGGCGGGGCACATGGCCACCTGCTGGATGGCGCTGTGCTTATGGCACCTTTCCTTAAATATAATGCACCCACCATGCGTGAGAATGCGGGCGGCTGGAGTAACGCACTCACGCGGCGGATCATCGGATTGAACATGCTTAACGGTGTCGGGATCACCGTGTTGAACGATCGGCCTGTTGTGCAGCTCAATATGCCCGAATCTGTTGTGAGCGGACCATTGGGCGGTACCGCGACACTCTCCTATTCCTACCGCCTCAACAGATCTTTCGCTCCACGCAGTGACTATCTTGAGGATATTGCCGCTCTACCGCGCTTTATCCTGCTTGCGGGTGGCGCCGACGAGGCGTTTGTGTCCTCGCAATATGCACCGACAATGGGGGCTGTCACCGATAAGGGCCGGTTTGACATGATCCTCGGGGCGACCCATCTGGGGCTGGTCAATGATCCGCGCACCCTTGGTATACTCAAAGGATTTCTCGATGAATACTGATCCCTCGACCGACCCATTTTTCGCTCTTCACCGCGATCTTCCGCGTGAGGGACCGGGCGAGGCGGCGGATGTGGCCTGGGCTGCGTCTTTGCTCGGGCTGTCTGCCACAGCGCGGATTGCCGATGTCGCCTGCGGACCGGGGGGGGATATCGCTGCTTTGCTCGCTGCGGCCCCGCAGGCCCATGTGACCGCCCTCGATAAGACGCCGCATTTTGTCCAGGCGGCGCGGGAGGCGTGGCGCGGTGATGGCCGTGTGACGGTTCTCAAGGCGGACATGAAAGTTATCGCCAACCCCTATGACCTGATCTGGTGCGCGGGGGCTGTCTATTTCATCGGCGTTGGTGCGGCTCTGAGGTCTTGGCGAAAATCGCTGCTGCCCGACGGGGCGATCGCCTTCTCCGAAGCGTGCAGGTTTACCGATGCCCCGTCACCGCGGGCGCAAGCACTGTGGGAAAAGGAGTATCCCGACATGACCGACAGGCAGGGCATCACTGAGCAGATCGAGGCAGCGGGTTACCGTGTTCTTGGCCAGCGGCGCCTGAACGATACGGCATGGGAAGCCTACTACACGCCGTTGGATGCGCGGATCACGGCATTGCGAGATGGCGCAGACCCTGCCTTGCGCGAGGTTCTGGACACCGCTGCGGAGGAGGTGGCGTGCTGGCGCGCCCACCGTGATGAATACGGCTATTTGCTGAGTGTGGTGGCCCCTGCATGAAGTTGTCGGACGACCTAAACGCCTGTGCGGGCATCGTCGAGCGTGGCGATCCGTTGCGGTTTCGCACGGCCATGCTGGCCCCTGTACCGCTGCGGGCCTCCCTTTTTGCGCTTTATGCATTCAACGTCGAAGTCAGCCGTGCGCCGTGGGTCACCCAAGAGGCGATGATTGCGGAGATGCGCCTACAGTGGTGGCGCGATGTGTTGGAGGAAATCGCAACGGGAGGGCCCGTACGGCGCCACGAAGTGGCGACGCCGCTTGCTGCTGTCTTGAGCGCCGAGCAGGCCGTTACGCTGGACGCGCTGGTTGCGGCCCGCCGCTGGGATATCTACCGAGACCCTTTCGAGGATGCTGCGGATCTGGCGCGCTATATTGATCAGACGGCAGGGCATCTGATGTGGGTTGCCGCCTCGCTGTCAGGATTTTCTGCTGAAGGCCCTGTTCGGCGTGCAGGTTATGCGTCGGGCATTGGCTCGTGGTTACGAGCGATCCCCGCACTTGAGGCGGCAGGCCGTGTGCCACTTCTGGATGGGACACAAGACGGCGTCATTGCGCTGGCGTCTGACGGGTTGGCCGCTCTGGCGGAGGCTCGCGCCCACAGGGGAGAGATCGCGCGCAGTTGTACGCCCGCACTGTTGCCGGCCACCGCAGCCGAGCCTGCCCTTCGCGCCGCGATAACGCATCCACAAGCTGTTGTTGAGGGGGCCTTGCCAGAAACGGGATTCGCCTTCAGGCTTCGTGCCGCCTCTGGCCTCTGGTAAGCAGCGTTTAAGCGGCGGCCGTGCGGCGGTCATGTATCACCAGCCAGATAAGCGAGCCTGCCGCGAGGATCAGGAACGGGATCATAAAGTAGTTCACCGCCGACCATCCCGCCTGTGCTGTCCCGCCCGAGCAGTTCATTAATCCACCCGACGCCAGCGAGGCTGCGGTTACGCCGCCAAATACAAGCAGATCGTTCAAACCCTGCATGCGCCCACGCTCGTGGGGAGCATGGGCACTGGTGAGCATGGAGGTCGCGCCGATGAACCCGAAGTTCCACCCGATCCCGAGCAGCACCAGCGCCAGAAAGAAATTGCCAAGCTGCACGCCTTGCAATGCCACCAGTCCGGCAGCGCCGAGGATAGCAATGCCGGAACCGACAATCCGCTCGACCCCGAAACGGTTGATCAGATGGCCGGTGAAAAACGACGGCGCAAACATCGCAAGAACATGGCCGGTGACGACAAATCCGGCGATGACCTTGAATTTGACCGAGGTTTCCTGACCCGCAAACATATCGGCAAAGAACGGCGGCAGTGGTGTGTCACCGGCAATGCCGCAACCCACAACGGCCAGCGGGGTTGACGTCATCACAAGGTTCATCAGTGCATAAGATACCATTGCACAGATTACGGCCACGGCAATGCGGGGAGTGCGCAAAAGCTCCATCCGGCTGCGACCGCGCGGGGCGTCTATGGCGGGGATCGGCGGCTTGGGGATGTCGATGAAGAAAAACAGAAGCGAGCCTAGAATGTTCAGAACGGCAACTGCCACGTATGTACCCACAAATGGGACCGCCGTGAGGCTGAGCGAGGTCGCAGACGCCAGTTGTGGCCCGATAATGGCAGAGACAAGTCCGCCTGCCATGACATAGGAGATCGCCTTTGCACGGTATTCCTCTGATGCCGTGTCGGCGGCGGCAAAACGGTAGAACCCCTGCGCGGACATATAGATCCCCGTCAGGAAAGAGCCTGTGAGGAAGATCGGAAAAGAGGAGATAAACAGCCCGTAGGCTGCAATCAGCGCGCCTGATGCACCGCCCGCTGCCCCGAGGAAAAAACCAGCGCGCCGACCGTAGCGCTGCATGATCGCCGAAACCGGCGTGGCCGACAGCATTGATCCGAGGACAATCATGGATATAGGCAATGTGGCAAAGCAGATGTTGGAGGCCAGCGATTGTCCAGCAAGGCCGCCTACAAGAAATATCATCGGCATCTGTGCGCCGAGAAATGCCTGTGCCGCAACCAGCACCATTACGTTGCGCTTTGCGCGGGTGTCGTCAATCATCGTGATCTTCCTTTGTCTGGCATATCGGTACGCCTGTGATCAGGACGGGGCAACCCTTCGTGTGCTCTTGCGTCGGGTTTGCGCGGGCTCCATGTTAAGTCTATGAAACAAGACCACCACATCCTTTTACTCGCTGGCAGCTTCGAGGCGCGGTCTATGGCGCAGGCACTGGCTTCGCGCGGCATCAGGTATACTGCGTGGTTGTCCGAAGCACCGCGCGGTGCGGCGCCGATGCCGCAGGTGCCAGTGCTGCGCAGGTTCGAGGACGCATCCCAGATGCAGGAGCAGGTGGCACAGGGCGGATTTACATCCGTGCTGGATGCCAGCCATGCATTTGATCGCAACGTGACGCAGCAGGGTTTTGCGGCGGCATGCGCGCTCGGGCTGCCCTATCTGCGGCTGGAGCGGCCCCTATGGAATGTGGCGGAGAATGCGCGCTGGCAGCGGGCGGCAGATGTGGCAACGGCAAATACAATGATACCTGCGGGTGCGCGTGTTTTCTGCGCGACAGGCTGGGACAGCCTCGAGAGGTATGCGCGCTTTGCAGGAGAGGTTCTGATGCTGCGCCAAACGCGACGCCATGAACGCGCAGCGCCTTATCCCTTTGTGGAGCTTGTATTCGGTGATCCCCCGTTTGATGTTGCCGCCGAAAAGGCTTTGTTTTCAGCACTTCGGGTTGATCTGCTCATCTGCCGTAACCTTGGCGGGCTGGCCAGCCGTCCAAAACTGGATGCTGCTGCTGCGCTTGGGCTTGATGTGATCTTGATTGATCGGCCCGCTACTCCCGCGAATATCGCAGCTGTGGCGCAGGTCGAGGAGGCGTTGGCTTGGGTGTCATCGCTGTGACTGCTTTGATAAGAACGCAGGCGGATGTTGCGCGGGGTGCGTCATGGCTGGCGGGTCAGGAGCCGCGCTTTGCTAATGCTTTGGCAAAGACCGGCCCGCTGCCTCTGCGCCTTGCACCGGACGGGTTTGCAGCGCTTTTCAACAAAATTGTAAGCCAGCAAGTTTCGGTCGCCTCGGCGCGGGCAATCTGGGGCAGGGTAGAGGCGGCGGGTCTCGTCACACCCTTGGCTGTGCAGGCCGCCCGCGAGGATGATCTGAAGGCGGTCGGTTTGAGCAGGCCTAAGATTAAATATGCCCGTGCACTGGCGCAGGCAGGCGTTGATTATAACGCGCTGCGCGAGGCCACTGACGCGGGTGTGATCACCACATTGACGGCTGTGCCGGGCATCGGGGTCTGGACGGCGCAGGTTTATGCGATGTTCAACCTTGGCCGCGCGGACGTCTTTGCTCCGGGTGATCTGGCGCTACAGGAAGCGGTGCGGATGCTGTGGGATTTGCCAGCACGTCCCGATGCCAAAATGCTCGAGAAGATGGCGCAGGACTGGTCGCCATGGCGGGCAGTTGCGGCGCGCCTTTTGTTCACTTACTACCGTCATATCAAAGATCGGGAAGGACTAACATGACACGTGTGCTGAATGCGGAACGCCGCGAAACAATCTCGGGCGAGACCCGCTCGATTGTTGTGTTCGTCCATGGTTACGGGGCGAACGGGGCGGACCTTTTGGGTCTTGCCGACCCGCTGGGCGAGCATTTGCCAGATACGTTATTTGTGTCGCCCGATGCGCCAGAAAGCGTTGCGGGAATGCCCAACGGGTACCAGTGGTTCCCGATCCCTTGGATCGACGGATCGAGCGAGGAAGAAAGTGCGCGGGGCATGGCCCAAGCCTTAGAGGACCTGAACGCGTTTCTGGATGCGCTCATGGTTGATGAGGACGTGCTGCCCGAGCAGGTCGTATTGTTTGGCTTTTCCCAAGGAACGATGATGAGCCTGCATATCGCTGCGCGCCGCCCCGACGAGGTGGCAGGCGTTGTTGCGATCTCCGGCCGCTTGCTGTCGCCCGATACGCTCAAGGACGAGGTTGTATCGCGCCCTCCGGTCCTGCTCATTCATGGTGACCAGGACGACGTGGTGCCGCCTCAATCATTGCCGGAAGCTGCAGAAGCGTTGCAAGAGGCGGGTTGGACTGACGTGTACGCGCATATCATGAAGGGAACTGGCCACGGCATCGCCCCTGATGGCCTGTCGGTTGCGCTTGCATTCATGCGCGACAAACTGGGTCTATAAGCGGCCGGCAAGCCCTGCGACATCTTGTACAAATGCAAGGCTTGCCAGTGAGGAAACACCGGATATAGTCGTGTCAAACGGATACAGGATGGCATGCAAATGGACTCCGATTTACGAGACGGGGATTTCAGAACAGAATTCACGCGAAGTCCCGCGGCCCTCAAGGACCGACCAGCGCTGGTTCTGAACGCTGATTACCGACCCTTGAGTTACTATCCGCTGTCGCTGTGGAGTTGGCAGGACGCGGTGAAGGCCAAATACCTCGACAGGGTGGACATCGTGGCAGAGTATGACGATTGCGTTCATTCCCCCACGACAACCCTTCGGATCCCTTCGGTGGTTGTGTTGAAAGATTATGTAAAACCTCAAAAGCGCGTGGCCTTCACGCGCTTTAATTTATTTCTGCGTGACGAATTCAGGTGTCAGTATTGCGGATCGCGGGGCGACTTGACGTTCGACCACGTGGTGCCACGCGCCAGTGGTGGCGTGACGAGCTGGCAAAACGTGGTGGCGGCTTGCTCTCCTTGCAATCTGCGAAAAGGGTCGAAGGCGCTGCACCAAACGGGCTATACCTTGCGCAAACCCCCGCGACAGCCCGACGCCGAGGCGCTGCGCAACACGGGTCGCAAATTCCCGCCGGGACATTTGCACGACAGCTGGATGGATTTCCTCTATTGGGATGCAGAGTTACAGGCCTGAGTGTGCTTCACCTTGGAAAATGTAGAGGGAAGCATAAATCTCCCAAAAACGGGGGTTTTGCTTCCAAATTGGAAGCATCGGATTCACCAAGCTATGATTTCAGGGGTTTAACGGAAGGTTTTTGTCCTTGTGCCGAGGGACAAAAGTTGAACTCGCTTAATTGCTTTTGCTCCAAAAAATGAAGTGCAAGCCGATTTCAACACTACGCTAGAGTGTCGTATGTGGGGCTCCTCATTCGACACCAGGGGCGGAAACCGGTCGTTCGCTGCAGATGCAAGCTTTGGTCTACAGATAGCCAAAGCGGACCTACAGAGTGCTAGAGTTTAAACCTTCTGAAAATAGCGAAACAAGCTCGATAGTCCGCTGGTAGTGGTGATGTTCAAAGCCCGCGACAAACAACGTGAGCTGAACAACCTGTTCACCGTTGTTGTCGTGGCGCTAGTAAGGGACGTATTCAAAAGACAACCAAAGCGCGAAAATCGTAGCGTTATTACTTGGACATTCCTGCGAATCTGATAGCGTGATAGGAATTATGAGCAGTCAACAGTTACCCCCGTTTAAAATAAAAGCTTGCTACCTCGGGCCTGTGTTTGAGCTTGAGGACGAATTGACAAAGCAGGCGCAGAATCTTATTTTTGCACGAAACGGTACAGGAAAATCTTTCTTGTCTCGTGCGTTCCGTTGTTTCGACCTGCATCAACAATGCAAGGATCTTTCCAAAGCTGCATTTCATTTGGTTTCTGAAGAGTCGTCAGATACCGCGAGCCTCAGTTTTTTGCGTGGGACAACTTCGCTAGGCGAGTTAGCTCTGAGCAAAAACACCGATACAGCAACGGTTACGACCGACGGCACCATTTTTTATGTGTTCTCTGAGGACTTTGTCAGTGATGAACTCCGTGAACGTGGCTATGAAATCGATGGCGACATTGAAAACGAAATCACAGTCGATAGTGATAACATTAAAATCAAAGAAATATCGAAAGATATAGAGGCAGCTCAAAAAGCGCTCGACATACATCGAGCAAAGCTTACTGAGTCATTTGAGGCGGTAAAAGTCGCTGAGCTAGCAACAAAAGCGAAGGTCAGTAAGCAGCTTCGAGACTACAAAACCCTTACACTCGACGCAGTATTACAGGCAAACGAAGAAAAGCCCGCAGCACCACCAATCTCGCTGTCTGCCATCATTGATCAACTTGATACACTCAAAGCTATACCAGCTGAGCCAGACTATCCGCAGGCGGCAACTAGCTTAGACCTGCAACGAGTTAAAGTCACTGGAATTAGTCAGTTGCTTGGCGAAGCAGTGTCGCCATCAACCGTTGCAAATGTGTTCAAGCAAAAAGTGGAAGCACACCATAGCTTCTATGAGGCGGGCGTTGCGCGAGTTACAAAGCACGACCTTGATAGTTGTCCTTTTTGCGAACAGTCAATCACCGCAGGTGAACCGAAGGCGCTCATTGATAACTTTGTCGCATACTTCAATGAAGCTGAGGAAAAGCACCGTAGAGTGCTCAAGGAGCAAGCAAGAAATATCCAAGATGCTCGCAAAACGATTGACGGAATTGAGACGGTGCTAGCGCGACAACGCGGTAAGTTTGACAAGCTGAAAGGCTTTATTCCCTCACAAAGCACAAAGTCACTTGAGGTGCCGGATAAGGAACTACAGAGCATACGAGATGACTTAGACGCCATCGAGGTTAGCCTAGACGCCAAGCAAAAAGCTATCGCATTACCTGTTTCACTTGGCGAGCAACATCTCGAAGTGAACTTAGAGCGACTAAACGAACTTATTGCACGCAACAATGAAATATGCGCCGATCTCCAAAGCGCAGTCGCAAAGGCAGACGACGAGCGGCGCAAATTGCAACGAGACGCATGCTCTGTCTTCGGCCTCGAATACGCGATTGAACACTGGACAAGCATCGAAACTTTACGTGGTCTGGATCAAAAGCTGACCGAACTGCAGCAGCAGCTTGCAGAACTCGAAAAGTCAGGTCCATCGAAACATGCGAAAGATCGGGTGGCGGAAACGTTCGTATTGTTGTTGAAGGAATTTTTTGGCGACAAGTATGTGTTCGACAAAGCTTCCTTTGCTCTAAAACGGGGCGATAAAGAGATGACGCGTGGCCCGCATCGAACATTGAGTGACGGTGAGAAGACTGCAATCGCTTTCTGTTACTTCATTGCTGCTATCCACAGACGTGTCACTGCCAACAGCGACTATGAAAAACTTTTCTTGGTGTTTGACGACCCAGTCACTTCAATGTCTTACGACTACGTCTTTGCCATCGCGCAAACCTTGAAGCACCTGAACATATCCAAACAAGGCGAGATAAGCGTGAACCCATCGAAAATTGATGGCAACAAGAGTCCGAGACCAAACCTACTTGTACTTACTCACAGCAGCTATTTCTTCAACGTAGCAAGAGCGAATGCCGTCATTAAACCGGAGGCGACGTTCGCGCTGAGCAACAATGGGACGAAACATACGATTACTCGAATGGGCCAATATGTTTCACCGTTCGAGCAACAGCTGGAGCACGTGTACCGAATAGCGCAAGGGACTGAGCCGGATCATTCTACCGGCAATTGCATACGTTCGGTCATTGAAGCTGTTGGGCGTTTCTGTCGACCAGACAAAACGCCATCTGTCCAAGAGTTCATAACGTTCTTGGCTGGTGAGGACGGGATTCCAATCAAGA
The DNA here is from genome assembly GCF_003610455.1 of Sulfitobacter guttiformis. Taxonomy (NCBI): domain Bacteria; kingdom Pseudomonadati; phylum Pseudomonadota; class Alphaproteobacteria; order Rhodobacterales; family Roseobacteraceae; genus Sulfitobacter; species Sulfitobacter guttiformis. The sequence continues at coordinate 103,693 of NZ_RAQK01000001.1, read as the reverse complement.
GTGCACTGATAAACTCGATGTGCCACGGCACATACTACGATGAAACACCAACGGCTGACGACATTACGCTTGCTTGCAAAGAAGCAATTGCAGTGGTGAAGCGATATGCGCCGGGTCACTTAGAGATCTTGAAGAAAGCTGACAAGGCAAATGAAAGCTAGCGGTGCACAATCCCAAACTTATGGCAACTGAATACTGCTAGCGTAGTGAAAGTCTGCTCTAGCAGACCGCATCGCAGCATGGTCTGCCACCATTTAGTGGCAGCTATGGGCCGTAGAACCTCGACCACACCTGCGCTGGAGGCGCATTCAGTTCCGTGGTAGACGAAGCATTCTCTAAATTGCCAAGGTGAACGCATGTCCGAGTTGAAGATCCAGTGTCCGAAGTGTTCGAACGAAATTGAGCTTACTGAGCAATTAGCAGGCCCAATGCTGGCTGATCTGCGGGCGTCGTTCAACGATGAGCTGGCCAAGCGAGAGACACAAGCAACCGAAGCGTTGACCGCCGCAAAGGCGCAGGCCAAGGAAGCAGCGAAGGCCGAGTCCTCGGCTGCGCAGGCGGCATTACAAGACCGGCTCAAAGCGCAAGATCAAAAGCTAAAAGTGGCACAGATTGCCCAAACTGCGGCGCTGAAGCGTGAGCAGGAGCTTAAAGATAAAGAAGCTGAGATGGAGCTGACGTTGCAAAAGATGCTCGCAGCGGAACGCCCGGTTTTGGCTAAGAAATTATCCCGCGAGGCAGACGAAAAGGCCGGATTGAAACTGGCCGAGCAAGCGCAGGTCATGGAGGGCATGAAACGCCAGATCGAAGCGCTAAAACAGAAGTCCGAACAGGGGTCGATGCAGACCCAAGGCGAAGCTGCTGAGATCGTACTTGAGGAAACCTTAGCCGCAGCCTTTCCGATTGATGGATTTGTGCTGGTGGCCAAAGGGGTCAGCGGGGCGGATGTACGCCAAGATGTGACTGGGCCGAATGGCGTCGCTGGCAGTATTCTGTGGGAAAGCAAACGCACGAAAAACTGGACAGCAGCGTGGCTTGCCAAGTTGCGCGATGATCAAAGGGCGTCGGGATGTGAGGTTGCAGTAATAACATCCCATGCCTTGCCTGAGGGGGTGGATAGCTTCGGTATGGTCGACGGCATCTGGGTCTGTGCGCCACGTTTTGCGGTACCGCTGGCGACATCGCTGCGTCAGGCGTTGATTGATGTTGCTGGTGCGAAAGGCCGCGCCATGGGTCAGGAAACCAAGATGGAGATGGTCTACGATTATCTAACTGGCACGCAATTCAAACAACGTGTTGATGCGATTGTTGAGCGGTTTGAGGACATGCAAGACAATCTACGCAAAGAGCGCGTATTCATCGAAAAACAGTGGGCATTACGTGCCAAGCAAATCGATCTGGTGATCGCGTCTACCGTCGGCATGCACGGTGATTTACAAGGGATCGCAGGGCGTTCGATGCCTGAAATCGAAAGCGTTGAGGCACTGTTGATCGGGAATGCCGATTGAATCTGCACCAGATTTTCGCCAGCGATAAATCGGGGCCACGTTTGCCACGACGAATGTCTGGAATGACGAGCCGCGCCGTAGCATGCCTCTTGTTGAGTGGATGGCCAGTAAGGGCCGACCCGGCATTTGAATTAGCCCGACAAATATACCAAAACGCATGGCGCGCCCTTTACGTATAGTCGTCGATGCTGTCCTCCAAACTCTCGCCCGTCAGCTCGCAGAAGGTCTTTAGAGCACCTTGTAAAGTGAAATATTGATGTTCGCTGCGGTGAACGAACAGCTCGCCACGGATCGTGATTATGGCGACGGCCCAGTTCTTGATCGCTTCAGCTTCCGCAGCACGGGTAAGAACGACCAGCCCGCCTTCGACGAGCGCGCATTGAACGACCAAGCTCTGGTAAATGTCGTTCCGGGCGAAGACCTCTCCGAACCGGAGGTTCTGAGCGTATCGCTCCAAACCATCTTCTGAAACCGCCTCTGGGCATCCCGGAAACTTGGTCGGGACCTTCCACTTCACTTGGATCGCCGATTGCGTCAAGCTTTCATACTCTTCCGGCTCTGGCTCGAAATCAGCTCGCTCACGAGTGCCGTAGAGCCACTCGCCGATTGCGCCTCCGTTTGGGACGAAACCGCTCTTCGCCCACGCCTCGAAGCGGGATTTGGTTCTGGAACCTTCTTCTTTGGTCACAGTCCGCATCCATGAGACGTCGGGAAAGGATGTTTCGTTTATGGGTCTGGATGGATCTTCGAGAAACGCTTCTATCGACCCATAAGCCAGCTCAATGTGGCGTGCGGTGATTTCGTTTAAGAGTGCGTTTTCCAGCCTAGTGAGCCAACGCAGGTTCTCGGGCCTGTTATTCGCCCGGTTGGTGTCGATGTGATCGACAACATGCTGATCAGAGGGTGGCGGACCGTTGAAGGCACTGCAAACGATGCGGTGGATCGGCACACCGGCCAGGAGGTGATAGCCGGTCGTGACGTTCTGGCGCCCGAAGGTCCATGTTTTGTCGAGCGGACGGGCGCGTTTCCGGAATTCGTTCAGTCGATACACTGCGCCATTGTCACGGACGCAGTATCGCTCGCCGCGATACTCGACCTCGACTTCGGTTTCGTAGATCTCCAGCAGGTGGTCATGCTCGCCCATAGGCGTTTTCGAGGATGGCATCATGCTCTCCAGTGCAAGGGTGTCTCGGCCTTCCCCGGAATGGTCCGGTGCCGGTTCTATTCAGCAGATGTGAAGCGGGGCGTCCGGCGCTACCTTATGCTCTGGACGCACTGAGAGATTGTCGAATGTGTGAGGTCGGAGTCAAGAAGAACCAGGGGCAGAGCACACTCGGCCTACGCCCGCCAGTGCGTAGCAACGCTAATGTCGGCTTTGCGGGCTGCAACCGCAGCATCCAAGCACGGCATTGAGAGTTCGGTATGGGCCGTTTCCGGCGTACGTCGGCTTTTCGCAAAGGCCGATGCTTGCTGAAAGCCCCTCAGACTCTTGCGCTTGATCATGAAGCAAAGGGACAAATGCAATTATGAAAGGGTGGGAGAAAATAGCGCGCCCCAATTTTCGCATTTATATAATTAATTCATATGCTTAAATCATTGACAGGTGCCCTGCGCCGCTGTCAGTTTACCCAGATGTTGATCATTATTATCAGAGGGGCTGGGATGGATCCGAACACTGAAGATCTTGCTGCGCTTAAAGTTCTTAGACAATCTGACCCGGTTCTATTCACAACAGGCGGCGGCGGATTTTATGCGTTGGCGGATTCAATACCATCGGAGGTTCTTGAAGCCTTTGAGGCTTTGACCCCTTCGGTGAAGTATGTCAACGCGCGGCACGCATGGTGTTTGACGGTAGGTGAATGGCTGTCTTGCAGGGAACGGCTGATTTCAAAACTCATGCAGCGTATGAAAGGTCGGTCTCTCGAACTCGGGCTCACGGGAGCTTCGCCAGGCGACCTTAAGCAGGCTCCGATTTTGTGCCCTTGGATCGCGATCCAGGATCTCCAATGTGGCGGGGCAATCTTGATTGGTACGCAAGCAGGGCATCCGACTTTAAAGGGATCCTTAATCAACACATCGAGGCTTTGTGGCATCGATCCAGGTAAGACCTGGGCGCGTACAGCGTCGAGATGGTACCGGCTGGGTTATCCAGTTACGGCTGACAACATTCTAAGGCAGTTGGGGCCCAAAGTGGCGGCGCTACAGCATCTTGCGCTCGAGTTTTGGCAAGTCCAGGCACAGATCGCTGAGGATCAGATTTATGCGGGGCTCAGAGATGGATGAAGTCCGGGCAGATTTTCAAATTCGGCTTGGGACCTTTGGAAGGGGCCGGTCGCAGCGATTTGAGAAATGGTATTTTGCACGACCGCACATTAAAATGGGCGCCTCAATGTCGGTGAAGAGGTTAAACTTTCTCGGTGAGAAAGCATGACTATTGCGCTGAAATTCGGTTCTTATTCGCTGCCATGGCGAGATCTTCCAGGCCTTCTGCCGGAAAACGCCGAAGTGTTCGCCATCGGGGATGTTCACGGTCAGGCCGATTTACTGGAGCGGGTTCTTGAAGACATCCGGAATACACCGCGGAATGGCGCAGTACGGCATCTGGTATTCGTCGGCGATCTGATTGATCGCGGCCCTTCGTCGGTCGGTGCAGTTGATCTCGCTATGCGAGGTACCGCGCTTGCGAATGCTGACGTGTTGCACGTGCTGCCTGGAAATCACGATTTGGCTTTGCATTTCGGCCTATTGTTTCCGGACCTGCTATCGCTCTGGATTTCTGGTGGCGGTAAGACGGTTCTGTCCGAGTTGGGCATGTCCGAGGAAGATAATACCCCTTCGGAAATACAAGGAGAGCTCCGAAAGGTGATGCATCCAGAATACCTTCAACTGATGGCTGAGGGACCGACTTACTTACAGCTGGGAGATCTACTTTTTGTGCATGCTGGAGTGCATCCATACGGTGATGTCCCAGAGTTTTTGGGTCAGGATCGCTTCTTTGTAAGAGAAGAGTATCACTGGGCTACGATCCGGTACCCCTTTTTATCGCACCGGGACGGGTGGGACCTGCGAGACCCTGATCCGGAACGCCGAGACCGCAAACCGACGGTCATTGTTCATGGTCATACGCCTGCACTTCGCAGGGACATTGCCAGCGACGCTGATCTTGAATTCTGTGACGGGGTCGAGATCCACCGGTCCATCGCTCTCGATATCGGTGCGGCTTACAGAGCGCAGCTGGCTTACACGCGCATTCGTTCGCGAGGGGATAAGACTGAGATGCGGATTCACGCGGTGAAGGGGGAGCTTCCCGAAAAACTCTTGTGATGCAAAAGGTATCATCTTGATGTGCGGGGATGCTGGTACGGAGCTTCAAAAACACACTTTGGTATTTGGTAAAACATCGTTCAAGCGCAACCCATTCTGGTGTATCTCCATCGTTTCCATATAGAGATACGGAATAACGAAAGCAGTTGGAGCCACGCATTGGAACACATCGGAAATCTGGAGAAACGTTTGTGGTCATCGGCGGACGTTCTGCGGTCCACGTCGAACTTCGCAAGCAACGAGTATTTTATGCCCGTGATGGGGCTGATTTTCCTGCGTCATGCGTGTTCTCGGTATCTGAAAGTACGCGATGAAATCCTGCCGACATTGCCCAGCCGTGGGGGCGTCGTGCGCGATCTGACGAAAGCAGACTTTTCCAGCCGCAGTGCCATCTTCCTGCGGCCTGATGCGCAGTTTGACTACCTTATCAGTCTGCCTGAAGATCAAAGTCCGTCGGCTGCCGTCATTCATGCCATGGAGACGATCGAGGAAGACTATGAAGGCCTCACGGGCTTGCTGCCCAAGCAGGAGTATACAGAGCTGGACGATGATGCACTGCGTCAGGTTCTGCGTATCTTCAATGATCCGGCGCTGCAAAAGGCGGATGGCGATGTGTTCGGGCGCATCTATGAATATTTCCTGACCCAGTTTGCCGATCAGAAGGCACATGACAACGGCGAATTCTTCACGCCGATCAGTATCGTAGAGACCATCGTTAATGTTATCGAACCTGTGCGTGGCAAGATCATCGACCCTGCTTGCGGCTCTGGCGGCATGTTCGTGCAGTCGGCGCATTTCGTTGAGGCAATGAAGGCCAGCCCGAATGACGAGCTGACCTTCTACGGGATGGAGAAGAATCCGACCACGCTGCGGCTGGCCAAGATGAACCTCGCCGTGCATGGCCTTGATGGCGATATACAAAAGGCGATCAGTTATTACGAAGACCCGCACAAGGATCAGGGGCCGTTTGATTACGTCATGGCCAATCCGGCGTTCAATGTGGACGAGATCGACGCGGAGAAGATGAAGGACGATCCGCGCCTGACGTTCGGTCTGCCGGGCGTGAACAAGGGCGGCAAGGTGTCCAATGGCAACTATGTCTGGATATCGTTCTTTCATGCCTATCTGTCTGAAAGGGGCCGCGCGGGAATCGTAATGTCGTCGCAGGCGTCCTCGGCGGGGGGGCAAGAGGCGAAAGTGCGCGAGGCGCTGGTGAAATCAGGCGACATGGACATCATGTGCGCGATCCGCGGCAACTTTTTCTACACCCGCACCGTGCCCTGTGAAATCTGGTTCATGGACAAGGGCAAACCGGAGGCCATGCGGGACAAAGCGCTGATGCTGGATGCGCGGCACGTCTTCCGCAAGGTGACACGCAAGATTTTCGATTTCTCGCCCGAGCAGATGCAGAACCTCACGGCGATTGTCTGGCTGTATCGCGGGCAGAATGACCGCTTCAACGGGTTGGTGCGGGACTATCTGGAGACCGCGCGGGACGAGGCGCAGGGGGCGGCGTTTGCGGGGCTGATCGAGGCGTTGGAGGCGGCGCAGGGCTATCTGGTCAAACACACCGACACTGCGGAGCTTAAGGCGGGGATTGCCAAGCTCACGGGGGATGCGGAGGCGTTTGTGGCGACCTCTGCCGCGCTGGGGGAACCTGAGGCAGAGATTGCGGCGCTGACGGCGGCGCGGGATGCGATGCAGCCGATGGCGGAGCATGCAAAGGTGCTGATCAAGGAGATCGACCATCTGGCGAAGCTGGCGCAAAAGGCGCAAGAGGCTGCGATCGCGGGTGGGGAGAAGGCGGCGGAGGGCAAGAAGCTGTTGGCGGCGATTGCCAGTGCCCGCGTGGCGCTGACGGGTGATCCGGATGTGCAGCTGTCGGTGACGGGTGCCTTGCGGCGCGCGCGGTATTTCGAGGGGCAGGCGGAGTGGCTGCTGTCACGCTTTCCTGACGGCGTGCTTTGCGATGTGGAGGGGCTGGTCAAACTGGTTGACCACGCCGAGCTGGAAGCGAATGACTATAGCCTGACACCGGGGCGCTATGTGGGCGTGGCACCCGAGGTGGATGACGCAGATTTTGATTTCGACGCGACGATCAGGGAAATCCATCTGGAGATCGAGACGCTGAACGCCGAGGCGGTGGATCTGGCCGAGACGATTGCGGCGAATTTTGAAGAGTTGATTGTATGAGTTGGCCGACCCTTCAACTGCAAGAGATGACTGAGACGGAGAGATCAATCACTTATGGTGTCGTGAAGCCCGGACCAGAAGACGAAGAGAATGGCATCCTTTTTGTGCGTGGCGGTGATATAAAAGAAGGCAAAATCAACACGCTTGATCTGAGAACGATAACACAAGACACATCGAAACCTTATGCACGCACGATCTTGCGCGGGGGTGAGATATTGATTTCATTGGTCGGAAACCCCGGTGAAGCTGCGATTGTTCCTATGGAGCTTGCTGGAGCAAACATTGCGAGACAAGCAGGTCTTGTCGCATTGCGCCCAGAGTATAATTCGAAATTTATAATGTACTTTTAGCGGTCACCGAATGGCCGCTCAGAGCTTTTTCAGAGGACCAAAGGCGCTGTTCAGCAAGTTATCAATCTGGCTGATTTGAAGACCGTTAACATTCCACAGCCCGACCTCCCGACCCAAGAACGCATTGCCGCTATCCTTTCGGCCTATGACGACCTGATCGAAAACAACCGGCGGCGGATTGCTTTGTTGGAGCAGGCCGCAAGGCTGCTCTACCGCGAATGGTTCGTCCACTTCCGCTTTCCCGGCCATGAGACAGCAAAATTTTTGGACGGCCTGCCGGAGGGGTGGGAGTTGAAGCTGCTTCCCGAGGTTTGCGTTGAAGGTGACGGAATTCAGACGGGGCCATTTGGCAGCCAGCTTCATCAGGCTGACTACACCGAAGAGGGTGTTCCGGTGATCATGCCAAAGAACATCAAGGGAAATACTATCGACTGTGACGGCATCGCCCGAATTCCAGAAGCGCTGGCCGATAAGTTGGGGCGTCATCGAATGATTGTCGGGGATACGGTTTATGGACGGCGGGGCGAAATTGGCAGACGTGCGTTCATTGATGAAAAACAGGCTGGGTTCTTTTGTGGGACAGGTTGTTTGCGGATTAGACCAAACACATCGGTGATTGATGCAAGGTATCTTTTCGAGACACTCGGCGCGCCTGATACTGCTGGATTTATCGTCAATCAGGCGCTCGGATCGACAATGCCGAACCTGAGTGCGGGCGCGTTGAAGCAAGTTCCGATACTCTATCCACCTTTGGACATTCAGGCGGCGTTCAAGGCGATTGCAACGCCAAAGTTTGAAGCGGTCGATGTGCTGGAAACTCAAAATACCAAACTCACAGCCGCCCGCGATCTCCTGCTCCCGCGACTTATGGATGGACGTCTTCCCGTTTAACGGTACTCTGTTGATATGAATGATTATACCGAGGACCAGCTGGTCCAGACCACCATGGCCGATTATCTGCGCGACACGCACGGCTGGCGCTCGGTCATGGCGTGGAATTCGGAGACGTTTGGGGCCGAGGGCACACTGGGCCGCCGCTCTGATAAGGACATCGTTCTGACGCGCTATTTGTCCGAGGCGCTGGTGCGGCTGAACCCCGATCTGCCCGATGATGCCTATCGCTCCGCGCTGCGCGAGATTACTGACATCTTCGGTTCGCAATCGCTGACCCGCATCAATCAAGACAAATACCACCTGATCCGCGATGGCGTGCGCGTGAAATACCGCCAAGACGGCGTGCAAAAGACCCACCGTCTGCGCGTGTTCGATTACGACGACCCTTCGAGCAACGATTTCCTGTGTGTGCGAGAGATGTGGATACGCGGCTATGCCCACCGCCGCCGCGCCGATATCATCGGCTTCGTCAATGGATTGCCGCTGATGTTCTGCGAGCTGAAGCGCCCCGACAAAGACCTGCGCCGTGCGTATAACGAGAACCTGTCCGATTACAAAGACACGGTGCCGCATCTGTTCCATTTCAACGCGCTGGTCATTCTGGGCAACGGCGGCGAGGCCAAGATGGGCTCGATCACTGCCGACTACGAGCATTTCGCGGACTGGCTGAAGCTGGACGAGACGGATCGGCGCGACGGTATGCTGCCGATGGAGGCGTTGTTGAAGATCGTCTGCGACAAACGGCGGTTTCTGGATCTGTTCGAGAATTTCATCCTGTTTGCGGATACGGCGAGTGGCCCTGCGAAGATTTTGGCGAAGAACCACCAGTATCTCGGGGTGAACCGCGCTGTGGAGGCCGTGGAGCGGCGCGAAAGCCTTAAGGGTAAGCTGGGCGTGTTCTGGCATACCCAAGGGTCGGGCAAGTCGTTCTCCATGGCGCTGTTCACGCAGAAGGTGCATCGCAAGCTGGGGGGCGATTATACTTTCGTGGTGCTGACGGATCGAACCGATCTGGACAACCAGATTTACAAGACGTTTGCCTCTGTGGGCTTGGCGAATAACGATAAGGACCCGTGCCGTGCCGGATCAGCGGCGGGTCTGCGCGATCTGCTGGGCAAGCAGAAAAAGGTCGTCTTTGCGATGATCCAGAAATTTACGGACGCGCAGGCCGAGGGGGGCGTGTATTCCGACCGTGACAATGTGATTGTCATGACGGACGAGGCGCACCGCACGCAATACGGCACGCTGGCGCTGAACATGCGCAAGGGGCTGCCAAACGCCAGCTTCATCGGCTTCAATGGCACGCCGTTGTTCGGCAATGACGAGGTGACCAAGCAGGTGTTCGGCGAGTACCTGTCCACCTATGATTTTCAGGATGCGATCCTCGATGGCGCGACCTTGCCGCTGTTCTACGACGCGCGGGGTGATAAGCTTCAGGTTTCAGGCGAGGGATTAAATGAAAAGCTGGCTGCGGCAATTGCGGATGCGGAGATTGATGATCCGAACGTTGCAGCAAAGCTGTCGGATGATCTGAAGCGCGAATACCATATCGTCACTGCAGAGCCGCGTTTGCAGCATGTGGCAAAGGATTTCGCATCGCATTTCTCGACGAACTGGGAAAGTGGCAAGGCCATGTATGTGGCGATCGATAAGATCACGGCTGTGCGGATGTATGAGTACATCAAGGCGGCATGGGCGGCGCGGATTGCAGCGCTGCAGATCGAGCTGAGAACCCTCGGTGATGATCAGGAAAAGGTCATCCGCAGCCAGCAGATTGAATGGATGCGCGAGACCGAGATTGCCGTTGTCGTCAGTGACGAGCAGGGCGAGGTGAAACGGTTTGCTGATTGGGGCCTGGATATCATCCCGCATCGCAAGCTGATGAAGGATGGCTTCACGGTCAGAGAGACCGTCGGTGGTCGTGAGATCGAAAAGCGGCTGGATGTCGAGACGGCTTTCAAGCGCGATGACCATCCGTTCCGCATCGTGATTGTCTGTGCGATGTGGCTGACTGGTTTTGATGTGCCGTCGCTCTCTACGCTGTATTTGGACAAGCCATTGCAGGCGCACACCCTGATGCAGGCCATCGCGCGCGCGAACCGTGTGAAAGAGGGCAAGAACAACGGGTTGATCGTGGATTACTGCGGCATTCTGAAAAACCTCCGCAAAGCGCTGGCGACTTTTGCTGGACATACGGGCGAGGGACCTGTGGGAGGACCTGGTGAGGCACCTGAGGTTGATCCATTGAATCCTGATGACAAACTTCTTGCCGAGCTGGCAGAGGCCATCGGGCTGGTGCGCGAGCGTCTGACCGCCGAAGGGTATGATCCTGATCGGATGAAAGATGCGTCTGGTTTTAATAAGCTCAAAGCGCTTCAGGATGCGAAAGAGCTGATCAACACGAACGACGAGACGCGCAAAGGGTTTGAGATTGCGTGTCGCGCTGTGTTTCGCAAATACAAAGCATGCCTGACGTTTGAGCGTGTTGTGACCTATAAAGCCGACTATCAGGCGATCAACTACATCTACAGCTCTCTTCAGGACGACAAGGCTGACGCTGATACGGCGGCCATCATTCAACAATTGAACGCGATTGTCGCAGAAGCCATCGACATCAAGGCGGACCGTGAGGAGGATCGGATTTTCGACATCTCTAAGGTCAATTTTGAGATGCTCCGGAAGGAATTTGCAAAAAGCGAGCGCAAGGCCGGCGACGTGCAAGACCTTCGCAGTGTCTTGCAAAAGCGCCTCGCGAAAATGCTCGCAGCAAATCCGACGCTGAATGATTTCCAGGAGCGGTTCGACGAGATCATCGCCGATTATAACAAGGAAAAAGACAAGAATACGATCGAAGCCACTTTCGAAGCGCTGATGCGGCTTACGGCCGAGATGGAGGGCGAAACACAAGCGCATGTCGCCTTGGGGCTCACCTTTGATCAGAAGCCGGTCTTTGATCTGCTGGTCCAGGATGACCTGTCAAAAGAAGAGATAAGGCAAATCAAATCAGCATCGGTAGAATTGTTGAAGGCAATCCAGCGCAAGATTGAGGCTGTGCAGGATATATTCCAGAAGCAAAGTACCCGGGATGGCCTCAGGCAGGAGATTTATGATTTGCTGTATGATGAGCGCACAGGATTGCCTGCATCAAAATATGATGAAGACGCGCTGGGAGTGAAGACAGATGCGCTGTTCCAGTTTTTTGAAAACACTCACGGCACTGAGGTCAGACCAAATTGATAAGTGGAATGGTCATTCTGATTTTGGGCAAAGCGGGTATCATCGTCGAAAAAGTTCGCAACAAAGAGCGCTGACCGCATGGATCGACCAGTTTACGATGCGGATGTAAGTTCCAATCACTGGATGGACTTATCCAAAGCATTACCTTCGATTGCGGTGGACAAGCATTTTCATACTGAGGGAAAATGTATCCGCCGATTGAAATCTGTTCGATGGCCAAAGGGTTTGACCTGTAGCGCATGTGGTTCAAGCAACATCGGCAAAATCAAGACGCGAAAACCGTACCAGTGCCGCGAATGTCGGCACCAATTTTCGGTTACTTCAGGTACAATTTGCCATCGCTCGCATCTTGATCTGCAACAATGGTTTATTGCGGCTGAGATGATTATTTCTGCGAATGTGAGCAGTCGGAGGATTGAATTACAAACATCTGAGAGGCTCAAACAGAGGTTCGAGATTACCTACAAGGTTGCTTTTGATCTTCGTAAAAAGTTGCGCACTGATCTTATTCTTCCAAGCGGTGGGCTGATCGGGCGCTGTATCTGCGTGAAGCAAAGCGCCGAAACACAAGAACATGTAGCACTGCACAAAAGCTGATCTTTAATTCAGGACTTCGGCAACAATTATTGATGAGGTAAAGGGATAACTCTTTTCAGGTTTATTCATCCCAGCCGTATCGCTTCAGATTCCTTGACATACTTGGCCAATACCAAACAAGAAATTCAGCTTTTTAAAATGAATGGTTGGAAGTTGGAGTGGTTCAAGGGACGTAGTGTAAAACATATGAAATTAGTAAATTCGCAACAAAAACAGATGGTTGACTCGAATCTTTCATTGTTTCCTATTGGATGGAGCGCATCATTTCGCCCTCTTGGTGCAGCGACATGGACAGCGGTAGAGAGCAGGAAAGAGGCTGAGATGAACATTCGCAAAGCTCTCGGATTTGAGAGTTCAAACGCAGACCTGGCAAATGAATACTCATTATTTGTGTATCTGCATTCTATTTTTCAGCTCTCTTATTCGTTGATTCTGAGGAGTGGCGTCATTTGGCGGAGCCCTTCACTTCGGGCAAAGGAAAACATGGGGCTGAAGCCGTGAGCTCTGAATATGTATGGAATGAGCCGAGGCCATCTCGTGCAATACACCAGATCCCAAAGTCAGCACATGGCCATTTCGTAATTCAGATGGTCATTCATGACAGTGATGAAGATCCGGGCCAAATTTCTAAATGTGGCAGCATGGGTGAATACCATACGCGCATGATTGCACTTGCTGAAACTGACACGCTTGATGTCATCGAGCAGGTGGGTCCGTTTCATTACCAAGATGGTAAAAAGGAGACCCGCGAACATTATCTGGATCACTTGGTCATCAAGGAAGGCGGCAAACGTTTCGGTCTCACTGACAAGCCCACAGTCTACGTAACTGAGGATTTCCAAGACGAAATTGCACAGGTAAGAGAAGATGGGCGTCAGAAAAAGCTTTTCGATGAGTTGTATCTCGTTACAGAGTTTGCCCGCGATCCGATTACGCTTTTCAACGCTGAGCTTATTCGAGGCTGCCGCGACGAAGAAGCGGATGTTGACGCCATCGCTTTGACCGTTGTTGCTGACGTGACTTCGAAAGCTAAACTCGACGAACTTATCTGCCAGATTAACAGAGGGCCGCGGGGCTTCCGGGCGTTGGTGCGCTTGATTGGATCTGGACATCTTGTTTTGTGGAAGCATGAAAAAATCAGTCGAGACTCTGTGGTTGTGCGGGGTGTGGCCACCCATGATTGACGCCCAGACATCCACTCCAGTCTTCCGCTTTGAACCTGGCACAACAGGCCGATTTCAAAACCGCAAGATCACATTCATCAGGCAGGCTGTTCAAGGCCATATGATTGAGTATTCCCCCGATCCCGAGGCTGAAAATATCCCGGCTATTATGAAGGGCTCTCGACCAGATTTGGAGTTTGTAGGACGGCGTATTGTTCCGCACCATGAATTGACGGCCGCGTTAATGGATGGAACGCTTGATATCGATGAGGGTGACTATGTTTTCATCGACCATAGTCAGACGTTCAAACCCCAGTTTGTAGCTTCACTTGACGAGAGCCCAGCACAGGATCTCATTCTGCGCTTCGCCTCTGTGATGCTGATGCGTGAAATTTGCCAAGAGCGCGGGATACTCAAGCGGACACGATCTGAAATCAAGGGGATCGAGTCGGTTATTCTCCGAAAATTGCCTGGTCGGATTGCCCAGTTGAGTGGCACGATAGAAAAGCTTCGTCGCCATCCGTTTCGAAAGAAATCGATTCCAATTGACTCTGCAACGGCTCAAACCATCAAACGGTGGGACGAACAACTGCGAACGCACGGATTTTGTAATCTTGTCGACAACCGCCATCTCTCTGGGAACAGCACGAGTAAACTGGCTCCAGAAGTAGTTGAAATTCTCAAAGCTGTAATTGATCAATATGAAACGCTTGAAAAGGTGCCAAAAACTGACGTTCACGATAAGATCACTTCAAAGGTCAATGCCAAGAGGCAAAGCCTTCTTGCGGCTATTGAAATCCGTGAAGCGGTGGGTGAACTTATCGAAGTCAAGGAACGTGAGGCTGTAAACAAGGTTGTTCCACCTTCGCTCAAGACTGTCAGCGCGTGGATCAAAGCCATTTCACCACTTGAAAGTATTTTAAGGAAAAATGGTTCTGACTATATGGATCGCAACAGGTTCATTGTCGGAATGGGGCTGAATGTTGAAAGAGCCGGTCAGATCGTCATGATCGATGAAAATGACGTCGATCTGATGACCATCGTGCCGTATCCATACCTTGTTCACTTCCTCGGCGAAGAAAAACTGCGCGCATTGGGGATATCAGAAGCTAAGCCTCTGCGGGTCATTATGTCGGTCATGATTGACGTCTACACCGGATGTATTCTGGGCATGCAGATCGGAATGACCGCAACGCCGGATCTGGCAAAGCGCACTTTCCTCATGGCGATGTCGGATAAAACAAAGCTTGCTGAAGCATGCGGGGCAGAAGGGGAATGGAACCAGTTTCTGCGGCCGGAAAAAGTCATGCACGATTCTGGGAATGCTTACCTCGCTGGCGCTACCGAAATGCTATGCGCCCAGCTCCGCATCGATAAGGTGTCGGCGCCGAAGGCGAAGGCCTTTATTCGGGCAGCGGTAGAGCGGGTGTTCAAGACCGTAAATAGAGGCTTGCTCGCGAAAATACCGGGAAAAACATTTTCTAACATCGGTGAGCGCGGCGAATACGACGCCGAGGCTGAGGCGGTCATGACGCTTGATGATCTTATTCAAGTTCTGACGGTCTGGATCGTCGATATCTATCATAACGACGAGAACGGTGGGCGAGATAATCTGACCCCAGCTGACTTATGGAACCACGAGATGAGGGTTGGAATTGGATGTAGGCCGATCCCAGCATTGAAGAACATGACCCATATCTTTGGGACAACGTTTTTTCGTCGTGCGCAAACAACTGGTATCCGAGTAATGCATGCCAACTATTCTTCTAAGGTTTTCGCTCGCGAGCTTTTGCGCGATCCAAATCGCGCCTTTAAAATCCGATGGTGGGAAGAGAACCTGAGCGAGATTCAGGTTGAGATTAAGCCACGCACGTGGATCCCGCTTGAGGTCATGGATCCACGTGCCCGCGGTGTCAATTTGGATGAATGGCTACTGATCCTCAAAAGAGAGGAAGTCGAACGCAACCCTGATGCTGAGGCAACACGCAGAAGTGCTGAGCAAAAGATCGACAGTCTAATTCAAGACCGCATTGCGACCAGACGAAAGGTCACGAGGAAAACTATGACCCCAGAGCTCCTTCTTAAGACAGAGCAGCGTGCTCTGCGTTATTTTGCTACGCCCACCACGATGATCGCGAGCGCGCAAACACATAGCCTTTATGGCGTCCCTGTAGGCGGCGCGGATGATGAAGGTGGAGCGCATGCGCGGGGCACCAGTGCAGGTTCGGGAGATCAGAATTCAGGTGCTCATGTCAAACCAACCGACCGTACGGCGGCGCGAGGCCGACGTCCGAAAGATATTTTCAAGCCTGGGACAATGGAATGAGCATGAATATTGAAAGCCAAGCCCTGGCGGCTGAACCAGATCAAACGCCATCTTCCGCTGTAATGCTGGATGATCCGCGCCCTGGTTTGAACGATACTGCAGAGCTGTCTGACTGGCTGCTGAAGCGCTATATGGTCAGCAATTGGGACAATCAACTCGTACAACGACTTGAGATGGTTTTGAAGCGCGACGAAGACGGAAACATTCTGTCAGAGCCAAAGAGATTTCAGAACGAGACAATGGGTATTGCGGTGACGGCTCCTGCGCGTGAGGGGAAGTCCTTTCTTGTGCAGCAGGTTTTGTCGAAGGTCCTTGATGAAGAGATTGATGTCGATAAATGCGGGCCATCAATACTTTATTGCCGCCTTCGCACGGATGCCACCGTGAAAGGTGTATATAAGGATATCTGCGCCAAAACGGGTTTCACAACGTTTCCTGCTCAAATGACAAGAGCACAAGCGAATGAATTGGCAACTCATCGGCTGAAGTTGAAAGGCATTAAAATCGTCATTCTGGACGAAGTTCACAACCTGTTGAAGCCGTCAGAACCAGTAAACCTATTCTTGAAAACGTTTCTGCAAGATGGCGGCGGCTATTGCCTCATTACGATTGGAACAACAAAACTCCGCAGCTTTATCTATGACGATCCTCAGAACGATGAGCTGGCTGGCCGGTTGCTTGATTTTCAGCTGGAAGCATTTCCACGCAGCGATACGGTAAGTATGATTGGAAAAGCGATTCAGCAACTTGCAAGTGACGCAGGATTGAAATTGAACCCTACCGTAAGTAGCGACCCATACTTTTCTGACCGCGTGTACGATGGTTGTAAGGGGAGTTATGGGCGCTGTATGCGATTGATCGCAACGTCTGTCGTTCGTGCGAAAGAGGATGGTGCTGTAGCGCTTGATATCGAAGATTTCAAGGCGACCTTCGAACTCACTTTCAAACACTACAATCCAGTAAATCCATTCGAATTTCCGGGATGGGTCGATGGTACAAGTGCTGAAGCAGACACATCAGAGGTGCTTTTTGACAATTCGCAGTCTGATTTTCGGGCAAAAAATAAGGGTCGAAGGGTAAACAAAAAGGTAGCCAGATGATCTCTGAACGCCTTGAACCTTCGGTTTCATTTCACAGTGATGAGTTGTCGCAGGGATACTTTGCTCGCCTTGGGACCGTTCACGCTGGTGTAAACGCCCGTCAATTTTGTAGTTATGTGGGCCTTGGTGCCAGAGCTTTCAGGAATGGCGATGCCAATTTTGTCGAACTTACGGCGGCCTTGTCTGGTATTGAGCCTGAAGTCCTCAAATTTAATACCGTACAATTGCAAAGCGATGGCGCATTTTCACTGCGCGGTGAGACTCTTGATGTTTCTACACTTCGAAGGACAAAGGTCCACTATTGCCCCGAATGTTTGAATGCCGATGCGAAATCCTCAGGACCTTCTGGAGCTGGCCTTTTCCGACAAAGGTGGATCTGGCAGCTCCGACCAGTAAAAGTTTGCCCGATTCATTGTATGGAGCTGGCTTCAATCGATTCACGGTATGGTGTTCAGGCATATGATTTAGCGAAGCTGATCGAGCAATCCGACGTGGACATGGATACCGTGGCTTCATCCGTACGGCGTAATCCCGGTGTGCTTCAAGACTACGTTATTGACCGCATGAACGGAACTCGGGCGAATATACCTTGGCTTGATGGTCAGGGCATTTCGGAGGGGGTCCGAGCTTGCGAAATGATTGGCAGTCTGTTTCTTGATGGATCCCAAGCAGTAGTAAAAGAATATACTGATACAGATTGGGCCGCTGTGGGTGATGTGGGCTTTCATGTGTGCTCCCTGGGTCCTGAAGCGATCAAAGATGTTCTGCATAATGTTAAAGTTTCATCCGGACGCAAAAGTGGAAGGACAGGTCCGCAGGCAGTGTTCGGTTACCTTTACAATTCAATAAAGAAGTCCGTTCGAACCGGCGGCCTTGGACCGATCGTCAATGTGGTACGTGAATCGATTGTAGAAAACTTTTCAATTGGTGCAGGTGAAATCGTATTTGGCGAAGTTGTTACGAAGCGGAAAGTCCACTCAGTAAGTTCCTTGTCATTAGCCATTGGCATTAACAAATTCAGGCTTTTCGGCCTGGCGCGTACAACTGGGTTGATACCTCAGTCAGTGGATCGTGAAGCTTCCAATCAGTTGGTTTTCCCAGTGGAGGAAGCTGAACGCGTTATTGGTCGTATTGCAAATTCTATCCCACAAAATCAGGTTGCAAGATTCCTTGGAGGTAGCACGAACCAAGTAGGACACCTTGTGCGCAACGAAACCATTAAGTCGATCACGCCGCTGGTAGAAGAGCACAGGGGTCAGCTACGTGGTAACTTTAACCGCGATGACCTGAACGAATTTTTGGGAGTTGTTTGCAATGGTCTGCCCATTATTTCCTCCGAAGTAGATGGATATGTCAGTCTATCTGAGGCGTCTCGTCTGCGAACAGATACAAGTCAGGTCTTTATGTGGCTACTCGATGGGGAATTGCCAAAAACATGCCTACTACAAGGCGGAAACCGCATTGATCATCTTCGCTTTTGCTATTTGGATGTGGTTAACAAAATTAAAGAATTCCAAGGGTGTGATTTGTGTAGTTTGACTTCCGCCGCATCAGTTCTGGGTATTCGGCGGGCTGCGATAAAGCGCCTCATCTCCACAGAAAACGGTGGACCTTGGTTGATCGCGGTAAAACAGCGCGAAACCAAAAAAGTCACTAAATCTATATTTTTCTCCCATACTGAGATTGAGCATTTTCAAGAGATGTACCTGACTCCTGGTCTGATTGGACGAATGTTTGGAATAAACTGGAGCATCGTAAGCCGCGTTCTCAAAGAGAAAAGTGTCGATACAATATGCGATCCAAAGTGGGTTGGTGCTGAAATTTATCGGCGTGACGAAGTTCTGTCGGTTGCATCAGATTTAGAGGCAGCTCACCCCCTTCCAAAAGAGGGTCGCTATAAAAGGAGCAAAGAAATCGCCAAGCTCAATCTTTCAGGAAAAACAAAAAAATGACAAAAGCTGGTGAATTTGATGCTTCCAAACGGTGAATCCGATGCTTCCAGTATGGCTGCGGTCAAAATCAACTTTATACAAATAGGGGTTTTGGGTCAAAAATTGTGAAAGTTATGCTTCACTATACAGAAAAGCCCCTGTCACGCAGATTGCAATGCATAAGTCGGCTACCCGGGGGATATTTTGCCGAACTGATCATCCGGCGAAAAACGTTCTCATGTGATTTTCTTTTAGCGCGGCTAGGCTAGCCGAGCTGAATTCATTGATCATTTTGAAAACAAGGTTTTCAAAAAGTCGTTACCCATAAAAATGGGGAGCGAGGTTTCCCGCGCCCCCCATATGATCGTCTGAAAGACTTACTCGGTAGCAAGCTCTTCCTGCGATGCGTCCAGATTACGCACAACGTTATCTGCGAATGCGTCGATCATCGCAGCATAGTAGATGTCGCTCCCCTGCGTAATATCGCTGATCGACGTTCCATCGGGGTAGAATGCCTGCGCCTGCAGCGACGATACTTTCAGGGTGTAACTTGCATTGTTATCGGGGCCAGGGACGCGATACAAAATATCGCCCTGCAGATACGATTCTTCGCTACCGATCGCTTGCTCAAAGCTAGTGGCGAGGGATACCTCATCGATGTCGATGATTATTTCCGCGCCCTCCGCTGCCATGCGCTCGGCAAAGCGTGCCTCGATCGCCAAAGCCAAATCAGCGTCGATGTTGACCCAAACTTCGGCGGCTTCTGCATTCTGGATCGCTTCAAGATCGGTGGTGACCTCGATGAGTGACACTGTAGACGCTGGTACTACGCTTGTCGTTTGCGCAAAAGCTGCACTTCCCATCAATGCGATTACTGCTGTTGTGCTCAAAACCAAATTTTTCATCGTGATACTCCAATATTTCCCCCGTCGCGGGGTCTGCCAGTACAACCGCGCTGGCCCCTGATATGTTCCCGCTGATAGAGACGATTGGCTCTGCAGTAGGATGGGCGTAAAACATTATGATTTGAATACAATGCACTAAGCATCAAATTTATATCATAGTTGAATTATCTCGCTTAACGTCGCTTTTGCGTGAAGGTAGTCGCGGCGCTGCTTGAGCGCTTTTGAAGCGCGCCTATGATCGCGATATCTTGCCGGATTTGATATAGATGTTTGAACGTCGAATACCCGAGTGGCTCCGCCACGCGCCTGCGCCATCAGTGCGGGGTTTTGCGATCCTTGCGGGTTGCGAAGCCGTCGTTCGCGGTATGCTGGTTTCGGTATTTCCGGTGGCGATGCTGGCGGCATTAGGCGATGCCGCACGGATCAGTTCGGTCTATTTCATGATCGGTATCGTGTCGCTGATGGCAGGTCTGCTGGTGCCGTTCCTCAACCGGTTTATCCCGCGCCGCTGGATGTATGTTATCGGGTGCTTTTGCTATATCGCGGGATGTAGCTCGGCGATGGTGGGCACGCCTGCGTTGACGGTGCTGGCACTTGCACTCAACTCCATTGCGACGGTCACCACATTTGTATGCTTCAACTCCTATGTGCTTGATTATATCGCGCGGATCGAACTCGGCCGCTGCGAGACTCAGCGGCTGTTTTACTCCGCGCTGGGGTGGACGATCGGGCCATTTGCAGGGGTCATTCTCTGGGATTGGTGGCATCCTGCGCCTTTCATCATCTCCGCGTCCGCAGCGGGGGTTATGCTTTTGGTTTTTACCTACATGCGCATGGGTAACGGTAAGCTCATCACAAAGGCCAAGCGGCCACCGCCCAATCCGGTTGCCTATCTGGGCCGGTTTTTCCGACAGCCGCGCCTTGTCGCGGGCTGGTTGTTCGCCGTGATCCGGTCGTGCGGGTGGTGGGCTTATATCGTCTATCTGCCGATCTATGCCGTCGGGAACGGGATGGGGGCGCAACTGGGCGGGGCAGTTATGTCCACAACCAACGCGGCGCTGTTCCTGACGCCATTTATGCTACGCTGGATACAGGCCCGCTCGATCCGCCAATCTGTGCGCACAGGCTTTGCCACATGTGCGGTGCTTTTCGGGATTGCAGGGTTGGGTATTACTTCGCCTTGGGTCACGATCGCGTTGCTGGTTGCGGCCAGCTTCTTTCTTATTTTGCTGGATATCTGCGGCGGGCTGCCGTTTTTAATGGCGGTCAAGCCATCAGAGCGTACAGAGATGTCGGCGGTTTATTCATCCTACCGCGATGTGTCGGGCATCGCGACACCCGGGGGCGCCTGGCTGGTGCTGTTGGTGGCGCCGGTTACGGGCGTCTTTGCTCTGGCGGGTGCGGGCTGCGTGGTCGCGCTCTTGCTCACGGCCAAGCTCCACCCGCGGTTGGGTGAGGCGCGCCTGAAACCGGATAACGAACTGAACGGCCCGCTGGCGGCAGGCAAACCGGCCTAGAGCGCCAGATCAATCCAGACCGGCACGTGATCCGAAGGCTTGTCGCGGGCGCGGATGTCCTTGTCGATCTGGCAGTCTATCAAACGGTCGGCAGTATAGGGGCACAGCAGGAAATGGTCGATCCGGATGCCGTTATTCCGGTTCCATGCGCCTGCCTGATAATCCCAGAAACTATAGTGGCCGGGTCCTTGCGTGCGGGCGCGGAACGCTTCGGTTAGACCAAGATTCAAAAGGGACCGCCACTTTGCATGGCTTTCGGGGCGAAACAGGGCATCGCCGCGCCAACTGTCAGGGGTGGCGGCATCCTCTGCCTGCGGAATGATGTTGTAATCGCCCGCCATCAAAAACGGAGTTTCTTCCGCCAGCAGTACCTGCGCACGCGCGCGCAAACGGTCCATCCAATCGAGCTTGTAGGCGTATTTGCCACCCTCGACCGGCGTGCCATCCTCGTTCAGCTCAACGGGGTTGCCGTTGGGCAGGTACAACCCGCACAGCCGGACAGAATGGGTGTCGCCCACCACAGTTGCTTCGATATAGCGCGCCTGTTCGTCAGCAACATAGGGTTCACCGTCAAGTCCGGGCAGGCCGCGTGTCACATCCTCTAGGGGGAGCTTCGACAAGATCCCCACTCCGTTAAAGGACTTTTGGCCATGCACCTCTACGTTATAGCCACGTTCCTCGAAAATTTCGGCCGGAAATGCCTCGTCGACCGATTTGATCTCCTGCATCAACACAACGTCGGGCTTTGCTTCGTCAAGCCAGTCTGGAAGGGCGTTGATGCGGGCCTTTATGCCGTTGATGTTGAATGTGGCGATCTTCATGGATGGACACTCCTTGGGGGCTGTCTTTGGCGCAGGTCTCTCTGCTATCGCGCAATTGGATCAGCAGGGCAAGACGACAACCGGTCAGGGCGAGACAGAGTGACGCAGAAAGAAAACTGGCGTTTGCCTGTATTTTATGCAAACTATAGCTTCGCAGACTTAAGATGCAATGATGCACGCATCCGCGCACACAAGGTACGCTTGCCATAGGATTGGGCAGGCCACACCCAGAAATTTGAGCGGCTGCATACATTACGGCAAATGACAATCAGACGATGTCTATCTGGCCTTTTATGCCCACACAGGGTCGTACGGGCCAACACGTCCTAGCCAGCATGAGAAACGCCGGACCGGGGGAAGGGTGAGAGATACAGATTTATCGAGTGTCGTTCTGGCGTGAGGGTCAGATGCGGCATAAAGCTCGGGAGCTCTGTGCATCTTTTCCTCGGTTCAGGCGCATCTACGCAATTCACCCCGCAGGAGAATTCCAATACCCAACGGTTACATCGAGAAAGATGTACCGCACCCACACGACGAGGTCGCATTCGGATTGTTGATGACAAACCGCGCCCCGATCAACTCCTCGGTGAAATCAATCACAGCATTTGCCAGAAATGGCAACGACACACTGTCCACGACGACGCGCTGGCCGCTGCCTTCCAGAACCAGATCGTCTTCATTCGGCTCGTCCAGTGCGATTTCGTATTGAAAGCCGGAACAGCCGCCGCCTTCAACCGCCACACGCAGCGCTTTTCCTTCGGTAGCAGCACCGATTTCGGACAGGCGTTCAAAGGCGCGTGGCGTCACTGTGGGGGGCAGGTTCATGGGGTCACTCCGCAACGTGTTTTCATTGGGTCATAGGCGTAATATAGGTTTCCCACATGCGGGGTACAAGCGCCGCGTTACAGGAGTGACCAGATGCGTGCATCCTTTGCCTCGGACCCAGACCGTGTACGCGGCAGGCGAGTGCCTGAACAAGAGAGCAGTTTCCGTTCGTGCTTCCAGCGTGATCGCGATCGCATCATCCATGCGTCTGCCTTCCGCAGACTGAAGCATAAGACGCAGGTATTTGTAGAGCATGAGGGTGATTATTACCGCACACGCCTGACACATTCCATCGAGGTGGCACAGGTGGCGCGAACGATCGCGGGGGCGCTTCATCTCAATGCAGAGCTGACCGAGGCCATCGCGCTGGCGCACGATCTGGGTCATCCGCCCTTTGGCCATACCGGCGAGGATGCATTGCATGCGCTTATGCAACCCTACGGCGGGTTCGACCATAACGCGCAAGCGATTAAGATTGTTACCTCACTGGAGCGCCACTATGCGCTTTTTGATGGCCTTAACCTGACGTGGGAAACACTGGAGGGGTTGGCAAAACACAACGGCCCCGTCATTGGCGCACTGCCCCACGCGCTGGCCGATTATAATGACCTGCACAATCTGGAGCTTGACACCCATGCCAGTGCCGAGGCGCAGGTTGCGGCGCTGTCCGATGATATCGCCTATAACAACCACGATCTGCATGACGGATTGCGCGCAGGGCTGTTTGCCGAAGACGAGATTGCGCAGCTGCCGTTGATTGGGGCGGCCTTCGAAGAAGTTGACGCGCTGCACCCCGGCCTTGACGCTTACCGCCGCAGGCATGAGGCATTGCGGCGCGTATTCGGCGTCATGGTGGCCGACGTCATCGAGACGTCGCGTGCAAATCTGGCGGCGTCGGGTGCCGGATCCGTCGAGGATATTCGCCATCTCGAGCGTCCGGTCATTTGTTTTTCGGATGCGATGTGGCGCGATCTGGGGCAAATCCGGCGGTTCTTGTTCACGCGGATGTACCGCGCGCCGGCTGTCATGAAGATCCGCGCCGAAGTGACCGGCGTAGTGGAGGATCTGTTTCCGTTGTTTCTGGAGCAGCCTGATTTAATGCCTGACGATTGGGCAAATCATATTGCTCAGGCCGGATCAGACCGTACACTACTCGCGCGGCTTGTCGCGGATTATATCGCGGGCATGACCGACCGCTTTGCCTTGCAAGAGCATGATCGCCTGATTGGCGGCACACCGCTGGCAGGGATCCAGTCTGTGGGAAAGGGATGAAGATGTTGGACCGTCAAATTGAAAATCTGCAAAAGCCCGTAGGGGCGTTGCAGGCCAAGCGGATCATGGTGCTGGGCGCCTGCTGTGCGTTTGGTCGCAGTATGAGCCGCGCGCTGTCCGCGGCCGGTGCGCAAGTTGTCGCAGCAGATGCCGATGCTCAGGCGCTTGGGCAGTTGAGCGATGCCGTTCCCCTGACCCTCAAAGGAGCGCCGGAGGAGGCATTGCGGCGTGTTGGCCGTGTATGGGGTGAGGCCCGTCTGGATGCTGTCCTGAACCTGATGCCGCTGCGCCATCCGGAACAGATCGATCTCAACATTGCTGTGCTACAGGGGATTGTGCAGGGATTTATGCCCGCTTTGTCTTTGTCCGGTGGCCAGATACTCACGGTCGTCTCCCGCCCCGAGCAGCCGCTGGATGTCGCAGGTGGTGCGATGGCACCGGCGATTTTATCTGCACAAACGGCCCTTGCCCACGCGCTGCGGCGTGATGGATTGACGCTCAATACCGTCTCGGTGGGGGCGGGCGTGGTGACACCCGCGCGAAAGACGGTCATCGGCTTGCTTTCGGGGACGTTGGGGCCTCTTACGGGGTCCGAAGTGCGGCTTTGATTGACGCGGCCCGTCAGGGTGGTACATGAAAGACCACCCAACACGCCGAGAGCATTTCAATGAACCTTTTTGCCGATATCCGTTCCCTCGTTCTGACCGCCCTTGATGCCATGGTCGCCGCAGGCGATCTTCCCCGTGGTTTGATCACTGACAACGTGACGGCAGAACCACCGCGCGATGCGTCGCACGGTGACATGGCAACCAACGCGGCGATGGTGCTGGCAAAACCTGCCGGTATGAAGCCGCGTGATATCGCTGAAAAGCTCGCGGTACATCTGGCGGATGATCCGCGTATCACCTCTGCGGAGGTGGCGGGACCCGGCTTTTTGAATCTGCGGTTGGCGCCTGCGGTCTGGCAGGGTGTCGCCGCATCCGTGCTTGCATCTGGTACCGACTATGGTCGCGGGACGCTGGGCGCGGGCAAATCCGTGAACGTCGAATACGTTTCTGCAAATCCCACAGGGCCGCTTCATGTCGGCCATACGCGTGGGGCGGTGTTCGGCGATGCATTGGCGAGCCTGCTGGCCTTTGCCGGTTGGGATGTGACCCGCGAATACGTCATCAACGATGGCGGTAACCAGATCGACGCCTTGGCGCGGTCTGTTTTCCTGCGCTATCAGGAAGCACACGGGCAGAAGGTGGCATTCCCCGACGGGACATATCCCGGCGATTATCTGGTGCCGGTCGGTCAAAAGCTTAAAGACGAGGTCGGGGATAAATATCTCGACGAGGCCGAGGATGTCTGGCTGATCCCGATCCGTAACTTTGCCACGGACCAGATGATGGAGCTGATCCGCGAGGATCTGGCATTGCTGGGCGTTAAAATGGATCGGTTCTTTTCGGAGAAATCGCTGTATAATACCGGTAAGATCGAGGCCTGTCTTAAAAAGCTTGATGATATGGGGCTCATCTATCGTGGCACCCTAGAGCCGCCAAAGGGCAAACTGCCGGATGACTACGAGGCCCGCGAGCAGACCTTGTTCAAATCCACCGAGTTCGGCGATGATCAGGACCGCCCGATCCAGAAGAACGATGGAACATGGACCTATTTCGCACCTGACATCGCCTACCACAATGACAAGGTCGAGCGCGGTTATGACCAGCTGATTAACGTCTTTGGCGCTGACCACGGCGGGTATGTCAAACGGATGAAGGCGGCAGTTTACGCTCTCTCGGGCGGGTCTGTCCCGCTCGATATAAAGCTGACGCAGCTGGTGAAGCTGTTCAAGAACGGCGAAGAGTTCAAGATGTCCAAGCGGGCAGGCAATTTCGTCCTGCTCAGTGATCTGATCAAGGAAGTGGGCAAGGACGTGACACGCTTTGTCATGCTCACCCGCAAGAATGACGCCCCGCTGGATTTCGATTTCAACAAAGTGAAGGAGCAATCGCGCGAAAACCCTGTGTTTTACGTGCAATATGCCCATGCCCGCGTCGCAAGTGTACTGCGCAAGGCCGCAGAGGCGGGCATCGACGTGAGCGATGCGGCGTTGAAAACTGCGGATCTGGGGAAGCTCGATCACGATGCAGAGCTGGCTTTGCTCAGAAAAGTTGCAGAATGGCCTCGTCTGGTAGAGACAGCTGCGCGCAGTAATGAGCCACACCGAATTGCCTTCTATCTCTATGAATTAGCAGGCGATTTACATGGCTTCTGGGCGCTTGGAAACTCCGAGACCGGACTGCGGTTCATACAAGAGGACGATCGTGCAACATCACAGGCGAAAATTGCGCTTGCAAGGGCCGTGGCGATTGTAATTGCGTCAGGCTTGGGTATCCTTGGCGTCACACCTTCGGAAGAGATGCGCTAAGCAGCCGGCGTAGGCAAGCAGGACACTGACATAAGATCCACGCGGCAATGTACTGCGCGGGCAGAGAGGCGACGATGGCAGACTACACACAAAACCCCCAGGGGGGCTTTGCTCCTCACTTGCACCCCGAGTATGCAATTCCGCGGGGGCAGGCCGTGGGCAAACTGACGAACTTTACCGGTGCTGCTGTGTCTCTGGCGCTGGTCGTCGGTATCGGTATCTGGGGTTATAAACTTTTGGTGCGGGACGTGAGCGGTATACCTGTTGTGCGCGCCGCCGCGGGGGAGATGCGCGTGCGGCCCGAAGAGCCGGGTGGCACCCTGGCAGAGCATCAGGGCCTGTCGGTCAATACTGTCACAGCCCTCGGCGCTGCGGACGAGGTAACCGAGCAAGTCCGGCTCGCGCCCCAGCCCATCGATCTAATTGACGAAGACCAGCCTATGGCTGATTTCGAGGAGGTTTCTGCAGACGAATCGTCAGATGTAACTCAAGCACCTGCCGCCGAAGATATCGCATCTGCCCTTGAAAGTGGTTCAGTCGACAGCCTTGTTGCGCAGCTGACAGACGGCATCATGCCGATGGAGGCAACGGAAGACGAGAGTCTGCCGGTTTTGGCATCCGTTGCCGTGCCAGATGTCCAAGATGCCCCGGAAGTGCTGGAAGGTGACGGAATGTCCGTCTCCTTGCGTCCGTCACAGCGCCCTGCGCGTGCCTCCATCAACGCAGGGACTGACAGTGGAGGGATGGTGGTTCCGGCTGCGGCTTCCGCGTCAACGACCGAGCTTGAAGCCGCCTCGCTTCCGGTAGGGACCCGTTTGGTCCAGCTAGGCGCGTTTGACACCCCCGAGATTGCCCGCGCTCAATGGGGCCAGCTCAGCGCGCGTTTTGCTCCGTTTATGGAAGGCAAGCAGCGGATCGTGATGGAGGCGAAGTCCGGTGGTCGGACGTTCTACCGCTTGCGCGCGCATGGGTTCGAGGACATCGGTGACGCACGTCGCTTCTGTTCTGCACTGGTTGCCGAAAGTGTCGATTGCATTCCCGTGGTGACACGGTGAGCCTGAGCGCTGCGCGGTTTGGCGCAACAATTCTTGACGCTGAAGGGCTCCGTCTGACGGCCGAGGAAAAGGCGCTGTTTGCCGATGTAACGCCGTTTGGCTTCATTCTGTTTGCCCGCAATATCGGGACGCCTGATCAGGTGCGGGCGTTGTGCGATGAACTGCGTGAGGCGGCAGGGCACAATGCGCCAATTACAATTGATCAGGAGGGCGGCCGCGTTCAGCGGTTACGAGGGCCCATATGGCGCGAATGGCAACAACCCATGAATTTTGTGCAGGCTGCTGGTGATAACGCCGCCAAAGCCATGTACATCCGGTTTCGCCTGATCGCCCATGAGCTTTTCGCACTGGGTATCGACAGCAACTGCGCGCCTATGGTTGATGTCCCGGGGCCAAAAACCCATGAATTCCTTTATAACCGTTGCTACGGAACCGACGCAGGAAACATCGCCCTTATGGGGCAGGCGGCAAATGACGGTATGCTGGCAGGGGGCGTTTTGCCCGTAATCAAACATATTCCCGGTCATGGCCGTGCCACGGCTGACAGCCATTTCGAGTTGCCTCATGTTTATGCCACCCGCGATGAACTTGATCGCGTTGATTTTGCCCCGTTCAAGGCACTGCGCGACACCCCGATGGGGATGACCGCGCATGTGGTCTATGGGGCTGTTGATGCGGTGCCTGCCACCCTGTCTGCCCGCATGATGGGGGTCATCCGCGAGGATATCGGGTTTGATAATCTGATTATGACGGATGATATCTCCATGAAAGCTCTCTCGGGCAGCTTGGATGGGTTGAGCCGCGATGCTCTTGCCGCAGGCTGTGACGTGATCCTCCATTGCAATGGCACACTGGCCGAGCGGGCGCAGGTCGCTGCCGCTGCGGGCGAGATGACCGATGCGGCGCAACGCCGTGCCTTGCGGGCGCTCAGTTACCGCCAGACACCCGATGATATTGACATTCCCGCCCTTGATGCGCAGCTTAAGGCGCTGTTGGGCGAGGGTGTGAATGGCTGAAAACATATTCGACCAAGACGCCGCGACGGTTGCTGACCGGCTGGCCGCCGAGGCGTTAATCATTGATGTGGACGGGTTCGAGGGCCCGCTTGATTTGCTGCTGACCCTCAGCCGAACACAAAAGGTAGATCTGCGCAAAATCTCTGTGCTGCAGCTGGCGCGGCAATACCTCGCTTTTGTGGAGCAGGCAAAGGCGTTGCGCCTGGAACTTGCCGCCGACTATCTGGTGATGGCCGCATGGCTCGCCTTTTTGAAATCGCGTTTGCTGCTGCCCCCTGACCCGACTGAGGAAGGGCCCTCGGGCGAGGAGCTTGCCGCTCATCTGGCCTTCCAGCTTGAGCGTCTGGCCGCGATGCGCGATGTCGCCGCGCGTCTTATGGGGCGTGACCAGTTAGGGCGTGATTTCTTTGTTCGCGGTCAGACCCAGATGGTCGAACGGGTTCGCAATGTGCGCTACACCGCCACGCTGCTGGATCTGATGCAGGGCTATGCACGCATCCGGACCCGTGACGACTTCCGCCCCTTTGTGATGGACCGCGAAAGTGTCTACACAATGGAGCAGGCATTGGCGCGGATGCGCGGATTGATCGGCTTTGCGGGTGACTGGGGCGATTTGATGAGCTTTCTGCCCGAAGGATGGGAGATCGATCCGGTCAAGCGCCGCTCCGCTACGGCCGCCACTTTCGCGGCCTCGCTGGAGCTGGTTAAGGAAGGACATCTGGAGCTGCGCCAATCAGAGAGTTTCGCGCCGATCCAGCTGCGAAAAAGGGAAAATGAACGTGGTTGAAAAGGTGGAGGATAAAGAGGAAAGCCTGTTTGACGCGCCTCCCATGGCCGAGCAGGAGCGCATGATCGAAGCCGTGCTCTTTGCCAGCGCTGAACCTGTCACTCTCCGTGAGCTTGAAGCGCGGATGCCGCATGGCTGTGATGCCGCCGAGGCAATGGTGCACCTGCGCAAACGGTACGACGGGCGCGGTGTGCAGATTATGAAGATCGGTGATGCCTACGCCTTGCGTACAGCCGCCGATCTGGGCTTTCTCATGCAGAAAGAAACGGTAGAAGTACGCAAACTCAGCCGTGCTGCGATCGAGACGCTTGCGATCATTGCCTATCACCAACCCGTCACCCGCGCCGAGATTGAGGAAATTCGCGGCGTCTCCGTCTCCCGCGGGACGGTGGACCAACTGCTTGAGCTGGAATGGATCCGCTTTGGGCGCCGCAAGATGACACCGGGCCGACCGGTAACTTTTGTGGTAACCGAGACTTTTCTTGATCATTTTGGCCTTGAGAGTGCGCGTGATCTACCCGGTCTCAAGGAACTGCGCTCTGCGGGTCTGCTTGAAAACCGCCCGCCCTTGGGGCTTTTGCCACAAGTAGGAGATGGCGAGGACGAACCCGAAAGCACCGAGGGCCAGAGCGAGCTTTTCGAAGACTAATCCCTAAAAATGCCGCAATTGTCCCTATATTGGCAACAAATCAGATGTGGAGATCACCATGAACCAGATCATCAACATGTTCCTGCGTATCATCATGCGCAAAGTCATGAGCAAAGGTATCGACGCGGGCATTAACAAAGCTTCCTCGATGCGCAACGGGCGTAAACAGCAGCAGCAGCCCAAGGGCGAGATCGACGATTACGGTAATCCTGTCCAGCGCGGCCCGAGCCAGCAAGAAGTGCGCGCCGCCCGCCGCGCCAAACGGGAGAGTAACAATAAAGGCTGACAGCTATTGCGCGGTTAAGAGCGCTCCGCCTTTGTCCAATTTTCCTGAAGTACTGAGGCGGGGATTGAGATAACACCCTGTCATAGCATTTTAGGGCGCTTTGAAATGCTTTGACAGCTTCAAACCCTGACCTTGGTAATTCGATGCGATGCCCGCACCATAAAGCTGGGTAGGGGCCTCAGCCATACGCTCATAGACCAGACGCCCGACGATTTGGCCGTGCTCCAGTACAAAAGGCGCTTCATGGCAGCGCACCTCCAGAACTCCGCGTGATCCGGTCCCGCCCGCTGCGTCATAACCAAACCCTGGGTCGAAAAAGCCTGCGTAATGTACGCGGAATTCACCGACCATGGCGAGGTAGGGCGCCATTTCCGCGGCATATTCCGGTGGAATGGTTACAGCCTCGCGGCTCACCAGAATATAGAATGCTCCGGGGTCAAGAATGATCTGGCCATTGTCGCTGTGGACCTCTTCCCAATACTGCGCGGGAGCGTAATGACCGATCCGGTCAAGATCGATCACACCGGTATGCGGTTTTGCGCGGTAGCCGACAAGAGTGGTGCCTGCCAACCGCAAATCGACAGAGAATCCCAGACCGTCGTCTATCACCGCAGGACCGTTGACCAGTGGTGTCTGAGCATGAAGCGCGCGCAGTGCATCATCGTTAAGGACGGCATTGCCGGTGCCAAATCTTATCTGGTTGAGGCGCATCCCGGGGCGCACGAGTACCGAAAACGAGCGAGGGCAAATTTCAGCGTAAAGCGGGCCGTGATAGCCTGCGCCGATGCGGTCAAATTCGGTGCCACCATCGGTGATCGTGCGGGTTAGCAGATCAAGGCGTCCCGTCGAGCTTTTGGCATTTGCAACAGCGCTCACGTTTTGGGGCAACGCCAGATGCTCCATCAGCGGCACCACATAAACGGCCCCTTTTTCGAGGACCGCACCATTGGTCAGGTCAACGCGGTGCATCTCGAACTCTTCCAGCCTGTCGGCAACTTTTGCACCATGCCCCGCAAGAAACGAGGCGCGCACGCGGTAGGCAACCGTTCCAAGGCGCAGATCAAGGCTGGCGGGCTGTATTTGGGCGCGGTCCACTGCGGGATCGGCGTAAATGACACCGCTGGCGATCATTGTTTCAAGCTGTTGGTTTGGGATCACGCCGGGCATGGGAGGTCCTTCCGGTTTTGGGTCTTTAGATGTGCAAAACGCCCGCACCCGAGGGGATGCGAGCGTTTTGCGTATAAGTTGGTCGGGCTAGCAGGACTCGAACCTGCGACCTTCCGTCCCCCAGACGGACGCGCTACCAGGCTGCGCCATAGCCCGAACATGGCGTGTTCATACCGCATAGGCAGGGCGGTGCAAGAGGCAATCGCACCCATTTTCACCGTGGTGTCAGGATTTAGGATGTGCGCCACCAGTGCGCGCAGCCATCCGGTCGCGCAATGCGGCCAATTGCGACACGAGGGGCTGTAATTTTTGCGCTGTGGCGGGATCTACCTGACGCATGCGGCTGGCGTAGCTTAAGGCAGCTGGCTGCGCTGGGATCTCGCCCTCGGGAGTAATATCGGGCATGCCGATATCGCGTGCTTTGGGGCGGGGCGCCTCTATTGGCTGTGCGTCCTCCGTCGCCGCGACTTCTGAATCCTCTAGTTTGGTTGGCTCCGGCTCTGGCGTCTTTGAAGGCGCAGAGGGCTCGGCGCTTTGATCTGGCGCTGGATCGCCATCGTCGTCGGAGGTATCTTTTGAAGAGGCCGCCGGCTCATCTACCGGTTTGCGGAGGAAGGAGGGCAGGGGTGCGATTTCTGTTTTAACGGACATTAATTCGGCTGTTTCTACGCTCTCTGACGGCGCCGCATCTTCCGGATCTTCGGCAGCTGTGTTCTCATCATCGGTAGTGCCTGTTTCAATCTCCGGCTCTACCTTTGCCGCGATTTCAGATTTCGATGCCGCATCGGAGTCTTGCGAAGGTTCACTCTGCTCGGCTTCTTCATTCTCCCAAGTTTTTGTAGCCGCTTCCTCTTCAAGTGCAGGAGCAGCTTTTTCGGCCACGGCGGCGTCTACTGTCTGTTCTTCAGCTACCGGCGCAGTATCCACCGCAGGTTCTGGTTCCGGCGCATCTACTGCATCTTTGCTGTCCGCGTCGCTTGAACCCGCGTCTGCGGGCGTGTCAGTGGATGTGCGCATTAATTCGGACGCGTCGGTAGTCTCTCCGACATGGGTATCATCGTGTTGCGGTGACCCTTCTGCCGATGAGTCTTGTTCTGGCGGAGCCACGGGCGAAGGCATCGCCTTGGTCTCTTTGTCTATTTTGGCCTTTTCTGCGGGACGCTGACTTTCTTTTGGCATCTCGAAGGGCAATACAACCGCCTGCTCGGGCTCGGGCGCTTTGCGTGCGCGCGGAGGGGGGGCAGCAGGCGCGGACACGTAGCTTTCAGCATCGGCATCGTCCAACGGCTCTGACAAGGCCGCGACAAAGCTCATGCCTTCTTCGCGCAGGATTTTTTGAACGCCTTTGATGGTAAGACCATCGTCGTGCAATAGTTTTCGGATACCGCCCAACAGTTGCATATCCACGGGCCGGTAATACCGTCGGCCACCCGCGCGTTTGATAGGCTTCACTTGCGTGAATTTACTCTCCCAAAAGCGCAAGACATGCGCCTGAATGCCGAGCCAGTCGGCAACTTCTGAGATTGTGCGGAATGCGTCAGGCGATTTGGGCATCAGTTCAGGACTTGTTACCGTCCGCGACACGGTCCTTCATCAGATGGGAGGGGCGGAAGGTCAGAACATGGCGTGGATTGATCGGAACTTCCTCACCTGTTTTTGGATTACGACCGATACGGGCAGATTTCGCACGCACGGAGAATGTTCCGAAAGAGGAGATTTTCACCTGCTCACCGCGCACCAGCGCGTCGGACATTTCTTCGAGGACTGTTTCGACCAGTTGTGCGCTTTCGTTACGCGAAAGCCCGACCTCGCGAAATACTGCTTCGCTCAGGTCCATCCGTGTAAGTGTGTTAGACGTCATAACTTCCCCCATATTTCCCAATAGTTTGGCCAGATCAGTTGATTAAGTCAACAACTACACTGAGGCACCCGCGCAAATCCGCAATCGTTACCAGCGCAGGACCACCGCACCCCATGCAAGGCCGCCGCCAATCGCTTCGGTCACGATGAGGTCGCCCTGTTTGATCTGGCCGCGTGCCACGCCCACCGATAACGCCAGCGGAATCGAAGCAGCAGAGGTGTTGCCGTGGTCTTGAACAGTCACAACAACCTTTTCCATCGGAAGACCCAGCTTTTTGGCGGTGCCCTGAATAATGCGGATGTTGGCCTGATGGGGTACGACCCAGTCGATGTCGGTGCTGCTTACGCCTGCGATCTCCATAGCAGTGGTGGCTGTCTGGCTCAGTTTTTCAACGGCGTGGCGGAAAACCTGATTGCCTTGCATCCGGAGATACCCTGTGGTGCCGGTTGACGTGCCGCCATCGACGTACAATAGATCCCGCTGTGTACCGTCGGAGTTGAGGTCAGTGGACAAAATACCGCGGTCAGCTGTGCTGCCTGCTTCTTCCTGAGCCTCAAGCACCAGTGCGCCTGCACCGTCGCCGAACAGCACACAGGTGCCTCGGTCGGTCCAGTCCATGATGCGGCTGAACGTTTCGGCCCCGATCACAAGTACGCGCTTTGCCTGTCCCGAAAGGATGAGTGCATTAGCATTGCTAAGGGCAAAGATAAATCCCGCGCAAACGGCCTGAATATCAAAAGCAAAGCCGCGTTTCATGCCCAATTGCGCCTGTACCATCGTCGCGGCAGAGGGAAAGGTTAGATCGGCCGTCGAGGTGGCTACGATCACCGCGTCAATATCGTCAGGCTTCAAGCCTGCCATCTCGAGGGCGTCCTGGGCGGCCGAGGTGGCCATGCTGGCTGTTGTCTCATCGGGCCCAACGAAGTGCCGCCGCTCAATGCCCGAACGGGCGCGGATCCATTCGTCATTGGTGTCCAGCGTTGCCTCGAATTCGGCATTCTCGACGATGCGTACGGGCAAATAGTGGCCGACACCTTTTACAACTGCGCGCAGGGTCATTCGGGGGCTTGCTCCTCGCTGGGCAAGGCAGCAGCAACACGGGCGGCCAGCTTGTCGTTGAAACCGTTCTGGGACAATTGCGCGGCCAGTTTGATCGCCGCTGAAATGCCTGTGGCATCGGCAGAACCGTGCGATTTTACTACTGTTCCGTTCAGCCCCAGAAACACGCCGCCGTTTACCCGGCGCGGGTCGATCTTCAGGCGCAACCGCATGAGCGAGGTGTAAGCCAGCACAGATGCCAGACGCGACAGCAGTGAATATTTGAAAGCTTCCCGCAGGCGGGTGCCGATCAGGCTGGCCGTGCCTTCTCCGGTTTTGATGGCAATATTGCCAGTGAAGCCGTCTGTCACGATAACATCGGCTTTGTTGCCGGAAATGTCGCCACCCTCCACGAAGCCTACAAAATCGAATGCGGCCTCACGGGCGTGGTCGCGAATCAGGTCGTGGGCTTCTTTCAGCTCGATGCGACCTTTATGCTCCTCTGTGCCTACGTTCAAAAGCCCGATACGCGGGCGAGCCACGTCCAGACCGTTGCGTGCATATGACATACCCATCAGCGCAAACCGCAGCAGATCGTCGGCATCTGCCTTGATATCCGCGCCTACGTCGAGCATGACATTAAAGCCCTGCTTGTTCGAGGAAGGATAGAGGACCGCAATCGCGGGGCGGTTCACGCCAGGAAGCTTGCGAAGTCGGATCATCGACAGCGCCATCAGTGCGCCGGTATTACCGCATGACACTGCTACTGCCGCCTCTCCGGTGCGCACAGATTCGATGGCGGACCACATTGAAGTGTCCTTGCCCGTGCGTACGACCTGACTTGGCTTGTCTTCCATGGTCACTACACCCACCGCGTTGCGGATCGTGGTGCGGTTGTCCAGAATGGGGTGCTTGCTCACCAGCGCCTTCAACTCCGCCTCGGAGCCGTGGAGGATAAAGGAGATATCAGGGTTGGCTTTGGCCGAAATAAGGCAACCGGCAACAACTGCTGCCGGTCCTTGATCGCCACCCATCGCATCAACCGATATCAGGGTGCGGGCGGCAGCACGTTTATGATCGGTCGGGGCCGTCATTTGGTGTGCATGCCTTTAGTTGTTATTGCTTATACGAAGCTTATGCTGCGTCTTCGTCGAGATCAATCTCGTCGTTTTGGGCAACAACTTCTTTGTCTGCATAGTGACCGCAGGCCGAGCATACATGGTGCGGGCGCTTCAGCTCACCGCAGTTCGTGCACTCGTTCGGGTTCGCTGCGGTGAGCGAATCGTGTGAGCGGCGGTTGTTGCGGCGCGATTTGGAGACTTTATTCTGCTGGACAGCCATATCAGGTGCCTTTGTATTCGGGGCCATGGTGCGCAGATCGGCTGCGTCGGGCCTAGGTTTCATGTCAACTCCCGTACGGGCGTGTCGTGCGTTTAGGCAAGTGGCGCTCGCTTGTCCAACGCTAATTGAGCCAAGAGGCGCGAATTACTGCCCGAACATGGCATTTCAAGCCGGAATTTGCCTGCAATCTACCGGAGCACTGCGGGGGGCGTATCTAATGATCCTCGCTTAGGTGTCATTATCCTCTTCGAGCTGTTGTTTAAAGGCTGCAAGCCCTGCGAAGGGGCGTGCCTGCTCGTCCGTCATCGGGGTCTTGCCAGGTTCGGTGACGCGCAGGGGTGTCGTTTCGCCCTCTTGCTTGCGGGGATATTCCGGCAGCGCAAGGGCCAGCGCCTCTTCCATTATCTGTGCCGGGTCAATCCATGCGCCCAACGGCTCGACGCTGTCGTCTTCTGGGACCTCGGCTTCGGGGGCGTCTATATCTACGTAATCATGAATAAACACCCGCATGACATCCGTATCAATGCGTGTGACCACGGGCTCGAGTGTGACAACACAAGGCTGGGTCGCTGTCGCACCCAAGCGCCCTTTGAGCTGCCAGTCACTGTCCCCAAGGGGCCGTAACGTGCCTTCAAACGATAGTTTTCGCAGTCCGCTCAGCGCCAACGCCTCTGCGATCGCGGCAAGGGCGGGTGCGCCGGGGCGCAGCGAGAACGGGGTCGGCGCGGTCTGCGAGAGGCTCGCTACCCGCAAGCTGGTGGCCGTGGGAGGTGTGGGCGACATGTATATGTGCTTTCAATTCTTGAACCATGGGGCGGATTTGGTATATGCGAGATAAAAGCCATACAGGCTGAGGGCAAGGGGCACTACCATGGGTATCACGATAAACACGAGCATTCTGCGGCGTGCGCTACTGGTGGCTGCGGTTGCAGGCGCGGTTTCGGCCTGTGCGCCCCAATTTAAAAATCACGGTTATATCCCGCCTGCCGAAGATCTTGAGCAGATTACAGTGGGCGTTGATACGCGCGCATCTGTAGAAGAGAGCATCGGCGCGCCCTCGACGGCTGGTGTCGTGAACGAGAGCGGCTTTTACTATGTGCGCAGCCGTAAGCGGACATTCGGCGCGCTGGCACCCAAAGAAATCGAGCGCGAGGTTCTTGCGATCAGTTTTGACAGTGCCGGTGTTGTCAGCAATATTGAGACATTCGGGCTTGAGCGTGGGCAGGTTGTGCCGCTTACGCGTCGTGTGACGTCTTCGGGCGTTTCCGACAACAGCTTTATCCGCCAGCTTTTGGGCAATATCGGGCGCTTTAACCCCGCAGGCCTTGCAGGCTGATCGTATTGACCTGCGCGGTTTTGCGCGCAGTGGGCTCTCGATGACACCCCTCACCAAAGGTAAATATACTGTTGGCCTTGTACAAAGCGCGGCCGACATGGAAGCCGCGTTTGAATTGCGCGGTCTGTGCTTTGGCATGGCTGGCGGAACGGCAGATGCGTTTGATGCGCAGGCCAGTCACGTCATGGTGCGGTCGCACGATACAGACGCTTTGGTTGCAACGTTCCGTATGGCGGTATTCGCGGGGGCCGATCTGCAAAAAAGTTATGCGGCCACCTATTATGACCTGACTGCGCTACGCGAGTTTCAGGGCACGATGCTGGAGTTGGGGCGCTTTTGCATCCACCCCGATCATGTTGATCCCGACATTCTGCGCATTGCATGGGCGGCACTCACGGCATTTGTTGATACCAATGGCGTACAAATGCTGTTTGGCTGTTCTTCCTTTTCCGGAACGGATCCTGCGCCTTATCTTGACGCTTTTGCCCTGCTGAAGGCACGCCATCTTGGGCCTGCACGATGGATCCCGCAGGTCGCATCGGACGATGTCTACCGGTTTGGTATGCGCTTGCGCCGCACGCCTGATCTTGCAAGGGCCACAGCGGCCCTGCCGCCGCTGCTGCGCACCTATCTGATGATGGGGGGCTGGGTCAGCGACCACGCAGTGATAGACCGCGCCATGAACACCCTGCATGTTTTTACTGCGCTGGAGATTGGGGCGATCCCGCCTGCGCGGAAAAGCCGCCTTCGTGCACTTGTCTGATTGACGTTTCCGCAGGGCCGCAGTAGGCGACACGCATGGCACGCGCACCCCTTCTCCAGCTCTCCGACATCGCCCTTACTTTTGGCGGTGATCCTGTATTTGAAAACCTCGGGCTGGTCATCCAGCAAGGGGACCGATTGGCATTGGTGGGGCGTAACGGCTCTGGCAAATCGACGCTGATGAAGGTGATGGCCGGACTGGTGGAGGCCGACAAGGGCGACATCACCGCAGGGCCGGGTGTGACAGTCGGCTATATGGAACAGGACCCGGATTTATCAGGGTTCGAGACGCTTGGCGATTTCGCCTCACACGGCCTTGATCCGGGTGAGTTGTACAAGGTCGAGCGGGCAGGCGAGGGCCTCAAGTTCGATCCCGAGCGGCCTGTTGCGACTGCCTCCGGTGGTGAGCGGCGCCGTGCGGCACTTGCACGTTTGATGGCACTCGAGCCTGAGTTGATGCTGCTCGACGAGCCGACCAACCACCTTGATATCGAAGCGATTGCATGGCTCGAAGGCGAGCTTAAATCGACCCGCGCAGCATATCTTATTATCTCTCACGACCGCGCGTTTCTAAACGCGCTGACGCGTGCCACCTTGTGGATCGACCGCGGCGAAGTACGCCGTCAGGAAATTGGTTTTCAGGGCTTCGAGGCATGGCGTGACACGATCTGGGAAGAAGAGGACATGCAGCGCCACAAGTTGAACCGCAAGATCAAAGCGGAAGCACGGTGGGCGGTCGAGGGGATCTCGGCGCGGCGCAAGCGCAATCAGGGGCGTGTGCGCGCCCTGCAGGAA
Organism: Sulfitobacter guttiformis; assembly: GCF_003610455.1. Taxonomy (NCBI): domain Bacteria; kingdom Pseudomonadati; phylum Pseudomonadota; class Alphaproteobacteria; order Rhodobacterales; family Roseobacteraceae; genus Sulfitobacter; species Sulfitobacter guttiformis. The sequence goes on along the minus strand of NZ_RAQK01000001.1, from coordinate 65,224 downwards.
TTGCGCGCTGAACGCAGCAGCCAGATTACGCGGCAAGGCACCGCCGCAATGGCGTTGGAAGCGGGACCTAAATCCGGCCGAAAGGTCATGGAAGCGCTCAATATAACAAAGTCTTACGGCGACAAGGTGATCTTGCGCGATTTCTCTTTACAAGTGAATCGCGGAGACCGGATTGCACTGGTCGGGCCAAATGGCGTGGGTAAGACCACGCTCCTGAACATGCTGATCGGGAAGGAGCAACCCGATACCGGAGAGGTCAAGATCGGGACCAATCTGGCGCTGGCCCTCTTTGATCAGGCGCGCGCGCAACTCGACGGGGATATGACCCTGTGGGACAGTTTGACAGGTGATCCCGATATGCGGGTCTCTGGTAAAGCAGACCAGATTCTGGTACGCGGCAATCCCAAACATGTCGTCGGTTATCTCAAAGAATTCCTGTTCGACGAAGCGCAGGCGCGTGCGCCCGTACGCTCCTTGTCGGGTGGTGAAAAGGCGCGATTGTTGCTGGCAAAGCTGATGGCGCGGGAGAGCAATCTTCTGGTGCTTGACGAGCCGACAAATGATCTGGACGTAGAAACCCTTGATTTGATGCAGGAATTGCTGGGCAGCTATGACGGTACCGTCATTCTGGTAAGCCACGACCGCGACTTCCTCGACCGTGTCGCTGCCACAACCATCGCGATGGAAGGCGATGGCAAAGCAACCGTATATGCAGGTGGCTGGACGGATTATCTTGCACAGCGCGGCATGGAAGATTTCGCGGATAGTGTTGTGAAATCAAAAACCACCGGCGCAAAAGCTGTCAAGGAAACAAAGTCCCAATCAGGTCTCAGCTTTACCGAGAAGCATCGCCTTGAAGCCCTACCAGCAGAGATCGAGCGCATTGGCGCGGAGATCGCAAAGCTGGAAGAACTGTTGAGCGATCCGGCACTCTTTACCGAGCAGCCTGCGAAGTTCCAGAAGGCAAGTGATGCGCTTGTTCAGCGGCATGAAAAACTCAGCGACGCCGAAGAAGAATGGCTGATGCTGGAAGAGAAAGCGAACAGCTGAAGATAGGGGAATGGATGCTCCGCGGAGATTCCCTGTGAATTTTGGCTGCAAATATCTGAATTGTGAGTAGCTACCTTAATCATTGCGCCGCGCAAACGGTGTCCAGCGGAACCACGTGCCGCCCGTTGGCTGTGATATTGCTCCTGTGCGCCGTTTGAAACGGTCGATCTGCGCAGTTGTCGTCGGCCCGAGGTCCAGGGTGGTTATGCCGCGCTCCGCAAGCACCGTCATAGCCTCCCACAGCAGCAGATTGTGCGCATGCAGGCTGCGCCCCTGTTGGGTCGTATGGCCGATGTGATAGGTTGCGCGGCTGCCATGTGTCAGAATCAGCATGTGGGCAACAGGATGACCGCGCAACATCGCAGTGAACAGCTGGCTCTGATCCGGTGCGACGGTAACAAAGGCTGAGGTAAGCGCGCCAGGCCAGTTTCTGTAGCGCCTTTTGCGTGACTGCGCAGTATCAAGGGCCAGCAGCGGGTGATCGGCTGTCATCGGGCGTTGCAGCACGCGTAAAGGTCCCTGCTCGGCCTGCCCGAGCTGATGGCGCCAGTTTTGATGCAATCTGGCGCGGCGGGCCGGTTTGGTCGGGGTCAGATCAAGGTTAAATAGGCAGCGGGGCGCAGCGATTTCGCATGCTCCATTGACAGAATGCGGTGCGTCTGGTGACAGGATTAGCGGGCGACGGTGTAGTCCCGCCTGCCCAAGCTGGACGTAGAAATCTGGCGGTGGCAGCGCACGAGGCAGCATCAAAACCCGTAGGCCTAGAATCCGCCGGTTGAGCAATAGCAAGCCTGAGGATAGCATCACCGGCTCTTCGCCGCACAGCCGGAGCGCAGCGGCAAAAGCGCGATCTTGCATCAAGGCATGGGAGGCGGGCGGCGGATTCGCGTCAAACATGCAAGACGATGCGCCCGCTGTGGTTAAGGGGGGCTTAACCGATGCCCCCCTTCATAATTACCCAAGCTGGATAAGAGCGTGACGTTTTTTACCTGCCGACAGTTTGATCGGCGTTGCCAGTGCGGAGGCGTCAATCATCAACGAAGCATCGGTGAGGGGCTCGTCATTGAGGCGCGCACCGTTTTCGGTAATCAGGCGCTTGGCTTCTTTGCCCGATCCGGCAAGGCCGGATTTCACGATCAGCTGCACGATAGAGATACCACCCGCCACATCGGCCGCGGTTAGCGTCAGCGTGGGCAGGTCGTCTCCGACGCCGCCTTTCTCGAAAACCTCGCGCGCGGTCGCCTCTGCCGCCTGCGCAGCCTCTACACCGTGCAACAGGCCGGTCACTTCGTTGGCCAGCTTGATCTTGGCTTCGTTGATCTCGGAGCCTTCAAGTGCTCCGAGGCGCTCGCATTCATCCACGGGCAGTTCTGTGTAGAGCTTTAGGAACCTGCCTACATCAGCATCGGTGGTGTTGCGCCAGAACTGCCAGAACTCGTAGGGGGAGAGCATATCGCCATTGAGCCAGATCGCGCCCCCCTGGGATTTGCCCATCTTCTTGCCGTCCGAGGTGGTCAATAGCGGTGAGGTGAGGCCGTAAACCTCGCCATCTATTACGCGGCGCGTAAGGTCGATGCCGTTTACAATATTGCCCCACTGATCGCTGCCGCCCATTTGGAGGATGCAACCGTAGCGGCGGTGAAGCTCCATAAAATCGTAAGCCTGAAGGATCATGTAGTTGAATTCGAGGAAGGACAGGGATTGCTCACGGTCGAGGCGCGACTTGACCGATTCAAACGACAACATTCTGTTGATGCTGAAGTGACGCCCGATGTCGCGCAGGAAATCGAGGTAGTTCAGGCCGTCCAGCCATTCGGCATTGTTGAGCATAATCGCGTCGGAGGGCCCGTCACCGTAGGTGAGGTATTTTGCGAAAACCTGCTGCATCCCCTCGATGTTGGCGTTGATTTGTTCAGAGGAAAGTAACGGACGTTCATCCGCGCGAAACGAAGGATCGCCAACCTTTGTTGTGCCGCCGCCCATCAGGGTGATCGGTTTGTTACCCGATTTCTGCAACCAACGCAGCATCATGATGTTGAGCAGGTGACCCACGTGCAGCGACTTTGCGGTCGCGTCATAGCCAATGTAGGCTGGCTGTGCGCCTTTGAGAAGGGCATCGTCAAGTGCCTGATAGTCAGTGCAATCGGCGAGATAGCCACGCTCCATCATCACGGTGACGAATTCGGATTTGGGATGGTATGTCATGGCGCTTGCCCTCGGCTTGAATTGCAGGGCATCTATAGGGCGGGCAAGGCCAAAGGAAAAGACAAGAATATGAGCAAAGCCATAGCAAAGACAGGTGTGGTGACAGCTGCGGGTGCGATGTCGGGGACGTCACTGGACGGTGTCGACGTCGCAGTACTGCACACGGACGGGCGTGATATCGCGGGCTTCGGACGCTCTTCATTCAGGGCGTATTCAGCGTCGGAGCGCAAACAGATCGCTGCGGGATTCGGGCTGTGGGCAGGGAATGCTGTAGAAGAAGCGGCCGCGGTGATTGAGGCAGCGCACCTTGAGATATTGCGCGATTTTACGGATGTTGATCTGATCGGGTTTCACGGCCAGACATTGGCCCATGCGCCACGCGTGCACGGCACCCTACAGGTGGGCAACGGCGCGATGCTGGCGCAGGAGCTTGGCGTGCCGGTAGTCTGGGATTTTCGTACGGCCGACGTGGAGCTGGGCGGGGAGGGTGCGCCGCTGGCCCCGTTTTTCCACCATGCCTGTGCGCGTTACATCAAGGCGGACGGGCCGGTGGCCTTCCTCAATCTGGGCGGTGTGGGCAATTTGACATGGGTCGATCCCAGCATCCCCGAGCCGCATCTGGAGGGGGCGCTGCTGGCCTTTGATACCGGTCCTGCGAATGCGCCGGTGAATGATTTGATGCAGGAACGCCTTGGGCTAGCCTACGACAAGGACGGCGCTGTGGCACGCGGTGGCACAGTTGAGACCGGCGCGCTGGAGTTGTTTCTGGCGGAGCCATATTTCGCGCGGATGCCTCCCAAGTCACTGGACCGCAATGACTTTGACGAAATTGTTGCGCTGGTGAGGGAGTTGTCAGACAGCGACGCTGCGGCGACTTTGACGGCGATGTGCGCGGCAGGTGTGGCAGAGGCGATGCAGCATTGCCCATGTGCACCCTCAAAGGTGCTTGTGACAGGCGGCGGGCGGCGTAATCCGGTGTTGATGCAAATGCTTGAGGTCTCGCTCGACTGTCCGGTCGTGGCGATTGAGGAGGTGGGCCTTGATGGTGATATGCTCGAGGCGCAGGCCTTTGCTTATCTCGCCGTGCGTGTGGCACGCGGAATGCCGACCAGTTGCGCAGGGACCACGGGTGTGCGTGCGGCTGTGGGTGGGGGCACCGTGAGCGTGCCTGACCTTACGGACCGCGCAGCGGAGTGACAGCTCCGATCCAGCAGGAAGTCTGACCGGTCAGATCATATCTGGTTGTTGCCCAGCTTCGGGCGCGGGCAGCCACACAAATCGGATCACCCAGCGATAGGTCCGGCCGAACATACCGCGGCTGCGTCTCAAAGACGTCGCGGCTCGATAGTTCGAAAGTTACGGTCCACTGGTCCGGCCCGTCATTGGCTGGGATTTGCGCGACACTCACAACATTCGCGGGTATGAGGGTGACACTGCTGGTCGCACGTTCGATCAAGAAAAGCGTGCCGACCAGAGCGATGCCTGTGAGGGCGATTGTCTGTTTTTTGCTCATACGGGTATTTCGAGGGTGGGATCGAGCGTGAAACCCTCAAACATAAATCCAGGTGAAACGGTACAACTGACCAAAGTATAGGCGCCTGTCGTGTGCGCACGCTGCCAGTGTTGTTCGGGTACGATGATCTGTGGCGCGCCTTTGGTCAGGTCGGGGGTCAGCAAATAATCCCGCGCAGGCCCCTTGTGTGTTTCCGCCATACCGAGGACAAGCGGCGCGCCGGAATGGTAAAGCCAGATCTCGGTCGCATCGACGCGGTGCCAATCGCTCCGCTCGCCCGCTTTGAGCAGGAAATAGATGCAGGTCCCTGACGGGCGGCCCTTGTTTGTTGCAACCCATGTTTGCCGGTAGTGGCCGCCCTCGGGATGCGGCGCGAGGTCAAGGCAGGCTATAATGTCGTCAGCGGTGAGATCGGTCATAGGGAGGCCTCGAAGAAAACCAGATGGGGCAAGGCAATCGCGGGGATGTCCCCGTAAGGGCCGCGTTCGGATAATCCCATACTGGCATAAAGGGCGCGGGCAGGCACAAGATTTTTGGAAGTATCAAGTTGGACGCGCGAAAATCCGTCTTTGCGGGCCTGGTCGAGCAATACCTCCAAAAGCTTGCGGGCGATCCCGTTGCCGCGCGCGCGTGGCGTGACATACATGCGCTTGATCTCGCAGGTTTCAGGATCCAGGGCGTGTGACATGGCGCAACCCGCGGACATTGCGTCGTGTACAGCGATAAGGATCATCCCGTGCGGGCGGGCATGGGTCCGCGCAAGACCTTCCATGAGCGTGGTATATTTCGGGACAGGGTAAAATATCTCGGTCAATTTCGCATCCTGGGGTGACGCTGATGCAATGTGGCTGCGGTAATCCCAGCATAGCTGGCGCACAGCATCAAGGTCAGCGGACGTCGTTACAGGGCGGATCAATGTCATACACGCAGGCTTTTAAGAACTTCAGGTGGGATGGCGCAGGTGAGGGAGATTTCCCTCACTGTATCACGGTTTTTAACAAGTCCACGTTTTTGCCGGTTTGTACGGAAATCTTGGACAGAAGAACGCGCGGGTACGTATATCCAATCCCCGCGCAGGGCGGGAAGGCGGTCGGCATTGCCGCTATTAATTGGCGAGAGGTATAGGTCGTCGACGAAAGCATCAAATACCAGACCGGAATCAAGCGCAAAGACTGTTGTTGGAAGCTCGAAACTGCCTTTCAGCGCGTCAAGTTTTGTCGCAGTGCCGAGGAATACGCGCTGATCAAGCTGCATTGCCCAGGTTTTGAGGCTGTGCCCTTCGAGAAAGCTAGCGGTTCTGGCGCGCCCTTTCAGCAAGGGCAGCTGGTGGTTCAGAGTTGCAGTCCCGTCGATAATAATACGGTGCTTTCGCAGTGCTATATCTGCCGGTTCAATATCTGCTTGCGCGGCCAAAGCGGCGGCGGACATTAGCCCGCGCGCCGCTATCTGGTTTTCATTTGTTGCGGCGCTCACATGATACAGCGTCTCGCCGCACAGCTTGATAAACGCCTCTCTTTTCATTTCAGAATGCTGCGGCCTGCGTATTGTGCGCTTTCGCCCAGTGCTTCTTCGATGCGGATCAGCTGGTTATACTTGGCCAGCCGGTCAGAGCGGGCCAGCGAACCTGTTTTGATCTGCCCGCAGTTGGTTGCTACCGCAAGGTCGGCAATGGTGGCGTCTTCTGTCTCGCCGGACCGGTGGGACATGACGTTGGTAAATCCTGCACGGTGGGCCATATCTACTGCTTTAAGAGTCTCTGTCAACGTACCGATTTGGTTTACTTTTACCAACATGGAGTTGGCGGCGCGGCGCTTGATGCCCTCGGCCAGGCGGGTGGGGTTTGTAACAAACAGATCATCCCCGACCAGCTGCACACGGTCGCCGATTGCGGCATTGAGCGCGATCCAGCCCTCCCAATCATCCTCTGACATGCCGTCCTCAATGCTGATGATGGGGTAATCGTTTACCAGCGAGGTGAGGTAGTCTACCTTTTCGTTGGATGTCAACATTCTGCCTTCACCATCAAGGACATAGACCTCATTCTTATAGTATTCTGTCGCTGCACAGTCGAGAGCGAGGTAGATATCCTCGCCGGGTTTATAGCCTGCTTTTTCGATGGACTTCATAATAAAATCAAGTGCATCGCGGGTGGAGCCGATGTTGGGGGCAAACCCTCCCTCGTCACCGACGCCTGTGGCCAGCCCTGCGGCGGAGAGTTCTGCTTTCAGTGTGTGGAAAACCTCTGCGCCCATGCGGATGGCATCGCGAATGTTTTCAGCCGCCACAGGCATGATCATGAATTCCTGAATATCGATAGGATTGTCCGCATGCTCGCCACCGTTGATGATATTCATCATCGGTACGGGCAGCACGCGCGCGGAGGTACCGCCCACATACCGGTACAGTGGCTGCGTGCAATAATCTGCGGCGGCTTTTGCAGCGGCCAGCGAGACGCCTAGTATGGCATTTGCGCCAAGGCGGGATTTGTTGGTGGTACCGTCCAGCTCGATCATTGCTTCGTCAATGTCGACCTGCTCGGTCACGTCCATGCCCACCAGCGCTTCTGCGATTTCTCCGTTCACAGCGGCGCAGGCATCCAGCACGCCTTTGCCGAAATAGCGTGCCGCGTCGCCGTCGCGTTTCTCGACCGCCTCATGCTTGCCTGTTGATGCGCCCGATGGCACGGCAGCGCGCCCCATCGTGCCATCCTCTAGGATCACATCGACTTCGACGGTGGGATTGCCACGGCTGTCGAGAATTTCGCGGGCGTGGATGTCAATGATGGTGCTCATGGTAGAGGATCCTTGGGGCAGGTCGTTGAATTTGCGCCCGTCTTACAGGCGGCTCACGGGGTTTGAAAGGCTCGCCGCGACTTTGATCCGGTGTTTGCGCTCACGTAGGACGGTATAGATGCCGGAGGCTACGATGACGGCTCCCCCCAACAATGTCATTACATCGGGGCGCTCGCCGAAAAAGGACATGCCGATCACCATCGCAAAGATGAGCCGCGAATAGCGGAAAGGCGTGACAAAACTTACCTCGCCCACACGCATGGCCGCGACGATGCCGTAATAGGCGAAGACACCAATGGTGATGGCCGCAACGATGAGCGCCCAGAGGCGTGCATCCAACGGCGCGAAAGATTGCCCAGTGACACCCATGAGCATCAGTCCTGCGGGGATAAGGACCAGAAACCCCAAAAAACTTAGCTGCATAGAAGACAGGCTGGTGGATATTTTGCGGGTGGAGATGTCGCGCAGGGCAAGGCCGAAAACCCCGCCCACCGCAAAAAGCGATAGCGGCGAGAACCCTTCAAGACCCGGACGGATAATCATGAGCACGCCGATAAATCCCACACTGATCGCGGCCCAGCGGCGCCAGCCGACCGCCTCCTTCAAGAAGAGTGCAGCCCCCAGCGTGACGACCAGCGGGGTAGCCTGAAGGATAGCGGACGCAGTGGAAAGCGGGGTGAAGACAATGGCCGATACAAAGCAGACGGTGCCGATGATTTCTCCCATGGCACGGGTCAGGACAGGCGGCGCGAGCATCGCCTTCTCGAACAGGGCACGCCGCTGGCCCAGCACTACAATCGCAAAGACCGCAGAGCCGCCGACGCCAAGCATCGCAAGGATCTGTCCAACAGGCAGTGCATCACCCATCAACTTGATGAAGCTATCCTCAATCGCAAACCCCAACATGGCGAGCACCATCAGAGTCGCGCCGCGCAGATTGTCCATGGGTGCCTCCTGTTTTATGTTGCGCGCGGTTTGCGCCTTTCGTGCTGGCTGTGCAAGGGGCGGGGTGGTAGCGATTTGGCTATGGACGGGTATTGGGTGAAACATGCTTTAGGGCGTACTGGAGCTACGCTTGCTGTGGCTGGTGTTGGTGCTGTGCTGGCGTGGAGCATTTCCGCGCCTGTGCACATGCTGACAGGCCCAGCCGTCGCCGTGAGCCTTGCCGGAGTCGCGGGACTGCGCGTTGATATTGCCCCGCGGCTGCGTGACAGCTGTTTTGTGGTTCTGGGTCTGACGGTGGGCGCGGGGTTCAGCGCGGATGCATTGGAGACGATGATGCGCTGGCCACTTGCCTTTGTGGTCATGGCCGTTTTGACATGGGGAGTGATGGTGGCTTGCCGGTCGGTACTTGTGCGGGGTTTTGGCTTTGCACGCGATTCCGCGCTACTTGCTGGCGCACCGGGGCATCTGAGCTTTGTAATAGCGATGGCGGAAGGGAACGGGCGCGATGTGGTGCGCATCTCCGTAACGCAATCGGTGCGGTTGCTACTGCTGACGCTGGTTGTGCCGTTTGTGGCTGTTGCAATGGGCATTGATCTGGCGGGCGCTGTTTTGCCACAAGGGCAGGCGTGGTCAATCTGGGTGCTGGCATGCTTGGCCTTGCTTGCGGTTGTTGCTGCGCGCGGGCTCGGTCACTTGCGAACGCCTGCGCCTTTGCTTATCGGCGCAATGTTGGTCGCTGGCCTTTGGCAGCTGAGCGGGGTGCAGGCCGGTGTGATGCCGGACTGGCTGGTGATGCCATCCTATCTGGTGCTGGGCGCGCTTATCGGCACGCGGTTTGCCGGTGTGACGGCTGCTGAATTGCTGCGCAATCTGGGGGCAGGGCTTGCCATCACCGGCGTCGCGGTTGTCTTTTCGGGGGCTGCCGCCCTTGGGGTGGCGTGGGCGCTGGAGATGCCGCAGGCCCATGTTTTGCTGGCTTTTGCGCCGGGTGGCTTGGAGACAATGATCGCGATGGGGATGGTCATGGGGGTCCTGCCGGGGTTTGTCGCTGCGTGCCACATTACCCGCCTGATGGTCCTGAGCGTGCTGCTTCCGCTGATGGCGCGAAGCGGCGCAGGGCAGCATCGCCCGTTGACATAGCGGGTCATAACCCCCATGTGACGTCCAAGGCGTGCCTTCTGCCGCGTGAGCAGGCTGTGGATTTGATCCGCATACGCAAGGCCGACCTTTGTTCCCAAAATCACGCGTGGGGCAGACGCAACCGGACGTATGTGGGCATTTGGCCCGCCTGCGCGATCTGCTGTTGCGCACCACGAAGATGAGTATGCAGGGATTTGAACCCCTGTGTGCGGAAAAAGAGTTATACATGAGCGATTTCGATATGATGGACCTGCCTTCCTCGCTGGTAAAGCGGTTGGCGGCCATGGGTCTGAAAGACCCGACACCGATCCAGAAGCAGGCGATTCCCCATGGCCTCAATGGCCGTGATGTTATGGGACTGGCACAGACTGGCACCGGCAAAACCGCAGCTTTCGGCATTCCGCTGATTGCACAGATGTTGCAGATGGAAGGGCGGCCAAACCCCAAGTCTGTACGCGGTCTTGTGCTGGCGCCTACCCGCGAGCTGGCAACACAGATCAGCGTCAACCTGCGCAGCTTTGCCGAAGGTACAGCGATCAAGGTGGCGATGGTTGTGGGCGGACAGAATATTAATACCCAGATCAAGCGTTTGCACCCTGGTGTGGATATTCTGGTGGCGACGCCGGGCCGTTTGCTTGATCTGATGGACCGCCGCGCTGTGCGTCTGGACGAGGCAAAGTTTCTGGTCCTCGACGAGGCAGACCAGATGCTGGACATGGGCTTTATCCATGATCTGCGCAAGATTTCGCAAGTCATCCCCAAGTCGCGCCAGACCTTCCTGTTCTCGGCCACGATGCCCAAGCTGATGAACGAAATCGCCAACAGCTACTTGCAGTCGCCAATACGTATCGAAGTCTCGCCTCCAGGCAAGGCGGCGGACAAAGTGACACAAGAAGTGCATTTCATCGCCAAGGCGGAGAAGAAGGCCCTTCTGGTGGAGCTGCTGGAAAAGCATAAGGACGAGCGGGCACTTGTGTTTGGCCGGACAAAACACGGCTGTGAAAAGCTTATGAAGGATCTTGTGAAAGAAGGTTTCGAGGCCGCCTCGATTCACGGCAACAAATCACAAGGCCAGCGTGACCGTGCGATCGAAGCCTTCAAGAAGGGCGATATTACGGTTCTCGTGGCGACGGATGTGGCCGCGCGGGGGCTGGATATCCCGGATGTGAAGCATGTTTATAACTATGAATTGCCGAACGTGCCCGACAACTATGTCCACCGGATTGGCCGCACAGCGCGGGCAGGCAAGGATGGCGCTGCTATTGCGTTTTGTGCTCCCGACGAGATGGCCGAACTGATCGACATTCAAAAGGTAATGGGAATCCGGATTCCCGTGGCATCGGGGCGTGTTTGGGAAACCCATGAAATTCCGGCAAAGCCGAAGCAGCAAGGGCGTGGCGGACGCGGCCGCAGTGGCGGCGGCGGTGGTGGCGGTCGCCCCCAAGGTGGCGGCGGTGCGGCCAAACCAGCGGGCGGTGGCGCGGGGAAACCCGCTGGCGCGCGCAGACGGCGCAGCGGTGGCGGTGCGGGCAAGCCTGGAGGTGGTGCGGCCTGAGCGCCGAACCACACCAGCCGTACGAAAGATTGAAAAAAGGCGCCCCAAGAGGCGCCTTTTTTTTATCGGATAAACGGTTTTGATCAGGTGTAGAGCGACGGCACACCCAGTTGAGCATGAATCTCGTTTACCTGCGCTGGCTGCATTCCGTAGGCAGTTGCCAGTTTGTGCAGGTATTTCGCCTCGTCTTGTGTGTCCAGATCAATGGCCATTACGCTCATGGTATAGACCTGCGGGCCCATTCCTTCGGGCGTATTTGCAACAAGCGCTTCGATGTTAACGGGCGCCTGCATCCGCTCCTGAACAAATGCGGCCTCTTCGGGGTCGATGTCACCCAGATGACCCAGCAACTTTTCCTTTTCGGTATCGTCGAAAACGCCGTCGGACTTTGCTGCTTGGATCATCGCCGACAACATCAATGCTGCGATCGCTTCCTGCTCCTGCGAGGGCTCGATTGCGGGCTGCGGGCTTTCGTCGAACTGAGAGTTCAGCACAGCGCCAAAGCTTTCGTCGTTTTGCTCGGGAGCTTTATTCATTGTACTGCTTAGACCGCCAAGTAGGCCGCCTGCACCGGCCGCGCCCGCAAGACCACCGAGCATACCTTGCAAGCCGCCTGATCCACCGCCACCGGTCAAACCACCCAGCAATCCGCCAAGGCCGCCCGAAGCAGCGCCCGCCTGCCGTGTGCCGGAACCGCCGAGACTCTCAAGCAGGCCACCCAAGCCGCCGCCTGCTGCGCCACCGCCCGCGCTTCCGCCAAGCAACCCGCCCAGCATGCCCTGCAAGCCGCCAGAACTGCCTGCGGTGCCGGTGCCACCTGACAGGCCGCCTAACAAACCGCCCAGACCACCGGCCTGCGTGCTGCCGCCGCGCTGGCTGCTCTTAATCACCGCACCCGCTCCTTTTGCAATTGCAACGCCGACAGCCACTTTGGCCAATGTTTTCATCAAGCTCATCTTCGAGAACCCCTTAGGTTAAATTCAACTTTCTCAACCTTGCACATATAGGTGGGTCAAGCTGGGGGAAAAAGAGGCACTCATGCGCATTGACAACAGCACTGCCCAAGGCGTTGATCAGGCCATGGAACGCAAATTGGACATGGACGCCTTCGGGGCGGCAGCGCTGACCGCTTTTGCGCTCCATCTCGCGTTCAATCAGGTGGTCATCAAGGTAACCGCAGGCGGGTTCAGTCCGGTTTTTGCGGCTGGCATACGTTCTGCAGGGGCGGTTCTGGTGCTGATAGTGTGGATGTATTTACGCGGCGTATCGTGGAGAATGCCGCGCGCGGCACTGCCATGGGCGGTGGTGTCCGGGCTATTGTTCGCGTTTGAATTCATGTGCTTGTATAACGCACTTGATCTTAGCACGGTAAGCCGAAGCTCGGTCATATTTTATTCCATGCCCCTGTGGCTTGCACTGGCCAGTATCGTTTTGCTCCCCGAGGAGCGTATGACACGGCGCAAGGCACTGGGGCTGGCGTTGGCGTTTTCTGGTGTGGTCATCGCCCTCGCGGAACGCGGCGGAGGACAGGTGAGTTGGGCGGGCGATTTGCTGGCCGTCTGCTCGGCGATGTGTTGGGCTGGCATTGCGCTGGTGGTGCGGGTGACGCCGCTGGCCGATGTGCCGCCCGAACAACAGCTTATCAGTCAGGTTCTTGTTTCCGCGCCAATCCTGCTGCTACTGGCGCCTTTCTTCGGGCCATTGTTGCGCGATATCCAGCCAATCCATGTTGCTGGCATGGCGTTCCAGATTATCGCGGTTGCGAGCCTCGGGTTTCTGGCTTGGTTCTGGCTGATGAAGCGGTATCCAGCAAACTCGGTCGCTTCCTTCAGCTTTATTTCGCCTGTGGCTTCGGTACTCCTCGGCTGGATCCTGCTGGGGGAACAGATCGCGGCGTCAATCTGGGTGGCGCTGGTGCTGGTTGCTGCGGGGATCACATTGATCAATCGCAAGCCCAAGAGGGTTTAGGTTCCGCAGAAGGTTGCGGGCACGATTTCCGCTGATGTTGGCGGTGTGGCGAGGTCAGCATCGGTATGGGTATAAGGTGTTGCATACGCCTGGATCAGGCGCTCGAACGGGGCCATGTCGCCTGCGACTGCGGCTTCGATCATCTGCTCGATCCGGTGGTTGCGCGGAATCACTGCAGGATTATTTTTTAACATAATATCAGCGGCATCAGGAATGTTTTTAACCCTCGCAGCGTGCTCGGTTGCCCAGGCGGCAAACGCATCGCGTTCGGTAAACTGGTCGCTGGCAGAAGCAGTGCCCAAGGCACGGAATGTATTGGTAAAATCCGACCCGTCTTTTTGCATCAGGTTCAGCAAAGATTGGATCAGTTCTGCGTCCGGTGCAGTGGGATGGGTAATGCCGATTTTGGCGGCGAAACGGGTCAACCATGCTGCTTCCAACTGGGCGGGCATGGCGTGGATGATTTCTGTGGCCTCCTCAATTGCGGCGTCTTTATCCGGAAATAACTGAATCAGTGCAGTGGCCAGTTGCGCCATGTTCCAGACTGCGATGTCAGGCTGATTGCCGTAGGCATAGCGGGCCTGTTGGTCGATGCTTGAAAATACGCGGCCGGAGTGGAAATTATCCATGAAGGCGCATGGGCCATAATCAATTGTTTCGCCGCCAATAGCACAATTATCGGTATTCATCACACCGTGGATAAAACCTACGGACATCCATTTGGCAATTAGATCTGCCTGTGCGGTACATACCGCGCGCAACAGGTCCATCGGGCCATTTGCATCGGGGTAGTGGCGCGCGATGGCATAATCGGTGAGGGTTTGCAGATCGTCCGTCTGACCCCTGTGTGCAAAGACTTGAAAGCTTCCAACACGGAGGTGACTGCGGGCCGTGCGGGTCAGCACAGCACCGGGCAGCATACCTTGCTCGCGCAGGATATCTTCGCCGGTGCTGACCGCAGCGAGTGCGCGGGTGGTAGGAATACCAAGAGCGTGCATCGCTTCGGATACGACATATTCGCGGAGCACCGGGCCCAACCATGCGCGCCCGTCACCGCCCCGTGAATAAGGAGTGCGGCCCGAACCTTTTAGTTGAATATCGCGGCGTATACCATTGAAGTCTATGGCTTCACCAAGCAGAATTGCGCGACCATCGCCAAGCTGCTGATTGTAATTCCCGAACTGGTGACCGGAATAAAGCTGAGCCAACGGATCGGCACCTTGGGGTATTTTGTTACCGCTAAAAGCTTCTGCCAGCTCTTTGCTATCATCGTAGGCAATTCCTAGAAGTTTTGCAAGATCCTCGTTGAAAGCCAATAGCTTGGGTGCTGAAACTGATGTTGGCGCCAGTTTGGTATAAAATGCATCGGGCAGCGCGGCAAAACTGTTGTTAAAGGGGATCTGCATGCTTAGCTCCGTCAGAGGCGTTTGGAGAGGGAAACAGAATTGTTTCGCGGGGTGAAGCCAGCACGTTGATAGAGTTTGAGCGCTTGTTCGTTGCTGCGATCAACTTCAAGATGGATGGCGCGCAAACCGCCGCTGGCGAGGGCGCGCGGCAGGGCGATCAGTGCTTCTGATCCAATGCCACGGCCGCGCACGCCAGGGCGGACATAAAGCTCGTCTATGATTGCATCGAGGCCGCCGAATTCCACTGACCAGCCGAAGGTGATGACAATATACCCAATGGGCGCACGGGGCGGCCCGATCAGATAGGCACACCCCTGCGGGATACCGTCAAGCAGCGGGGCGATGCCCGTCATACGCGACGCGTCGGTAGAATCTATCCCCGCCTCAAGGTGATAAGACGCCACAAGGGGCAGGATTTTTTCAAGCTGGTCAGGCCCTGCGAGGGTGAGCGCTGCACTCACAGGCGGGCCAGCCGCGTGGTCAGCAGGGAAAAGAAGCCGTCAGCGTCGACATCTCCCATAAAGGTTGCGTTGGGGGGCCGTCCGGTTACGCCCCACCAATCGGCTACGGTCATGCCCATCGTCAACTCCGACAGGGTTTCGATCTCGACGTTTATGTGGCGTCCCTTGAAAAGGTCGGGCTGGATCAGATAGGCGGTAACGCAAGGATCATGCAGCGGTGCACCTGCAGAGCCGTACTTCTCCTTGTCAAACCGCTCAAAGAAATCGGTCATCTCGGCCACGGCAATTCCGGCGGGCGTGCCAAGCGCGCGGAAGGCATCATTGCGAGGACGTGTGACAAGGGCCTTATGGGTGACGTCAAGGGGCATCACAACAATTGATGCACCACATTTAAATACAATATCAGCAGCTTGCGGATCGACATAAATGTTGAATTCAGCAGCTGGAGTGATGTTGCCCCCCTCGAAATACCCGCCACCCATCAGCACGATTTTCGCGATGCGGCCTGCGATGTCGGGCGCTTTTTGCAACGCTGTGGCGATGTTGGTGAGGGGTCCCAGCGGGCAAAGCGTGATGGTGCCGGGAGCGAACTTACGCAATTGCTCGATGATGAAGTCAACGGCGTGACCGTCTGCCATAGGCATTACAGGTTCCGGCAGCGTAGGGCCGTCGAGGCCGGTTTTGCCGTGAACATGCTCGGCGGTGACCAGATCGCGGCCTAAAGGGCGGTCACAGCCCGCAAATACCTGCATATCGGGGCGGCCTGCCAACTCGCATATAATACGCGCATTTCGTGTGGTAAGCGGCAGCGGTACGTTTCCTGCGACACAGGTAATGCCCAGCACTTCGACGTCTTCGGGGCTGGCGAGGGCCAGCAGGATCGCGACGGCATCATCCTGACCGGGATCTGTATCAATAATAATCTTGCGCGGTGGCATCCGTTTTCCTGTCATCACTCTTTTGCGCACAATCGCAAGCCAATGCACCCTTGTCCAGCAGTCAGGACGGCTTGCGCTGGGGCGCGCTGATTGGGTAAGTCTTTGAACATGACACAAGGTAAGCCACTTTATGTACATTTGGGCGCGCACCGGACGGGCACATCATCGTTCCAGATGATGCTGGCCGAGAACCGTGACCTGCTGGCGGCGCAGGGCTATGACCTTGCCTATCCGGGGCGCGATGACATTCCGCAGGGGGATTTGCGCCTCAAGCTGCCTGATCCGCGCAACATGGGCCAATGGGAGCGCAGGTTCCTGCCTGCTGCCGCGACCGAACTGCAGCGGTTTGTGACGCCCGACAGCCATGCGATGATCCTTTCCGAGGAAAATATACCCGGCCGTATGATCCATTTTCCCGCCGGTCAGTTTTATCCCGCCGCCGAAGCGCGGCTGCAAACGCTTGCGGCGGCGGCCGGAGCGCCCGTTTTGCGCGCTGTGCTGGTGGTGCGCGACTATACAGATCTCTATATCTCTGCCTACCGCAAGCGGGCGGAGGATAACAAATCTCCTGCCTTCGCTGAAGGGCGGCATAATATGTTGCACATGGATCGTGGATGGCCCGATCTGGTGCGGCTGGTGTTCCAGTATCTCAAAGTGCAGGAGTTGGTTGTGATCGATTATCCACGACGCGGACGAAGTGTGGATATTCTGGGCATGCTGGTGCCTGAACTGGCCGAAGTGCCGCTGCGCGAGCCTGCACGGCGGATGAACCATTCTGCCACCGATGCGGCCCTGCTGGCCCTGCAGGAAAGGTACAGCGCGGGTGAGACGCTGGAGCGCGAGGCATGGCAACAAATCATTGCAGCGCACCGAGATGACATAACAAGTCGCGGCGTCTCGGAGTTTACCAAACGCCAGACGCGGATCCTTGAGGGGCGATATAAAGAACACCTTGACGAGATCGAATTAATGCCAGCGGTGATGTTGTTACGCTAGGATTTTGCGGCTTTTTCGTCCGCTTTGACAGCATCCCATAGGGCATCCATCTCGGTCAGGTCGCTTTCTTGCGGGGTTTTTCCGATCTTGCGCAGCTTTTCCTCGACACCCGAAAAGCGGCGGGTAAATTTGGCGTTGGCAGCACGCAATGCGGCCTCTGGCTCAATGCCCAGATGCCTTCCTAGATTGGCCATCACAAACATCAGATCACCGAATTCCTCGAACTGCTCTGCGGGCGTGAGCGTATCGCGGGCCTCCACCAACTCGGCGGCTTCCTCCTGAATTTTTGCAATCACATCCGAAGTGTCTGGCCAGTCAAATCCTACGCGTGCAGCGCGCTTTTGCAGTTTGTAGGCGCGCAAAAGCGCGGGCAGGCCGATGGCCACACCATCAAGCGCACCCTGCTGGAATTTTTCCGCCCGCTCGGTCGCTTTGATCGCTTCCCAATCGGCGGTTTGCTGGTCGGCGGATTTCTCACGGCTTTCGTCCCCGAAAACATGGGGGTGACGGGCGACCATTTTGTTGGAAATGTTGCGCACTACGGACTGGAAGGTAAAATGCCCTGCCTCTGAACCTATAGCAGTGTGATAAACAGACTGGAGCAGCAGATCGCCCAACTCTCCTTCAAGTTCGGGCCAGTCGCGCCGCGCAATGGCGTCTGCAACTTCATAAGCTTCCTCGATGGTGTAGGGGGCGATGGTGTCGAAATCCTGCTCGATATCCCATGGACAGCCAGTGTCCGGATCGCGCAAGCGGCGCATGATTTCAAGCAGGCGCTCAATGCCAGCGGTTTCATCATGGATCAGGTCATCTGGCATTGCGGGTCTCCCTCGTTCGGTGTCAGATAAGGATAACAGCAGACAGGAGTCCACCCATGCCCGTAATCAACCGTATTGCCGATTTTGCAGAAGACATGACAGCATGGCGGCGCCATTTGCATACCATCCCCGAGCTCAGCTTTGACTGTCCGAAAACAGCGGCTTTTATCAAGGAGCGGTTGCAGGAGTTCGGCGTCGACGAGATCCATGAGGGCATCGCGCAGACGGGTATTGTAGCAATCATCAACGGGCGCGGCGCGGGGAAAACCATTGGCTTGCGCGCCGATTTTGATGCACTCCCCATCGAGGAGGCAACTGGCGTCGATTATGCTTCGACACATGCCGGAAAAATGCACGCCTGCGGGCATGACGGACATACCGCGATGTTGCTCGGTGCGGCGAAATATATGGTTGAGACGCGCAATTTTGCGGGCCGTGTTGCGCTGATTTTCCAACCAGCCGAGGAAGAGGGTGGCGGCGCGCAAGTGATGTGCGCCGAAGGGATGATGGACCGTTTCGACATCTCTGAAGTATATGGCATCCACAACCTGCCCGGAGCCGACGAGGGGGCGTTCTATACCCGTCCCGGTGCGATCATGGCGGCGGTGGATTCGTTCACGATTACGATCAACGGGCGGGGCGGCCATGGGGCGATGCCGCACGAAACGGCGGACCCCGTGGTGGCGGCGTGTGGCATGGTCACCGCAATCCAGACGATTATCAGTCGCAACGTCCATTCAGGGGCGGAAAAGGTGATTTCGGTCACGCAAATTCACACAGGCAGCGCCAGTAACGTGATCCCCGATACCGCAATGATCAACGGCACCGTGCGCACGTTTGACAAAGAAACCCGTGATACAATTATCAAGCGGATGACAGAAATCGTACAAGGCCAAGCGGCCAGTTACGGCGTCGAGGCAGAACTTGATTACGAAGAAGGCTATCCTGCAACGATCAACTCAGACGCGCAGACGGCTTTTGCCGCAGGCGTGGCACGCTCACTGGTGGGCGCGGACATGGTGGAGGATGAATTCGCCAAAGTTGCCGGAGCCGAGGATTTTTCCTACATGCTGGAAGAGCGTCCAGGTTCCTACCTGTTTTTGGGTGCGGGCGCAGGTGCAGGGCTGCATCATCCTAAATACAACTTCAACGATGCGATCTCGCCCGTGGGTGCGTCATTCTTTGCGCAGCTCGTCGAGCAGATGCAACCGGCGGTGAAATAATGGGTCTGGAAGATGCAAAATCCCAAGTGGATCAAGCGTTTACCCGCAACGATCTAAAGGGACACAGTTTCGAGAACGCATTTGGTGGGGCGACATCGTTTTTACGGCGCAGATACACCAAGGACCTAACCGGTGTGGACATTGCGATCACGGGCGTGCCGTTCGATCAGGCGGTAACGAACCGCACGGGCACACGTTTGGGTCCGCGCGCGATCCGCGAGGCAAGCACATTACAGCCCTATGATCCGCCCTATGGCTGGGATTTCGATGTGCTCAGCGAACGAGCGATCATCGACTACGGAGATCTGGCGTTTGATTATGCGCGTGTGTCGGAATTTCCCGCCACCCTGACTGCGCACATCAAGGGCATTCTTGATGCGGGCGTGGCCAGCGTGGCGCTTGGCGGCGACCACTACATCAGCTTTCCGATCCTCAAAGCATATGCCGAGAAGTTCGGGCCGATGAGTTTGCTGCATTTTGATGCCCACTCAGACACTTGGGTCGATGATGATATGGAGCGGATCGACCATGGCACGATGTTTTACAAGGCGATCAAGCTGGGGCTGATCGATCCAGCGACATCCGTTCAGGTGGGCATCCGCACGCATAACGACGACACGATGGGCGTCACTACGATTGATGCCCGTGAGATACATGAAAAGGGAACGGCGGCAGCGGTCGAAAAGATTAAGAAAATATTAGGGACTAATCCCACATACCTCACATTTGATATAGATGCGTTGGATCCTGCTTTCGCTCCCGGAACCGGCACACCTGTCTGGGGTGGATTGGCGAGCTGGCAGGCAGCGGCAATGCTACGCGATCTGGCGGGGATTAATATTCGCGGCGGCGATATTGTCGAAGTATCGCCGCCCTTTGATACCACTGGGGCAACCGCGATTGCGGGCGCGCATGTGGCGACGGAAATTTGCTGCCTTCTGGGCGCAAGAATGCGGGGCGCTTCCTAAGGGGGCGTTAAAATTTTCGCCATATCAGCGGCGCAGATAAAATGAACCCTAAAGGGTGTGGAGAGCTAGGAATGAGCCAAAAGAACCAACCCATTGGCGGGAACGAACTGGCGCGCTTTTCCGGGCCGGGGACGTTTATGCGGCTGCCTTCGGTCAATGATCTCAAGGGGCTGGATGTGGCAGTTTTGGGCATTCCGATGGATATCGGCACCTCGTGGCGGTCGGGCACCCGCTTCGGACCAAAGCAAATCCGTGCTGAATCTGCGATGTTGCGCCCCTATAACCTTGCCAGCGGTGCTGCTCCTTTTGACAGCTTGCAGGTGGCTGATATTGGCGACCTGGCGATCAATACTTTTTCGCTGAAGGATAGTTTGTCAATTATCAAAGAGAGTTACGACGAGATTTTAAAGTATGATGCCATGCCTCTAGCGATGGGGGGGGATCATTCAATCACGCTGCCGATCCTGCGTGCCATGGCAAAGCGGCACGGGCCTGTTGCTCTCATCCACATCGATGCACACGCGGACGTAAACGACGAGATGTTCGGCGAGAAAGAGACGCATGGCACAGTGTTTCGCCGTGCTTACGAGGAGGGGCTGATCAGGCCTGAAAAAACCTACCAAATCGGTATTCGCGGTACCGGTTATGCCGCGACCGATTTCTCCGAAGCAGTCGGATGGGGGTTCCAGCAATGGCCCGCCGAGGAGCTGTGGAATCGCAGCCTTGCACAGCTTGCAGGTGAAATCCGTCGCGATATCGGAGATACGCCAACCTATATCACCTATGACATCGACAGTCTTGATCCCGCCTATGCGCCGGGCACGGGCACACCCGAAATTGGCGGGCTCACGACTCCACAAGCACTGGAGCTTATTAGAGGTTTCAAAGGGCTGAATATCGTCGGGGCGGACATTGTAGAAGTGTCTCCGCCCTATGATCCCAGTGGCAATACCGCGCTGACCGCGGCAAATTTACTCTACGAAATACTGTGCATCCTGCCTGGGGTTGCTTACAGATAGAGCCTGGCCCGCGGGGCCATAGTGACGGGTGTAAAAAAGGGATGCGTATAATGGTTTGGTTAATTTTGGTTTTGGCTGTCGTTGCAGGTATGGCTTTTATCCGGCTTGCGCCCTCGGACGTGTCGCGCTGGCACAGGCCCATCGGTGAAGCAGAGAACACCGATGGCGAAGGCTGGTCAGGGCGTGTGGTGCAGTCATCGCCGGGGCTGCTGTCGGACCTGCATCAGGGCATGCTGGCGCTGCCGCGCACGGAGTTGCTGTCCGGTGGCGTGGGCGAGGGGCGTTTGACCTATATCACGCGCTCGAAACTGATGGGCTTTCCGGATTACACCACGATCGAGCAGGACGGCGACCAGATCAAGCTTTATGCAAGGCTGCGGTTTGGCAAATCAGATATGGGCGTCAACGGCAAACGTCTGGACGGGTTGATCGAGCGTGCCCGCGCCAAGCGGGCTGAACGGTAGAACGGCCTCTGAGCTGAGACAGCCGTTCTGCGTTTCGCGCCACATCGGCACATTGAGTGACATCTGGCACTGTGCCGTGAACATCCGGCCGCCGACCTGAAGGCAGATCGACTCGCCCAGCTCAACGCGGGCGCCGCTGGTGTCGGTGCAATAGCAATCGATGGTTTTGGTCTGCGCTTGCGCGGCCCCAGTCAGGGTGCAAAAGGCGAAGATGGCTGCAAAGCGTTTCATGCCCAAAGTATACCATGACGCCGCCCTTGACCAAAGTGATTTCATAGGCCACTTCCCAATCCATGATACCCATGGATCGCCTCGCCCAAATTTCCGCCCGTTTCGAGTACCTCGAGGCGGCAATGAGCACGGGCGGTGGGGATATTTCCAAGTTGGCCAAGGAATACAGCGATCTGCGACCTGTAGTAGAGGAGATCGCGGCTTATCGCGTGCTTCTCGAAAATCTTGAAGGCGCGCGCGAAATGCTGAGCGATCCCGAGATGACCTCTATGGCCCGTGAAGAGATCTACGAGATCGAGAGCGCGATACCCGCTGCAGAAGCGAGCCTGCAACTGGCGCTTTTGCCCCGCGACGAGGCGGATGCACGGCCTGCGATGTTGGAAATACGGCCCGGAACCGGCGGCGACGAGGCGGCACTTTTTGCGGGTGATCTGCTGCGGATGTATATCCGTTACGCAGAGGGACGCGGCTGGAAGGTCGATCTGATAGAGCAACAGATGACCGAGCTGGGCGGGATCAAGGAAGTGGTGGCGCATATTACCGGCGAGAATGTATTTGCGCGTCTGAAGTACGAGAGTGGCGTCCACCGTGTGCAGCGTGTTCCGAGCACTGAAAGCCAAGGTCGCGTGCATACCTCTGCCGCAACGGTTGCTGTGCTGCCGGAGGCGGAGGATGTAGACATCCAGATCGCGACCACGGACATCCGCATTGATACCTACCGCAGTTCCGGCGCTGGCGGGCAGCATGTGAACACCACTGATTCCGCTGTTCGTATCACGCATATTCCCACAGGAATTGTCGTAACAAGCTCCGAGAAGTCCCAGCACCGCAACCGCGAGATCGCGATGCAAGTCCTCAAGACCCGCCTTTATGATGCCGAGCGGCAGCGGATTGATACAGAGCGGTCCGACAGCCGCGCCTCACAGGTCGGGAGTGGGGATCGCTCCGAGCGGATACGGACCTACAACTTTCCCCAAGGCCGCATGACCGATCACCGCATCAACCTCACACTTTATAAGCTTGATGCTGTGATGCAGGGCGATCTGGACGAAATTGTGGACGCGCTGACGGCGGATGCACAGGCAAAGATGTTGGCGGAGATGGGCCAGTGAGGGTAATCGCGTGACCACGGCGGCTGTTGCTATGGCTGCGGCGACCGCGAAATTGCGGGCGGCTGGCGTGCCTGATCCCGCCCGTGATGCGCGGCTTCTGTTGGCCCATGCCGCCCGCGTGGATGCCGCGCGCGTCACACTTATTGCGCCTGAGGAAATTGCCCCCGAGATATCAGAGCGTTACGAGCATTTGATCGCACTGCGCGCTGTGCGTGTTCCTGTTTCCCAGCTTGTGGGCGAGCGAGAGTTTTACGGACGCAAGTTCAAGATCAGCCGCGAGGTGCTAGACCCGCGGCCCGAAACAGAGAGCCTGATAGAGGCGGCATTGGCCGAACCGTTCGAGCGTCTTCTGGATCTGGGGACAGGATCGGGATGCATTCTTGTCACGCTACTGGCAGAGCGATCGAGCGCCACTGGAATGGGGGTCGATTTGTCCGAGAGTGCGTGTCTGCAGGCCAGCGCCAATGCTGTTCTGCACGGAGTAGCTGCGCGCGCGGATGTCATCAAGTCCGACTGGCTTGCCTCTGTTGAGGGACGGTTTGATCTGATCGTGAGTAATCCGCCCTATCTTGCCATAGCCGAGATGAGCGGTGTTGCACCTGAATTGGCGCTTCACGAGCCAGCGATGGCGCTGACGGATGGCGCTGACGGGCTCAGTGTGTACCGCGTTATCGCTGCTCAAGCGCAGGGATATCTGACCGCGACAGGTCGCGTTCTGACAGAAATAGGCGCGTCACAAGGCGAGGCGGTTCAGAATATTTTCCGGATTGCCGGATGGGCGGATGTGGCGATTCTGCCTGATCTGGACGGTCGGGACCGTGTTATATGTGCCAGAAATCCCGCTTAGTGCGATTTTGAATCGTTTTTTGGTGTATTCTCTCTTGCCCCTGAGGTGTGAAGAAGGGTAAAGTTAGGATGTTGCAGCGATGAACGTAATTTACGTTCCCGCGCGGCTTATGCCCAACATCTCAACGTGCCTCTCATCTGCGCCATGCGCATGAATGGCCTGACCGATACAACAGCACCAAAAGGCTGACCCCCTCTATGAAACCTCAAAGATCGCGCTCGCGTAATAACAAAAACCGCAACCGTAGCGGTGGCAATACGCAAGGTGGCAATGTCGTCAACCGTGTGTTTGACAGCTCGGGTCCCGAAGGCAAGGTGCGCGGCACGCCCAGTCAGGTGATCGAGAAATACAACCAGCTGGCCCGTGATGCCCAGCTGAGTAACGACCGTGTTGCCATGGAGAACTTCCAGCAGCACGCCGAGCATTATCTACGGATGCTGAGCGAGGCGCAGAAAGAAATCGACGCTAAGCGCGAAGAGCAGGAAAAAGCCAACCGCGAGCGGCAGGCGGAGCGCGACGAGCAGGACCGTATTAATCGGGAGCGCCAGTCGGAGCGTGACCGTGAGCGCGCCGAGCGTCAGGAACGCGAATCCGCAGAACAGCCCGCTGTAGAAGACGCAAGTGAGCAACCGCAGCCCGACGCCGAGCCTGATTCACAGGACGAGGTCAGCACGCTGGTCGAGACACCCGAGGCGAAACCGAAAGCCCGCCGTGCACCGCGCCGTAAGCCCAAGCCTAAAGAAGATAGTGCCGACGCCCCCAATGGTGGCGGCGACCAGCCCGAAGCGGCAGAATAAATAAAAATAGCCCTGCGCAAGCGGGGCTTTTTTTTGTTCGCGGCAGGTTCAGGTGCGATCAGCGGAATATATCTCTGCCACCACTCCATGCTGACAGATCATCACGATCTGGGCGGAAATCCAGGAAGTGCCGATCTGGTCTCAGGGCTTTGCCAATTCGCGGGCCAAGGCGCAAAAACCTTCGAGCGGTACCTGTTCGGCACGGTCGGTCGGTTTCAGACCTGCGGCGATCAAGCGGTCCTCGATGTCGGGTGCAGTGCCCTTAAGCGCAGATCGCAGCATTTTGCGCCGCTGGTTAAACGCGGCCGCAACTGTGCGCGAGAGAATAGCAGCATCTGCGGGAAAGCGGGGCTGCGCAAGGGCTGTCAGATGGACAACGGCACTGGAGACTTTCGGCGGCGGGGTGAAGGCCTCCGGGGGCAGGTGCAGCACGATTTTCGCATCCGCGCGCCATTGGGCCAGCAGGGCCAGACGACCATAGGCCTTTGAGCCGGGCTTGGCCACAATCCTCTCGGCCACTTCGCGTTGGAACATCAGTGTGAGGCTCTCCCAGAAGGGTGGCCATTCAGGCGGCGTGAGCCAGCGTACCAAAAGCTCTGTGCCAATGTTATAGGGCAGGTTGGCGGCCACGCGGATCGGCGGTGTCAGATAGGCCAAGGGGTTTACCTCGAGTGCGTCACCCTCGATGATTTGGAGGCGGCCCTCATAGGCGGCGGCGATCTCGTCCAGTGCGGGGATGCAGCGGCTGTCCTTCTCGATGGCGAGCACGCGGCGCGCGCCTTCGGACAACAGACCACGCGTCAGACCACCGGGGCCGGGCCCGATTTCGAGGACATCACAACAGGTAAGATCGCCCGCTTGCCGCGCGATTTTCGCCGTAAGGTTTAGGTCGAGCAAAAAGTTCTGGCCCAACGATTTGCGCGCCTGAAGGCCGTGAGTGTCAATCACCTGACGCAAGGTTGGCAATGTGTCGATCGCGCTCATGATCCGCTCATCCTGTGGGCCATGCGGATCGCCTCGATCATGCTTGTAGGGTTGGCGGCGCCTGTGCCTGCGATGTCAAAGGCCGTGCCGTGATCCGGCGAGGTGCGGATAAACGGCAAGCCCAGCGTAACATTAACGCCGCGATCAAAATCAAGGGTTTTGATCGGGATTAATGCCTGATCATGGTACATGGCGATGGCCGCGTCATAGCGGGCGCGGGCGGCGGCGTGGAACATTGTGTCAGCAGGCAGAGGACCCTGAAGTGTGTATCCCTCGGATTGCATATCACGCACCAATGATGCGATCCAGGCAACCTCCTCTTGACCCATAGAACCGCCTTCGCCTGCATGGGGGTTTAACCCGCTGATTGCGATGCGTGGTGAAGGGATGCCGAACTGGTTCTGGAGGCCAGTATGCGTAATCTCTATTGTGCGGCGCAGCAGCGCCGGGGTGAGGGCCGCAGGCACCTGCGACAGGGCGATGTGGATTGTCGCAGGAACAACGCGCAATTGCTCTGAGGCGAGCATCATCACCACATCGACACCACCAGCCAGCGCGGAAAGATATTCCGTATGACCGGGGTAGGCAAAATTCGCTCCGTCTTTAAGAGCCTTTTTATGGATCGGGGCGGTGCAAATGGCGGATGCAGCGCCCGAAGTGACCAATTCGACAGCGCGGGCGATGACCGCAATCACGCCCGCTGCATTGGCCATGTCAGGGTGACCAGCGATTGCATTACCGGCGAAAGGATAGGGCAAAACAGGCAGCGCACCGGTTTGAATACCCTCCGCCTGTGCGATGCTCTCAACAATGCGGTGCGGTGTGCCTGCGGGCAGGTGGCGAGGATCGCCCAGCCAGACCATCGGTATGGCGTCACACAGCGCTGCCCACGCACGGGCTGCAACTTCGGGACCGATCCCTGCGGGCTCGCCGCAGGTCAGGATAACCGGTTTCATTTTACGCTGATGCGTGCGTTGCTGCGCAATTCTGCCAATAGGCTATCGGCAAAGCCCGACAGGCGGCGCTGACGGATCGAACTTGCGACATCCTCGCGGCTAACTTCGGCGTTTTGCTCGGCGGTGCGCCCACACATCATCAGAAATACCAGTGCCTGACCGTCGGAGCGGGTCAGCGCAGTGGAGACTTCGCCCTCGTCCAGCTTGCTTAGCTCGATTGCGAAATCCTGTGGCAGTTTATCTGGCGTTGTGGTTTCGCGCTCCAGCACGCCTTCGGGCTGGCCCTTTGCAAAAGCGTAGAGGTCGTCGCAGACATCCACCTGTGTTTTGAGGTTGGCGGCCTGTTGCAACGTGGCCTCCGAGCGGCCACCGGTCATGTAATACGCAGCATATTCAATCGCGGAGTAGGTTTTCGCGGCGGTGCCGGTCTCTTCGATGTCACGCAACTGGAACAATGCCACGGCATTGGGAATATTAAGCGGCTGGGTCACCTCACCCGGTGAGAGCGCGAGGATAAGTGGCTGCAATGCGGGAGGCAGGTCACTGAGGTTCTGCCAAGGAAGACGTCCACCAGCCCCGCGCGTTGCTGTGGCGGAGTACTGACGCGCAAAGCTGGAAAATTGGTCGGTTGTTGTGCTCTGTGCGATCTGCTCGGCCAATGCTCCAACGCGCGCGGCCTGAGGGGGCGGTGCGGGAATAATGATTTCGGAGACCAACACACGAATGCTGGAGCCGCCTGAACTTTGGCTCGCCAAAGCACGGTCGATCTCTGCTTCGGATACCGTAACACGGCTATTGTAGCGCGCACGGATCAGATCGCGCCATGCCACGCCATTGATAACAAAATCGCGAAATGTCCCTGCCTCAACGCCGGCACTTGCCAGTGCTTTTGTAAACTCGGCTCGGGTCATGCTGGCGCGGCCTGCGAATTCCTCAAGTGAGTCGTCTACGCCTTCGTCGGTGATTTCCAGTCCCGCACTTTTGATTGCCTCATCGCGCAGCCGCTCGTCAATAAGGCTTTCAATAGCTGCACTGCGCGTTGCACCGCGTGCATTGAGGATCTGCAAGAACCGCACCCTCTGCTGGACTTCGAATTCCGTCACAACACTGTTGTTGACTGTGGCCACAGGGGCAAAGAGGTTCTGCGCAGCAACAGGACCAGCAAGGACAGCGGCAAGGCCGAGGGCGGCAAGAGCAGGTTTTAGTTTGAACATGAGGACACGTATCTTTCTGTTCCGGTATCAGCGGAAAAGCCCCGCAGACCGACGTTAAATCCGAAATCGGTCGAGGGCTCAACACTTGTTGAGGTCGTATAGCGGCGTTTGACACTTAGATCGAGTGTCACACACTCGTTTTCATAACGTAATCCTGCGCCTGCTGTGGCTGCAAGGTCGGATGCAACATCATAGCGCCAGTTAGCCGAAGCAGTCCATGAATTGCTAATCCGGTAGCTGCCATCAACGGTCAGCTCAGAAACTTCCGTTGTGCGGTCTTCGGCCAGATCCTGCTGGAGCCATATATAGGAGCCTCCGATGCGGCCACGCTTAAATGCGTAATCGCCACGAACTTCCGCTTTGGACAGGCTCAAGTCGTCCTGAAACAGGCTGCGTCCGGTGAAACTTATCCCCGTTCCGGAGCTGATCTGGCCTGCAAGCAGAATGTCTGAGGACAGACCGTCAAGGCCGGAGCTGGTGGTAAAGTCACTGTCGAGTTCTTTGCGAAATACCTGTCCAACGCTAAGCTGTGCATCCCAACCTGTGGGATTGAACCGCGACCATCCGACACCAAAAGCGGCCATGGTCCCGCGCTCGCGGCGATCGGCACGAGGGAAACGTGACAAGCTCAATAGGTTGCCCTGATCGAATTCGACCAGCGTGCTTTCCTCGTTGGGGATGTCGAGGCGGTTGCCACCGGTCCAACTCAGCTGCACCACAGGTTCGAGAACGTGGCTTACACCCGTTGAGCCACTTCTGGAGAGAGGATACCGCAGAGTGAAAGCGGCATGGGGGGTGACCTCGGAGGGATCATTCGTGTTCAGATCATCTTGCGAGATGTTAAACGTGTTAAAGGCAATCCCGATTTCGGTATCGGTTCGCAATCCCATTTGCAGGGTCGTACTGCGCAACCAGTCGATCTGAGCATTCAGGCGTGCCACATCGCGGCCATCGGCATTGCCATCGCCGTCCTCGTCTGTCGAGACATCCGACAGGCGCCGGTGGCTGTGGGCGACAAGACGGGCGCGAACTTCGCCACCGATCGCGCGCGGGAAAAACCTCCGCTCGTATTCGCCGTCTAGGATAAGTGTCGGCAGTGTCTCATTCGGCTCGTCATCACGCAAAGACTGGAAGTTGTAGAAACTTGCACGGACGTATTCGTCACGGCGCGCTCGGCTCACTGTAAGCTCCGAGCGAAGCCTGTCCGCATCGGAGTAGCCATAGGTGTCGAGATACCCATCATCACTTACTGCTTCGATCGCAAAATATAAGGTGTAATCGCGGGGCAGGGCAAACAGGCCACGCCCGAACAGATAGCCGCGATTGTCCTCTGCGAAGATGTCATCACGGGTAAACGCCCCATCAAACTGGATCCGGCCTGTCCTGTAGGCCTGACGGTACCTGAACTCCAGTGTTTTGGTTGAGCTCGACAGATAAGGCGTAAGCGTAAGGTCACGCTTTTCACTCAACCGCAGGAAATAGGGCACTTTAATCCCGATGCCGAGGTTCGAAGTGGTCCTGACAGACGGAACCAGAAAGCCTGAAGCGCGCTCTACTGTTGGTCCGGGCAGCCGCAGACGTGGAAGCCAGAAAACGGGCACTCGTCCGATGCGGAACTGGGCCTCGTCAAAATAAAGCTGCTCTTCGAGCGCGTCGTAGACCACTCTTTTAGCCCTGATTTGCCACAGTGGGGCGCTGCCGTCATCACAGACATGGCACGAAGTCACCGCAGTTTTATAAAGCTGGCTATAACGCCCGTCGACGCGGTCGATCTGGAAGGCTGCCAGTTGCAGTTGCTGGTTGAGAACCAGACGCGCGCCCTTGAGAATACCATTGCGCAGGTCGGCGTCCAGTTCAGCTGCGGTTGCGGTGATTACCGTACCGTCCTGCTGGGTCAGGGTGATCGGCCCTTCGATGCTGAGCGCGCCGGTGTCTTGATCATAACGGATCATACTGGCACGCAGACGAACGCCGTTCTGGAATGCTTCGACATTTCCCGAGGCAACCAGTTCCCGCGCGCGGGTGATGTAGAGTTCGTCAGCAACCAGCAGGGCAGCATCCTGTGCTGCGGCACGCAGGGGCATCAGAGCGAGGAAGAGGATCAGGAGTATGCGCATGATTTCAGCCGTCCTCGCGGTGCAGCAGCAGCCCGAGGGCCAGCATGATCGCGGCCATCGGCGGCGCCCATGCAGCCAATAGCACGGGGATCTGGCCGTTTTCGCCCAGAATTTGCGCAAAACTGCGAATGAAATACAAGCCGAACCCCAATAAGATTGCCGTGAGGACGGCAATGCCGGTCCCTCCTGATCTGGTATGCCGCATGGTGAACGCACTCGCAACTAGAACCATCGCGATCAGGAACAGAGGGCGCGCAAGTTCCGATTGTAGCCAGACCTTGTGACGGCGCGGCGAGAAGCCCGAGGATTCAAGCTGGCGGATAAAATCGGGCAGCTCGTAGATCGAAATCGCCCCCGCTTTGCCAAAGCTGTCGCGGATGCGTTCGGGGGTCAGCGATGAGGCAATGGCGAGCGTCTCGAATTTCTCGGCATTGCCTTCGGAGTTGACACCGGCCTGTAAGGGCCATGATTTTGCGTTGCGCAGGTTCCATCCGTCTGGCCCCAAAGTCGCACTTTGCGCTTCAATTCGGCGCACGGGCCCCCCTTCTGGTGCATAAGTGATCAGGGTCACATCATAAAGCACAGACCCGTCGTTGTTGGAGCGCCACGCGCGGATGACCGTTTGCCCCTCGTCAGTACCCTGCCGCAGCCAAAGGCCTTCGGCCGAGATCGACAACGCCGCGCGACCGCCACTGGCGTATTGATCGGACAGGACCTCGTAGCGCTTGGACGTGGCGGCAACGATGGGGTTGAATACGCCCACCACCAACAGCCCGATTAAAAATGCCACAACCAGCGGCGCCAGCAGCGTATTGAGCGCGGAGCGACCCGATGCGCGCGTGATAACCATCTCCGACGAGCGTGCCATCGACAAAAACAGCACCACAGTCGCCAGCACCATATTGAGAGGCAGGATCAGATTAATTTTTTGCGGCGCGTCCAACAACGTCAGGGTCACCAGATCACCAAAAGTAACCGTATCTGCAAATGACCTTCGCGCTTCTTCCAGCAGGCCGGTGAGGGCGATCAGAAGGAATAGAACCAGCGTAATCAGCAAAAAGCTCAAGGCAAAACGCCGCGCAAAATAGAAATGCAGGATCATGCGGCAGCCCCGCGCCGCTTGAGCCGTGCGCGCCAGCCCGGATTTGCCGCGTGCATTAACATAACCAACGCAATCAGTGCGCCGATCAAGGACGGCACATAAAGCAGTGCCCACAAGGCGGCATTATCGGAGACTTGGGACGATAGCGTGCCGCGTACACCGTCCAGCAAGATCAAAAGGCCAAAAGCAATAATGATCTCCCGCCAGACACCAAAACGTGAAAACCCGCCGATCAACAAGGTGGTAAATCCGATCAGCGCGGCCACGATACAAAACAGCGGCTGGGCGAAACGCGAATGAAACTCCTCTGCGATAGCGCCCTCACTGCGCCCCGATGCCTCCGCAAGGGTGTCCCAACCCGCAATAAGTTCGGGTGTGGTAAGATTTGCGATACGCGTTTGCTGCACCGTTTCCGAGCGCATAAGTGTAGAAATATCGAACGAAAAATCCGCAAATTTCGCCGTGGCGAGGCGAAGACCTGATTGTTCGAGCCGCTGGGCCAACCCGTCGACCATGATCAGGGTGGTGGCATCGCCGTTGCGCAGCAGATAGGCCTCGGAGGCCGTATAGATGATACCCTGTTCGGGATTGCGTCGATCTGACAAAAAGACATCGCGTAAAACGCCGTCTTGATCGATGATGCGGGTATAGAAGGTGACCTGATCCGTCGGGTGCAGGAATGTCCCTTCGGTTAGCAGGCGGGCGGTGACGTTTTGTGCGATGTCCTGCTCGCGTTCCTTGAGTTGGGCAGTCGCCATTGGTACCAGAAAATTACTTAGCGTTGCCA
This sequence comes from Sulfitobacter guttiformis, assembly GCF_003610455.1. Lineage (NCBI taxonomy): Bacteria > Pseudomonadati > Pseudomonadota > Alphaproteobacteria > Rhodobacterales > Roseobacteraceae > Sulfitobacter > Sulfitobacter guttiformis. The sequence continues at coordinate 33,616 of NZ_RAQK01000001.1, read as the reverse complement.
TGAAAAGCGCCACACACAGGCCAAAAACCATAACCGGACGGGCGATGCTCCACGGGCTGGAACCTGTGGCCTGTAGCACCGTCAGTTCGCTGTCCGAGGTCATGCGATTTGTCACGTAAACCGCAGCTGCAAAAGATGCAATGGGCAGGACCGTCGCGATTAACTGGGGCAGGCCGAGCGCTGTAAATTCAAGAAAAACAAGGGCTGTCTGACCATCTCCGATGAGCCGGTCAAACAAGACAACCGCCCGGTTGATCCAGAAAATCGCTACAAGAACCAGTGCGAAAAAGCCGAAAAGGATCAGCAGCTGGGACAGCATATAGCGGTCAAACTTTGCCACTGTGATTCCTCTCCACTGCGCGCGCTCTTTCGGCTTTTTACGGATAATAGCCTAAACACGCGGGACCTTAAACTCATATCTGGCCATGGCCGACTTGCCGCGCTAGGTCATGGGACGACACATAGCAAAAAGGCCTGACACATGACCGCACTGACCCCGATATCCTTTGCCGAGACCGATCTTGATGCCATTGCGGAGCACGCGGGGCGCGTTGCCGTATTTGTAGATGCGGAGGGCAAGCTCGATCTTGCCGCGCGGCGTGTGAACCGGCAGACAAAGGGCGCGATTGCACGGCTGGTCGAGAGCGATCGCTGGGCCAAGATGAAAGACGCCGATGTTGTGAGCCTGTCGTATCCGGCGGGGATGAAAGCGGATGCTGTGGATGTGGTCCGGCTTGAGCGTGGGGCCAAAGGTATGGATGCGCGCAAAGCGGGCGCTGCATTGGCTAAAACCCGTGGCGGTTCGGCCGATTTGCTGATGCTGTGCGGTCCGTTGCGCCAGCCACAGGAGGTCGTATTCGGATTTGCGATGCGTGATTATGTATTTGAAGATCACAAAAGCGCCCAGTCAACCCGCAGCGGCGCGTTGAAGGTGATGCATGGAAAAATAGCCGAAGTTGAGGCCGCCTGTGCCACGCTTATGGCTGTGGCAGAGGGCGCGCATATGTGCCGCGATCTGACGAACGAGCCCGCAAATATCCTTACGACCACCACCTATGTAGAGCGTTTGAAAGAGATGGAGAGCCTCGGCCTCAAGATCGAGGTTCTGGATGAAGATGCGCTTACAAAGCTCGGTATGAGAACGCTTTTATCTGTGGGGCAGGGATCTGCGAGCCCCTCATATGTGGTGGTTATGCGCTGGGACGGCGGCAAAAAGGACGAAGCGCCGCTCGCGCTTGTTGGTAAGGGCGTAGTATTTGACACGGGAGGCATTTCACTCAAGCCGGGCGCGAATATGGGTGATATGACCATGGATATGGGCGGCTCAGCGGTGGTGGCAGGTGTGATGCGCACGCTGGCGCTACGCGGGGCAAAGGCCAACGTTGTGGGCCTTGTCGGGATCGTGGAAAACATGCCTTCCGGGACCGCTTCACGGCCCGGGGATGTGGTCGTCTCGATGAAGGGCGACACTATCGAGAACCTCAATACCGATGCGGAGGGGCGTTTGGTTTTGTGCGATGTCATGTGGTATGCCCAAGAGCAGTATAAACCCGCCGCGATGATTGACCTCGCAACTCTGACGGGGGCGATTATCACCAGTCTGGGCCACGAGAATGCTGGCGTCTTTTCCAACAATACCTCTTTTTGCAATGATTTCCTGAAGGCAGCCGAGGCCGAGGGCGAGGGTGCGTGGCGCATGCCGATGGGACGGGCTTATGACGACCTGCTGAAAAGCCGGATCGCAGATATGAAGAATATCGGCGGACCTGCGGCAGGCTCCATAACAGCAGCGCAATTTTTGCAGCGCTTTGTGAAAGAGGACTGTCCGTGGATTCACCTCGATATTGCTGGTGTAGCATCTGTGAAATCGGAGACGGCGCTCGCGCCCGTTGGGGCTACAGGCTGGGGTGTGGCCGCGCTGAATCGCTTGATCGCGGATAATTATGAAGGTGAATGATCCATGGGTGCGGTGATGTTCTATCATCTTACCCAGCGCCCGTTGACCGACACGCTGCGTATGCTGATAGAGAAATCGCTGACTGCGGGCTGGCGGGTGTCGGTGCGGGGTACCGACCCCGCCGGTCTGGAGGCGCTTGATGCTGCACTTTGGCTCGGGGGCGAGGACAGCTTTTTACCGCACGGTATCGCGGGAGGGGCACATGATGGGTTGCAGCCGGTTCTGCTGGGGACTGATGGGTCAAACGCCAATAATGCGCAATGCCTTATGGCAGTCCATTCTGCCCCGATCACCGCGCAGGATGCTGCGGCCATGGAGCGTGTTTGCATACTTTTCGACGGTTATGACGAGGAGCAGTTAAATCATGCGCGTGGCCAGTGGAAAACGCTGACAGGTGCGGGGGTGAGCGCGCAATACTGGTCCGAAGAGTCGGGCCGGTGGGAGAAGAAGGCAGAAGCATGAGATGGCAAGGCGGCGCAGCTTGCGACCATTCGGGACGGTCCCGAAGTATGGAAATAACATGAGTGAGACAGATCAGCAGAACTGGATGGAGCGCCTTGTGCGCCACCGCACGGGTCTTCTGGCGATGTCCGTTGCCGAAAGCACTGCTGTGCCACTCCCCCTCGAGGCGGTTATTGTGCCGCTCATGGTGGGACATCCAAAACGCGCATTGAAAATCGCATTCTGGATCTGGATCGGCTCTCTTGTCGGTGCGACGGTTTTTTATCTTGTGGGGCTTTGGCTGCGAGATCCTGTCGTTCTTCCGGTGCTCGACGTTTTGGGCCAGAGGGCGCTGTTCGACGATATGATTGCTGATCTGGAGGAGGGCGGCCTGTTCTGGACGGTGTTTGCCGTGTCTTTCCTTCCGCTTCCGATGCAACTTGCTACGTTGGGGGCAGGTGCAGCGGGCGGCAACTATATCGTATTTCTGGCGGCGATCGCGCTGAGCAGGGGGCTTCGCTATTTCGGGCTGGCAATTGTTGCACAGAGTGTCGGCAACCGCTTGGCACATCTTAGCGTGCCGCGACACAAGGTTGTGTTCTGGGGCGCAGGGGTGCTGGTGTTAGGCTGGGGTCTCTACAAGTTATTTACGCTGTGAGATGCTATTGCGTATCACCGTGTCAGGCGTAATTCGCCGCCTGAGATCTCGATCCGGCCCCATTTTTCAAGGTAGCCCATACCCAGCAGGGAGCCTTCCATCGCACCGCCATTGACGGAAGCAAATACATCCGTATCGGTAATCCCGCCAAGGCGCACGGTATCAAGACGCACGGGCGCTGTGCGCACGGTTCCATTTGCAGTATTGGCGGTACCGATGAAATTGAGTTTGTCGGGGTCCAGGCCTGCGCGGCGGGCGTCCTCACGGGTCAGTACCATGTCGGTCGCACCGGTATCCACGACAAATCGGATGTTTTCGCCGTTGAGTGCTAATGTTAGATAGTAGTGCCCGTCTTGCTGTCGTGGCACAGCGATCTGACCGGTGCCGATCTGCTGCACCTGGTCACGCATTGTCTGGCGCTGGACGTCGTTCCACAGACCATAGCCCGCAACCACACCAAGAAAGATAAATCCCCAAATCATCGCCATTTGGAGGGTTTTTCCAACCCCCTCGCGCCCTGCGGCAAAAAACCAGCCACCGATAGCGAGGCCCAGCAGGCCGAGATAGATCAGGCTTGCAATGTTATCTCCGGACATGCGCGCTCCTTATGTGTCGACGCTAATATAGGCGTTAACGCCAACTATCCAAGAGAGGCGACAAACCCGAATTCGGCGAGGCCATCAAGGACGAACTGCACCGAAAGTGCGGCCAGAAGCATGCCCAGCACACGGGTAACCACATTGATCGCGACCTTGCCCATAAACCGCTCAAGGACGCCGGACAGCCGCAAAAATACATACATAATAAAAAGGATCACTGCTGTGATGCCAAGGATTGAAACAAGCCCTTCGCCACCGGGCTTTTGCCCGACGAGCAGGATTACCGAGGCTATGGCACCGGGGCCCGCGATGAGCGGAATTGCCATGGGAAAGACCGATGGATCATTGTGAAGCTCTATTTCGACTTCAGAGCTGTCTTCACGGCGTTTTGTACGCCGCTCAAAGAGCATGTCCATCGCAGTGAGGAAGAGCAAAATGCCACCCGCTACGCGGAACGCAGGCATGGAAATGCCGATAAACCCCAGAACCGCCTTGCCGAAAAAGGCAAACAGCGCCAGCAGCAGACCCGCCACCAATACGGCCCGCAAGGCGATGCGGGCGCGTTGCTTGCTGTTCATGCCAGGCGTGAGAGCCAGAAAGATCGGCACGATCGCCACAGGGTCGATCACGACCAGCATCGTCACGAATGCTGTGACCATATACGCGGTGTCGAGGGTCAATTCTGCGCTTTCTCAAGTTTGCCCGCGGCATCCATCCACAGACCTTCGGCACGCTCAAGTGCGCCCATGACTTCGGCGTATTTTTTGTTCCAGACTTCCAGTTCGCCCACTTTGTCCTTCTCGTAGAGAGCAGGATCAGCGAGCTTCTTTGCAAGCTTGTCACGCATATCGTTGATCTTGGTTACGCGCGCCTCCGAGGTTCGGACCTCGGCCTTGAGGGCCAAAATGTCTTCGCGGCTGGCTCTCTTTTCCTTGGGTGCCTCGACCTTGGGGCGTGCATTTTTACTTACAGGTTTTTCCACGGTCAGCAGCATTTTGCGGTAGGCTTCGAGGTCGTCTTCGTAAGGCACCACAGTGCCATTTGACACAAGCCACAAACGGTCCGCGACCATAGACAGCAGGTGCATGTCGTGGCTCACCAAAATGACAGCGCCTGAATACCGTGTCAGCGCTTCGACCAGCGCCTCGCGGCTCTCGATGTCGAGGTGGTTTGTCGGCTCGTCGAGGATCAGCAGATGTGGCGCATCGAGTGTGGCCAGCAGTAGCGACAAGCGCGCCTTTTGCCCGCCCGAGAGACGCCCTACGGCGGTGTCGGCCTGATCGGGGCCAAGGCCGAAACCAGCCAGCTGTGCGCGCAGTTTTGACTGCATCACACCGGGCCGTGCAGCGATGATGTGTTGCAGCGGTGTTTCGTCGATCATCAGTTCGTCAACCTGATGCTGGGCGAAAAAGCCGATGCGCAGTTTATTGGAATTTACGGCCTTGCCCTCGAACAGGACGAGACGGTTCGACAGCAGCTTGGAGAGGGTCGATTTACCCTGACCATTTTTACCCAGCAGGGCGATGCGGTCGTCCTGATCAATGCGCAGGTTCAGTCGGCTCAGCACAGGTTGACCCTCGGTATAACCGGTCGAGCCGTTCTCGATGCTGATGATAGGAGGTGACAGCTCGTCTGGTTGCGGGAAGGTGAAGACCTTGCGCGCGGCTTCCTCTGGCGGGGTGATGGTCACCATCTTCTCGATGGCTTTCATCCGTGATTGTGCTTGCTTGGCCTTAGAAGCTTTTGCTTTGAAGCGGTCAACGAAGGCTTGCATATGCGCCTTGTGGGCCTGTTGCTTTTTAGCGGCAGCACTCAGCTGTGCGCGCTTTTCGGCGCGCATTTTGGCAAACTGGTCGTAGTTGCCCTGATAATAGGTAAGCTTTTTGTCTTCGAGGTGCAGGATACCGCCCACGGCACGGTTCAGCAGGCCGCGGTCGTGGCTGATGATAATGACCGTATGGGGATATTTCGCTAGGTAATTCTCGAGCCAGAGCGCGCCCTCGAGATCGAGGTAGTTTGTCGGTTCGTCGAGCAGCAGCAGATCAGGTTCCGCAAACAGCACCCCCGCAAGGGCCACACGCATGCGCCAACCACCCGAATAGGCCGAGCAGGGCTGTTGCTGGTCATAATCGTCAAAGCCAAGGCCCTTGAGGATCGACGCTGCGCGACCTTCGGCGGACCATGCGTCGATATCGGCCAGACGCGCCTGAATGTCCGCGATGCGGCCCGGATCCTTAGCGGTTTCCGCTTCGATCAACAGCGCGGCGCGTTCGGTGTCGCACGCAAGCACTGTCTCGATCAGCGATGTCTCGGAGGACGGGACCTCTTGGGCAACGCCGCCGATCTTGGCGCGGCTGGGCAGGGATATTTCACCTGCGTCCAGCCCCAATTCCTTGCGGATGATGCGAAAGAGCGTGGTTTTTCCAGCCCCGTTGCGCCCGACAAGGCCCACCTTGTGACCTTCGGGAATGACAGCACTGGCCTCTTCGAACAGAGGGCGGCCTTCGACGGAATAGTTGATCTCGGATATACGTAACATGGGCGGGGTTTGACCCAGATAGCGGGTGGCGTCAATCGCCGCTTTTCATAGGGCAGGGGCCATGCTAGGCAGCGCCGGATTTAACACCAAACCGGAGACGACCCATGGCTCTCGAGCGCACATTTTCAATCATCAAACCAGACGCAACAAAACGCAACCTGACAGGTGCTATTGCAAAGAAATTCGAGGATGCAGGCCTGCGCATCGTCGCATCCAAGCGTATTCACCTGACAAAAGCCCAAGCGGGCGAGTTCTACAAAGTGCACTCCGCGCGCCCGTTCTATGACGAGCTGTGCGAATTTATGGCTTCCGGCCCGATTGTTGCACAAGTGCTTGAAGGCGAAAACGCAATCGCGAAAAACCGCGAAGTTATGGGTGCAACCAACCCAGCAGACGCAGAAGCCGGCACCATCCGCGCCGATTTCGCGGAATCAGTTGGCGAAAACTCGGTACACGGCTCCGATGCACCCGAGACTGCAAAAGAAGAGATCGCGTATTTCTTTTCCGGCCTTGAGCTGGTTGGCTAAGCTTTTACTGCTTTGTCAGGATCAAGGGCTGTCTGCGGGCGGCCCTTTTTTATTGGGCCAAGAATGCGCTCAGAGTATCAAGCCAGGATTTTTGCCCATATCGAGATCGGGGAAAATTGCATTTTCAATGGTTGAAAAGTCCAGACCGAACTGGCTGTGCAACAACCAGCCGATATAGGCGCGCAAATCACGGGTGGGCATTAAATCGCGCCGCTCGAAGAGTTGGCCTTCGTCCAGTCCGGGCCAGTCGCCTATGACGCGCCCGCCGCGTAAGGCGCCACCCGCCATTACCATCAGCCCGCCGGTGCCATGATCCGTCCCATTAGAGCCGTTCAGACGCGCGGTGCGGCCAAATTCTGTTACCGCAACCACAGTCGTCTTGTTCCAGATCGGTCCGGTCAGTGTCGATTGTAAAGTCAGGATTGTTTCTGCCAGCCGCCCCAGCGCAGGGATAAGCGTGCGATCCTGATTTTGGTGAGTATCCCAACCATTGATTGAAAAAGACGCGATGCGGGTCTCTTCGCGCAGGCGTTTGCCGGCAAACTCTGCGATCCGCCGCTCAGCGCTGTTATTTTTATCGTGTTTGGCGTTCTGGTTGACCGCTTGCATCATATCTCTGCGGTTGCCTGATAGTGCGACACCGTCGCCGTCATTGTCAGCAATAGACATTGCCTGCCGGAAGGCGGCATCGAAATCGGGGTCCTCCGCCATGATAAGCTGCGCCAACTCGATCGCTTGCGGGCTTAGCACCAGATCCGTGTCAGGCGACCAGCGCTGTGATTTGGCAGGTCCGCCCATGATGCGGAGCTGGTCGCCGCCGATAGCATAGGCCGTTTCGGCGCGCGCACCGGGTAGGTTTTGCAATACACGGTTGAGCCAGCCATCGCGGGAATTGGTCAATGCCTCACTTCCTATCCCTGCTTCCAGCATGTCCTGACCGTCGAAATGGCTGCGCTTGTTGCGGTAGGGCGTAGAAACAGCATGGGCAAAGCCAAGCTGGCCCTGTTGCCATAAGGGCAACAGCGAACGAAGCGCGGGGTGAAGGCCGAAATAACCGTCCAGATCGGCCGCGCCATCGGTGTCGTTTATCCCTGCATCGCCGCGCAGGGCCGAATAGGCGGGATCGCCGTAAGGGCGCACAACATCCAGCCCGTCCATCGCTCCGCGCAACAAGATTACGACAAGTCGGTTTTCGCCCGGTGTCGCGGCAAAGCTGACAGGCGTCATCAAGGGACTGGCCGCCAGCGAGCAGCCGATGAGGGCTGTGCGTGTCAGAAATGCGCGGCGGTTCATGAGGTCGGTCACGGTGTTCAAGTCCTTTGAAACGCTGGCGAGGCCAGCACAAGGCCAATCCCGTCCCAACGGGTTTCGGCAGCGGTGGCGGCGAAGCTGACAGCGGGTGTCTTGAAGTTGCCCAATGCGGTGTCAACAAATTCACGCGGGTCCGGGAGTTCCTGCATCAGCAGGTTTGGCACAGTGATGGCCCATTGTAAGCGCGAAGCGATGCCCTGCGGCACAATCCACGCACTGTCCGCTTCGGGCAGGCCATCGGGGCCTGCGGGTTTTTCCCAAATATGCCCCATCTGAACCAGCGGGGCTGCGATTATACGGCGAGCATCTCGCTCTGGCAGGGCGGATATGCCTTCCGGCGGGACGCCGAGTGCGCGCAGGGCTGAGCCCATAAAATGAAAGGGCTGTTTGACGTTGGTGCGCTGAGGCGTGTGGGCGGCAGGGTGGCTCAGTAGCGCTAGCGTCACCTCGCGCAGATCACCGTCCGTCTCAAGGAACCGTGTCTCGAGGGTGGTTACAAGATCGGGGTCGGGAACATCCGCCACAAAATGCACCGCAAGTTTGCGGGCGATATGACGGGCAGTGGCCGGATGGCGCGCCAGATCGCCCAGCACTGCCTGTATGTCGCGGATATGGGGATTGTCGCCGCCATATGTCTTGCCCAACACAGTTTCATCGCCGGGCTCAGCGCGGCGTTTACGAAAATGCAGGCGCATGGGGGGGGCAATCGACAGACCCGTCAGCAATTCTGCCAGTTGCGTCACATCGGTCTGGGTATAGGGTGCTCCCACGCCTAGCGTGTGCAACTCGATGACTTCGCGGGCAAGGTTTTCGTTCAGACCTGTCAGCCTGCCGCCCCGCGCCGCCTCGACAGAGTTTGGACCCACAGAGCGTTCCTGATCCAGATAATGGAGCATCAGCGGGTGCAATACAGCCGCGAGGAGCAAATCCTCGAAGCGGCCTGCGATATTAGGGCGGATAGCCGTTTCGACATAGGGCGTGGCCGCACGGCGCAAAAGGCCGGCCTTGCCAGTGGCCGTGAAATGATCAGCCCAAAACACACACAGGCGCTCTCGCAGGGGGGCCGTTGTCCAGACCCACCTGTTGAGGTGCTCGCCCATCCAGGCCGCCTGCGCGATGCGGGCATCACGGTTTTGCAGCCGCTCCGCTTTTTTCGCGGCCAGACCTTCCTCACTGCCGCGGTTCTGGCGGCGGATTTTAGTCAGCCTCATCCGCTCGGCGATGCGCAGTGAAAATTGTTCGGATGTCTCTACCTTGAAGCGGGTGGCGATGTCATCTGGGCTGGCCAATGTGTCCAGCATTTCCTGCGCGGATTGCGCAGGTGCAATGCTGGGCGACAAGCCACAACCAAAGCGGATGTCGGCCAGTTGTGGGTCAAAACGCATCGCGGTTTCCTTGTGTAGGACAGGTATGGTTATAGCATCTGCCCTGACCTCAAAACAGGCACGTCGTGGATGCTACTGGTTTGGGTGGCGAATATCTGCTTGCCCCTCGTCTGGCGCCAACCTGCGGTCAGTAGCCTCAGCTTTTCTTGTGCTGGGACCAGTAGAACGCAGGCAGGGAAAGCAGATAGAGACAATTTACCGCAATCATTGTGGGCCACGTATAGACCATCAGCCCGACCACCAGAAGAACCGCAGCGACCATGACAAAGGGCAGATGCGCGCGTTTTATGCTGGCGTGTTTGATCGAAATTGTCGGGATCGTGCTCACGGCGAGCAGGCCAACACCAATGATGTAGAGCGCCCGCAGCACAGGCAGATTGGTGTTTTCCCAACCGTTGAGATGCATGAAAACCGGCATCAACGCCAAACAGGCGAGGGCAGGTGCAGGCACGCCGACGAAATAGTCATCCTGCTTGAGCGCGATTGCATCGCTGCGCAGCGACAGGTTGAACCGTGCCAGCCGCAACGCGCAACAGACCGCCAGAACCAGAATTGCCAGCCATCCCAGACTGGCGTAGGCCGTGCCGATATAAAGCGTATTGTACAGCAACATGCCTGGAACGATGCCAAAGTTGAAAAAGTCCGCCAGCGTATCAAGTTCGGCGCCAAACGGGCTGGCACTGTCGAGAAAACGTGCCAGCTTACCGTCAGCGGCGTCCAGAAATACGGCCAGCAAAACGAAGTAGAGTGACAACTCGATCCGTCCTTCGAGGTTCATCCGCACCGCTGTCATGCCTGCGCAGATCGCAAAGACCGTTACCATGCTTGGCACGATGTGGCGTAGCTTGATCCGGGAGGGCGCGGTCATTCAGGTACGCCAAAGCGCTGGAGCTGCGTGAGCGCTTTCAGATCGGCAAGGATTGTCTCGCCTGCAACGGCGGTGTGGCCCACATCGACCAGCGGCGCGATGCCTTCGGGCAGATACACGTCGAGGCGGCTGCCAAAGCGGATCAAGCCAAAGCGGTGACCTGCCTCGAGGGTTTCGCCCTCTTCGGTGAAACACACAATGCGGCGCGCAACGAGTCCGGCAATCTGGACCACTCCGATACGTGTGCCATCGCGAGCCTCGAGCGTGACGCTGTTACGCTCGTTGTGGATGCTGGCCTTGTCGAGTGACGCGTTGAGGAATTTACCGTGATGATAGGTAATATCGACTACCTTGCCCGCAATCGGTGCACGGTTCACATGGCAATTAAACACATTCATAAATACCGATACCCGTGTCAGCGGTGCAGTCCCGAGGCCCATCTCGGCGGGTGGTACGACCTGCTCTATCAGGGACACCACACCATCGGCGGGCGAAATAACGAGGCCATCCTGTTGGGGAATACTGCGCACCGGATCACGGAAAAAATAATAACACCAAATCGTTGCACCCAATCCAAGCCAGAAAAGCGGTTCCCAGATGAAGCCTAACACAAGCGTGATTGCGGCAAATATCGCCACAAATTTGCGGCCTTCTTTGTGCATGGGCACCGCGACGATCTTCAGCATATTCATGTTTTTGGCTTTCCGGTCAGAATAACAGAGGGTAGAGGCAGGCAGCAGTCAGCACATACAACACCAGCGTAGGGCTGAATGCAAAGCGGGTGCACGGCTCGCCCTCACGATGTGAACTCTTCTCACCGTGGGACCAAATGGTCAACGCACCATCGTTTGGGGTCTTCGGCCCGAGGCATTTGCAAAGCGGCGGGTCTGCGCCCGACAGTTTCGGCGGGCTTTTAAAGAGTTGAATGTGCTTAGCAGCGTTTTCTGTGCCTTATCTCGCTACGCCGCCCTTCATTTTGTGCATATGAAGTCGATCGTAGTGGCTCCCTAACTGCCGATTGCAGGACTGTGGGACCAATTGGCACAGGGATCTCGGGCAAAGTTGGGGGGGCTAAACAAGGTTTGCGCGCAATTCTTGCGCGGGGCATGGTGCGCTAGAGTATATAAACGTAGGCGATCTGCCCGAAGATGAAGGAAATCCCGAAATGAAGCACCGTACATTAGGCCGCGATGGCCCCACCCTCCATCCTGTTGGGATCGGCGCAATGTCATTTTCCAATTTTTACGGGCCCACCAGCGAGGCGGACAGCCATGCCATTCTGGATGCTGCCCGCGATGCGGGGGTGAATCACATCGACACGTCCAACATATACGGTATGGGCACCTCCGAGACGGTGATAGGCAGCTATCTCGCAGCCAATCGCGGTGCGCTTGACCACTTTTTTATCGCTACAAAAGGGGCAATACGGCGTAATCCGGAGGGGGCCGGCAATATATTTGACAACTCGCCGGCGCATCTTGAAGCAGAGTTGGACGGAAGCCTCAAGCGGCTAGGGGTCGACGCCGTAGATCTATATTATGTGCACCGTCGTGATCCGGCAATTCCAATCGAAGATGTCACGGGCACGCTGGCGGAGTTTGTGAAGCAAGGTAAGGTAAAGGCTATCGGATTTTCCGAGATCGCACCAACTTCATTGCGGCGCGCCCATGCGGTTCATCCGGTGGCGGCTGTGCAGTCGGAATATTCTCTATCTACGCGTGCGCCTGAGTTGGGGCTGGTTCAGACCTGCGCCGAACTCGGGGTGGCTTTGGTTGCTTTCTCGCCTGTCGGGCGTTCATTTCTGACAGATACACCGCTGACGTTTGAGGCGGCGCAGACCTTGCCGTTTCTTGCTGGCAATCCGCGCTTTATGCAGCCAAATTACGACGCTAACATCGCCGCAGTGGGTCCGTTTCAGGCGCTCGCCGCCGAAATGGGGCTATCGGCGGCTGGGCTGGCCATCGCATGGGTGCTGGCGCAGGGCGATCACGTGTTGCCGATTCCCGGCACGCGGTCGGTGGCCCATTTTGCGCAACTTCTCGAAGCCTCGGACCGCAGGCTGAGCGCTGCTGACCTGCGCGCCATCGAAACTGTCTTGCCAGTGGGATGGGCTCACGGGGATCGCTACTCCGTCCCGCAATGGACAGGACCGGAAAGATTTTGCTGAGCTTGCGTTATGCGGGCCAGCATTTGCACAAGGCCGGAAAGCTGGTGATTTGACGCCTGACCGGTCCCAAGCCTTCACCCGTGAGACATGGGCCGGGGCGCGATCCGCATTAAAATTATATTGGAGGAGCTGGGCCAGCCTGTCAAACAAGACGTTATGCGCCCGCTGCGAGCGTTTGATGCAGGCGGAGGGGAGCGAAAATTTGACGCGATGTTCAAGGCGTAGGATGAGGGGAAAATACCGTGGCGCACATCACGCGTCCCACGCCCTTAGCAGGTTGTGCGTGCACGCCGAAAGGTCGGCGGTTTTTTGTGCAGGGCTAATTAATGTCGGTTAAAATCTCATTGATGATTTGTTGATGGATTTGGAGCGGGTAACGGGAGCCTAAATGGGCTTTCATGAAAGCTTTGATCTGCACAAAACCTATTTATTTCATGGGTATATGTGCTTCCCCCTTGTTCATAGCCTTTCATGCCCTTAAGTTGCAGAACATAGTTAAGGGCAGAATAAAGGGCGGTTTAATATGCCACCACGTGCAAAAGAATTGACACCGGCACAGATCAAGGGCTTGAAGCATCCCGGCGGCACAAAGCCCGTCAGGGTGGCCGTCGGTGGCGTCTCTGGCCTTCATATCCAAATATGGCCAAGCGGTGCCAAATCATGGGTCTTGCGGACGCGATACGGCGAATGGGCCGAGACGCGCTTGAAAGATGGCACGATCCAGCGGGGGCGCAAGAAGCGCGAACTTGGCCTTGGGGCTTATCCTGATGTGTTGCCCGGCGCAGCACGTGACAAGGCCAGAGAGGCCAAGGCCAAGCTTGAGGCGGGAATCGATCCCATAGCAGAGAAGAAGGCCACACAGGCTGCGCTTATAGCGTCTGCGCGCAGGGGCATGACCTTTGCCGAGGCATGGGAAAAATTCGCCGCCGAAAAGATCAAAGAATTCTCGACGGATCGTTACCGGAAGCAATGGCAGCGCACGGTTGAAATTTACGCATTGCCGGATATAGGCAAGATGGCGGTGCAGGACATAGGCTTGCAAGACATTCTGCGCGTTCTGACCCCGCTTTGGGACGACAAGACGGTGACAGCGGTAAAGGTGCGTGAACGGCTCGAAAAGGTGCTGGCCTACGCCACAGTGCAGGGCTACCGCACTGGCGACAATCCCGCGCGATGGAAGGGGAATCTGGACATGGTATTGGCCGCGCCCGGTAAGGTATCGGGTGCTGAGAACTACCCCGCAGTGCAGCTTGATGACGTGGCGCGCTGGTGGCAGGCGCTACAAGGCCGCGAAGGCATGGGGGCCAAGGCGCTGGCCTTCCAAGCTATGACCGCGACGCGATCCGGCGCGATACGCTTTGCCACATGGGATGAAATCGACCTTCAAAACCGCCTTTGGACGATCCAGCCGGGGAGGCAATCGTCCAAAATACCGGCCAGCGACACCGCCAAGCGTATTCCGCTGACAGATAGCATGTTGGCGCTGCTGGAAAGCCTGCCAAGGCTGGCCGGATCAAACCTCGTGTTTTGGTCGCCGCGTGGCGGGGCATTGTCTGATGCTGCAATGGGTAAGACTATGCGGACAATACACGACGCTGACCTTAGGGCAGGCGGTAAGGGCTATGTGGACGCCAAGACAGGCGAACAAGCCGTGCCACATGGGATGCGCAGCGCGTTCCGCACATGGGTAGCGGAGCGCACCGCCTTTGATGGTGACTTGGCCGAGGTCGCGCTATTCCACAAGGTAGGAAACAAAGTTGCGCAGGCATATAATCGCGCCGAACAGGTGGAGAAGCGGCGTCACATGATGGACGCTTGGGGCGGCTTTGTGCAGGGGAAAGAGCCTGAAAAGGTTGTGCAGATGGGCGCGCGGTGATGAACGAAAATCACTTCCCACGAATCGACGATAAACTGCGCCTATTCATTCTGCATGTAGAGGAAGGCAAGACGCCGCCCGAATGGCTATTAAGATTCATGGCCGATGGTGCGCGTGAATTCCAGCGGGGCGGAAAGCCTTGGCAAAAAAAAGACGGTCGAAAACCAGTCAGAGATTTTCAGCGGTTTGCAGACGCATTTGTGCTTTCGGAACATGGGAAGTTGACTGCTGATGAAATTGTTCTTTTGCGCGGTGATGGCGATGCACAAGGAACAGATAAAACCAAGACGGTGGAGAGAGACATAAAAAAAGGTTCTGTTTTGCACGGCAGCATAGAATTCTGGTGGTTTTATTTTCATCAAAGCCTGATCCGTTGGGCTGCAAGCGATCTGTCTGAGATTGCGCCGTCTCGCGCCAAGGAATGCCGCGCAGCCCTAAAGGTCGAACTGGCGCGGATCAAACGAGACGAACAGGAACCGGGTTACGACTGACAGAAACTGTTTTCAGTTGTTGTCGCAGCCTGCGTGCTGTTTCGTGAAATTTATTGTGCATCCGAAACGCCTACCGAAGTGGCTCACATATCGCTTCAACGGTTGGCAAATCCGAAAAGGATGCACCATGCAGATCCCGACAACACAACAAACATTCCTAACTGGCCCACAAGTCCAAGCCCGTTACCAGAAATCACACGTTACAATCTGGCGTTGGGTCCGCGACCCGGCCTTGGGCTTCCCGCAACCGATCCAGATTAACCGCCTGAATTATTGGCGCTTGGCAGATCTTGATGCGTGGGAAGCCGATCAGCGGGGGGCAGCGTGATGTTTGATTGGGATAAACAGATCGTGCGCGCCACCATGGAAAGAGCCGGGGAGAACCCCGGCGTTCAGCTTCAATTCTTGCTGATGCGCCTTGAGCAATACCCGGACGCACTGCCCGCCATTGCCGAAGCCGCCGAGGATATGGGCGCGTGGTGTCAACAACAGGCCGAAGCACTGCGCGCTGAAGGCGCACGTCGTGACGCACAAGCCAAGCTGCGCGCAATCGTGAGTAATCCGAAAAAGTAAAACCCCACCGAAGGCAACGGCGGGGCAATACGATAATCGAGGCTTGGACGGCTTCAATCTGAATATAGCACCGCCCGTTGCTTTCGGCAATCACCGAGGTAATGAGCAATGAGAATTCTGCAAATCAAACTACTGATGCGCGCCCATGGGCTGACCGAAGCGCAGGCCAATTTGTTGGCAGCGATGATCTGGGGGGCTTCCTGATGAAGCCTGACTTGACCGCGATCCGACAGCATCTTGACGCTTGGGCTGCACCTTTTTCGCAATCAGAATTCGAGGATGGGCTTTGCGAGATCGCCTATACTGCACCCGGCAGCCCGGCACCGGACCGCGCGCGGCTGTTCGGTTTGGATGAACTCGACGCCGCAGCCTCTTTTGCCGCAGAACAGAATGGTAAGGGCGCGAACCTCTACATCGGCGCAGCGATGCGCACACCAGACGCGAACCGTTATAAGCGCGGCTCTACACTGGACTTCTACGCCGCAGCCTTTGCAGCGTGTGAAGCTGATGAAGCGGCTGAAGCCGTAGCGGAACGGATAAAGGGGGCAGACTTCAAGGGCGCAATTCGCGTCAAGACCGGCAGCAAGCCCGAACTACGCGTTCACCATTGGCTACCGCTGCGCGAACTTTGTGATGATCCCGACGAATACACCGCAGCACTTGGCGCGCTGGTCGCGCATGTAGGGGCCGATCACAAAGTGAGAGATAGTGCGCGGATTCTACGACTGGGCGGCACCGTCAACTGGATCAGTGACCCCGCAAAGCGGGCGAAAGGCTATGTTGACGAATTGACCATGGTCATAGTCGAAGAAACGCCAAAGGCAGACCTTGGTCGCCTTGTTTTGCTTCCCCCTATGCCGGGCTGGCAGCCAAAGACCGGAAAGGGCAGCACCGGCGGCAATGGCGGGCCGGGCGAAATCAGCCGCAACGCCGATGGCCTTGTCACCGATGGCCGCGAAGCGTTTTGGCGGCATATCGTGATGGCCGAACTCGCCAAGTATCAGCGTGCGCACGGCGCGGACCCGACTGGCGGCGAAATCTTCGACGCGGCGTTTCCACGTTTTTGCCAAGAGACAGTAGGCGATGACCGATGGACTGCACCGAGCGGGCAGACGGCACTGCGCAAACGCGCGCACAACACGATAAGACGCCTCAGAGCCGGGCATCTTGCGCGGTTTGGCCTTTACTCAATTGAAACCGAAACAAACAGATCAGAGGCCGAAAAGATGCAAGCTGAACGCGACCGCAACCGCGCCGATGGGGTCGCGCCGCGCAGCTATGATGAACTCATGGAGGCCGCGCAGGCGTTAGAGCCGGGCCAGATCGACGACATGGAGGCAATCGTGATCGAAGCCGCCGGACTAAACCCCATGCGGCAGGACGCGATCTTTCGTGCGATCAAAGATGCGACCAAGGTTCCGCTTGGCACGTTGCGCGATCAATCATCCTACGGCAGCGAAACCGACGACCCGGATCATCTCGATCTTGCCCGCGTCACGTTAAGCGGCATCGGGCGCGAGAACATAATCTGCGCGGATGCATTCATATGGCAGTGGTCGGATGCGGGCGTGTGGGCGCAACAAGATGACCGCGCAATAAAGCAAGCGACGCAGAACGTGATTGATACCGAGGGCGTTGACGTGACCGCCAGCCTTGTAAATGGCGTCACAGACGTTTTGAAATCAGAGATTTTCAAGCCGGGGCACGAATTCAACCGGGGCAACCCCGAAGCGGTAAATTGCCTGAATGGTGAAATTGAGTTGGACGACGTTGTTGGATGGCATCTTGAGCCACATTGCCGAGAACACTACAGAACAACGCAGATCCCGGTTGCCTATGACCGTAGCGCGGATGCGCCGCTGTTCCGGGCGTTTCTGGATCAAGTGTTTCAAGATGACCCTGACAAGGCCGACAAGATCAAATCGACGCTGGAACTGATGGGCTATACGCTGATGAGCCATGCGCGCCACGAACGCTTTGTGATGCTCATAGGGCCGGGAGCGAACGGCAAATCGGTTCTGTTGGCCGTGCTGGAGGGGCTGCTAGGACATACGAACGTGGCAGGCGTCCAGCCGTCCAACTTTGAAAACAGGTTCCAGCGCGCGCACCTGCACCAAAAGCTTGCCAATATCGTCACCGAATTGAAGCAAGGTGAGGTCATTGCAGATGCGGAATTGAAGGCAATCACGTCGGGGGAACCGGCAACGGTGGAACATAAATTCCAGAACCCCTTTGTGATGCGCCCGTTCGCAACCTGCTGGTTTGGGACGAACCACATGCCGCACACGCGCGACTTCTCGGAGGCGCTATTCAGGCGGGCCACGATTCTACAATTCAACCGGACCTTTGCGACGCACGAGCAAGATCCGCTGTTGAAGGAAAAACTGCTGACCGAACTCCCCGGCATCCTCAATATGACGCTGGACGCGTACGCCAACGCCTTGGCCGATGGCTTTACGCAGCCGCAATCGTCCGAAGCCGCAAAGAAGGAATGGCGGCTGGAGGCCGATCAGGTGGCGCAATTCGTTGATGATAACTGCCAGCGTTCTGAAGGTGCGCGAACGCCGGTTGGCGACGTGTTCCGAGCCTACCAGACATGGGCGCAAGATAACGGCATCGCCAAGACAATGAGCCAAAAGGGTTTGCGAGATCGCCTCACGCGGCTTGGCTTTGGGGCAGATCGAGATCGAACCACCCGCTATGTTACGGGCCTTAAGGTGACGACCATCGCTTGGGGGGCGTGACGGATGTGACGGATGTGACGCATTATCTAACTGTACTAATCATGGGGAAATTTAATGTTTCTACAGAACATTGTTTTTTCCGTACCCGGTAACAGTAAGAAAACGCGTCACATGCGTCACACCTGTCACACGGTGGCCGGATTCCCCATCGCTTGATGGGCGTGAATAGCAGTTGCGAACGGTTCGCAAAACCGATCTTTCCGCATCTTTTTTCTGCGCTGACCGATAGTCAGGCGGTTCGGTTCCCAATATGGAAACCGAATTAACAGAATGAAATAAAGATTACAGTGCGTTAATCTGGTACACGTTTTTAAACTGCCCTCAATTCTGCCCTTAATGACGCCAGATCGACAAAGAAAGGCTACACTTAGCATGGCGAAAGCACCACCACCGCCCGAATTTAGCACCCGCCGGGGAACTGGTGCGGTTGCATTGGCTGGCGTTGATGGCCGTTCGATGATGGCGCGCAGGTTCCGCGAGATCGTCACCGGCATTGAACGCGACCTTGGCGACGATCTGACCGAGGCACAAAAGCACCTGCTGGCACGGGCCGCGACGCTGGCCGTCTGGTCCGAGGCACGGGAAACGGAACTTGCCAATGGGCAGGAATTCGACGCGGTGCAATATGCCACCATAAGCAACGCTATGCGCCGCCTGCTGGCCGATCTGGGGCTTGAACGCCGCGCGCGTGATGTAACGCCAAGCCTGTCCGACTACATCGCAGGACGCGCAGGCTGATGGCAGTCGATATCCGCACCGCCATGACCGATCCGGCTTTGTTCGGTGACACATTCGGCGGCGACAGTTTCACCGCATGGCGCGCCCTTCTATCCGGCTTCTACGGTCTGGAACTGGACGCCACCGAACTGGACATGTTCAAGACGCTCACAGGACGCCAGACAGCGCCACAGGGGCCGCATGATGAGTTATGGCTGGCAGTTGGCAGGCGTGGCGGCAAAAGCTATGCAGCGGGCTTTCTGGCGGTGTTCCTTGCCGCGTTCCATGACTACCGCGACAGCCTTGCACCGGGCGAGATTGCTACCGTGATGGTCATTGCCGCTGATCGAAAGCAGGCGCGGGCCGTGATGCGCTACACGTCCGGTCTGATGAATTCCAACCCGATGTTGCGGCGCATGATCTTGCGCGAAAATTCCGAACAGATCGAGTTGAACAACCGCACCGTGATCGAGATCACCACGGCATCGCACCGATCAGTGCGCGGATACACGCTGGCCGCAGTCATCGCGGATGAAATCGCCTTTTGGCACAGTGAAGGCGCGAACCCTGATGTAGAGATCATCGCGGCGCTACGTCCGGCGCTGGCAACGCTTGGTGGCCGGTTGATTGGTATCTCATCACCCTATGCGCGGCGGGGCGTCTTGTGGGACACCTACAGGCGGCACTATGGGCAAGACAGCGACCGCGTATTGGTCGCGCAGGCACCGAGCCGCACAATGAACCCGCTGTTGCCGCAACGGGTAGTTGATGACGCGATGAAAGACGACGCGGCGCGGGCATCTGCTGAATATCTGGCGCAGTTTCGCAGCGATATTGAAACCTTCCTTTCGCTTGAGCTTGTGGCGATGGCGCAGCGACAAGAACCTATGGAGATCCCGCGACAGCGTGGCGTGAAGTATTGGGCCTTTGTGGATCCAAGCGGCGGCGGGGCCGATGAATTCACGATTGCCATAGGACACCGCGAAAAAGGCGAGGCGATCATTCTTGATGCGGTGCGGGGGCGCAAAGGCAACCCGGCGGCGATCACGGCAGATTATTGCGCGCTGTTGAAAACCTACGGTATCACGAAGGTTTATGGCGACCGCTACGGCGCGGAATGGGTCCGCACTGAATTCAGGCGTCACACCGTCGCTTATCTGGATTCGCCCGGCACCCGTTCCGAACTCTATTTAAGCATGGGCCAAGCATTGAACGCCGCGCGCGTTGAATTGCCACCATGCCCGATGATTGAACGCCAGCTTTGCGCGTTGGAGCGCCGCACTTCGCGCGGGGGCCGTGATCTGATCGACCACCCACCCGGCGGACACGACGACCGCGCGAACGCGGCGGCGGGCCTTGTGGCGCTGCTGGGAAGCGACAAGCGCAAAGATATCACAAGCCGAACTTCAACCGTGAAAGGTTTATACTGATGAGCGACCAGAACACAGAACACAATATCGAAGGGCTGCTACGGAAAAACGCGGAGTTGCTGGCCGATATCAAGACGCTGAAGGGCCGCATTGCGACTTTGGAAGGCGAACGGGACGCTGCAAACACTGCGCGCGACGATGCGACCGCAAATGTGCAGCGCGTCATGCTGGATGAGCCGCTAGAAAACACGGTTGCCAGCATGTTTTCGGTTCCTTGGCGCGTGATGCGTTCGGTTGTGGAGGAGCATTTCAAGTTGAGTCTGGACGAAAGCGGCAAGCCGATGTTGTCCGATGTTGACGGCAACCCAGTATCGCTAGGCGACCGCCCGGCAAACTTTACGCCAGATGACTTGCGCCAAGCAATGATGGCCGTTCCCGATCTTGCCGCGACGATGAGACCGCCAAGCGGTGGAGGTGCGCCGGGCAGCAATGGCGCGAGCGCGACAGCGACGCCGCCCCAAAAGGCTGAAAAGGTTGCGCCGCGTTTAGGTTTGCGGTAATATAATACCACATTGCGCGGCTTGGCTTGTGGCTTGTCCGCGCGATGTAATCGCCGCCATGCGGCACCGGACGCGGCCTTGTGGGCTGCACCGTCATATCCCTAAATTTCAGAATATGAGGTGCCAGCTATGGCCGTAACACGACTATCCGACGTGGTAATTCCTGAAGAATTCACCACCTACACCGTTCAAAATTCAATGGAGAACAGCGCGCTTGTCCAAAGCGGCGTTGCCGCGCGCAATGGCGAAATCGAGGCGCAGCTACGCGCGGGGGCAGAATCGTTTAGCGTTCCGTTTTGGAACGACCTGTCCGACGATGAGGCCGATATCGTTTCAGATGATCCTGACACGTCCAGCACACCGGCCAAGCTGGGGAGCGGAAAGCAAATCGTGCGCAAATCGTTTCTGCACAAATCATGGTCCGCCATGAATCTTGCCAGCGAACTTTCGGGCGATGATGCGTTGACGCGTATCCAGAACCGCACAACCGCCTATTGGACGCGACAGGCGCAGCGACGCTTGATTGGTAGTTTGAACGGCATCCTTGGCGACAACGTGGCGAACGACAGCGGGGACATGCTGCAAGATATCACTGCCGAGACGGGCGCAGCTAACAAGTTTAGCGTCGCGGCTGTGATCGACGCGGCGGGTACACTTGGCGACCAGATGGGCGGGCTATCCGCAATGGGGGTTCACTCCGATACCTACAAAGTGATCCTGAAATCTGATGCGATTGAGTATGTGCCAGACAGCCAAGGCGGCATGATTGCCACCTATCGCGGCATGGCTTTGATCGTGGATGATCTGTTGCCGGTGCTAACGGGCGATTATACGTCGGTTTTGTTCGGGGCTGGTGCCGTGGGCTGGGGCATGACAGCGCCGCGCATTGCCGAAGGAACCGAGATCGAGAGCAAACCGAGCGCAGGCAACGGCGGCGGGCAACAGGTTCTGCACAGTCGCGTGAACTTGGCGATGCACCCGGCGGGCTTTGCTTGGCAGGAATCCAGTGTTGTTGGCGACAGCGCGACGATTGCCGAACTTGGCGAGGCGACCAACTGGAACCGCGTTGTCGAACGCCGGGCGGTGCCGTTGGCGTTCCTAAAGCACAAGCTATAGGCAGGTTGCGCCTTGCGGTTAGAGAGAGCCGCAAAGCAACCCCGTTAGTCGGGTAGTGGGTAAACCCCGACAAGGCGCGGTCTATTTCTTGTGTGAGTGGACGCGGTGCAAACAGGGGCCGGGGGGCGATGCTTCCCGGCCTTTTTATTGGCACAAGGTTGCATTTTTTAAGGGCGGATTGAAGGGCGGTCTTGCATCCTATGTTATGACATTATTACTTAAAAACAATCACTTAACAGGAGTTTTGGAGCGGGTAACGAGAATCGAACTCGTAACTAAAGCTTGGGAAGCTGCCGTGATACCTTTTCACCATACCCGCGCACCAGTGCTAGTGACCTAAAGTGGCGCCTTACAAGCGTCAAGAGGATTTGCGCGCCGTGACATAGTTGATCTGGGCGGGGAGGGTGATGGTGTCGCCGCTCTGGTAGGCACCTAGCGCCTCCACCAGCGCGCCTTTCAGAGCGTCACGCATTTCCGCATCGGCGTTGTAGTGGGCGAGTGCCATGTGGGCAGGACCGATATGGCACATCGTTTCGGCCAGCGCCTGTGCCCCCGCCGAGCAGACCAGCGGCTCTTGGACCACCTCGATCTGCGCCTCAAGGCCAGCGTCGCGCATCATTTTGTGGATATGATCGGGGTCGCGCAGAGAAAACGGGCCGGGGGCGTCCGGGTCGGACTTGGGCACCGGTCCGAGAATGTTGCGCGATACTTGCGCGGGCAGGGTGAAGAACGGGTTTTCGGCAATCGCCCCCCATACGGCAAAACACACCATCGCGTCGGCGCGCAGGGCGCTCGCCATGTTGCGGAATGCGCTGATGTTATCATCAAAGAACATCACGCCGAACCGCGAAACGATCCTGTCAGCGCTATCGGTGACAAAGGGATGGCTTTGAGCATCGACGTCCAGAAATGCAATGTTTGTCTGATTTGTCAGACGGGCGTGGGCTGCCTTCAGAAGAGTACGCGAGATATCGATGCCGGTTACATGGCCTGCCTCGCCGACGCGTTCGGAAATCGCCAGTGTACTGGTGCCAGCGCCACATCCGATGTCCAAAACGCTGTGCCCTGTGTCCAATTCCGCGCGCCTAAGTATTCCGTCCAGCACACCGGCCAGAATATCATCCATCGCAGCGCGCTGGTCGATCCAGACGGGGCCTGCCTCATCGGTCCAGAAATCGCGTTGGTCGCTGTTCGTGCTCATCCGCGGCGTCTGCGCCGTCCGCCCCCCTCGCCACCGGTGCCATTGCCACCTCCGCCAGTGTTGAATGTCTGGGTGGGCAAGGTGACGATCGAATTGAGAATTGGGAATGGCTCGACGGCATTGGGCATGGCAGAGGCGTTCACAAAATGCTCTTGAAAACGGGGCTCGATCGCTGTCTCGATTTTATGGATGTTGCGCACGATTTCTTCGATTTCAATCCGTGCTTCGCGGTTCAACAAGGCGATGCGTGCGCCTGTGCCCGCCGCATTGCCGGCCGATGTTACCTTGTCCAACGGCGCATCGGGGATCATACCTATCACCATTGCGTGCTTGGTCGAGATATGGGCACCGAAGGCACCGGCCAGCACCACGCGGTCCACCTTGTCCACGCCGAATTTATCCATCAGCAGCCTCGCGCCTGAATAAAGCGCTGCTTTCGCCATCTGGATTTCGCGGATGTCGCGGTTTGTGACAGTGATCATCGGACCGCCCTCCGCCGTGCCGTCATAAACCCTGTAGCTGTTGGTGCGTCCGTCTGCGAAAACCGCTGCTGATCCGGTTTGCTCGGCGGTGCCGATGAGACCGGGTGCATCGACGATGCCGTGCATGCGCATCTCTGCCACCATCTCGATGATTCCTGACCCGCAGATGCCGGTCACGCCTGTCTGCGCAATTGCCGCGTCAAATCCGTCTTCGTCGGACCACAGGTCGGATCCAATCACCTTGAAGCGCGGCAGCTTGCTTACGGGATCGATTTCGACACGTTCGATCGCACCGGGCGCTGCGCGCTGTCCCGAGCTGATTTGCGCACCCTCAAAGGCGGGGCCGGTGGGCGAGGAGCAGGCGAGCACCTTTTCTTTGTTGCCGAGAAGGATTTCTGCATTGGTGCCAACATCGACGACCAGCACCAGATCGTCGGATAAATGCGGGCTTTCGGAGAGGGCGACTGCGGCGGCATCCGCGCCTACATGGCCCGCGATGCACGGCAGGAAGTATACACGCGCACTCTCGTGGATGTTGAGGTCCAGATCGCGGCCACGCAGGCGCAACGCGTTCGATGTCGCAAGCGCGAATGGCGCCTGTCCCAGCTCGAACGGATCTATGCCCAGAAACAGATGGTGCATCACGGGATTGCAAACAAAGACGGCATCCACGATCAGCTGCTTGTCGATGCCCGCTTCGGAGGCCAACTGGGTGAATAGCCCACACATGCCCTCGCGAACGGCCAATGTCATTTCCTCGGCACCGCGGTCGTTCATCATGGAGTAGCTTACGCGGCTCATCAGATCCTCGCCAAAGCGGATCTGCGGGTTCATCACCCCCGATGAGGCAACCACGTCGCCGGTTTGCAGGTCGCACAGATGCGCCGCAATGGTTGTAGAGCCGAGATCGACAGCAACGCCGTAAATTGTACCGTCATAGAAACCGGGCCAGATGTGCATGATGCGCGGTTTATGCTCGTTATCGCCCAGATGGACGGCTACGGTTACTTTCCAATCGCCTTTGCGCAGGACCTTTTGCATGACGTGCAAGATGTGCAGATCGGCGGTTACGTCATCCATCTCCCACTGCTCCAGCAATGCCTTGCGCAGACGTTCCAGATCACCGGAAGGGTCATGCATATCGGGCTGCTGTACATCGACATAAAACAGCTTGGTGGATGGGTTGAGCGTGATCGCCCGTACTTCGGCGCGTTTGCGCACCACCTGCTTGTGAACCTGACTTTCAGCTGGCACGTCGATGATCACATCCTTGAGCACGGTCGCCTGACAGCCAAGACGCCGCCCGGCTTTGAGCCCGCGCTTTTCGTCATAGCGTGCTTCGACCGAGTTCCATTCCGATAATGCATCTGCTTCTACGGTTACGCCGTGTTTGGAGAATTCCCCATAGCCCGGAGTGATCTGGCATTTGGAGCAAATCCCGCGTCCGCCGCAGACGGAATCAAGGTCCACGCCCAGCTGGCGTGCCGCTGTAAGGACGGGCGTGCCGACCGGAAAGCGGCCGCGCTTGCCCGAAGGCGTAAATATGACAAGTGGATCGTCGCTCATGGCTCAAACATCCTGAAGTGTATTTTGGGCCAACATAGTGATGCGAGCGGGTAGGGAAAGGTCGCCCGCGTCATAAATCCGGCTAAGCGCGTCATTTAGCGCAATTCGCTCAGGTGTTTAGACGCTCGTGGAAAATAAACCCCAGAAAATTGAGCAAAAGCTGTGCTGCAAGGATCGAGGTGGAGCCTGTTGGGTCATAATCGGGTGCCACTTCGACCAGATCGATTCCCACCACGTCATGCCGCTCTGCCACCGCTTTAAGTAGCTCAAGCACCTCGTAATAAAGGAAACCGCCGTGCGAAGGCGTCCCTGTGCCGGGAGCGATGGACGGGCAAAAAGCGTCGATGTCGATGGTGACATAGACCCGAGCATCTGGTGGGATATGCGCCAGCACGCCGCCTGTGCCCAATTGCCGCGCCTGCCGCACGCTGATGATCTCTGATCCGAATGCGCGTGCAGCGTCGTAACCTTCCTTGGCGGTTGAGCTGACATTACGGATGCCGACCTGCGTGAGGCCGGTTACATGCGGCTGCTCGGAGGCGCGGCGCATCGGGTTGCCGTGGCCGTTGCGCACGCCGTGGCGTTCATCAACGAAATCCAGATGCGCGTCGATTTGCAGAATATGGATATCTCCGTGTTCCGCAAAAGCACGGATGCAAGGAATGTTGACAGAATGATCGCCGCCGATGACGACCGGAAGGGCAGCTGCGTCCAACGCGGCGCGCACGCCTGTTTCTATGTTGTCATGGCTTGCTTGGGTGTCGGTGTGGATGATGTCCGCATCGCCCATATCCACGATGGTCACCTCACCCGTAAGGTAGGTCGTGTCATCCTCATGGTCATAAGCACCCGCATGGCCGAAACTGAACAGGGTAGATGCCTCGCGCACACTGCGCGGGCCAAAGCGGGCACCGGGCCGGTATTGCGTGCCTGCGTCGAGCGGCGCGCCGAGGATGGCCACATCTGCGTCAAGCGAGGCCCAGTCCGGCTCGTATCGGCGCTTCGCAAAAGTTGCGATCCCGACAAATGGCAGATCCAGCCTGCCGTTTTCATACCCGTGTTTGCTCATCCAGATTTCCCCGCTTTTTTCATAGCTTTGGTCAACAAGCGCGCAAATGCAAGCTTTGGCGGGCTTGAGCCCTTTTCAAGCCGTGCAATCCGTGAAATAGAAAACCGCCAAATGATGCCATTACCCCCGGAGGTTACTATGGAGATTCGTGAGGCCCTGACGTTCGACGATGTGTTGCTTGTTCCCGCCGCATCCTCGGTCCTGCCATCCACCGCAGACACCCGCACCCGTGTGACAAAAGCGATAGCACTCAACATCCCTTTGCTCAGCTCGGCAATGGATACGGTGACGGAATCGCGCATGGCGATCGCCATGGCGCAGGCAGGCGGGATGGGCGTGATCCACCGCAACCTGAGCATCGAGGAGCAATCCAAGGAAGTGCGTCGCGTCAAGCGCTTTGAGAGCGGGATTGTGTACAATCCGATTACCCTGCGCGCCAACCAGACACTGGCCGATGCAAAGGCCCTGCAAGAGCGCTACCGCGTGACAGGCTTTCCTGTGGTAGACGAGATGGGCCGGGTTGTCGGCATTGTGACCAACCGTGATATGCGTTTTGCCACAGCGGACGATACACCTGTTCATTTGATGATGAGCAGTGACAACCTCGCTATCCTGCACGAACCAGCGGACCGCGACGAGGCGATCAGCCTGATGAAGGCGCGCCGGATCGAGAAATTGTTGGTGACAGACGGTAAGGGCAAGCTGACAGGCTTGTTGACGCTCAAGGATACGGAGCAGGCCGTGCTCAACCCGACAGCCTGCAAGGATGCGCTGGGGCGCTTGCGTGTGGCAGCTGCCACAACAACGGGCGACGCAGGGTTTGAACGCTCGCAGGCGTTGGTCGATGCCGGCGTCGACATGATTGTGATAGATACCGCACACGGACACTCCGAAGGTGTAGCGATTGCCGTCGAGCGAGCCAAACAGCTCAGCAACGAAGTGCAGGTTGTCGCGGGCAACGTGGCAACGGGTGAGGCAACGCGTGCTCTGATCGGTGCAGGTGCGGACGCGGTCAAAGTCGGGATCGGTCCAGGCTCGATCTGTACCACACGCATGGTTGCAGGGGTGGGCGTGCCCCAGCTTACAGCGATTATGGATTGTGCTGCTGCTGCCGGCGATACACCGGTGATAGCGGATGGTGGTATCCGCCTGTCGGGCGATTTCGCCAAGGCAATTGCCGCAGGCGCATCTTGCGCCATGGTCGGCTCTATGATTGCGGGCACTGACGAGAGTCCTGGTGAGGTCATTTTGTATCAGGGCCGAAGCTTCAAAAGCTATCGCGGTATGGGCAGCCTTGGCGCGATGGCCAGCGGTTCGGCTGATCGCTACTTCCAGAAGGATGCTGCCAGTGACAAACTGGTGCCAGAGGGTATCGAGGGGCAGGTCGCCTATAAGGGCACTGCGGCAGCCGTTCTGCATCAGATGGTCGGAGGATTGCGCGCTGCCATGGGCTACACTGGCTGTGCTACAGTGGAAGAGATGCGCAAAAACTGCACATTCGTGAAGATTACGGGTGCAGGTCTTTCTGAAAGCCATGTGCATGACGTGCAGATCACGCGAGAATCTCCGAATTATCGGATCGGATAACTCCTTATTTATATGGAGAATGAGATGCCGGGTTGTTTATTCAGCTCGGCATTTTTCATAGAACGAAGGCAGAACTGGACGCTGCATCAGTCCTGCAACTGATGCAAAAAAGGGTAGCCTTAGACATCAACTGATGCAGATTTCAACGCCGGATTGTCTGACGTCATCGCCTATGGGTCCAAATAGGTCAATTTGATAAGAGAGTGTTTCTGGCTCATCGTAACCACTGAGGAATGGAAGATGAGACAAACAGCGAAGAGCCCTGGCGAGAAGATCGTCAAAGACATCAAACGCGCCACCCGTAAGCATTATTCATCTGAAGAGAAGATCCGCATCGTGCTGGATGGCTTGCGCGGCGAGGACAGCATCGCTGAGCTGTGCCGCCCACTGCCCGGCAGGGTCATGCAAAGCATGATCCCGAGAGGGGTGAAGGCATATCACAGGGCATCTATTACAAGTGGTCCAAGGACTTCATGGAAGCCGGTAAAAAGCGTCTGGCGGGTGATACGGCGCGTGCGGCAAACACTGACGAGGTGAAGGAGCTTCGCCGTGAGGCAAAGGACCTCAAGGAGGTGGTTGCCGAGCAGACACTTGAGCTGCGTCTTCTTAAAAAAAGCATGTACGACGGTGGGGGCGACCACGAATGAGGTACCCTGCATCAGAGAAACTGGAGATCATCCATTTAGTCGAAGAGTCGCATCTGTCAGCCCGCCTGACACTGGCCAAGCTGGGTATTCCGCGCACGACGTTCTATCGCTGGTATGATCGGTATCTGCAACGCGGTGAGGCTGGGTTGCAGGATCGATCGCCGACGCCAAAGCACGTCTGGAACCGTATCCCAACCGAGATAAAGGCTGATGTCATCAAACTGGCGTTGCAGGAGACGGAACTGTCGCCGCGTGAGTTGGCGGTGACGTTCACGGATCAAGAACGCTATTTTATCTCGGAATCCACAGTGTATCGGATACTGAAGGCGCATGACCTGATCACCAGCCCAGCCTTCATTGTGATCAAGGCGGCCAGTGAGTTCAAAGACAAGACATCTGGCATCACCCAGCTTTGGCAGACCGACTTCACCTATCTCAAGATCATTGGTTGGGGATGGTTCTATCTCAGCACGATCTTGGACGATTACAGCCGGTACATCATCTCGTGGAAACTCTGCAAAAACATAAGGACCCAAGACGTAACTGACACGCTGGATCTGGCCCTTCAGGCGTCCGGCTGTGATCAGATTCATGTGCTCCACAAACCACGACTGCTGAGCGACAACGGATCCAGCTATGTCTCTGGCGAGTTGGCCGAATGGTTGCAGGACAAAGGCATGAAGCACTCGCGCGGTGCGCCATATCATCCGCAAACCCAAGGCAAGATCGAGCGCTGGCATCAGACATTGAAGAACCGCATCTTGCTGGAAAACTACTTCCTGCCCGGTGATCTTGAAGCTCAGATCGAAGCCTTCGTCGACCACTACAATCATCAGCGGTATCCTATTGACCGGCAGGTGATGCTTGCATCACCGAGAGGGGCGAGAGCATCAACAACGTCAAACCTGCCGACGTCTACTTCGGCCGTGACAAAGCCATTCTAAAACAAAGGGAAAGGATCAAACGAAAGACACTCAAAGCGCGACGCTTGCATCACCGCCAGCACGCCGCATAATCAACCAACAAGATGAGCCAAACTCTCTCTTAGTTTAGGCGCCATTGGTCCCAAAAACCCTGACGACAGACAAATTTACACCAGCTTGACGGACGCTACCATCGGCCAGTCAAATCGCTGCATCGAACGTAACCATGGCAGAGAGATTGACGACAGTTTATAATTCGCCGGAGGATAATCGCAGGCCCAGAACAATCGTCTCTGGGCCTGCAAACGTCATATCAAAAAGCGTTTAGCGGATGACACGCACGATCGCATTTGTCTCGGCATCCACGATCACCGTCTGACCGTTGATGTTGACATAGCGATACTCTGCCTGCGGAAGCTCAAATGTCGGGACAGTGCTTGGCACGCCGGCACCCACTACCACTTCACCGTCGAGGTACACGGTTTCTACCGGGTTGGAGGTAATATAGGTGACGGTTTTTTCATCGGGTGCCGCGACGGCTGAACCTGCAGCACCGCCCAGGATGCCCCCTGCTACGATCCCACCGATCGGACCACCCACAGCGACACCCGCCAGCACACCCAAGGTCGCACCCACGGCAAGACCTTCTCGCTGGTTGTCCTCTGTGCCCTCGAGATCCTCGTAGGTGACCGAGTTTACAGTGATTTCGGCTGGACGTGTTGTCAGCGCGATGGCCTGCTCTTCGACATTCACCGCGAGATAGTCGGAGCTGGCCCAGCCCGAAGTCTCGCCGAATGTCACCTGACACCAGGATGCGGTATCAAGACAGCCCTGAACCATCGCGACTTCCCCGCCGGGGATCAGACCGACAACGCTGTACTGCGGACCGGGGCCCGAGCGGACGTTGAGATCTGTCGCGGCGATCGCGTCAGTGGACTGGGCGAAAACCGGGATGGCGGTGGAAAACAAAAGGGCGGTGATCAGACCTGTTTTAACGAGTTTCATAGTTGAAGTCCTTCATAGTGCTTTCGCTGTCTGGCGGCCGTGGGTCATATGACTTCACTTTTGTCGCCAGACAGCAGCACAAATACAACCGAAGCCGTGCCATCTTGGTTCCTGTTATCGGATAGCAAGAGGCCAAGTTATTGAAAATAGGTATCTTTTCGCATCAGTGCGGACCTGATCTGTTCAAATGATACAGATGGGCATGGGGCGGTATCGCAGATGCCATGCGGCGGTCACCCGCAAGCGATGATCTGGGTGCTGGCAGGTGCGGACGGGCAAACGGCTAAGCGAGGATCACTGTAACCACCGTTCGAGCGGGTCGCGCCCCAACAGCACCGCACCATGGGCAATGCCGTAGTACCCTGACGAGGCTTTGTTACATAAATCGGCCTGAAGTCGATTTTCCCCTTACTCAAGACGGATTTAGCCTATGGCTACGGTACGCGGTATGCCAAGCGCTGTGAAGCCATTCAGGATCGCGGCACGGTTTTGGATCTCCGCAACCTGCCGATCGAAGTCGCGCGCTGCGAGGCGCTGACCGAGTAGCTTCACACAATGCATCTTGGTTTTGACGCGGCCCCGACGGTGATATCCAGTCAATTGTCGCCACAATGCGCGGCCCAGATACTTTGAGGAGCGCACGGCTTCATTGCGTGCTCTCGCCCTGGGTGTATCGGGCTTCCATAACTTCGCATTCTTGCGGGGCGGTATGACGGCATGTACGTTTCGGGCAGCAATCGCATCATGGCATTTGCGGGTGTCGTAAGCCCCGTCAGCCGTGACGCCGCCGAGCTCCTGGCATGGTGGGATTTGGTTGAGCAGGTCTGGCAGAATGGGCGCATCCCCGATGCTGCTTCTTGTGACCTCGATTGCCCGTATTTTCAGTGTTTGCTTGTCGATCCCGCTATGTATCTTGCGCCATAGCCGTCGTTTGGGTCCACCGTGTTTGCGCGCGGTCCATTCGGCTTCTCCCTCCGCCTTGATGCCGGTATTGTCTATCAGAAGGTGCAATGACCTTGCCGAACCTTTGTACGGGATGGCGACCGATAGAGTTTTTTGTCGCCGACACAAGGTGCTGAAGTCCGGCACTGACCAGTCCAGCACTACAAGTTCCAGCAGACTTGCCACAAAGCCAGTCGTTTGCCGCAAGGGCAGACCGAACACCACTTTGAGGGTCAGGCAGGCTTGTATCGCCGCATCGCTATAGGCTTGCTGGCGTCCTCGTCGACCGGAAGGCGCAGCCTCCAATGTCATCGCAGAATCAAACCAGATCGACAGTGATCCGCGTTGTTTCAAGGAAAGACTATACGCTTTCCAGTTTTGCGTCTTGTATGTCGTCGGTGTGCAGCTGCTCATGACCGCCAGCTATCACGCTGGATTCATGAGGTGAATCCCAGATCAAGCCGATTTGTGCAACAAAGCCAATCATCTCTGTAAAACCCTGAAAAAGTTGGACGCGGTTTTCGGGAAAGCCGAAACTTTACTTTGGAAACGCACAAAACTCATGATACTGAGCCGCATCCAGACATCTCACTTCCGTGGCTTTTACGACTGACAAAACAATTAGACCCACACCCCAGTCGAAGTTAAGAAATACGTAGAGCGTTGAAATCTTTGCATACTCGCAAGTTCGTAGTTTTGATCAGACTGGGTTTGAGAAAAGCCAAATGTCAGGAGAAATACTGATGGCTACCAAAAGGAAATGCTGTGAAAATTGATCCAGAACGTTTTTTGTGCGATTTGCATGAGTTACGAAAAATTGGGGCCTCGGGCATTGGCAAGGGTGTGATCAGGCCCGCTTATTCAGATGCTGACATTGCTGCAAGAAAATGGCTGGCAGGGCGTATGTCGGACGCTGGTCTACGTGTTCACTTTGATCCGGTAGGGAACCTTTTCGGTCTCGCTGAGGGGCCTTCCATTCTCCTTGGTTCCCACACCGACAGCCAGCCTGAAGGCGGGTGGCTGGATGGGTCTTTGGGTGTCATCGCAGGGCTGGAAGTGGCCAGGGCGGCCCATGAAGCAGGAGGGCCAGCGGTATCTGTCGTTAGTTTTCAAGACGAAGAAGGCCGTTTTGGCGTGACCACTGGCAGTGCGGTATGGTCTGGGCAGACGGAACTACAGGCCGCAGATTTAATGACAGATCACGATGGCGTCACTTTTGCCGAAGCACGCGCAAGAATGGCCGAATACGCAAGTGGCTTTGTCGATCCGGAGCAATTCAAAAGCTACATCGAGATGCATATTGAGCAGGGGCCGTCACTCGACAGTTCAGGTGATCAAATCGGTGTCGTCAGCGACATCGTTGGTATTCGCGATATGCGCATCACATTCAAAGGACAGCAAAACCACGCTGGCACGACGCCGATGCATTTGCGAAAAGATGCGTTTCAGGCCCTGTCGGCATTCAATGTGGAAATCAATGATCGTTTAGCGGACATTGTCACGCCGCACACGGTCTGGACGATCGGGCACGTTGCTCTGCACCCAAATGCCTCTTCTATTGTGCCCGGCAGCGTTACATTCTCAATGCAATGGCGTGATGCTGATGCCGACAGGTTGGCGGAAATGGAGCAAGTTATCCGCACCACTGCGAATGGGGTATCAGACAAAACAGGCATGAGTGTTGAATTCGGTGCACTTCTTTGGCTTGAGCCACAGACTATGGATGCAAATTTGCGTCTTGCACTCGAAGCTGGAGCTAAGGCGGTAGCGCCAGAGAAATGGCGCACACTTCCATCAGGCGCCCTACATGACGCGACCAACGTTGCGCGTTTGATGCCGGTTGCCATGCTGTTCGTTCCATCAATCGGCGGTATTAGCCATGCCTTTGATGAGGACACTAAGGAAGCTGATCTTATAGCGGGATTGAAGGTTCTGGGGAGTGCGGTGACGCATCTGTCTAACTGATCTATAGATGAGAACTTGAGAAGGCAGATGCTCCGCCAATGCGCAGCGCATAGCGGAAATGAATTTTGTAAAGAATGGCAGCTTTGGGGACGCCGCACCGTTGCTTTAAAAACCAGCACGAAGGTCCATTAAGGACCGTCCTTGCCGGTGGGCCCATTTAGATTAAATCACAGTAGCTTCCGCGATTGCTAAAGCGTCTTCAAGTTCAACGCCAAGATATCGCACAGTTCTGTCTATCTTGGTGTGACCCAGCAGAAGCTGAACGGCACGCAGGTTGCCCGTCTTCTTATAGATCTGGGTGACCTTTGTGCGTCGCATTGAATGGGTGCC